>NZ_HG942052.1 GCF_000612665.1 Neobacillus dielmonensis
GGGCTGGGGAGACCCCGCAGGCGCTAAAGCGCCGAGGAGGCTCCCCGGCACGCCCGCGGAAAGCGAAGCACCTGGAGCGGAAATCAATAGGCCCCATTGCAGGCGATAATCAATTCTAAAAATCATATTTTAATTCAAGTAAAATGAAAAATTGCCGAGAAAAATAACCTTTCTCGACAATCTGAAAACCTGCCGATTGGCAGGTTTTTTTCTTTTATAACGGATGATTTATCAAAAAGTTGCCATAATAGTATGCTATAGGGAGGGATATTCTTGGAAACAATTGTTGGAGTGCATCGAAATCATTATGGAGATATTATAAGCTTTGTGACATCAGAAGGCAGGGTAATTTCTTACCAGAAAGCTATAGTTGAGACCGAATCTGGTTTACTTGACGGAGTCCTTAAACAAGATGATGTGGACGGGCATATCATGCTAACTCCTAGCCATGATGGGAATTTTGACCATTACCCGACCTTATTTTAAAAGGCTGACTCTCAAAAGAGCCAGCCTTTTTTGAATTTATTCACTTTCATTTTGTTTTTGGATCTCTCTCAGTGAATCCAATCGTGAGGGATCTTCCTCGAAATATTGAACTAAATCTCCGATACGGTCAATTGAATCCCAGCTGAGATGATGTTCGATTCCTTCCACATCATGATAAATATTTTCGTCTTTAACCCCGATAATTTTTAAAAATTGTTCTAACAATTCATGCCTGAATACAAGACGTTTGCCAATCTTTTTCCCTTTGACGGTTAACACGAGTCCACGATATTTTTCATATACCAAGTATTCATCTTTATCAAGTTTTTGTACCATCTTCGTAACTGAGGAGGGATGTACGGATAACGCCTCCGCAATGTCGGAGACCCGGGCGTATCCTTTTTCTTCAATCAAAATATAAATTTGTTCAATATAATCTTCCATACTAGGTGTCGGCATCCCATACCCTCCAAAAAACAGAATCATTAAAAGTTTACTATAGAAAAATAAGAGTGACAAGGCAGTTTATCACTTTATCGATGAACCACTTTTGAATTTTCAAATAAAAATTTTACTTTATTATCCTTCTCATCGAGCGTGAGACTAGCATTGAAGCTGCGTTCCTTATTCACAAATCCTTCGATTAGATCTGTTTTTCCCTCGGAGAGAAGCAATTTAATATTCTTTTGCGTAATTGTTTTTCCTAGGATCTTTTTAGAAATGGTAAAATCACAATGGTTTTTTTGATAATTTGAACAGCCATAAAAATTCCCTTTATCAACAACAAAACCATCACACTTCTTGCATGAACCCAGCTTGGTAGGGGTACGTTTGTTAAATTTTCGTTTACCAGGAGAAAAGCTATTTGTCACTTCATCAGAGAAACTCCAGCTATCTGCATGATTCACAGCAGCCGAAATCAAATGCTGGACCATTTTTTTTGTTTGCTCCATAAACTGAGCCGGGGATGCACTTCCTTCTGAAATCTGCTGCAGCTTTTGTTCCCACTTAGCTGTCATTTCAGGAGAGGCAAGTAGTTCACTCCCGATGGCGCCAATTAATATCTTTGCTTTTGCAGTCGCATAGACGAGATTTTTTTTCACCTCGATATAAGCACGGTCTTTCAACATTGTAATGATTCCTGCACGTGTAGCCTCTGTCCCTAGGCCTTCCGTCTTGGATAATATTTTTTCGAGTTCTTTATCGTCTATATGCTTCCCCGCTGTTTTCATTAACGTAATCAGTTGTCCCTCTGTATATCGTTTTGGGGGCTGCGTTTGACCTTCTTTTACTTCCGACGAGACCGTTTGTCCTGCTTCACCCTTTGCTAGGATTGGCAGGCTAGGCTCATCCTCTTGTTCCTTATGTTGGATTACCTTTTTCCATCCTTCAGCGAGCTGGACTTTCCCTTTTGATACAAATTGCGCTCTGCCATCTACTAAAGTTTTCACCGTAGTGTATTCAGTAATTGACTTATCATAATGAGCAGCAATTAAGCTCCTTACAATAAGGTCATAAATTTTTTGCTCATCCTGATTTAGATTCGCCATCTTTGGAACCTGTTCAGTAGGTATAATGGCATAGTGATCGGTAACTTTCTTTTCATTAACATACCGTCGATTTTCAGCAATTGAGGAAACAGGAAGTGGAAAGAATGGCTGATATTCAGTGAAGTGACTGATTTTGGTCAGAATATCCGGAAAGTTCCCGGCTTCCTCTTTCGTCACATAACGGGAATCAGACCTTGGGTATGATACATATCCCCTCTGATATAGCCCCTGAAGAACATCTAATGTTTTTTTAGGAGAAAATTTGTATCGTCTGTTTGCCTCCGCTTGCAGGGCTGAAAGGTTAAAAAGAAGTGGCGGCAAAAATTCTTTCCGTTCAGATATTACCTCAGCGACCTCTGCACTCTTTTCCCGGCAGAAAGCAGCCACCTTTTCAGCCATTTCTCTCTTATTAACTCGGGTTTCTCCATCTAACTGCCATTTTCCGGTATATTTTTTGCCGTTAACTAAAAATTGAGCAATCACTTCCCAAAACGGTTCAGACTTAAAATTTTCAATTTCTAGCTCTCGTTTTACAATAAGAGCCAATGTTGGCGTCTGAACTCTTCCGACTGAGAAAGCATCAGTAAATCCCCGTTTTTGAAGAAGGAGGCTATAAAGCCGCGAAGCATTCATTCCTACTACCCAATCTGCACAAGCACGTGTATAGGCTTCAAAATAAAGACTCCTAGTTTCCTGTTCATCTAATAACTTTCGGAATCCTTCCCGTATCGCGTTGGCTGTTAATGACGAAATCCAAAGTCTTTTCATTGGTTTTCGGCAATTGGTCAATCTTAGGATATTACGGACAATTAATTCTCCCTCACGTCCAGCATCTCCAGCATGAATGATTTCTGTAACTCGCGAATCAGAGACTAATTTTTTTATAACCGCAAATTGTTTGGATTTATCTCTTGTTACTTCGTATTCGAAATGTTCAGGGATTATAGGTAAATTATCTAATGACCATTTTTTCCAATCCGCTCGGTATTTTTCAGGAGCAATTAGTTGGCAAATATGTCCTATCGCCCAAGTAACGAATGCTCCATTTGGAAAAATTTCATTTGGAAAAACTTCAATGAATCCATTTTGTCTTTTATGTTTAAAAACTGATGCCAGTGTGGAACCTTGGTCCGGTTTTTCAGCAATAATCAATATCATATGAAAACCCCTTTTTAAGATGAAACATGCTTTTTCATGAGAAATGGGTATCCCATATTGAAAAACTTTGCTCTTCATTTTACCTATTATTTTAATAGGAAGTAAAGACCAAAGTTATAGATTTTGATTTAAAAAGGATGATCTAATTGGTAAAGCCGCCGGTATTTTTCCTCTAATTTCATAAGGGATTGATGACTGCCTTCCAAGGAGAAAACACCGTGGTCAAGCAATAGAATGCGATCCAAATGTTCTACCCCTACAAGATGATGGGTTACCCAGATAATCGTTTTATCCTTTAATGTTTCAAAAATAGTCTTTAATAGTTTTATTTCCGTAATTGGATCCAGACCCACGGTGGGTTCATCCAACAACACGATCGGTGTATTTTGCAGAAGAACCCGGGCTAATGCAATTCTCTGCTGTTCACCTCCTGAGAACCGCTGGCCAGCTTCCTGCATATTCGTTTCATATCCATTAGATAAATGATTAATCATGTCGTCAAGTTGAACCAATTTGCAAACTTGATAAACTTCCTCATCTGAAGCCTCAGGATTACCTAGTCGGATATTATTCATTAAGGAGGTATTAAACAAATAGGGCTTCTGATTTAGGACGCTCATCCATTTCGTCATATCCAGGCTATTCTTAACAACATTTTGTCCTCCCAGCCGGACCGCACCTGCTGTAGGCTGCAAATGCCCTTGAATTAGTTTTAGCAGAGTGGACTTTCCGGAACCACTTCTGCCAATTAAGGCGATTTTTTCACCCTGTTTAACCGTAGCAGTGATTCCGTCTAACAAAATTTTCTCCTGTTGATAACCAAACGTAAGATTCTCCAATTCCAACAGTAGATTATTAGTATTTGGAAGTGGATAGGCTGCCATCTTATTCAATTCATTTGACGGTCTCTTCCCAATCTTCTCAAGGCGGTCCAATGCATCTTGATATGTAGTGATTTCACTGATTTCCCCTGAAAGCGGTAAGAACGATTCTAACAAAGATAACATGGCAAGACTAATAGCAGCAATAAATACTGGTGATGTCTCCCCACTCTCGGACAGACCACCCGCCCATGCAATGGAGGCAACCACACACGTCCCCACCACAAGCTGATTAATCATGTCCCTCCAGCTTACAAAATTTTGTTTTTTCGATTCAATTAAATATAAATCTTCCTCTTTTTTTATGTAGTTATTAATAAACTTCGAATGATTCCCGCTAAAGATCCAATCACTGATTCCGATAATTCCATCTGTAAATTGCTGATAGAGCTGATTCCTCCCCTTTTTAATACTCTCATTGTTTGTTTTAACATAAACCAAGGATACTGTTGGTCCAACAAAAAGCAAAATTCCGATGAATACAGCGAGTAAGATGGCAAAGGGAATCGAGAATAGTCCAGCACTAATGATAATGACAGTATAAATGATGAGCGATGCAATAGCGGGGAATAGAGTCCTTAGATAAAAATTCTGCAGCACCTCAATATCGTTAGCTAGCAGTCCCAAAACATCTCCGGTCCTAAATGCAGAATGAAGTGAGAGGACCTGCGGCTCGACCAAATTATACAATTTTACACGCATGCTCGAAAGAATCCTTAAGATTAGTGAATGAGAGGATAATCTCTCTACATAGCTAAAAACTGCCCGTCCCATTCCAAATGCTCGAACACCAACGATGGGTACATAGACCATAAGAATCGATTCAGGTCGGGTTGCTGATTTAGAAATTAAGTAACCGGAGGTAAACATTAACGCCCCTCCCAAAAGAATTGTCAATGCCCCTAAGAAAAGAGAAAGGACGAACAGTCGGCGATATTGATTTACATATGGTAAAATCCATTTCTGTTTTTCCATTTAACATTCTCCTTTTTGGGCACTAATCAGCTGATAATAGGCTGAAGCCTTATTCATTAACTCACTGTGCGTTCCTGTTTCAACAATCCTGCCATTATCCAAGACAATAATTTCGTCCATATCCAGCATCCAATGCAGCCGGTGTGTAGCAAAAAACACAAGTTTACTGTCAAATAATCTTAGCATGGTATCCTTCAATTCTACTTCCGTTTCAATATCAAGATGGGCAGTCGGCTCGTCAAGCATTATAATCGGTCTTTTTGCTAAAAAAGCACGAGCAATGGCAATTCGCTGTTCCTGCCCCCCGCTTAAAGAACGTCCACCCTCACCAATCAAAGTATCTAGGCCGTTTGGAAACGATTGGACAAGCTCCATTAAACCGGCATTTTTCACTGCTTCCGACACCTCGTATTCAGTCGCTTCCGGATGATAAAAACAAATATTATTTAAGATTGTATCGGTGAAAATGTAGGGCTTCTGTGGGATATATGTGATTTGCTTTTGCCAATCTTGTGCAGACAGGGTTGATATTCTTTTCCCGTTTACTTGAAACTCTCCACAGACAGGTGCAATGAATCCGCTTAACAATTTAATTAACGTTGATTTCCCAGCACCACTCTCCCCAATTATTCCGATCTTTTTAGCACCAGTTACTTTAAAAGTAATTTCCTTTAAGCCAGCTGTTTGTTGATCTGAAAATTGGACATTGACCCCCTGCAGCGAAAATTCACGGGCTGGGCACCATTCTGGCACTTCTTCTTTTGCTTGTAGCAATGACTTCTCCATTAGGATTGCTTCCATCTTTTTCCCGGCATTTTTTCCATCAAGGGTTGCATGATAATCTGCACCAAATTCTCTTAGAGGTAAAAAATACTCCGGAGCTAAAATCAATATTGTTAACGCCTGTGCCAATTGAATCGAACCGTTAATTAACCCTAGACCTAAAAAGACTGCTACTGTGGCAATCGATAGCATCGTAAAAAAATCCATGGCAAGCGTTGACAAAAAGGCAATTTTTAACGTTGATATCGTAGCCTGGCGGTAATTTTCACTCACTCTCTTGATATTCCTGACATGTTGTTTACTCAACCCTAAATATTTTAGAGTCTCTAATCCTCTTAGTGAATCAATAAAATGATTGGCTAGCATTTGATAGGAGTGAAACTGCTGGTCAGCTTTATTTTTAGCAGCATAGCCAAGCAGCACCATAAATGCAATAAGTATAGGCATAACTGCAACCAAGATCACTGCGGAACGGGGATGAAACCAAAAACTATAGATGACGATCCCCATTGGGATAATCAGCATATTGATTGTTTTAATCATAATTAACTCTACATATTTGCGAAATTTCAAAATACCATCCATGACCAATGTAACCGTCTGCCCAGTACCTTCCTCTCCTGCATATTGGGGACCGAGCTGAAATAGCTTTTGAACGAGGGATTTACGGAGAGCATCACTTATTTGTGCTGCAAAATGATAGGCACTGTTATTTTTGATAACAACAAAAAATTGACGAAACATAAGGGCACATAAATATAAAGCTAGATTTTTGAAAACAGAGGAAAGCAAATCTCCTCTAAATAAAGAGGAGATTGCTTCTGCTAACGTATAAGCCTGGAGAATGATCAAAGCACTCTGCAAAACAGTGATAATTCCTATCTTCCATAAAACTGGTTTAATACCTTTTAAGGTAAATAATGCTCTATCCATCAGTAAGTTAAATGCTCCTTATCTGTTACCCGTTTTCGGAATATATAATAGCTCCAAATCGTATAACCGAGAACAAATGGTAAAATGGTAAATGCCACAATGGTCATAACTTTCAGAGAGTACGCTCCACTTGATGCATTGTATACGGTTAAATCAAATGCTTTACTAATTGAGCTAATCATTACACGGGGGAATAAACCGACAAAAATGGCCGAAACCGTCAAAGCCAAGCCAAGGCCCGACATTGTAAACGCCCATCCTTCCCGCTTTGTTGAAATCGCATAGAACCCCGCGCAGTAAACAAGTACGATGAGCACGACAATAATCAGTTCGGATATCAATCTGACTTGGAAGATGTCGGTCATGGTCCAAGATAGACCGACAAAAACAACTAGTGAACCCAATACCGCCAAGTTTATTTTTTTTGCCAATTTGCTGGCACGCATTCTTATATCACCATCAGTTTTTAATGTTAAAAAGTGCAATCCATGCAGCAAGCAGAGGAGGGTAACGGTTAAACCTCCCCATAGTGAATAAATATTGATAAAGTCGGTAAATCCTGCTGCCATGTTCATATCTTTTTGAATCGGCATTCCTTTTAGCATACTTGTGAACAAGACACCCAATAAGAATGGGGGCAATAAACTGCTAACAAATATTACCCAATCCCAGATGTTAGTCCAGCGTGTATTTTCTACTTTTCGACGAAATTCAAACGACACTCCGCGCCCAATTAAGCAAAGCAAAACCACAAATAAAGGCAAATAATAACCGCTGAACATAGTAGCATACCAATTTGGAAAGGCAGCGAAGATGGCCCCGCCTCCTGTCAGCAGCCAAACCTCATTAGCATCCCAAAATGGTCCAATCGTGTTAACCATTACTGTTCTCTCAGCCTGATTCCAGGCTAAAAACCTTGACGACATCCCCACTCCAAAATCAAAACCTTCAAGGAAGAAGAAGCCGATAAACACTACGGCAATTAAGACAAACCATAATTCGCTCAATTCCATGTTAAGCACCTACCTTAAATGGGTCCGTTGATTGATGTTTACGATCTCCAGACAATTGTTCCGGACCCTTTTTCACTTCACGAACCATCAAGTAAACCATAACGCCTAATAGAATGGTAAAGACAACAAGGTACAGGATAGTTGAAAATAAAACCATGCCGGCGGGAACATTCGGTGAGACTGCATCAGCAGTTGTCATTAAGCCAAACACTGTCCACGGCTGACGCCCCACTTCTGTCATCATCCAGCCAAACGTGTTTGCCAAAAACGGAAAAGCTATGGCAGGAACAAAGAATCTTAACAATAGAGTACTGTTCTCCAGACGGCCTTTTCTAAATAGGTACAAACCGATGATTGGCAGCAAAATCATTAATACACCAAAGCCAATCATTAACCGAAAACTCCAATAGGTGGTTTTGACTGGCGGGATATAATTTGTCCCCTCGCCGACAACTGAATCGTATTTGGTCTGATATTCTTGCTGCAAGGTCTCCATCCCTTTTAGACCGCCTTCAAATTTCGAATAAGATAAAAAGCTTAATGCATAAGGAATATTGATTTCAAATGTATTTTCTTGATTTCTTGAGTCTATAATTGCAAACATTGACCAAGGAGCCGGATCTTCTGTATCCTCCCAAATTCCTTCTGCCGCCGCCATTTTCATTGGCTGAGTTTTAACAAGGTACTGGGCTTGGGAGTGTCCGCTGAGCGCAACGCCGATACTTCCAATTAAGCCGAAAATCAATGCCAACTTCATTGACCTTTTATAGAACGCCAAATGGCGCTTTCGTATCAGATTAATCGCACTAATACCAGCCATAAAGAAGGCACCTGTGCATATCGCTCCTGTTATCACATGCGGGAATTCAACCAGCAATTGGCCATTCGTAATCAAAGCTAGAAAATCATTCATTTCTGCGCGTCCATTATTAATAGAAAAGCCAACAGGGACCTGCATAAACGAGTTAGCAGTCAGAATCCATATAGCCGACAATGTCGTTCCTAGGGATACGAGCCAAATACAAGCTAAGTGCAGTTTCTTTGATAAACGCTCCCAGCCAAAAATCCAGAGTCCAATAAAGGTAGATTCCATAAAAAATGCAAGTAATGCTTCAATGGCCAGCGGGGCGCCAAATACATCACCCACAAATCTGGAATAATCCGACCAATTCATCCCGAACTGAAATTCTTGAATGATACCTGTTACTACGCCTACCGCAAAATTAATCAAAAATAAGTGTCCCCAAAACTTTGCCATCTTCTTGTAAAGTTTTTCTTTTTTTACAACGTACAGTGTTTCCATGACTGCAACCATAAGAACAAGTCCGATTGATAAAGGAACAAAGAAGAAATGAAAAATGGTAGTTGCAGCAAATTGGACTCTTGCCAATAAAACCGGATCCACTATAAGCCCTCCCTTTTTTAATATTATTATGATGTTCATGTTAGTTTGCTCACCATTTCACAAATAGGCGTATAAAAGAAACAGATGGATGTGACAGTTACTATTCGTGAATTGTGATTTTTCTCACTTTTATATTATCAAATTTAACCAATTTTAATGAAGATAATTGTGGCGAATTTGTGACTTATGTATAAATTGTGGAAAGGACTGCCATTATTGGACAGTCCCCGTTCTAAAACATATTATTTTCTAGATTGGGCTTGTCATAGAGTCCTCCATGTACCAATTCTCTTTTGGAATGATGTTGGATACCGTTAAAATCAAAGATGGAATTCTTTCTACATCAAAGATAATAGCCCCAATTTTTTTGGTAAACATAATGAAGGCACTGCCGTGTGAAAATGTCCTCACTTTTCCGCCGATGTGTAGCAAAGCCATAAGGATTGCTTGTTTCTCGACTTCTTCCATCAAAATCTGTGGTGAGAATCTTAAAATCCATTCCTCATTCTCAATTGAAAAACGGAACATTGGTCCCACCCCACTACCTATAATATTAATAATAATACATATGATATTGTGGCAGTTTTATGTTATTCGTGAACAACTAATTTTGCAGGATTTGTCCATTGTGTTACTTTTGTTTGTAAACCATCTCTCCCATCTTGACTGTCTATTTCTGATATTGTATATTTAAAGCATCATGTAATCGAATACATTAGCTTTCGCTTTGGTGATTTGTTACATGGTAATATTTATCTCTGACACAAAGGTGTCTTGAAAGGCTTAGGAGGAAAAAAGCACATGCAAACTGGTAAAGTAAAATGGTTTAACAATGAAAAAGGCTTTGGTTTTATCGAAGTTGAAGGCGGCGACGATGTATTCGTACATTTCAGCGCAATCCAAGGCGATGGTTACAAATCCCTTGAAGAAGGCCAAGAAGTTTCTTTCGAAATCGTTGAAGGAAATCGCGGACCTCAAGCTGCAAATGTTGTAAAACTATAATCCATAAATAAACAAATAATAATAAAAGGCTGACGTTGTCAGCCTTTTTTAATTAGTCTCTGTTAAATTTGGCTGTTGATTTCCACTCCAGTCGCTCTGCGAACCCGCAGGTGTGCCGGGGAGCTCCATCGGCCTTGTACTCCCACAGGAGTCGAGCGCCTTCCGATCCAATCAACAGAGTTAAAAAAATCAACAGATCGTTTAACAGAGCCTTTAATTAAGATAACTTTTCTCCATATTGTTTAATTCTTTCTCCTATCGTACATTGGGAAATGCAAAACCGATGTGCCGCTCTGCGCCCGCTTTCTTTTATTAGATGACGATGCAAAAAACAACCCTCACAGTATTTCAGCATCAAGCCTTCAACCTGATTAAGCAGTTCCTTTCTTTCCACATATCTCACTAAATTCCATACCCCCCTACACCAAGAATTAACCAAGATCTACAGGTTTACAAAATAATGGTTTTTGAGAATATCTCTTTACCCTGCAATGCCTGGGTTGCTAGCTTATCTGCTTCTTTGTTGTCATTTCGTGGTATAACAGTATACTTAGGCTTGATATTAAGAGATTTCATTTTTTCTTCAATCCGGTCAAGCCAACGGTTTAAAGTCTCTTCATAACAGGGCCAATCCCCCTCAAGCTGTTTCAAGACAACCTGGGAATCACCTTTAAACTCACAGGTTAGATGATGTACGCCTAGATCCTCAAGTATATTTAATGCATAATAAAATGCCGCATATTCAGCTTCATTATTGGTATCCATTTCGTTAAAAAGCTGATTTGCCCGAACACGATATTTCTTCTTTCCTTGTTTAAAAAAGGCAACTACCCCTAATCCAGCCTGATTGGTTTCCTTTTGAAACCCTCCATCGAAGAATATAGTAATATCATGAGGGTCCTCTTCGATCTCGGTTAACAGTTTTTTCATTTCCTTCATAATCCACGATGTCCCGTTCTCATCGTAAAAATACAAGTCTGTAACCTTCCCGCTAACATCAAGTTCTTCCCCTAGTTGAACAGCCGTTTCTCCAGATACCCATTCAGAGGACAGCTGAACCTTTTCGCCACTTTTTATTTTCTGCATCCACTCTAACCGATATTTCATTGTCTTTCAGCCTTTCAAGAAGAATTTATTGAAATAATTATAAATATATACAATATTGTATGCTGCCATATCTCCCTTATCATTCCCCTGATGCTAGAGAATAAAATTTCTGCGCCGCAGCAGAGATATATGATAAACTGACATTTATATAAAGAGCTAATTCTTTACCACCTGAACAGAAGGGATGGAAGGAACATAAACTGGGGGAAAATCACATATGAACAAATCTTTAATGGCTGATTTAAGTTTACTCTTTGTCACACTCATCTGGGGTATTACATTTGTGTTAGTGCAAAATGCAATTAATTTTCTTGAACCATTTGCCTTTAATGGTATTCGCTTTTTCATTGCGGCGTTACTGCTATTAGCCAGCTTGTTGATTTTCGAGAAACGGCAGCTAAAACAATTAAACCTAAAAATAATAGGGATCGGCGTGTTTATTGGTTTTTGGCTATTTCTTGGCTACGTTACTCAAACAATTGGTTTATTATATACCACCACATCAAAAGCAGGCTTCATTACTGGGCTTAGCGTTGTTCTTGTACCGTTATTTTCCATGTTTGTACTTAAACAAGTTCCCGGAAAAAATGCAGTAATTGGTGTGTTAACTGCAACCGCTGGATTATTTTTGCTGACTATGACAGATATTTCCTCTTTGTCGATTGGGGATGGCTTTGTGTTTATCTGTGCTGTTAGTTTCGCCATGCATATTATTATTACTGGAAAATTTTCAAACCAATATCCAACGTTACTTTTAACCGTAATTCAAATCTCGACGGTTGCAATATTGTCGCTGGGCTCCTCATTTTTATTTGAGGACTGGAGAAAATCATTTAATCCTCATACATTGCTGCATACAGATGTAATTATTGCCTTAGTGATTACCAGTATATTTGCGACTGCTATTGCCTTTTATATTCAAACTAATTTTCAAAAGTATACATCAGCCACAAGGGTTGCGTTAATTTTTGCAATGGAGCCTGTTTTCGCAGCAATAACAGGATATTTTTGGGCTCATGAGCGCTTATCAATTAGTGCATTTTTTGGTTGTCTCTTGATTTTTATGGGCATGATTCTAGCAGAACTACCAGTCAAGAAAATTCTCCTATTTCGTAAAACAAACAGCCTTAAAAGCTAAAAACTCCCTTAGGGGAGTTTTTAGTTATTCAGCCAATAAATCCCTTTTTAAAATCTTAACTTATATTTTGCCCATTTTCTATCTTTTTTAGTGCAAAGATGTCCAATAATTCCAACAGCGACACCCACTATTGCCCCTCCCAAGACTTCTTCCGGTTCGTGCCCTAAAACTTCTTTCAACTTTTTCGGAGGCTCTTGCTCAAACTTCACAGTTTCATCGTGGTGGATTTTTTCAATTAATTCATTCATGGAATTTACCTTTAATGTCAGCTCCCCAGCCTGTCTCCTCACACCTTGGGCATCATACATGACGATTAATCCATATATGAGCGAGAGCGCGAAGTCAACCGCCCTAAGACCACGTTTTAATGCTATATAAGTCGTCAAAGTCGCTACTCCTGCAGAATGCGAGCTGGGCATACCTCCTGTTCCAAAAAACAATTCTGGCCGCCATTCTCTTGCTTTTAAAAGGTGTATCGGTATTTTCAATCCTTGAGCTAGTCCAATACTTAGCAAGGCTAAATAAATCCCTTTATTCATTGTTTCTCACCTCCTGTTTATTGTTAGAGAAGCGGAGTTTTATTATTCGGGACGGGTCATACTAATTGATGGGAGGTGAATTAAGTGGGTAAAAAAGGTGGAGCAAACCGCGGTGTCAAAGCACCTGGAGTAAATCCGCAAGGTTATGGACAAGATGCAGAATTTTCTGAGGAACCAAAAAGCAAACTTGAAAATGTTGCTAAAAAAAGCAATACAAAATAAAAATGTCCTTGAATAAACCAGATATCAGGAATCCCTGTAACCAGTTATTATCTTATAACAAAACCATATTTAAGATTTGCATGTAAAATAAAACAGGCTGCCTCATAGGACAGCCTGTTGGTTGCTAGGATATAATAGCTTCTTCAATCGGCAGCAAATTTTTTGCACCACGAAGTTCTAATTCCATTAGTTTCTTTAATGCTTTATCTTTTTCAATCTTTAATCCTGCTTCTTCTAGATTACAGTTGACCGGTACATCACATTTTATTTCAGCCAGCATTCTAGATAAACGAAGCATCTCTAAGTCTTGTTCAATTTTAGTTCTATGAGAATTAGACAGTGAATCTAAATTAGCTATAATGTCTTCTACATGGTTATACTCTTTCAATAACTTTAAGGCCGTCTTTTCGCCAATTCCTTTTACCCCCGGATAATTATCACTTGGGTCACCCATTAACGCTTTCAAATCAATCATTTGCCGGGGAGTAATCCCTTTTTCTTCAAAGAATGTTTGTGGTGTATGGACAAGATAGTTCCCATAGCCCTTTTTCAACAGGATAACGGAAATTTGTTCATCCAGCAGTTGAAGAATATCTTGATCACCAGTTAATATCGAGACATTAGCAAGACTTTTCATCTGGTTTGCAATGGTTCCAATACAATCATCGGCTTCAAATCCTACTAAGCCAATGTTGGGAATATCAAATGATGCCACCACTTCTTTTACTAAATCAAATTGAGGAATTAATTCCACTGGTGCCTCTCCTCGGTTTCCCTTATAATCTGGAAATAACTCAGTTCGGAAAGTCTTGCTTCCCATGTCCCAGCAAACAGCAACATGTGAAGGTTTAAAGGTAGAGACAGCAGTAAACAAATGCTTTATAAAACCGTAAATTCCATTGGTTGGAATACCTTTTGAGTTAATCATGTATTGCCCTGTTACAGCAGTTGCATAAAAGGCTCGAAATAACAAAGCCATACCGTCGACAAGCAGGAAAGATGGCTGGTGCTTATTCATTTTGGACCTCCTTCATTTACAGCGGGCATGAAACCTACACCGCATGCCTTTTGGGCGCGTCTACTATTATAACATAGATTGGCCAAAGAAGCTTTGCTATTTCGTTTTGGGCCAGATCAGCTAACAACCTCTGCTTCCAGTTGTTGAACAATATCAGTCAGCAGTTCAATTGATAAGCCGCCATCTAAGGCTGCTAACAAGCTATAATAAAAATCACTCACCTGTTCGTTTAATTCCTGCAGCAACAGGTTAAATTCATTGGTTAAATATTCTTCATAATGTTCCATTAACCGCGCCGACTCTTGTGATAAATATTGATCTGCCAATGGGTTTAATTGGTTGTTAAGCTCCGTGCTCATCAATGTCTTTTCATCTTTTTCAAAAAATGCCTTCGGATTCTTAAAATAAGCCAATGCTTTTGTAAAAAGCTGACGTTCGACATCCTTAAAGGCGATTGGAAAGTCTATTTCTTTTCCTGGACTTTTTTCATAAGCTGAAAATGAAAGGTCCCGGTTAATGGTATTGACAGCTTGATGTAGGGAAGCATGATATTCGAGCAGAACCTTTTCAACAAATCGATCTAACCTGACAGTCGTGGCCCGCATTTCCTGAGCAAAATCATAGCCTATACTTTCGAGAAATTCCTCAAGTGCAGCATGCAATGCTTTCTTCATAGAGCGCCCGTCATTTTTTAGAACTGATGGATTAAATGCTTCTTTAAAGAAATCATTAAACCGGAAGAATACCCTCTGTTTGATATAAAAAACAAGTTCCTCTGCCTCTTGTATCATTCGCATCCGCACCGGGTCGATTTTCTGATTTTCAAACAATCCTTGTATCATCGACAATTGATTATTGTATTCCTGGCGTTTCTCTGCTCTTACAGCGCTATCTTGCTGTGAACTTTGAATTAACTGGTTCACCATTCCACTTACCCGATGCAATTCGGTTTCGGCCGCTGTAATCGCCATTTCGGTTAACTCGTTAGTGATAAACCGATAAAATCCGTCTTCAAAGAAGTTGATTCCCGAATTAACGTTTGAACCCGGATTCTTTTTTTCATTTATGGCTTGTAAGCTTGAAACCGAATAGAGATGAGGGTTCCGAATGCCGTATTGCATTAACTGGCTTACTACATAATCAACAACTGCTTCTTTTTCCTCAACACTTTCAGCTAAATCAATTGCGTTAATGATAAAAAACATTTTATCTAATTGAAAGGATTCTTTGACCCTGCCAAGCTGGATTAAAAACTCGCGGTCGGCACGAGAAAATGCATGATTGTAATAAGTAACGAATAAAATGGCATCTGAGTTTTTAATATAGTCAAAGGCCACTCCAGTATGCCGTGCATTGATGGAGTCAGCTCCTGGTGTGTCGACAAGAGTGATGCCCTTTCTTGTTAACTCACAATCGTAGTATAACTCAATCCACTCCACGTAACAGGATTTCTCTTCTTTCACGACAAACTCGTTAAATTCGCTAATTTCCGTTTCTAAAATAGTTCCAAGCCGGTTAATAAGAGAATCATACCCTAATTGGAATGCCCGTAGAAAAGCATAATGAGTTTTCTCAGCGGCACTTTCCTGTTCTTTCTTTTTCAAAATTTGATTTATTTTTGCTAAGGCTTGGTTGAAATCCTCTGCTTCTAAATCAAATACCTTTAAGGAGCGATTGAGATCTTGGAACATGGCAGCTGGATCCTTAAATTTAATTCGGACAGTTCCATGACTGTACTCAGAAGTAACAGGCTTAATTTTATTTATGGCTGCAGTGGTAGGATTAGGTGAAACTGGAAGAACTTTATCACCCATTAAAGCATTGGCAAACGATGATTTTCCGGCACTGAAAGCACCAAATAATGCTACAGTAAACCCTTTATTCTCCAATCTTTCTGCTTTTTCCATTAATTCATGAGCCAACTTTTGAAAACCAGGTAGATCTTTGATTAACCTGGAAGCTTTTTGAAGCCTTGCACTTGTCCTTTTCACATCCCTAACGTCCAACGTTCCTTCGGCTAGTTGTCTTTGTTTGGTACTCACCTCTTGATGCTGCACAGTTAATTGTCGCAATTCTTTTGTTGCCCCATTGGTTCTAACAATCTCAAATTGTTCTGGTTCCTGTTCAAAAAGCCAGTTTGTGCCGGATTCTACATGAACTTCTTTGGAAAAAAGCTTTTCTATATCCTTTGCTTTTTCGGCTAATATGTTTTTAAAATCACTAATCTTAGAAAATGCAGTAATATATTTCTGCATTTCTTGTGTTTCGCTCTGATACTGCTCCGATAGGTAACGGTTACGTTGTTTTAATGAGGAAAAATAACAGGTCCGGAATTCTGCTGCTTGAATTTTGGCTGCTTTTTTAATTTCATTTGCAACATCATCTGTATATTGAAGCAGATATTGGCCTGATAACAGTGCCCCTTGCTTTACAGCCCTTTGCAGCAAATCAATAGAAACATGAATGGAGTAAGACTGAGCTAAATGCTGCACTTCCCCATCATGAATACCGGTATCTTTTAAGATACGAAGCAGATATTCCCGAATATGCCACTCAAGCTGTGATTTGGTCTTCTCCAGAATATCCTGATAAAACGCATTAAGCCGGTTTTCTCTTTCCTCTATGGTCTTCTGTTTTGAGAATAGGAAACCCACTTTGAACTCAGGCTGGCATGATTCTAGGTAAACTTCTGCTAACTTTCTCGTTTGAAAAGGCATTAAATAGGCATTGTTAAGCAGCTTTTCCAGTTCTAGGTCAAATTCCTTTTCCTGAATTTGTGTACCCTCCAGCACTGATTTTAGCTCAGCAGACCGTTCCTGATAGTTTTTTATAATTGTTGTTTTTTCCTGTTCCGATAGTTCATTTATCATGTTCAAATAAGGAAGAAGATCTTCTTCCCCGTGCTTTTTGGTTTGTTCAAGATGGTCCCGGGTAATTTTTTTCAGAGAATGAAACACAGATGGCAAAAGTAATTGCTGTGATTGATTCAACTGTTTTAAAATAAATGCCTGTAGTTCTGCAAACTCATTGTAAGGATGATTTTTTTCCCTTAGTGAGGTATAAAAAATTCTTGGCGGTCTTACCCCCCACGAAGCAAAGGATTCCACGACACTTTTTTGAAAATCTGAAAAACTTAATTCTTCCTCATTATGTTTATCTATCTGATTAATGACCAAATAGACGTCTTTTCCAGCTTCCGTTAATTCTTTAGTAAAGAAAAAATTCAGCTCCGCTTGCACATGATTATAATCCATTACATAAAAGATTAAATCAGCGAGATGAAGCGCTGATTCTGTGGCAATTCTGTGGGCATCATCAGCAGAATCAATGCCAGGTGTATCCATTATTACTGCATCTTGTGGCAAGACGGAACTGCTATGGCTAATTTCAATTTCCTGAATTGTGTCCCCATCTTTGCAATAATTTTTTACAAGTTCATAATCATAGGGCGCTAAATATAATCTAGGTTTTTCGTTTTTAAAAAACACTTTGGCATACTCATCACCAAATTTTACTTTGACAAGGTTAGCACTCGTTGGAATTGGACTGGACGGGAGAATATTTTCACCGACTACTCGATTAATCATTGTTGATTTTCCCGCAGAAAAGTGGCCGCAAAAGGCAATTGTGAATTCCTGGTTGGCAAATTTTTTAGCAAGCTGTTTTACTTTTTCAGCATGCTCCATATCTTTTTCCAAAATGAAGTAGTTATATGCCGAGACGAGTTTGTGTTTAAGTGTCTCAACGGTCTCTTTTGTTTTTACTGTTTTCACCATTTGTAATACCCCTTAGCAGCTTAATAATATTTCTATTTTACACAATAATTCTGACTTTTCCTATATTGACACCCCTTTTACTGGGATGTTTTTTTATAACAAATAAGGCCAAGGATTTCTCCTTGACCTTCGAAGACTTTTTCATTAATGGGTTATATTTTTTAAAACGTGCCTCATGACGAATGCGTAAATAATAAGTGTTCCTCCAACAAAAGCATAAGTCATATGTAACACCTTCCTTACCATGCTCAGTAATGAGAATGATTTTCATCATTTCCTAAATGATAACATAACTGATAATCGTTTTCAACAAACTATTGGCAGCTGTCAAAATTATTTAACAATTCTCGGCACAAACCGGCGGAAACCCTTGAAATCCTCTTTATACCTTGTTAACTTGCCTAGGGCCATTTCTTCCTCTGTTATACGGACAGAAAGCATGATCACATTTAAAATCGTAAATAGACATGCAGTAGAGTAGCATTGGAAGAGGATGGGCACTACGAGAAATTCCATAGAAACGACCAAATAATTGGGATGTTTTATAAACCGATAGGGCCCCTTCTTCACCACTTTTATATTGGGGATGATAATAATTTTTGTGTTCCAAAGCCTACCTAATGCAGTTATTGCCCAAATTCTAAGGCCTTCTATCATGAGAAACAACAGTACAAGTCCTTGCCATGCGGGGGATAAGCTCCGATTTAGCAACCATTTTTCTAATATCAGAATCAGAAAAAACAAACCATGCATGATTACCATATATCGATAATGGTTGCTGCCAAATTCAATTCCTCCCCGCTGCTTCATCCATCTTTCATTATTCTTAGCCAAGACTAATTCAGAAAATCGCTGAACAATCAAAAAAAGGAACAAAGAAAAGAAGGGTACCAAATCATTCATTCCACCCACCTCAATAAAAGTAATTCGGAGCTGAATCCTGGTCCTAACGCCGTACAAAGGCCATATGAGCCTCTTGGGATATCCCTTTCGAGATAAAGCCTTAGGACGTATAAAATGGTGGCAGAAGACATGTTTCCATGATGCTTCAATACCTGAAAAGAAAGGTCAGTCATGGATGAAGTAAATCCCATTGCTTTTTTATAGGCATCTAAAACTTTTTTCCCACCTGGATGCGCAATGAAATGGTCTATCTCCTTTAAAGTCCTTCGATTTCTTGCCAAAAAATGATCTACAATTGGTTTTAACCATTCCTCAATAATATGTGGGATGTCTCGTGAAAAAACCACAAACAATCCGTCATCCTTAACATCCCAGCCCATCACATCAAGTGACTCTTGCATCAGGGTTGATTCCGTTGCAATAATAGATGGGTATGCACGTTTTTGACCAAATTCATTAAGATTACAGTCATCTCCACAAACTAAGGCACACGCTATCCCATCAGCAAACAAGGATGTTCCAATTAAATTACTTTTGGACACGTCCCCAGGCTGAAAGGTTAAGCTACAGAGTTCGACCGAAAGCACAATCACTTTAGCTTCTGGAAAGGCTAAGCAATATTCAAATGCGCGCGATAACCCACTGGCGCCTCCTGCACAACCAAGACCCCAGATTGGGATTCTCTTTGTGTGCGAATGAAACGGCAATTGATTCATAATCCTTGCATCAATACTTGGCGTGGATATCCCTGTTGAAGATATAAATAAAATGGCGTCTATTTCCTCATATGCAATGGGCGTTTTAAGGAAATCACTATTATTTAAGCATTTTTCAATTGCTTCTTTTCCAAATTGAACAGCTTCTTCAATATATGTCTTATTTTTTTCCTCAAATGTATGCCGCTCACGATACCATGACAGGTCCTTTACAAAATGACGGGTTTCAATTTGACCATTCGGAAATGCCCTTAATAATCTATCAATATCCGTAAATGTATCAGAGAATAAGTCCCGGGCAAACTTTGTAACTTGTTCTTGCTTAATTTCATATGGGGGAACCACCTCAGCTGCAGAAACAATAATCGGCATCTTCCATTCTCCTTAAACTAATCTAGAGGTAGTTTTTCATTCTTAGATCCTTAATATGTATCTAATCTCGCAAAAACAAAAAAAAGCTCCCTCAGCATGAGGAAGCAAACGTTTTGAAGGTTGTTGTTGTGCATTTTTATTATAACGTGATTTTATCCATCTTTCACTATCTAAACTTTTCCAATCTCCTCCAAAACCCTAGAAAAGTTGTTTTCTTTTACTTACTTTTCAGATTGTTTTTGGACTTCTATTTTTATTTTATTGCCTGCTAGTATGCCACAGACCTGGCAATTTTGCAGTTTGTTATATAAAAGCCGGCAGTGCTCACAATAATATTTAACCAATTTCATCACCACAGCATAAAATTGAATTCTTCTTTTATCATATTTTTGTTGTTAACAATTTGTGACTCCATCCAAGCTCCTTTGCAAATCTTCCATACCAGTCCATAGAAGACAAAAGATAATTCACATTTCCGCCACAATTCCCCGCCCTCTGATGTGATTTAAATCACTGTTATATCAGTTTTTTACCTTTAACATGTTAGATATATAAGGAATGAACAATTTGTGAACTCTCCGATTTCATATTTTACTTTCACAATTGTTTTGTATTATGAAAGAGAACTTATCATTCATTGTAAAAAGTTGAAAGGAGTGTAAGGGGATGGCGAAAGCGGAACTTAAAGCAAACCAGAAAACCGAAGTAGAAGACAGCTCCTCCTTAAAGGGGACACTTGCATCCGTTTTCTTTGTGGGATTATTTATTATTGTTACTTGGGTAAGTGTCTACTACTTATTCGTCGACCGCTTCTAAAGACAAAAGGGGGGAAACAAGATGCATATTCATAAGTTTGAAAAAATTTGGCTCATTTTTGGCATAAGCTGCCTCGTCATTTTCTTATCCGTTGTCGGGGTAAGCGCCTTCTATCTTGGCAATAAGCCGCCAAGCTGCTTAACTACAATTAACCCTGAAAAGGTAGATCAAACAAAGCCTTTCAATAAACCAGGACTGCACAAAGTGGAAGGGAAGGAATGGGACTATGAATTGGTTTATGTAGCCCAAGCATTCTCTTACAATCCTGCCCAAGTAGAGGTTCCGCTGGGTGCCAAAGTTAAAGTAATTGCCACAACCAAAGACGTGATTCATGGTTTCGAAGTGGCGGGAACAAATATCAACATGATGCTTGAACCCGGTTATGTCAGCGAATATACAACAACATTTGATAAAGCAGGAGAATATTTAATTGTGTGTAACGAATACTGCGGCTCCGGCCACCATTTAATGTTCTCAAAGATTGAGGTGGTAGAAAAATGATGAACACAGCAGCAGATAAAATTAAAGTAGACCCGCGCGATGCAAAGCTTTCAATGGCTCACTTTTTCGTAGCATTTGCCGCCTTGGCGATCGGTGGACTAATGGGATTATTACAAACGCTAGTTCGTTCCGGTAAATTTGAACTTCCTGCCGGCATCGGTTATTACCAACTATTAACCGTTCACGGCGTCATGATGGGACTTATTTTAACTACCTTTTTTATCATGGGATTTCAATATGCTGCTGTCAGCAGGACAGCAGGAACACATTCTAACGCTGCCCGAAGAACAGGCTGGGTTGGTTTTTGGTTAATGACTCTTGGCACAGCAATGGCAGCAACAATGGTATTGCTCAATAAGGCATCTGTCCTATACACCTTTTATGCTCCATTACAAGCGCATTGGATTTTCTATTTAGGATTGACTTTTGTTGTCGTTGGCAGCTGGGTGGATGGCGCTTCACAAATTATGACTTACGTAAAATGGCGCAAAAATAACCCTGGAAAACCAAGTCCACTTTTAAGTTTCATGGCGGTGATTAACACTGTTTTATGGATTGTTGCTACATTAGGTGTTGCATCGACGGTTTTGTTCCAATTACTTCCTTGGTCTCTTGGCTGGGTGAAAACTGTAGATGTTTTGGTAAGCCGGACTTTATTCTGGTATTTTGGTCACCCATTAGTTTACTTCTGGTTGCTGCCTGCATATATGTGCTGGTATGCCATAATTCCAAAAATTATTGGCGGAAAGATTTTCTCAGATTCATTAGCACGTTTATCGTTTATCATGTTCCTATTGTTTTCGATTCCAGTAGGGTTCCACCATCAGCTAACGGAACCAGGTATAGATCCTGCTTGGAAATTCATACAGGTTATTTTAACGTTTATGGTTGTCATACCATCCTTAATGACTGCCTTCTCGTTATTTGCGACGTTTGAAAGATATGGCCGTTCTAAAGGAGCAAAAGGATTGTTCGGCTGGTTTAAGGTTCTTCCTTGGAATGATGCACGGTTTACAGTACCTTTCATAGGAATGGCTTCGTTTATCCCTGCCGGTGCAGGCGGGATTGTAAATGCTTCAAACCAAATGGACCAGGTGGTTCATAATACCATCTGGGTAACGGGGCACTTTCATTTAACAGCAGCTACTTCCGTTGTATTAACATTCTTCGGAATATCTTACTGGCTTGTGCCCCATTTAACAGGCAGAAAATTAACAAAGTCGATGAATAAACTTGCCATTATCCAAGGTTGGGTTTGGTTTATTGGAATGGTATTTATGTCAGGTGCGATGCATATCCAAGGGCTGTTAGGCGGTCCAAGGCGCTCAGCCTTCTCCACTTATGGAGACTCTGCTCAAGCTGCACAATGGATTCCTTATCAAATTGCACAAGCTGTTGGCGGTACGATTCTATTCCTTGGCATCATTTTAGTGCTGATCATCTTTATTAATCTAACTTTCTTTGCTCCAAAAGGTGACGAGGAATTCCCAGTTGGTGAAGCGGAGAAATCAGAGGCAGCTGCACCAATGGTATTCGAAAATTGGAAACTATGGCTAGGGATCACTGCTGTTCTCATCTTATTTGCTTACACTATACCGTTCATTGATATTATTCAAAATGCACCTCCAGGATCTAAAGGATTCAAAACATGGTAATCCGCAAAAAGGCTTCAATCGCTAGTGATTGAGGCCTTTTTTTCATTTGTTAAGACAATGGTTGATTGAGAACCGAAACTTGAATGATAGGAACAGCCACCTTAATTTATCCGGTAGATCTTTCCATACTTATCGTAGAGATAGTCTATTAAGTATTTAGCATTTAAACCCTCACCGGTGACATCCTGTAGGATCTCAAGTGGTTTTTTAAGTTTACCGTATTGGTGAATATGATTCGTCAGCCACTCTTGAATAGGCTGTAATCGACCGTTTTCTACCAGCGAGTCAAAATGAGGCAAATCGGTCAGCATCTTATGCTTAAATTGTGCTGCATACATATACCCCAACGCGTACGATGGAAAGTAGCCAAAGCTGCCGCCAGCCCAATGCACATCCTGCAGGACACCCTCAGCATCATTCCGCGGACAAATCCCTAAGTATTGTTGATACATGTTGTTCCAAACCTCCGGCAAATCAGAAACAGCAATCTCGTCATTAAACAATCCTTTTTCGATTTCGTAACGGATGATGATGTGCAGCGGATACGTTAATTCGTCAGCTTCAATTCGGATAAAGGAAGGCTTAGACTCATTAATCGCCCGATAAAACTCCTCAACGTCGGTGTGATCAAACTGGCCGCTAGCGTATTTCTTTAATAAATGATAATTGTGCTTCCAAAAAGGCAGGCTGCGCCCCACCAGATTTTCATAAAATAGAGATTGTGATTCATGGATACCCATGGATGTTCCAGCACAAAGAGGTGTCCCAATTAAATCTCTTGATATATTTTGTTCATATAGGGCATGGCCTCCTTCATGTATCGTTCCAAAAACGGCGGTCCGGAAATCTTTTTCGTCGTATCTTGTGGTGACGCGGACATCTCCGGGGTTTAATCCTGTGGCAAAAGGATGAACGGTTTCGTCAAGCCTTCCGGAATCAAAATTAAAACCGATTTGATTGAGAAAATCTAAACTCAACTTACGCTGATTTTCCTTGCAAATTGGCTTAAACAAAAAATCCGTCATCGGCTGATGCGATGATTGTGAAATCTTCTGGACAAGCGGGACAATTTTTTCCTTTAACTCCCCAAAAACTTCATCAAGCACCTCAACGGTCATTCCCGGCTCATATAAATCAAGAAGCACATTATACTTATTTCCTTTGTAACCCCAATAATCGATGAACCGTTTTGTTGTTTCAACCAACTTCTCTAAATAGGGTTGAAACATGAGAAAATCTGATTTTGCCTTTGCTTCTTCCCATACACTCTCTGCCTTTGATTGAAGTACCACAAATGCTTTATATTCTTCTGCAGGAATTTTTTTATTTTGTTGGTAATTCTTTTTGCACTCCTCAAGAACTTTACGTGTGTTTTCTGGCAAATCAGCTTTAGAAAGGCTGGCTATGTATGCCGCCATTTCTTCAGAGGTGGACATTTTAAATACCTCACTAGACAACATTCCGATGACTTCGGACCTTTGGTCAACGCCCTGTTTTGGCGCCCCAGTTCTCAAATCCCAGTATAGCAAACCCAAGGCTTCATGATATGCGGTCATTTTTCTGACATAGTCAAGAAATTCATTCTCTATGTATTTAATGTTCATTAGGTAATCCCCCTTTTATGAGTAAATCTTATCATACTTTTCTGATACTCAAATAAAAATTAGGATTAAAAAACAACAGAAACCTTGTCTCTGTTGTTTGGCAGCAGGAAATTTATCTCTTGCCGATAACGACCTTCCAGATTTCGGGACCTTGCTCGAGATACGCCCAAATAAATTGCTCCGGCCTCTCCATCATGAATTGATAATGTAATGGTTTGGGATCGTGATCATTAATGATTTGCATCGACTCACCAGATGCTAACTCATCAAATGTTTGTAAAATCTTCGGATGCTTGTCGCGGGGCGGAATTTCCGGTACATTAATTACTTTAGAAAAGGTTGTCATATCTATTCTCCTTTTTTCTTAATTTCTTGTATATTATAAAAAATATTTGTTTTTCATATAGTGAGTCCTATCACTTCTAGTGTATGATTTAATTAATAATCACTAGGAGGGAAGTATTTTGAAAGAATTAGTCGGCTGTTGTTCCAATTGTAAAAAAGAAATTTATTGCTTAGACGGTTTCTTGAATGGTGTCCACACAGATGCAAAGGAGCTTTATTGCTTTGATTGCTATGAAAGACAGGAAAAACCTGAAAAGAATCCGCAAAGCTAACCATGCGGATTCTCTACATGTTAATCTTCTAATGTTAGATCCTTAACAGGGAGTCTCTCTTCCTCTTTGTGTGTTGGTTTCCTTAAATGGAATAACGATTTGATACAGAACAACACTAATATAACCACTCCAACCAAGAAAATGGTGTCAGGCACTGCCCGCCAAGTTAGAATCGTTTGAACTAAGTCTTTTTGCAGGAAGGCGGAAGACCTTGATGCTGCATAACCGTTATTGAAAGCTTCTTTGATTTGCATAAAACCAACCGGCAGTAACGATAAAAATACCATGCCAGCTAGACCGACGTTTAATAGGATACAGCTAATCTTGAGCCACTTATCTTTCCAGAACTCAGGTTTCACTATATTTCTTAAAGAATAGAGTAGAACTGCTATTGCAAACATGCCATATACGCCCATCATTGAACCGTGTCCATGCGCAGGGGTCAAAAATTGACCATGTTCAAAGTAAGATACAGCTGGCAAGTTAATTAAGAAGCCTAATACACCTGCACCGACCAAGTTCCAAATTGCAACAGAGATTAAGAACCAAAAAGAGCCCTTGAATGGGAAATCCACTCCCCCGTCACGCATCATTTTGTATTGGTCATACGCTTCTAATATTAATAAAGTCAATGGAATGACTTCCATCGCTGAGAAAACAGCTCCAAGTCCAATCCAGACTTCCGCAGAGCCATTATAGTAATAATGATGCCCGATTCCAATTACGCCGCTGCCCAGTAGCAAAATTAATTGAAAGTATAATTGTCTGACAGTGGATTTCTTCGTTACCAAACCTAATTGAACAAGCAAGAATCCAATTACTACAACCGCAAATACTTCAAAAATACCTTCTACCCAAAGGTGGATAATCCACCAGCGCCAGTAATCGGCAAAAGTAAAACTAGTACCAGGATTGATAAATAAGGCAAACACATAGAATGCCGGAACGGCAATAGCTGAGTAGAATAATAGATGAATCAAGCCGCCTTTATCAGTTTCCCGTTTCAAACCTGCTTTCACCCCACGAAACACAATAAACAGCCAGATTAACATACCTACAATTAGAATCAACTGCCAGACACGCCCCAGTTCAATATACTCCCATCCGGTATGACCAAATAAGAACCATTGATTGCCCAGTTTTCCATTAGCTCCAAGCCATTCACCAATCATACTGCCGCCAACCAACACAACGAGTGCCCAGAATAATAAATCAACCAATAATCCCTGTTTCTTTGGTTCATAGCCTCCAACAAGTGGAGCGACATATATGCCCATGCCAAGCCATGCAGTGGCAATCCAGAAAATTGCTAATTGTAAATGATAGCCTTTTGTAATGTTAAATGGAAGAATATCATGGATCCACTTAATGCCAAAGAAACTTTCAGGTTCAATGTAATAGTGTGCCAGCAGCGCACCAAACATACACTGAACAAAGAATAACACTGTGACAATAGTAAAATATTTACCCGTTTTGACTTGGGAACTTGTAACGGGTATTTTGCGTATGTCAATTTTAGGGTATTCTCCCTCCTTATACGCTTCCTGCATACCAAATTTATAACGGTAAAAGAAGAACAAGATTAACCCTAGCATCACTAGAAAAATTGTAATACTGGCTCCACTCCACCAAACCGCAGAAAATGACAGATGATTTCCAGCATCTTCATAGTATGGCCAGTTATTCGTATAGGTAATTTTATCTCCTTCTCTGACAGTGCTTGAAAGCCATGCAGTCCAAAAGAAGAAGTCTGAAATTTGCTTCATTTGATCACCAGCCGCAACATATGCACGGTCTTTTTTAGGCATATCTGATTCTTTGATTAAATGAGCCTTTAACCCCCAGCCATCCCCTTTTGTAAAAATTTCTTGATAATGTTTCCTGACCCTCTCAAGCCCATACTCTTGCGCATCTGTAAGTGTTAACTTATCTTTGGCAGAGTCATATCGGTTTTTGCGCATTTCTTTAATAACTTGATTTTTTATGCCAGACTTTTCATCTTCATTTAAATCTGAAAACTTTTTGCTATACTGAATATCCGCTTTATAATCCTGCATGCCTTCTGTATATATTTTTAACGACTCAGCCGTATAATCTGGCCCCATATAAGATCCATGTCCTAAAACTGTACCGTAGTCCATTAGTCCATATTTTTGCCAAACGGCCTGCCCCCCCATAATCGATCCTTTTGTAAATAATACTTTTCCTTGCTCATTTGTTACCTCTAGCGGTCTTGGGGCCTGTTCCTTAAATATCCAGTATCCTCCACCTAGTAAGACCGTAAAGCTTAGTAGAACTGTCACGATTAGAATGGATTTTAATAAGGCGTTTTTCTTTTCCTTTACCACCTTTTTCACTGGTTCGTTACGCTGTATTTCCATCCAAAGCCACCCTTTCTATATTTATCACACTTCCTATTGTAGCTGTCACACATTCGACACAAAGTGAAGGATTTCATCTTTTTCCTGTGATATTTAGCACAAGGCTGAGAAGTATTTTCATTGAATATGACGTAGGTCACTTACTATCACTTTTTCTAGTGATATAATATAGAATGATGATTATTAACCATGAAGGTGATGCAATTGAAGCAAGAAGATATTAAAGAGAGGCTTTCACATGTTCCACTATTCAAAGAGTTATCTGATAGTGAATTGGAGCAGATGGTACAAATAGCCCAGACTCGTCTATATAGAAGCAAAATGTATGTTTTTATGCAGGACGACCCACTGGACAGAGTATTTTTTATTCATAGTGGTAAGGTCAAAATTTATAAAACCGATTTTTCCGGTAAAGAGCAGATTGTTTCTATTCTAGAAGCAGGAGAAATGTTCCCTCACGCAGGATTTTTTATAAAAGGACGGTATCCTGCAATGGCCGAGATTATGGAAGATGCACTATTGATTGTGATACCAATTGATCAATTTGAGAAAATACTCCTAACTTATCCGGAACTTAGTGTAAAGCTGTTTCGAGTGCTGGGAGAAAAAATAATTGACCTTCAAGGAAGATTAGAAGCTCAGGTTTTGCATAATACATTCGAACAAATTGTTTTGCTGCTCATTAGGTTATGTAAAACGAACGGTGAAAAAATGGGTGACCGCTATAAACTAACTACTCAATTTACCAACCGGGAATTGGCCAATATGATCGGAACCTCAAGGGAAACAGTCAGCCGAACCATCAATCTTTTAAAAAAGAAGGATTTGATTGTCTCGGATGAGGAAGGAAATTATCTGATTGACCGTGATTTGCTGCAACAAGAGTTGTTTAGTTAAGAAAAGAGGAAGCAGCAATCTGCTTCCTCTTTTCTTATTTGTGATTAATTTCTAATGGTTCTACTGGCAAAATGCCGTGAATTTTTTGTACTACAGTCTCGGAAGTTTCTTTTTCGAGCAGAATATGGACAACACCTTGGTCGGCTTCACTTCTAATTAATCGTCCAATCCCTTGTCTGAGTCTTAGGAGCATATAGGGCAAGTCCACTTCTGTAAATGGGTCATCCACTCCCTCTCGCTTCGCAATAAAGACGGGATCATTAGGCGGATAGGGCAAAGAAAGTATTGTAACATTTTCAAGCGACCGCCCTGGTATATCAAGCCCCTCCCAAAGATGCATCGAGCATAGGACCGCATGTTCCTCATTTTGAAACCTAGAAACAAGAGTACTGATTTCCTCGTCCCCCTCAAAGTAAACAGGGAAAGGAAGGTCCTCATTTAATAACTTTAATTTAATTTGTTCCATTTCTGCTTTTGTATTTAGGAGAATTAGAGCCCGTCCTTCCGATTTAATGACTTGCTCTATTACATAATCCAATTTCTTCTCTGCTTCATCTTTAGGAAACTTCGGGAGGTAAACCGCCATTTTATCTTCATATTCAAATGGAGAGTTAACAGAGAATGATAGATAATCCTTAATACCGAGACTTGATGCAATATAATCAAACGAGTTCTCGTTAGATAAAGTGGCTGATGAAAAAATATAAGGCTTTTTCTGTGAAAAGACTTCTTCCTGCAACACTTCAGAAACAAGTTTAGGCATAATCACTAATGTTCGTTCGCCGCCATTTTCTTCGAACCAAGTAATCCCATTTAATTCCTGAAGAAACAGAGATAATGAATAAGTGATTTGCTCTAAATATTCTTCAACAATTCTTAGGTCATATTCATTAATGACAAATAGTTCACTCTCAAATACAAGCTCTTCCTCTAATTTCTGTAAAGTTGAGAGTAGTTTCCTACATGCTCGCATCACCAATGAATGCTTATGAATTAACTGTTTCTCAGAGTTTTCAGGGGTTGAGGAAAATTGCGAAATCACGTTAAAGAAGGCTTCGTTATCCAATATAGCTTCCTCAATCGTATGTAATGTTCGCTCGCGCACATCATTTTCCATTAGCCTGGTGAGCAAAGTTTCCAGTGTATATTCAGTAAAGCGATAACTTAATGCTTTTTGTGCAGCATATTCCAATAAATGCCCTTCATCAAAAACAACTGAGGAGTGGTCCGGCAACAGTGGCAACTGCCCTTCTCGCTTCCGTGATTCTTTAGTCCAGACATGCTTCATATAAAAATCATGGGAGCAAATGATTAAATCATGTGCATGGCGATAATACTCCCTGTTTAAGGTGAGCCCACAGCGATGACGATTTGCACAAGAAAAACAATCTTGAAGCGGATCCCAGTTGACACTTTCCCAAACTTCATCAGGCAGGTCAGGATATTCTCGCCGATCACCATACCTAGTAAAAGCCCGCATCGAACCGGCAGCTTGCACGAAGTCCGGCAATTGCTCATATATGAAATTTGTTTCCTCATGAAAGTGTATTCTTCCCTGTTCCAGTTTATTGAGGCATAAATATTGATCTTCAGATTTTGCCAGACGCACATCAATATTTAATCCCAATATTTGTTGCAGTTTGGCAATATCTCCTTCCTTTTTTACCAGTTGCTCAATTAATGTTTCATCCGCGCAAGCAATTACTGCCGGGCGATTGGTATAGCGTGCATACATAATAGAGTATAGTAAATAAACAATGGTCTTCCCTGTTCCAACCCCAGCTTCTGCAAACATGACTTGTTTTTCCTTAAATGCCTTTTCCAGCTGGAATGCCATATAGATTTGTTCATCCCTTAGTTCATACCCTGACTCCGGCAATATGTCGTAAAATACATCCCCTATCCATTGGCTTAACTGATCATAAAATGATTCTGTTTTAGATACGGCGAACGGAATGCGCTCTTCCATCTTATCCCTCCAAAAAGAATAGCGCCGAAACGACGCCTATAACATTCATCTATTTTTTTAATGGTTAATCTTGACGTGGAGGTCTTTTCCCCCAATATTGATAATAATCGGTTTTAATAAAACCGTTAAACAACTTTCTTTTTTTTGTAGCAGGTTTACCATATAGTTCTTCAAAATTCTCATTGGAGGTTAGAATATAAATCGACCAGGTGTCTAGCTTGCTGAATGCCTGTCCCATTTCCCGGTACATCTGTTCCACCTCTTGTTTTTCCCCGAGCCTCTCTCCATATGGAGGATTACCGATAATGACCCCATACTCCTTTTTGACAGATATGTCTTGTACTCGCATTTGTTTAAACTGTATGACATCTGCTAAACCTGCCTCAAAGGAGTTTTCCGAAGCAATTTTTACCATGCGGTGGTCAATATCAGAACCGATGATATCCAAAGGCTGGTCATACTTGGCCAAATCCTCTGCCTCATTTCGGGCTTCCTGCCAGACCTTTTGCGGCATCCATTTCCAGTTTTCCGAAACAAAATCCCGGTTAAAGCCCGGTGCGATATTTTGTCCAATCATCGCTGCTTCAATAGGGATCGTTCCTGAACCACAGAAAGGATCGATAAATGGCCGGTCGGGATGCCAGTTGGTTAACATGACTAGCGCTGCGGCAAGCGTCTCCTTTAATGGAGCCGCTCCCTGGGAGGCTCGAAATCCTCGCTTATGGAGGCCTTGTCCACTTGCATCTATGGTAATGGTGGCAATATCTTTTAGTAATGCCACCTCAACCCGATACAAAGAGCCATTTTCTTCCAGCCAACCTGTTTTCTTATATTGGAGTTTCATTCGTTCAACAATGGCCTTCTTCACAATTGCCTGGCAATCCGATACACTAAAAAGTTTAGACTTCACAGATTTTCCCGATACCGGAAACTCTGCATCTACAGGCAAGAATTGTTCCCATGGCAGTGCTTTTGTTTTTTCAAATAATTCATCAAAGGTTAAGGCCTTAAATTCCCCTATTATAATCTTAATCCGATCAGCAGTTCGCAACCATAGATTGCTTTTCGCGATGGCGTATTCATCTCCAGTGTATATAACCTTTCCGTTTTCAACCTGACATTCATAACCTAGTGCCCTGACTTCTTTTGCCACTAAAGCCTCGAGCCCCATTGCAGAGGTCGCAATAATTTGATAAGTTCCCATTTTTTCACCCTTAAGATCCACTTTGTATGTATTTTGATTCGTTATCAACTGGTACATTTAATTCCATTATGTTCATTTATGAGTCAACAAATTCAATTTACATGTAACATAAAAAGCCCTCCGCTAGGAGAGCCATTTAGTTTTACCAATAACTATTCCATTAATAACGTTCTATAAGCCATGTTCTGTACCAAAGTACTACAAGCGACTATTTATGTCTCGTACTAAGGAGGTAACCATCTATCTACAGAATCTAAAAGAATCTGTCCTTCTCCTTGTTCATTTCCTCAGAGAAAGCGCCCCTACCATAATTTGGGTTTCTCGCTCGTGGGGTTTACCCGTTCCACCCTTTCTATTTCTAGAAAGGCTACGTCACTGTGGCACTTTTACAGGTATTCACACCATATCCATAAGGACTTAGATGTTTTCCCAGCCGTCAGCCATAGGTTGGCTGCCCTAGCTTATGTTTTCGCTAGGCACGAACACTACGGACATCTCAGACCGTGCGAGCATGGACTTTCCTCTGCAGCGTTGCATCCGCTAACTGCAGCGATTACCCGAACGTCATTAACGTACATGTTCTATTATATGTAATTTCTTCGTGTTATTCAATGGTTAATAATAGGAAAACACTTTAATCGTATAATTTACTGCCAAAAACATGCTTTTCCAAATTGGAGAGTCGTTTTAATATATCAAAGTTAGTTGTACCGGCAGGTTGTGCAACCGGCTGCCTTTTCGATGCTTCTTCAAGCTGTTTGCGAAGTCTTAAATTCTCCTGCTGAAGGTCTTCTATCTCTTGCTGAAAGGCTCCATAATCTTTAATAATTAAATCTAAAAATTTATCAACTTCTTCTTGTTTATAGCCACGGACACCAGATTTAAACTCTTTTTCCAATATATCTTTTGCTGTTAACTTAATTTTATCTGACAGCATCCTCATCACCTCGATATTCGCCAATCATTACTTTCTATTTTTTCAAAAAGAAACGTTTTTGTCAATTTTAATTGGCAAAAGCGTTAGTACAACATAAGCTTCCACAGGTATGTATATGCAGTTAGCTTAAAAATCTGTCTGTTTTTCTTGTTCTTCTTCAACAATCAATTGCAGGTCATAAAAATTTATTAATTGGATTTGATAATCATGACTTTTTTGATATTGTAAGGCCAATTCGTACAAAAATTTAGGACTGCCTTCTTTTTCTTGGTCATATAGCAGTACCATACCTTGGCTTTTATCAATAAAAAATTGATTTTTCAACCGGAATTGCCACGGTTTTTCATAACCTTTTTTAGTGACGGAATCAACAAAGTCCGCTTGCATCAAGACAGATTCATACCACTCTTTGTTATCCTCTTTCCAGGACGCTTCCTGATCTAAAAAAGGGGTAATCACGGCTAATTTTAATTCTGGATAATCGAGCTGGAGTTCAAATACCACTTCGGCTGCCCAAAGCTCCACCCCTAGTTGGCCGCTAATCAAAACCCATTCAAGTCCTTCTTCCACCATCGGTAGTAAAGCTTTCTTAATGGCTGTTTTTATATAATAAACAGAAGGATGGTCTTTTTTAAAAATCCCAAGTTCATAGGGCTTATACCCAGAAATCACCAGAACATTTATCAAAATTGGGTTCTCCTTTTCATTATTTTTTTGAAAAATGGACAATCATTTCTATAAGGACAGCATATCATACTAATGAAGACACAATAAAAAAGCAAGGGCTATGAAGCCCCTGCAAGTAAACCTCTCTCTACGGCCTGCGGCCTCTGAAAGGTCCGGGTCCGAAACCTGGACCACCCATGCCGCCGAAACCTGGGCCACCCATACCAAAGCCTGGTGCCATATTAGGCATTGCATTTGGAAGAGCATTTGCAGCTGGCATAGTTGCTTGCGGCATCATCATTCCAGGTGCACATGGGTTGCAGCAATTAATCTGTTGATGGCAAACATCTTCCGCACAGGAAGCAGTTTGCGGGCAATAATGTTTATGCTGAAATAAATGATGGTTAACTGTTGTCGTGTGCACTGGATGAATGTGCGGCACGATAGTGGTAGAAAAAGTGTGATTCACTAGATTGGTAGTCGGGTGAATGACCGGCGGGGTAACATTTGTACCAAGAAACATAACTTCTTCTCCTTCCTTTCGTTTCATTCTGCTTACATTAACAGCCTATGAAGGAAGGAGTATTCTTGTACTAATGAAAATACCTATTTTTCTTATAAAAAGGAATAAAAGCTGTCCTTCAATCCGGTCAGAACAACTGCAATTAAACAAACTACTACAAAATACAAAAACAAAATGGCTTTATACATATTTTCCAGCTCCATAAATTTTTCACGTTAATCACTTCACACAATTTTAAATTGTACTCTGTAAACACGTATTAGACAATATGGAATGTTTAATTTTCGCTATGAAAATATGAACATTTTGTAACAATTTTTTATTTTACTCATTTTAGGCTACCATCAGCCTAAGATTTTTCTTTTTTTCTAAGCAGTCGGTCATATCTTTTTTCAAGCTGTTCCAAGATGGAAATGTTTTCTGATTTTGTTTTTTTACGTTTTGTAGCAAGATCCATGGCTTTTTCGCAGAATTCAATTGCAAGTTGCAAATCCTTTATCCGATGTTCATATATAATGGCCAATTCAATATATGCCGTAAACTGCTCCAGTGGGCCTCCAGATTCTGCTGCATCTAAAAATAACTTTTGGGCCTTCTGATAGTTATGGTCTTTTTTATGCTGATAGGCTAAAGTAAGCATGGCCTTGCTCGAGGTAACATCTTGAATGGCTGTTAATTTGGTTAATACCCTTTCTGCCTGATGTGTTTCCCCTAAAGCAGCAAACCACCGCCCAACTTCATATGTTTCTTTTCTCGTCTGGCCTAGGTCCTTCCCACATAACTGGAAAGTTAAGTGTGTATATAAGGTAACTAGGGATAAAATGTCCACCTCATTATGCTTTAAAATACCAAGCATTCCCTCAGGTTGTTTACTTTCAATAAAATCAAAGTAAATCATGGGAGCTAAATATCCTGGAATGTCATCCGCTCTCTCTACCCCTAAGACATCTTGTTCAACATTGGTCAACTTAATTCGATCCAGCTTATGCTTCCACAATCGTCTAGCTGCATGATAGATATCAAAATGCCCAAATTCGGGAAGTTTTGGCACATGCTCTCTTACAAGAGTATGACGGGTCTTTACTTGCGGCCAATCAAACGATTTCCCATTATAAGTAACCAGGGTTTTATAATTTATCCTTTCCAAAAAGCTTTGATACAACGGAACTTCTGCACCAGGATGCGGTAAAATGTGCTGCCGCAAAATCAGCTTATCTCCAGATATACTAGCATAGCCTAACAAGAAAATCGTATTGCCAGTCCCTCCTCCAAGCCCTGTGGTTTCAGTATCAAAGAAGAATAATTCTTCAGCACGAAAACCCTTAGCGGATAATGGATGATTAATTTTTTCCCTATTCCATATATCCATCGCAATTAGAAAATCGCTGAAGCAATAATGGCCATGCTTATGGTCTAGTGGGTAAACTACTTCCCGGATTAAACAATAACTATCGTCGAAATAATAGGGAACCACGTGTTCTGCCTTCCATTTTTCCAAAAAAGGAATCTCAATGGATGGAGGCTCTGGTTTGGGGACTGGGTGGACCGGCTGTGCCCCAACGGATAAATGGGGTTTTAGCCGGTTTAGTTTATTTTTTAATGACATTTTTGCACTTCCCCGTTCATAACCGATGTAGGGACAAACGCCTTAATAGTTGTCAATGTATCTTGTTTTGCGGTGTTGCTAACCGTATCGGTTCCAATACAGGACGGGCAGCCTGATTCACACTGACAATTTGTAATCATTTTTTCGGCTTCATGAAATACATTGGCTACATCACCATATATTTTTTCACTTAAACCGATCCCACCCGGATATCGGTCGTAAAAGAAAATAGTTGGTTTTTCATTATGGTCCGCTTTCACCTGTGGTATAACATGAATATCTTGTGGGTCAGACATTACGAATAATGGAGCGATATGGTTCAGAGCATGTGCTGCACCTGCGAGCCCTTGCTCAGTTCTCTCTTGCCCAAGTTCGGTTAATGGTTTATTTAAAGAAACCCATGCCGCATTCGTATGAAGCTCCTCTTCTGGCAAATGAATGGGACCAGAACCAATATTTTCGTGAGTTTCAAATTTTATTTTTTTGAAAATCGTAGCCATTGCCCTGACACTGACATCGCCATATCCTACTTCAGATGCTTGATTTTTCTGAAGCTTGTCCACTTCCAATACCTTTAATTGCACGGCTAAATTAGCGTCAGTATAATAATCGACATCCACCTCTCGCACAAAAGCTTTCTTTTCCTCCCAATCTAGTTTCTCTACTTGATACTGAGTGCCCTGATGCAAGTATATGGCTTCCTCATGGAGAAGGGTCATGGATGAGAACCTGTCCATTTCTCCAATGACTCTTGCGTGGGCCACATTGGTTATGTCGACAATTACGACATTTTCCTGGGAGGCTGATCGTAAACTAATATTGTGAGCAGGGAATGAATCGTTCATCCAATACCACTTATCCCCGTTTTGATAGAGAACTCTTTCCTCTGTTAAATATTCTAATAGTTCCTCAGTATCGACGGTCCCGAATGATTCTTCCTTCTTAAAGGGCAGCTCATAGGCGGCACATTTCATATGATCAATTAAGATAATCAAATTATCTGGATGGATTCTGGCCGTTTCCGGACTTTTATTAAAAAAGTAATCTGGGTGCTGAATAATGTATTGGTCGAGAGGGCTAGAGCTCGCAACCATGATAACGAGCGCCTCGCCATGCCTCCGTCCCGCGCGGCCAGCTTGCTGCCAAGCACTAGATATCGTGCCTGGATATCCAGTCATAATACAAACCTGAAGTTGTCCGATATCTACACCTAATTCGAGAGCATTTGTTGAGACAACTCCATAGATATCACCAGATCGCAGGCCTTTTTCAATTTTTCTCCGCTCTGTCGGCAGATAGCCTCCCCGATACCCCATAATCGATTTAGGTCCTAATTGGTTTTTTACTAACTCTTGAAGGTAAGTAAGAATAATTTCAACCCGGACCCTGCTTCTGGCAAAGACAATCGTTTGTATCTTATTCTTCAGCAGTTCTCCTGCAATACTTCTCACCTCGAGCGTAGCGCTTCTTCGAATGTTTAATGGCTTATTTACAATTGGCGGGTTATAGAAAACGAAATGTTTGGTCCCGCTTGGTGCTCCGTTGTTGTCAATCAGCTCCATTGGTTCCTCCGTTAACCGTTCAGCCAATTCCAGCGGGTTGGCAATGGTTGCGGAGGTACATATAAACACTGGGTGACTCCCGTAATACGCGCATATCCGTTTTAATCTTCTGATTACATTTGCCACATGACTGCCAAAAACTCCCCTGTAGGTATGAAGTTCGTCAATCACCACAAATTTCAGGTTTTCAAACAAGGAAACCCATTTTGTATGATGCGGCAGGATGGCGGAATGCAGCATATCAGGATTGGTAATGACAACGTGACCTGCCTGCCTGACCCGAGAGCGGATGTTTGCCGGCGTATCCCCATCATATGTGTAGCTGTTTATATTAAGCCCTGCTGACTGGATCAGCTCATTGATTTCACTTTTTTGATCCTGGGCAAGCGCCTTGGTCGGAAACATATAAAGGGCACGTGCATTTGAATTTTGGAGGACTGTCTGCAAAACAGGAAGGTTGTAGCATAATGTTTTCCCGGAAGCCGTAGGGGTTACAGCTACTACACTTTTTCCTGAGGTAATTTTATCGTATGCAGTCCTTTGATGGGTATAAAGCATCTCGATCCCTTTATGGTGCAGCGCATCCTTCAATAATGGGTGCAAATCTTCCGGAAACGGCACGGTTTGCGCCTTCGTTTCAGGAATTGTATGCCATGTAACAATATTTCCCTTAAACTTTTCGTTTGTTTTTAACTCTTCTACTATTTCCTGAAGGTTTTTCCTTAACTTCATGACCTCACCCCAATACCTTTATTTTAGCGAATAAACGTTCGTGAAAAAAGTAAAATTACCTGTTTTGTTAAAAAAATTATCCGGTATTATTTTCCACTCGATGGTTGAAGAGGAGGAACAACAAAGTTTAGCAAACACAAACACCGCAGCCATAAAAGGCTGCGGTACGGGGAATGTCATAAGAGAGATCATCTAATTATAGCGAAAGCATTTCTTGCATGTCTTCCTGGGCAGTGCCAATTAGTTTTAGGTTGAAAGTATCTTGAAGGACTTTTAATACACCTTCGGAAATAAATTCTGGCGGTTTTGGACCAATCCGGATATCTTGGATTCCAAGGCTGAACAATCCTAATAAAATGGCTACAGCCTTTTGTTCGAACCACGATAACACAATGCTTACAGGCAGTTCATTTACTTCACATTCAAATGCATCTGCCAATGCCATGGCGATTTTGACTGTTGATACGGAATTGTTGCATTGCCCCAAATCGATATAACGAGGAATTTCTGTTCCTGGAACCACTCCATAATCCACATCGTTAAACCTAAATTTCCCACAGGAAGTAGTTAAAATGACAGTTTCCGGAGGCAATGAAGTTGCAAGCTCACGATAATACTCGCCGCCCTTTCCTGGAGCGTCACAGCCTGCTATTACAAAGAACCGTTTGATTTTCCCAGCTTTTACTGCGTCAATAACTTCAGGAGCCAAACCGAGCACCGTTTCGTGGTGGAAACCTGTAATCAAAGTCTCATCAGATTCAATATTGGCCTCTGGAAGCTCTAAAGCCCGTTTGATTATTGGTGTAAAATCATCATTTACAACTTTTTGAACATTTTCTAGTCCCGCCACTTCATAAGAGAACATACGGTCAGCATAGGTCCCCTTAATTGGCATTACACAATTCGTAGTAGCCAAAATAGCTCCCGGGAACTTTTCAAACAGACGCCGTTGGTCATACCATGCCTTTCCAATATTCCCCTTCAAATGTGAATATTTCTTTAGTGCCGGATAACCATGGGCAGGCAGCATCTCTGAATGGGTATAAATATTAATGCCTTTGCCTTCGGTTTGCTTTAATAGTTCCTCTAAAGCAAATAAATTGTGACCTGTTACAACAATAGATTTACCTTCTATTTTATTTTGGCTTACACGGATAGGCTGTGGGATCCCTAACCTTTCAGTATGTGCTTTATCTAAAAGCTCCATCACACGTACCGCTGATTGCCCTACTCTCATTGCCATGTCAATATGTTCTTGTAGATTAAAGTTAGAATTGGTTAATGTCATATACAATGCCTCATGAGTCACCGCGTCAACAAATGAATCGGTATATCCCAATTGATTGGCATGGGTACGGTAGGCTGCGATTCCCTTTAATCCAAAGATAATGGTATCTTGCAAGCTAGCTATCGTTTCATCTTTTCCGCAAACACCAATCACATTACAGCCTCCGGTTGGTGTCTGTTCACATTGATAACAAAACATGGCCTTCCCTCGCTCTCGTTAATTTCCTTCGTTAATTTCCTTTAAAGCATACCGTTACTGCGATTGTAATTTATGTGATTTACATCACACGAAGAACAATGTTCACATTTTTGTCATAGATTCATGGCTCCCAATTCGTAACCTGATTGGGTATCTCGGCATATATTATGATGTGAATTTTTGTAGATGGGGGTACTAGTATGTCAAATCTTCCAAGTAACAAAAACAACGGAAAGAATTCATTTTCTGAGCCCTTTGGTGATATATTTAAATCTATTAATCAATTTTTTAATGAACAGCCGGTGAGAGGTTTTCTGCAATCCATCGATGAGTTTTTTAATACCCCATTCCCATTTCAGCCAGGGTTCCAGGTAAATACTGCAGAAACAAAAGATGAGTATATTGTATCGGCCGAACTCCCTGGTGTTAAAAGGGAACAAATCCATTTGAACACAGCAGGAAATTACTTAACCATTACCATTGATAATAAGGAACTTGAAACAACAGAAGACGATCAAAATCAAATTTACCGCCGAAAATATGTACACCAGCAATCCTCTCGTACGGTTGTTTTGCCTACTGCTATTAATGAAGAAAAAATTAAAGCCTCTTATCGTGATGGGCTATTGAAGATTCGGATTCCGCGTGAAAAAGGAAATGTGATTCAAATAGAAGCAGAGGATTAATGAATGACTATAATAGTTGAAAAGACGGCTAATGTAGCCGTCTTTTTTATACCTTAAACATTCCCCCGAAGCCTTTTACCAGCGAACTGACTTGCGAAACGGCATTTACCATTTGGCCAGCTGTGTTTATCATTTTATTAAAATCAATCGATCCATCCTGCGACTTAAATGAGTTCATAAGCGATTGTACACCGCTTGGCTGCTTTGGTATGAAACTTTGTTTAGGGTATGGATTCATGATTCCGTACCCGTTCATTTGCATATAGGGCTGAGAATAAGATTCTTCCTTTGGCTGCAACGGGTTTTGAAATAAAAACTGAGAATCCTTTTGTGTGTATGGTTGACCTGACATTCCCACGTAGGGTGTTCCAAAACCAGGTTGATGATTTTGGAAAAAGGGCTGCGCTACCTGCGAGGGATAAGGATATTGCTGTAAATTCATCCACCCATTGGCAGCAACTTGTGGATAATATGGGTACGTTTGCTGGCGGAATTCAGAAGGGGGATTCCACGCTTGACCAATGAAATTCGGCTGCATCACTTGTCCCGGATATCCATTTAAAAAGCGATTATTAGGCCTCATGGTACCAGACATGGGCAAACATCTCCTCTTTATTTATCTGCTACACAGTATGAAGATTCCCCCTGATAGGTGATAAAAAAAGATAATAGTTGTTGTCAAATCCGCGTGAAATTTGTCTAAAGTTTAAATTTTATAAAAACTAAAAATCATTCGTTTCTATGTTACGATAAGGAAAATGATGAAGGAGGAGTATACCATGGACATTCGCGATTTAAAAAGTAAGTTTTTACATTCCCGGGACTATAGTACTGAGGACGTAAATGCACTAATGGATTTTGCTAAGAAAGCCTACATTCATAATGAAATTACGATTAAAGAATATCGACAACTTGTCCGTGAATTAGAAAGCCTAGGCGCCAAACTGCCAGCCGAGGAAGACTCCCTCATCGAGAATACTAAATAGAATGAAAAAAGAGATGCTGCGTTGCATCTCTTTTTTAATGATTTATTTCTTTTATTACTTCTTCAAGAAAATATTTAATCGTTCGGTTTGCATTTAAGAACAACGCTTTACTTGTTCCGGGAAAAAAAGCCTGAATCGAATTCCGTTCGATATGATCCGAGATGGTCTCAATTTGATTTCTATGAATATGCTTGGGAGATTTTTTTTCCACCCAATCCTTCATCATGACCTGCCATTCATCTTTTACAGATTTCACCTTGTCAGCAAAAGGTTTTACGACCTGATAAAAATCCTGCTCCTTTTGAGTTTCCCGTACTTCCTGAAAATATTTTAAACACAACTGGTTATATGTTAAAAGTTCTTCTGTTAAATTTAGGAGTTGTTCCTCCATTATTTCCCCTTCAATCCTTATAAATAAGAGAGCAAAAACCAATTTTGCTACTATTATTTAATTTTAACCAGATTCAAAAGCCCAATTCAAGTTTTAAGGATTGAGACACACTGGCAGTACGAGGTTTGATTATGATGCTGCCTTCAAAGCAGGAAGGATTATTATTCTCCAGGATAGCGAGTTTACTGGAAGACTCAGCTATTTTTCTATGCTCTTCCATATCAAGCTCACAGCGCTTAGCTGAGAATGATGTCTTAAGAACCACATCTAACTCTTCCAATTGATCATAAATTCCCGTCAGTTTGGCTAAAAGTCTTTCTTTACTACTTTGTGGTTTAATCATCAAAAACCCTCCTATTGTGGTTATATGGCTGAAAGTTATTTCCCTTACTGTTCAACTACAGAACATATTTCCAGGTCCAAGACTAAATGGTTTATTAACTAATTCTCCCTCCCTTTTAAGCTTCCTTCATGATTGACAAAACTAGAAGTGTTTCGCTAAAGAAAGTGGCAAACTGGCATTTCCTTAACCCTTTTTCGACATCTTCCCTACCGCATGAAAAGTACAATTTCGTGCAAACTAGTGGTGGAGGTGTTTTTAATGGCTAAAAAAAGTCGGCAAACCAAGAATCAAGCTAAGCCGCCAGAACCTGAAAAAAAGACTGGATACGGCGATAAAAAGCTGGAAGGACCAAATAGCCCAGCTGAATAAGGTGAAAAAGCAAGGGCAATCCTTGCTTTTTCACTTTTATTTATGAATTTCCATTAGGTTTTTTAGTGAGACTAGTAATTGCAATTGATTTGATTTCTCATAGTACCAATCAGTAAGCTGAATGGGATGTTTGAACCGGGCAGGGGCATGCAGCCAAAGTGGCGATACAAACCGCTCCTTGCTCCAGTCAATATATACATGCTGCTGGTGTTCCACAATAGGGAAGGTTTTACGCAGAATAGGGGTTCTTCCAGCAGATCTTGTTTTAAAATACTGTTCATAATCAAACCGTGAACCAGTATGGGGGGTTTTTTCTGCAAACTCAAAAAAATGAGGAAAAAGCCGGGGATGAAATAAAATTCTCACTAATCTTTTTCCCAGCTCTATCCTCTTGGAAAGAGATTTAAACCCACTAACACTTGCCCCATACACCTCGCCCCCACATGTTGGAAATAGCACGCAGCTAAAATGAAACCAATCTTGAAAATTAAATATAAATGAATGGAACACCTTTTTTTTATAAACAGGATGCTCAATGACCGGATCTTGAATCACATTCTGTTCATTGATAATCAATGCTGTCGTAAGTCTACCGTTATCTTTGGTCTGCCAATAACGTTCCCATTCCTTTTGCATGAACCGGGAGACATGGAATAAGGGAAGTAAATGAAACAGTGGACGGTTCAGTTTCGTCGAATATTGATAGAGCATTAACTGAGGATAGGCATCATGAAAAATAAGCCAATTGGCCCGTTCGTAAGTCATAAACAGCCTCTTTCTGACTTCAGGGGCAAGAAGCTGGGGGAAAATTGATCCCTCCAAATCACACATATTCCAACCGCCATTCCTTGATACCATGCTGGCTAGGAAGGACCAAATAATTTCTGGATATCTTTTAAAAAAGGAAAAATAGGCATTTGTTCGCGAAATATTATCAATATTCTTCTTGCTTGTTTCCGCTTGAATTTGACTAACAATGTTCTGCTCGTGTAATGTAAGATGATTCATTTGGTTTTTTCCTTTATAATTTTAATAGTTTATCAGATAAATTATTTTAAAGCTCTCTAAGAAAAATGGTTCATTTCTTTTCTTCGCATTAACGGTACAATTAATATTAGAATTCGCAACCTGGTTTATTTTATTCACCCGTTTTTACTTGTTTTTGTTTAAAAGGGATGGCTTAAAGAGGTGCATATCATGAGTGTCAATTACCCTAACGGAAAAAAATATGTTCAAAGACAAATAGAGCCTAAATTATTGGTCAACAATCAAAAGAATGGTACTTTTAGTAATCGCGGAATGACGCTTGAAGAAGACATAAACGAAACCAATCAATACTACCTAGAACAAAAAATTGCCGTCATTCATAAAAAACCAACTCCCATTCAAATTGTCCAAGTTGATTATCCTAAACGGAGTGCTGCTGTCATAAAAGAGGCTTATTTTAAGCTGGCTTCTACCACAGATTACAATGGTGTTTATAAAGGAAAATATATCGATTTTGAGGCCAAGGAAACACAAAATCCAACATCTTTTCCGTTGAAGAATTTTCATCAGCATCAAATTACCCATATGGAGCAAGTGTTGAGCCATGGAGGAATTTGCTTTGTCATTATTAGGTTTACCAAGTTTGATGAGGTTTACCTGCTGAGTGCACAGCACTTATTGTTCTACTGGAATAGAATGACTGGCGGGGGCAGAAAGTCTATTACCAAACAAGAAATTGAAGAGAATGGTCATTATATCCCATTGGGATATCAACCTAGAATAGACTACATTAAAGTTATAGAAGATCAGGTTTGAAAGGAAGGAATTTCCAATGGCTGAACAATTTCAATCAAGAGAGGAACGCCGTAAGAAACTCCAGACATCTGGCAAACCAAAAATCAAGAAAAAAAAGGGAGGACTTGTAAAAAGGATATTCCTACTTTTGGTCATTATTGGATTTGTCGGATTACTCGCCGGTGTGGGTACATTCGCTTACTTGGTGAAGGATGCACCTGAACTAGATCCCAAATTATTAAAAGATCCTATCCCTTCCAAGATCTTAGATAAAAACAACAAACCCATTACCGAGGTGGGCGCTGTAAATCGAGAATATGTCAGCTATGAGGATATCCCGAAAGTGCTAGAAAATGCCATCTTAGCGACAGAGGACTACCGATTTTATCAGCACCATGGGATAGACCCGATCCGATTAGGAGGAGCGATTATCGCAAACTTCAGGGAAGGATTTGGTGCAGAAGGTGGCAGTACCATTACCCAGCAGGTAGTCAAGAACTCGTTTCTGACACATGAGAAAACCATTAAGCGAAAGGTTCAAGAAGCTTGGCTGGCTTATCAGCTCGAACAAAAATATACGAAGCATCAAATATTCGAAATGTATGTCAATAAGGTCTTTGTTTCTGAAAACAGTTTTGGAATGGCCACAGCAGCTAAAATCTATTATGGTAAAGAGTTAAAAGATTTATCCTTGCCAGAAGCCGCCCAAATTGCCGGAATGCCGCAAAGCCCAAATAATTACAATCCATTTACCAATCCAGTTTTAGCAGAGAAACGACGGAACATTGTCTTAACACTAATGGAGCAGCATGGGTTTATTTCAAGGAAGGAAATGGAAGAAGCAAAAAAGCTAAAAGTGGCTGATGCAGTTTTAAAACCCGAACAGAGAACTACCAATGACAAACCATATGATGCATTTATCGACCAGGTCATCGCTGAGGTAAATCATAATACTAACTTTGATATTAATATAGATGGGTTAACCATTCATACAACGTTAGATTCTGATGCCCAATTATACGTTGATAAAATATTGAATACAGATCAGATTATAAAGTTTCCAGATGATCAATTTCAGGCAGGTATTGTCTTGCTTGATACAAGTACAGGTGAAATTCGAGCAATTGGCGGAGGCAGAAACAGGCAGAAACGCGGCTTTAACTATGCCATCCAATCTCAACGTCAGCCTGGTTCTACCATTAAACCTGTTCTTGACTATGCACCCGCCATCGAATATTTAAACTGGGGAACTTATCAAATGATCGAGGACAAACCGATTACGTACTCGACAGGTAAAAAGTTTGGAAATTGGGATTCTAAGTATTTGGGACCAATGACCATTCGAACCGCCCTGCAATTATCGCGAAATACCCCGGCTGTACAAGCATTACAACAGGTAGGGCTGGATAGAGCAAAAGATTTCGCTGTCAACATAGGGATACCGTTAAAGGAAATTTATGAGTCTTATGCGATTGGCGGTTTCGGCGGAAAAACGATTGGGGTATCTCCGCTTCAAATGGCTGGTGCGTATAGTGCATTTGGCAATAATGGAATTTATAATAGCCCACACGCCGTTGTTAAAATAGAACTTCGAGATGGTACTGTTATTGATACAGCGCCTGAACCAAAGGTTGCTATGAAAGATTCTACAGCGTTTATGGTTACAAGTATGCTTAAAAGTGTCCTTGTATCACCTGGTACCGGAACCAGGGCCAATGTTCCTGGATTACCCGTTGCAGGGAAGACCGGAACTACTAACTATTCGGCTGATGAAATGAAAGAATGGGGCATAACGAGCAGCAGTTCTGTTCCGGACGCTTGGTTTACTGGCTATTCTACCAAATTTACTGCCTCCATATGGACGGGGTACAGTGATCGTAAAATACCGATTGAGGCTAAGGGTGATAACCAAAGAATTGCCCAAATGATTTTTAAAGACCTAATGACATTCGTGTCAAAAGATATTGAGACACCAGATTTCACAATGCCAAATAGTGTACAAAAGGTTAGGATCGAAAAGGGTTCCATGCCTCCTGCTCTTGCAAGTGAGTTCACTCCTGAAAGTGAAGTGATTACGGAATATAGTGTTAAGGGACATAGTCCTAAAACAGTTTCTGAAAAGTATAACAAGCTTGAAGCACCTGTTAACCCATCAGCAAGCTATGATGAAGCATCAAAACAAATCATCTTATCATGGGATTATAAAAATTCGGCTAATTTGTCAGTCCAATTTGATATCACGTCCGATAACGGTACGGGTCCTAATCATACCGTACTAACAGAAAATCGCTTGACCGTTCCTGCCAACCCAGGTGACAAATTTACGTTTACGATTACAGCTGTTAGTGGAGACAGAAAAAGTGATTCCGCAACCACAACGTTTGAGGTCCCCCTTCCTACTAAAGATAATGAGGGAAATGATGAGGGGAATGGGAATGGGAACGATGGCAATCATGGTAATGAACCGGGACCGGGTAACGGCAATAGTCAAGGTACCGGGACAGTCACACCGCCAGTGATTATTCCAGGGACCCAAAGTGAACGCGGTAGCGGCACTTAAACTAAAAAATCGTCTAGGAATTTGTCCTGGACGATTTTTTTATGTTTTCTATAACAAATAGTTTTTCCAATTCAACCATCAATTCCGAGAGCTGACGGTAAGAGTGAAATAAGTTTGGTCTGTTTCTGACGAACTCTAATCTTTCTTCTAGATTGATTGGTATAACCGAAAACTCTTGATATGGGATCGGCTGCCTGGAAGCCGGTTGATCGTCTTGGCCATTCGTTATATACAAAAACCGAATAAAGAGGCCAATCCCCTGCTTCATCATAGCATCCACATTTTTAAAATCACGCTCTCTAAATAATCTTTCAAGATTATGTTTCATATCGGCCCATTCTTTAAGGATCCTTTTAGCAGCCGTTTCATCCCGATTAATCATCAGTATTGACCTTCCCTCGCATCCGTTTTTTGCCCTCTCTACATAGCTCCAATAATGGACAGGTTGGACATTGTGGATTTTGAGCCTTGCAATGGTACCTGCCAAAAAAAATTAACCGATGGTGTGTAATAGACCATTCGAATTGAGGAACCTTTTTCATTAACGTCTTTTCCACTTCTAATACAGAATCTTTCCAGCGGCAAATTCCAAGACGTTTACTTACTCTTTCCACATGCGTATCGACAGCAATAGCTGGTATGCCAAAGGCCACTGACACAACCACATTTGCCGTCTTTCTGCCCACACCAGGCAGCTTTGTTAATTCATCTCGATCCTTTGGCAGTTGACCGTCATACTCATTTAATAGCATGCGGCATAGACTTTGAATGTTCTTAGCCTTATTTCGATAAAGCCCGATTGAACGAATATCGTTTTGGAGTTCTTCGAGCGGGACATTTAGATAGTCCTCAGGAGTCTTATATTTCTTAAATAAATCCTTTGTTACCTTATTAACAAGCGCATCCGTACATTGTGCCGATAATGATACAGCGATCACAAGTTCAAATGGATTAGAATGATTTAATTCACAGTGTGCATCTGGAAACATTTCTCCGATTTGGTCTAAACAAAAACGGACTTGCGAATTATTTAACAACTTTTAATTCACCTTCTTCAGTTTAAGGCTCTGTTAACTTTGACTATTGATTTCCACTCCAATCAACAGAGTTAGAGTATCAACATTATCGTTTAACAGAGCCTAGTTTAAAATGAAAAATAAACGAGAGCTGCTGCCTCTCGTTTCAAGTTTATTGTTCCAGCCAGTTGTAGAAAGGAACTGTCGGCTGACTGGAATCATCTCTCACTTTCCCTTTTTGCGACTGATATTGACGGAACTTACGACCATGATTTTTGGCCTGGTCAATTGTCTTTATTCCATTTTTCTTCCATTCAAAAAGAATTCTATCAATATATCGGAAGTTTAATTTTCCAGACATAACAGCTTCCCTTAAAGCTGCTTTTATAATGTCAGGATCATGATGGTCATCGTCCATCCACATTGCCAGTGATTCACATTCAAAAGGTGATAACGGACGTCCAAATTCCTGTTCAAAGCAAGTATAAAGATCCGTCTCTTCCGACTTTTTTGAGACTTCTTTCTCTGCTTTATTCATGAGTAGAAACTGCTCAATTAGCTTTTCCCACAATGGTTTAATTGAATACATTTCAAAGCGAATTCCTTCATTCGAATACCCATCAATAATTTCAAGAAAGCCTCTTTGAATTAACCTGCGAAGTAAGTCATTACACTCAGCAATCGAAACAGTCATCCTTTCGGACAGCTGCTCTGGTGTTGGAAACGGATTTCCATTTTCTATAGAAGTTAGAATATTTAATAACAGAACAAGCTCTGTTTCCGTTAAATTAAGTCTTCGATATTCTGAAAATAAAAGAGTGGGAACAGTAATGGTACCATGTTCCAGCCAGTTTAATATTGTTGTCTTCATTTTGGACACCTCCTAGATAGTATAACATGAACCGATGTCGTTGGTTAAGTGCATTAGGTATCCAGTTAAGGAAAGAAAAAAAGCCTGCTTCCGCAGGCTCAGATTGTTGAGATGGGGTATTTTCCGTCATCTTTCTGTTTTTTACCACTTTTAGGTTTGCAGAAATTATTAAAGACCTTTTATTTAACTGCCTGTATCTTCCCTGTAACAAAATCGTGCATTCTTGCAACAGCTGTTTCTAACTGATCCAGTGCAGCGGCATAGGAAAGGCGAATATTATCAGGCGTACCGAAACCGGAACCAGGTACTACAGCAACCTTCGCTTCAACCAGCAATCCCTCCACAAATTCATCCACACTCTTGTACCCAGTCATTTCAGCTGCCTGTTTCACATTTGGATAGAGGTAGAAAGCCCCCTGTGGCTTCACACACGCAAATCCTGGGATGGCTACCAGCTTTTCATAAATAACTTCTAGACGCTGCTCAAAGGCCTGGCGCATTTCCTCCACTGTCTGTTGTGGCCCGGTGTAGGCAGCAATGGCAGCATACTGAGCTGTCGTGGTAGGATTTGATGTACTATGACTGGCAAGATTCGTCATGGCCTTGATTATTTGTTTATTGCCAGCTGCATAACCAATTCTCCAGCCTGTCATGGAATGTGATTTTGATACACCATTAATGACAATAGTCTGCTCCTTTAACATAGGAGAAAGTTGGGCAATTGACACATGTTTAGCCTGACTGTATATTAACTTCTCATAAATTTCATCGGAAACGATGAGAATGTCTTTTTCCAAACAAATTTTCCCTAACTCTAGCAATTCAGCAGCTGAATAAATAACACCTGTCGGATTGCTAGGTGAATTAATAATCACAGCTTTTGTTTTGTCGGTAACCGCGTTAGCAAGTTGTTCTGGTGTTATCTTAAACTGATTCGCTTCAGAACCCTCAATAAACACGGGTACACCACCTGCAAGCTTGACCTGCTCTGGATAGCTTACCCAGTACGGAGTAGGTATGATAACTTCATCACCATCATTTAGCAGTACTTGAAATAGCGTGTAAAGTGCATGCTTCGCACCGCTTCCTACGATAATTTCACTTGGCTCATAGATAAGGCCTTGATCAGTTTCAAATTTCTTGATAATGGCCTTTTTTAATGCTGGAAGGCCTGCTGACGGTGTATATTTTGTATGGCCTTCGTTCATTGATTGGACAGCGGCATCTAAAATATGCTGTGGTGTATTAAAGTCCGGCTCCCCAGCTCCTAACCCAATAACATCCACTCCTTGTTGCTTTAGCTCCTTCGCCTTTGCCGTGATTGCTAATGTGGCAGATGGCGTCAGCGCCAATACCCGCTTTGCTAATTCAATTGCCATTACCCTGTTCCTCCATTCCTATCCTTCTATAAATTTTCAATTTGTTTCAGCCATTCACCTGTTTCAAAATCAACATAATAATAATTTATTAAATTATCTTTAGAACGGTAATAAATTTCCCATAAGGGGATGTTTTTCTCCATTCCCAGCCTGACTGAAATAATCTTTTCAGGATTTTTTTCATCTGCCAATTTTTGAATGGCTTGCTCCTTAGTAAGACCCGAGTTGGCCTTTTTAACAAATACTTTTTTCGTTTTTTCGGGAACCCATACTATAATCTTTTGACCTTGTTTGTTTTTCCCTTCAATTACATTTACTGTCTCCAAACCATTGTAGATATGAAAATCATTTACCTCACTAAACTTGACCTTATTGCCTGCAAGCTTAATTGCTTGTTTTTCCGCAGCCTTAACAGGTTCCATAGCTGTCAGATAAACTTTTATAGACATACCTACAATAGCTACAATCACTAGGATAACAGCAATAATCCATTTCTTCACATTCTTCACTTCACTATGTACGATATATAGTAAACATCGCTTTTTTTTGACCTTCTTTATTATATCAGGTTATGTTAAAACATGCCCCGATTCTATTGCATTTTGCACAAAAAAATTGAGCTAATTTTCTTCCTTTTTCACAGGTATGGTAAAGACTTCATATTTTGTTTCTGAAAATTTCAGGGTAACCGTTCCATGCCTCTTCGTAGAATAAATTTCAGACCAGGTATCGTGCAAATTAGAAATCATTTCAGAATCAGTGACATCCTCTGCTGCAGGTAAAATGGATATTTCCGGGTTTAAGAAAGCAAGAAACTCGCCCGATAGTGGTGTCGAATCCCTGCAGGATATTTTTAAGACGGTAACATTGCCTATATCCTTTTTTAATAAAGTCTCTTCCGCACGGTTATTAAAGGATGAAAGAAAGAATAACCGGTTATTGAAAAACTCCAAAGTAAAATTCAGACCTTCATTTTGCTGTGTTCCGGCTAATTGCGCTTCTGCTATTAATTCGGGCAAAAGCTCTTCCCTCTGCCCTTGTTCCCAAGGATATACTTTCACCTCATATTGCTCGTCAATTTGGCCTAACACATCGGCATAACCACCGGGATATGTAATAATTTCCTTCACACCATATTTTGCAATCAGGCTATTAAGCTGTGGATAGGAAAGTTTTTCGTCCGCTTTTGTTAAAATTAGACTATCAATATTCTTTACTTTATATAATTTGAGCCACCTGTTTAATTCCTTCTCTGTATCTTTACCGCCTATATCTACTAAAATGGTCCTGCCATCTGGCCCTTGAATGAGCGTAGCTTCCCCGTCAGATAAACTAATAAACGTAACTGCCATCTCATGGTCTTTTAGATTGAGTTCGATATTTTCGACGTTACTGGAATTAATCGTTTCTGCACCGACAATGAAACTAAAGGAAAAAAGCATTGGCACTAATATTAGTAAAGTTCTCACATACATTCCTCCTAAGGGTTAGCATGCGTAGATTTTCCAATTTTTATCATAGCCACGTTTCAATAACCTTAATCAAGTCAGTCATCGGGCCCTTTTTGATTGACACAGGCGGAATGGATTCTAAAAAGTTCTTCCCATACTTCGTGGTGATAATTCGCTTATCAAAAACCATGACAATTCCCCTATCCGTTTCAGACCGGATCAACCGTCCAAATCCTTGTTTAAATCGTAAGATGGCTTCAGGAAGTGAATATTCGGTAAAGGGATTTCCCCCTTGTTCTTTAATGATTTGACATTTTGCTTGAGTAATGGGTTCTTCTGGTGAACTAAATGGCAGCCTGACAATTACCAAACACGATAAATCTTCACCAGGTATATCTACACCTTCCCAAAAACTGCCTGTACCAAATAAAATAGCTTTTTCAAACCGCTGGAAACTTCTAGTGAGCCGCATCCGGCTGCCTCCAGTAATTCCCTGGGCAATCAGCACATAATCCTCCAAAAAACCGCTTTCCCGAATCAACTCATAGGTCTTCTTTAACATGTCATTTGCCGTAAAGAGTATCATCATTCTTCCTTTAGTTGCTTCCGCTATGCTAATGATTTGTTCCGATATGGCAACAACGTACTCATCCAATGATACGGAATTAACTTCAGGCAAATCACTGGGAATTAGCATTTGCACTTGGTTCTTATACTCAAACGGTGACGGAATGACCAACTGGTGGACATCTTCAGGATTAAGTCCTAATTCTTTTATCACGTAATCAAAGGACTGATTGACAGTTAAGGTCGCAGATGTAATGACAATTCCGTCTTTTACAGAAAAAAACTTTTCTTGGAGCGTACCCGCAACTGAAGTGGGCTGAGCCATAAACGCTGTTACATTTTGCGGCGAACGAAAATCAATTTCAATCCACTTTACATGATTAGAATCCCTCATAAAACAGCTTTTTATGGTATTCTTTAAGCTTACCAACTCATTTAACCATATATACAAGTCCGTTATTATATTTTCCTGTTCGTTTGTATACGTCGTTTTCTTGCTTTTTAACCACTCCAGCCGACCTTCAACCGCTGCCTGAAGGTCAGATAATGAAAATGCAAGCCGTTCCGCACTGTGGACAAGAGCTTTTCTTTGCTTACTGTTGTCTGAATTGGAAAAGCTGATTTTTGTTCGAAAGGGACTGTTGGAACCTGCTTGTTTGGATTTGGCAAAAATACCAACCAATTTGAAAAAGTCATCAATTTCATAGGTAAGATTTGCAAAAATTTCTCCTACTTCAAAAGTATGTGGTAATTCCGTATCAAAATCTGGAAGACCCTCAAACATTTTTTCCAACTTATAAAACAACTGGCGCTGTTCATATTGGCCGAAATGGCCCAACCACATCCTAGTACTCAGGTAATCAAGTGAATACCCAAAAAATTGAGCAGCTGTTTTTTCAAGATGGTGACCTTCATCAATGATAGCGAAATGATACTCTGGCAGAATGGAGCCTTGCTCCTTTATATCACTTAATAATAAAGAGTGATTGGTAATAATAATATTTGCCGATTCAGCCTTTATTTTAGCCAGTTTGTAAAAGTCTCGTTCCTGCCAAATCGGATTCTCGGGGAATATACTTGCATCAGTTTTAATTTTGTTCCAGAATAGCAGCCCCCCACTAGAAAGATTTAGTTCATCCTTGTCACCCGTTTCTGTCTCAAGCAGCCAAATGAGAATTTGCATCTTAGTCAAAGTGGTGTCGTAGTTATCATTTTCATTCTCCAAGCTTTGATAAAATTTCTCCAGACTCAGATAATGGCCTTTCCCCTTCAATATGACTGCGTCGACCTCAAAAGGAAGCATCCTGTTCAAATCAGGGATGTCCTTTTTTAGAAGTTGTTCCTGCAATTGAGTGGTATGGGTACTAACGACAATAGGCTTTTGGTGCTGAACCGAAAAATAGGCAATTGGCAATAAATACCCAAGCGATTTACCAATCCCGGTACCAGCTTCAATTAATGCATGCTTTTTCGAGTCAAAGGCATGGTACACAGTATCCATCATATTAAATTGGCCGGTTCTTTTTTGATAGGTACCTAATCCTTTTTTGAGCAATTCAAGCTTGACGTCATTATCTGCTGGATATGGAAACACTTTTTCATCTTTATGTGAACCTATTTGCCTATGTTGTTTCCTTAACGCTAATCTGTTAAACCATTCCAGGGCATTATCTAACTGTTTTCCCTGGCTCTCCCATTCTATTAACAGTTCATCAAGCAGCAGATGTAAATCACTCTTTAACCCTTCGGAAAGCGGCAGAAGCTGCTGCAGAGTAACAGTCGGAAGCTTTTCCAGCCGATTTAAAAATATCAAAAATAGCTCGGCTGTCACTTCAGCATCACTATCAGCTTGGTGAGGACGGTTATGATTGAGATTTTCTTTCTCAGCCAAGTCGGAGAGTTTATAACTATCTGCAGTTGGATATAAAATTCTTGCCATTTCAACTGTGTCCAGAACAGAGCCATAAAATCCCCCACAGCCAGCTTGAATCAGTTCCTCTTGTAGGAATGATAAATCAAATAAAACATTATGAGCAACAAAATAAGCATCTTCTAATAAGGAATTTACCCTATCAGCTATTTCCGCAAATTCTGGGGCATCCTTCACCATCTCATCGTTTATGCCAGTTAATTCCTCAATAAACGGGGGAATGGACTTCTGGGGATTGACCAGTGACGAAAACTTTTCAGTAACTTTGCCATTTTCTATGACTACTGCGGCAAACTGAATGATTTTGTCACCCTTTTTTGGCAGATTTCCTGTCGTTTCTAAATCAACGACCACAAATTTATTTAACATTTCATAAACACCCCAAAACTTCTCAATCCTTTAACGATATGCCTTTGACAATAGAGTACGATTGCCTTAGGCAAACCATTTTTACTTATCCATTATAATAAAGTATGGGAAAAAAGAAAAATCCCCTGCTAAAGGGGATTTTCTTACATGATCGTTAGCGCTGGTTCAGCATAGATCAGTTCTTTAATTTTGTTATGTTCATCCATAATGGCAACCCTTGGCTTATGGGCCGAAATTTTTTCTTCCGGAATCATAACGTATGAAATAATGATCACTATGTCTCCTGGCTGCACCAGTCTTGCTGCAGCGCCATTTAAACACACAATGCCACTGCCTCTTTCACCAGGAATAATATAAGTCTCCAATCGGGCACCATTGTTATTATTTACAATTTGGACCTTTTCATTGGCTATCATACCAACAGCATCTAATAAATCTTCATCAATGGTAATGCTGCCAACGTAGTTTAAATTCGCTTCTGTCACAGTTGCACGATGGATTTTCCCGTTCATCATTGTGCGATACATAAAGGTTCCTCCTGGTCCAAATCGAGTATCAAATTATCTATTAAACGAACCTTAGAGAATTTTACAGCAAGAGCAATAATCACCTTTCCTGTAAGTTCTTCCAATGGTTTTAATTGCGGGTAGGATAGGATTGTAACGTAATCAATTGCAACGTTTGAATGGCTTTTCAGCATTCCTTCAATTAACTGAACTAACGAGGCAGGATTTCGTTCTCCTTTCTCAATTGCTTGACTAGCTGCAAGCAAGCTTTTATATAGAATCGGTGCCTGCTGCCTTTCCTGCGGCAGGAGATTTACATTGCGTGAACTTTTCGCAAGCCCATCCTGCTCACGGACAATATCAATAGCAACCAGCTCAACCGGAAAATTAAAATCTGAAACTAACCCTTCGAGAACCGCGACTTGCTGTGCATCTTTTTTTCCAAAATAAGCCTTGTCGGGCATTACGATATGAAATAATTTGGTAATGACGGTAGCAACCCCATCAAAGTGGCCAGGACGTGATTTTCCGCATAAAACATCCGTACGGTCTTGAACGGAAACTGTAACAGCAGGTTTATTTGGATACATCTCCTGAACTGATGGGTAAAATAAGTAGTCAACCATCTCGCTTTCAGCTAAAGCACGGTCACGCTCAAAGTCACGTGGATATTCTGCAAAGTCTTCGGTTGGACCGAATTGAAGCGGATTAACAAAGATACTCAGGACCACAATATCATTTTCTTTTCGAGCATTTCTCACTAGTGTTAGATGCCCTTCATGCAGATAACCCATTGTCGGGACGAACCCAATCGACTGTCCCTGCTGCTTATGGCGGGCCATTTCTGCCTGCATACTCTTAATTTCTGTCACTTTCTTCATAATTTCCCTCCATAAAGACCATTAAGCTCATGCTCCTTCATCGTGTAGGAATGTCGATCTTTTGGGAAATGAAGATTTCTAACTTCCGAAGCATAGGATTGGATGGATTCAACCATAAATTCGTTTACAGCATGGTATTGTTTTACAAATTTCGGCACCCTGTCCACTCCATAGCCTAAAATATCATGATAAACCAGGACTTGTCCGTCCACATGAACTCCAGCACCGATTCCTATCACCGGAATAACTAATGACTTTGCTACCTCTTCTGCCAGCTGTTTTGAGACACATTCCAACACAACCGCAAACGCGCCTGCTTGTTCGCACTTCTTGGCATCATCCAATAATTTTCTGGCTGCTTCAGCATCCTTACCTTGCACTTTATAGCCCCCCAGTACACCCACCGACTGCGGAGTCAGACCTAAATGGGAACAAACTGGGATCCCTGCTTTTGTGAGTGCTGCTATTTTTTCAATTACGTCATCAGCACCTTCAAGCTTGACAGCATTTGCTCCTGTTTCCTGCATTATCCTTGCTGCGCCGATTAGTGTATCCCTTACGGATAGATGGTAGGTTAAAAAGGGCATGTCAGTCACAATAAATGTATTTTTTGCGCCACGCTTCACTGCCTTTGTATGATGAATCATATCATCAAGTGTTACTGGAATAGTAGAATCATAGCCGAGAACAACCATCCCCAGAGAGTCGCCGACTAAAATCATATCGACCCCGCCCTGTTCAGCCTGCTTGGCGGACGGATAATCGTACGCAGTCAGCATGACTATTTTTTCCTTGTTTTGTTTCATTTTGAGAAAATCTGTTGTTTGTTTCATTTGAATCCCTCCTCATTATCATTGGGGAGAGGTGACAAAACGAACAAAAAGAGAAATAAAAAGGATCCATCTGAAGGCAGAGGATCCATTGTACTCTTTACGTGTTCCATCCCTCTGTCCCGGTCCGTTGTTCGGATCTAGGCAGAACTTTTATATTGTTATGTCAATTCTAAAAAAGGTGCAGTTCTATCGATACTGCCCAAAAAAATTATACAAAATTCTTAAAACTCTTTCAAGATATCATTTTTGTTATATTTCAATATCAGCAGAATATACATGATGAATGGTGCCGGATAAGTCCTCTAGCAATAATACTCCTTCATCGGTTATGCCTAAAGCTTTGCCCTCAATAACATTGGTAAGAGTCCGAGCTTTTATTACGTTACCAATACTAACTGCATATCCTTCCCATAAAACCTTAATGGGATAAAATCCTTGCTTAAGGTAAAGGAGATATAGTCTTTCAAAACAGGAAAAAATGCTTCTTATCAAGGCCGAACGTGAAATAGTCTTTCCCGATTCGATGTAAAGAGAGCTAGCAGTACTTTGCAATTCAACTGGAAAATCCTCTAGTTTTTGATTTACATTTATGCCAATCCCAACAATAATGGAATGAATTCGATCAGCTTCCGCTTGTAATTCTGTTAAGATTCCCGTCACTTTTCTACCATTAATCAAGATATCATTAGGCCATTTTATTACTGGAGTCAGTCCTGTTACTTCTTCGATTGCTTGAACAATGGCAACAGCTGTCAACAAGGTTAACTGGGGGGCTTTGTTTAACGCAATGTTTGGACGGAGAATGAGACTCATCCAAATCCCGGTATATTTTGGCGAATGCCATTTTCGATTTAATCTTCCTTTTCCTGACAGCTGTTCTTCTGCAATGACGACTGTTCCCTCAGATACATTTTCGGCAGTCAGCTTGTGGGCAATTAATTGTGTGGACTCTACACTTTCTTGATAGTGAATGTTTTTCCCTATAAATTGAGTAGTTAGTCCAAGCCGAATTTCATCCGCTGTTATTTTCTCTGGGGTTTTTAAAATTCGATAGCCCTTTTTCCGAACAGCTTCTAATTCAAAACCCTCTTTCCTAAGTTCCTCTATATGCTTCCAAACAGCGGTTCTTGAACAGCCGATCACTTCGGCTAAATGCTGTCCGGAGAGAAACTGTTCCCCTGCCTGTGTAAAGGCATCTAGCAGTTTCTTTCTTATTTCTGACTGCACTGCTTCAGCCACTCCTTAATTTTCTGTTTTTCGTTGGCTACGTTCCCTTCTAAGACCGCCTTTTCGATTTGCAACAACACTTGTTTCAACCAAGGACCGCCAGTTTTCCCGGACCATTCGATCAGATCACTCCCAGTTACATCCAAATCCGATCTTGTCTTGATAGGTAGCCTTTTATAAACATCTAACCATTGCTCTACCGAATCCATTTTTTGTATGCCATTTATCACTAATGTCAGCTTTTCAGCTGATTGTATAGTGTCATATCCTGCAATATATAATTGGTAGATGGACCAATTCTGTTCAAGTCTTTGTCTAGTGAAGTATAAACAATCCCTGATATCTTTAATATCTTTGAGAGGAAGCCGCCATTCTCTTAAAAACGGTTCAGCGTCAGCGTCGTTTACTTCTATATAGTATAGAAGCAGGCACCACATTTCTTTTCTGCTTAATCGTTCACAGGGGACTTCGATTACTTTCATGATATCTTTTTTATATTTTTCTAAGCCAGGTAAAAACAAATGAAGATTAGCATCTACTAATATTTTCAAGGCATTTTTTCTATTCTTACCCATTAAGAGTTTTTCAAACTCTGCTCGTTTTCGTTCTACGGCAATTTTGGAAAGTAATTGATTGAGATTCGATAATGCCATTAGTGTTTCTGTATCAATTTGAAAAGACAGTTGACTAGCAAAGCGGACGGCCCGCAACATTCGCAATGCATCCTCATGAAAGCGTTCTTTTGCTAGTCCTACTGTTTGGATTAACTTATTATGAATATCATTTTGTCCGCCAAATGGGTCAATTAAATTGCCATTCAGGTCCATAGCAATGGCATTCATCGTAAAATCCCGCCGTTTCAGGTCTTCAGTTAGGCTGCGAATAAACGCTACTTCTTTCGGTCTCCGGTAATCCTGATATTCTCCTTCTGTCCTGAAGGTAGTTATCTCATACGAATTCTGATTATGAAGAACGAGAACGGTTCCATGTTCAATTCCGATATCAATGGTTTTTTTGAATAATGTTTTCACTTCATCCGGGGTAGCAGATGTAGCAATATCTACATCACTGATTTGCTTTCCCAGCAGGTAATCCCGGACCGATCCTCCCACGAAATAGGCTTGAAAGCCAGCATCCTCGAGTATCTTTAAAACGGGTACGGCGGATAAGAAGGGTTCTTTCATGGAAATCACCTTGCCAACAAATTGTAGTAAATCGATTCATACTGTTCCACTATATTTTCCGTGTTAAATTTCCTTTTAGCGATGGTTTGTGCTTCCTGAGAGAACTGATGATGCACGCTCGAATCTTTTAATAATTCGATCCCCTTTCGCGAGATACCTGGCACGTCACCTACTTCACAAATATAACCAGTCACGCCGTGTTCAATTACCTCGGGAATGCCGCCGACATTTGTCCCAATGCAGGGAACTCCGCACGCCATCGCTTCAAGTGCAACAAGTCCAAAACTTTCTTTTTCCGACAATAACAACATTAAATCACTTATGGAATATAATTCATCAAGATTCTCCTGTTTTCCCAGAAAGATAACCTGGTCTTCAATAGCCAGCCGGGTAACAAGTTTGGAAACAATGGACATTTCCGGTCCATCGCCAACAAGAAGAAGTTTTGCCGGCATAGCCGCAGCGATGTTTGCAAAAACCTTCACAACATCCTGAACCCGCTTTACCGCTCGAAAATTGGATACATGGATAATGACCTTTTCATCTTCCTTAATCCCAAACTCACGTTTTAAATGCTGTGCTTCGCTTTTATGATAAACACGCTCATCGATAAAGTTATAGACGGTTTGAATTTGTTTATCTGGATGAATGAGCTCGTAGGTCTGTTCAACCAATGCATGGGAAACAGCAGTAACAGCATCTGACTTTTCAATTCCAAACTTTATGGCATCAGATAGCGATGGGTCGGAACCCAACACCGTAATATCGGTGCCATGTAAGGTGGTTATAATTTTGATGTCCCTGCCTAACATTTGCTTAGCCAAAATGGCACAAACAGCATGTGGAATGGCATAATGAACATGAAATAAATCCAGTTTCTCCCGATTCGCCACCTCCGCCATTTTGCTGGCCAAGGCAATATCATATGGAGGATACTGGAAAAGCGAATATTGATTAACTTCTACTTGATGGTAATAAATATTATGGTAGATCCTGTTTAGTCGAAACGGAACACTTGAAGAAATAAAATGAATTTCATGACCTTTTTCCGCTAGCATTTTCCCTAGTTCCGTTGCCACCACTCCGGAACCCCCAACTGTAGGGTAACAGGTGATTCCAATCTTAAGCTTTTTCATAAATTAATCTCCTAATAAATCACGATGCAGCAGAATCGGCACTTTCGTCTTAAAGCCTTCGGCAAAAGTGACACCCACCTGCTTGCCAAACATTTTTTCTCTAGCTTCCACTGTTTCAATATAGCCATTTACAAGCGGTGTATCAAAACTATCATCGGTTCTCACAAACTGGCTTTCATAGGCTTGTAAAGCTGATAGTTTTTTTTCAATGAACTCCGAAATATCGACTGCAAAGTCCGGCCGGTGAAAACCATTAATCATATAAAAATAGACATTGGCCGCCTTGTGCGGTTCGTTTGTTTGAGGGGTCCGATATTTTTTAATTCCAGCAGAAAATACAGCTTCTTCCACTAGTCGTGCACAATTCCCGTGATCTGGATGCCTATCAACTATATAAGGAACAAAAACAAGCTTCGGCTTATAGGTCCGGATCACATCTGCTATTTTATTAATGTATTCTTCCTGCATATATAATCCTCTGTCTGGAAAACCCAGTGAGGTACGATAAACGACACCCAAAATTTCAGCGGACTTTCTAGCTTCTTGTTTTCTTAGTGTCACCGTACCATTCGAAGACAGGTCAGCATCGGTTAAATCACATATACCTATTTGCTTTCCTGCAGCAGCCAATTTGGCAATCGTTCCCCCCATACCAATTTCCACATCGTCGGCATGAGCTCCAAAAGCAAGAATATCTAGTGTTTTATTCATTTTCATCACTTTTTTCATTTACAATTTTTCGCCAATCCAACAAGCCTTCATCAATTCCCCTTATTAATAATTCTGCTGTTCCCATATTCGTCGCAAGTGGGATAGAATATACATCACACAATCGAACTAATGCTGTAATATCCGGTTCATGTGGTTGAGCAGTTAACGGATCACGAAAAAAGAAAACCGCATCCATATTGTTTTGGGCGATCATGGCACCAATTTGCTGATCGCCCCCCAGTGGGCCTGACTGAAACCGGGTAATAGGCAGCCCTGTTGCCTCTTGAATCCGCATGCCTGTTGTGCCTGTAGCAAATAAATGATGCTTGGCGAAAGTAAGTTTGTAGGCTGTTGCAAATTGAACTAAATCATCTTTCTTTTTATCGTGGGCAATTAAGGCAATGTTCATCGTAAGTCTCCTAATCTAAAATATTTTCAAGGCCATAAACAAACCTGTTTTGCTTCATAACGGTTTCCACTGCTACCTTTACGCCAGACATAAAGGAACTGCGGTCATATGAATCATGCCGAATGGTCAAGGTTTGTCCATCTGCGCCGAGTAAAACCTCCTGATGGGCAATTAACCCTGGCAAACGTACGGAGTGAATATGCATGCCATTGTACTGGGCACCTCGGGCACCTTGAAGAGTCTCTTTTTCATTAAGATGACCTTGAGTTTTAGCCTCCCTGACAGCCGAAATCATCTGGGCTGTTTTAACGGCTGTTCCTGAAGGAGCATCAAGTTTTTTGTCGTGATGCAGTTCAATAATTTCAACATCATTAAAATATTTAGCAGCCATTTGGGCAAACTTCATCATCAATACAGCGCCGATGGCAAAATTAGGGGCAATAATGCAGCCTAGATTTTTTTCTTGGCAGATTTGTTCTAATTGTGTAAGGTCTTCCTGTGAGAACCCCGTTGTTCCTACTACTGGTCGAACATTATACTCGAGGGCAGCAATAGTATGGTCCATTCCTACCTCAGGAGTGGTCAACTCGATTAATACGTCTGCTTCTTCTGACTGTAGACATTTCCTGATATCCGAATAAACAGGAACGTTTGAAATGTTCTGGAATCCTTCCAGGTCGCTTAACATCATTCCATCATTTTTATGATCAACCACAGCTGTTAGGATAAAATGTTCAGTACTAGTTACCATTTTGACTGCTTCTCGGCCCATTCGCCCCCGAGGTCCTGCAATGATTACTTTAATTGTATCGCTCATATTTCATTACTCTCCTGTTTTATTCTTGTCCAACGATTTTTATCTCTAGTGTTAAATTTCTTCATCACTTCATTGTGTGCTTGTTCCAAATCTACATTTAAAGAATTGGCTAAACAAATCAAAACGAAAAGCATATCGCCGATTTCTTCATCGATTTCTTTTTTCGTCTCTGAAGTTTTTTTCGGCTTTTCTCCGTAATAATGGTTTATTTCCCTGGCAAGTTCACCTAGTTCCTCTGTTAGTCTTGCCAGCATCGCCAGCGGACTAAAATAACCTTCTTTAAATTGGCTTATGTATGTATCCACTTCTTTTTGAAGTTGTTTCATTGATTTGCCGTCTGACAACATGGTTCACCCCTATTATGCTATAGTCAATATTCATGTTAGCTAAATTAACGCTGATTTACAAATGTTTTCGTTTTTTCGAACTGTTTTTCTGTCCAATTGCTATAACTGGGTTAATTCGATATAATAAAAACCGCCATTAGGGGAAAACCATGGAAGAGGTGGAAAGAAAATGAGATATGGACTCAAACCAAAAAATATCCTATTTATCTTGTTAGGTTCAGCAATAATGGCTTTCGGCCTCGTGAATTTCAATATGCAAAACAAGTTGGCTGAAGGCGGTTTTACCGGAATAACATTACTGCTCTATTTTCTGTTTCATTGGGATCCATCCTATACGAACCTCTTACTGAATATTCCTGTTTTTATTATTGGCTGGAAGTCATTGGGCCGGAATGCCTTTTTATATACCATTTTAGGGACAGTTGGTGTATCTGTTTTCCTTTGGATCTTTCAAAGGATGGCCATCGACATGCCTCTTGAGCATGATTTATTTCTTGCTGCCCTGTTCGCTGGTGTTTTTACCGGAATTGGTTTGGGGATTATCTTTCGTTATGGAGGTACAACTGGGGGAGTAGACATTATTGCAAGGCTTGTCCAAAAATATGCCGGATGGAATATGGGAAAGACGATGTTTTTATTTGATGCATGTGTAATCCTCCTTTCCTTAATAACCTACCTAAATTATAAACAAGCCATGTACACATTGGTTGCTGTGTTTGTAAGCGCACGGGTCATTGACTTTATCCAAGAAGGGACTTATTCTGCCCGGGGAGCGATGGTTATTTCCGAGAAAAATGATCAAATAGCAGATAAGATATTGCAGGAAATGGGACGTGGCGTTACTGCACTTAGGGGATATGGGGTATATACGAAAAGTGAACGGGATGTTCTATATTGTGTAGTAGGGAAAAATGAAATTATGCGTTTAAAAAATTTAATCACTTCCATTGACCCACATGCATTTGTCTCGATATCAGTGGTAAACGATGTGCATGGTGAAGGTTTTACTCTCGATGAAAATAAAATGCCTATAATTGACTAAAAGCAATGTCTTAGCGACATTGCTTTTTAATCATCGTTTCTATTCATCCCTGTAAAGATCAAAACCAGCCTCAACAGTTCGAGAACAGCAACCGCTGCGGCTGCAACATAAGTAAGGGCAGCTGCATTTAATACCTTTTTTGCCTCTGGTCTTTGTCTCTGGTCGATTAATCCAAGTGATAAAACCTGTTTCATAGCCCGGTTTGAGGCATTATATTCCACTGGCAGTGTTACAATTTGAAATAATACCGCAGCTGCCATTAAAATGATTCCCAAGAGAAGTAATCCGGACAATTGTGCAAATATCCCAATCATAATCAGAATCCATGAAGCATTCGAACCAAAATTAGCAACAGGAACTAACGCGTGACGAAACCTTAGGAATGCGTAGCTTTCAGCATCTTGAATCGCATGCCCGCATTCATGAGCTGCCACAGCTGCTGCTGCAATCGAATTACTATGATAATTTTGCGAGGACAAACGAACGGTTTTGGTTCGCGGGTCATAATGGTCACTTAAGTATCCTCTCACTTCTTCGACACCAACATTATATAAACCATTTTCATTCAAAATTTGCCTGGCAACCTCTGCCCCACGAAGATAGGCAGCAGAATTCACTCTCGAATACTTTGAGTAGGTACCTTTTACTTTCATTTGAGCCCATATAGGAATCAACGCAATGATGATAAAATAGATAAGATAGAACATATGTTACCCCCTAACCAGCTCTTTTGACATAAATTTTAGTAAAGCTGATTAGATGCGTCAATCTTTTTGCTCCCTTGAGCGGTCTTTCTTCAAGTCTTTTTCCCCTTGATATTTTCTCCATCCGACGTAGGACAAGGTCATTATAATGATGCTTCCTGTCGATATAATTACCCACCATAACGACGGATCTGCCTCATCATCTTCAATATTAGCAAATAATTTTTCCAAATCTGCATCGAGCTTATCAAGCTCCTGCTGCCCATCTTTATCTTGAATAATTTGAGAACGATATTCATCAATAAATTTAATACGAGCATCTAATCTTTGTATATTTTCTGCTGGCAAGTCAATTTTCATACTAGGATAAATGACGTTATAAAGGGATAAAAACATGTTAAAATTCGAATGAAAATCAGCAGTATTTCCACTGACTGCTGCTTCCTTTGCCTGATGAAAAGCTGTTCTGATTGGGTCTTCCATCTCTGTCCATAAGGGCTGATTGCTTGTTGCGATGGCATCAATGACTAGGCGAAACTTTGTCAACTTATTGATTCTTTCTTCATGTTTCATATCCGGACTAACAGCCGCCTCCATCGCCTCATCATGGGAGCTATTAATAATCCTTACCTCATCCATCGTTAATGGTTTCACTGTGACCGAAATACTTTCGAATGTGTCAGAAAAATAATCCAGCATTTTTTTGGCATCATCATATCTATGAAACTTTACCATTTGCAGAGCTTCATCCGAGATGTCATCTAACTTGTCCATTGGAGATTCGGTTTCTGCTGCAACGGACAAGGGAATAATCATAATAAAAATGGCAAATAAAAGGAACCACTTCTTTTTCAATTCTTGTCCCCCCTTTCATTTCTATAAATGTATGAAAGGTTGGACAAGGATAGACCATGATTATTTTATTTCTAGTTTAAAACGGTTGGCCCGTATACAGTAAAAATAGGCTATTCCAATTGAAGCGATTGACAGCCAAAACGTAAAGTAGCCAATTTGCGGCATATATTGATCAAGCATGGAATAATTCGGCATCATAAAGAATACATAGTCAATTATGTCATTATGTAAGGTCCAGATAGCTGCCACTACTAAATGCCAAGTTTTCATCCTATAAAACGGCGAGTACAAAACACCTTGCACTGCCATGGCAAAATGAGAGCCGATTAACATATATCCCGTCCAATCCAGTTCTCCTTGGACTATTAAAACAAGGAAATTCATCACAACCGCCCAAATACCATATTTAAATAATGTTACAATCGCTAGAGCCTCGATCAAAGGCCAGTTCTTTTTTAGTAAAAATGCCAACAACACAAATACAAAAAACAGACTCGCAGTTGGACTGTCCGGCACAAAGGCAAGAAAAATTGCCGGTGTTTGCTTTAGTTGATAACCATACCAATAATAGCCATAAATAGTTCCTACTATATTGACCAGGAATAGTAGTATTAAAACTTTACGATTTCCTAAGATGGGATAGATCCAGCGCACCTACAAACCTCCTATCTTCGTTGATATATGAAAAAAGCTGAGGAAACCCTCAGCTTTTTAATTGCTATTTTTTCGCAATGTCTGCAATGAATTCAGAAAGCTTTTTGAGCTGTTCATCATCACCCTTGAAGACACCAGCAGGCATTTTGCCTTTACCTTGTTTTGCAATTTTGGTAACTTCTTCAGCCGTAACACCTGATCCGGTAAGTGCCGGAGCAAGCGCACCTCCTGTAAGGTTTTCACCGTGACAAGTGAGACAAGTGTTGTCCTTCGCTATTTGATAACCTTCTGCTGTTTTATCAATATCCACTTTAGCTACAATCTTACCTTGACGTTCTGCTGCTTCCCAATCATGTGTTGCAACAGATTGCCAAGTTAAAAAGGTAATGCCAGCTAATGCTAATAACATAAATCCTGTAGCCAATGGCCGTCTGCTAGGACGACGTTCAGGGCCGTTATCAATAAACGGAGCTAATATTAATCCCCCGAAAGCAAGTCCCGGGATAACCATGGCACCGATTACCGTATACGGACCAGAAGCATATGAATATTTTAAAAGTTGGTACAAGAATAAGAAATACCAGTCTGGCATTGGTATGTACCCCGTATCGGTTGGGTCGGCTATCCTTTCAAGCGGTGCTGGGTGAGCAACGGTTAAACAAAGGAACCCAACAAGAAAAACTGCACCTACCATCCATTCTTTTAATAGAAAGTTAGGCCAGAACGCTTCGGTTTTACCAGGGTATTCTGAGTAATCTTTTGGAAGTTTTGGCGTCCGCATTTCTGGTGCTATTACGCGTGAGTCGCCGACAAACTTCATACCTTTACCGCGATGCATCGAGCAATCCCCCTCCTTTTTCCGTAGAAATAGAAAATAATTTCATCTCATTTAATCAGAATCAAAGTGGTCCGGAAATACCTTGTCTACGAATCATTACAAAGTGTGCGGCCATTAGTGCAAACAGCACAGCAGGCAGGAAGAACACATGAATTGCAAAGAATCGAGACAATGTTTGAGCTCCAACAATTGTTTCATGACCAGCCATTAAGGTTTTTAGGTAAGGCCCAATAAATGGTACTGAGTCAACAATTTGAAGGGTTACTTTTGTTGCGAATAATGCCTTCATATCCCATGGAAGCAGGTACCCCGTTAAACCTAGACCCATCATGACGAAGAATATAAGTACGCCGACGATCCAGTTTAACTCACGAGGTTTCTTGTATGCACCTTGGAAAAAGACACGCAAAGTATGTAAGAACATCATAACAATGACTAAACTTGCTCCCCAGTGATGCATGCCACGGACAATTTGTCCAAACGCCACTTCATTTTGTAAATAAAATACAGATTCCCACGCATTTTTAATATCTGGCACATAATACATGGTTAAAAACATACCAGAGAGAATTTGGATAACTGTTACAAAGAACGTTAGACCACCAAAGCAATAAACAAATGCGGAAAAATGGTGTGCAGGGTTTACATGCTCAGGTACTTCATGGTCTGCAATATCGCGCCACATCGGCGTAATATCTAAACGTTCATCTACCCAATCGTAAATTTTGTTTAACATGATTACGCCTCCTTCCGTGGTTCAGCTTTTCCTAAGTAAAGGTAACCATCTTTTTCTTTGTATGGATATACATCAAGTGGTGCTAATGGCGGTGTACCAGGAATATTGGTACCATCCTTTTCGTATCGGCCGTAATGGCAAGGACAGAAGAATTGGTTAGGGTGCTCCTTATTGGAGTTCCAGTTAACCGTACAGCCTAAGTGTTTACAAACCGGTGACAGGGCTACTACTTTTCCGTCATCACCCTTATAAACCCAAGCTGATTGTGTAACATCTGACTCGTACCAAGCATCCTTCTGCTTGAAAGTAAAGTCAACTCGTACAGGTTCATCTGTTAAATCGGCAACCTTTTGTGTGGTCGCAATAAATTCTCCGCCTTCTTCTGCTCGTAAAACAGGATCAACAGCAAATCTAACCATTGGCATTAACATTCCGGCTGCCATGAAACCGCCTACACCTGTTAAAGTGTAGCTTAAGAATTGTCGTCTTGAAACTCGCTCCTTACTCATGCTTATCCCCCCCTATTCGCGAAGTAAGTCCAATGGACATAATAAATACATATAAAACTAGGACATAACAATGATACTTCAATCTTCTTTGAAGGTCAATATCATACTATTTCAAAAAATAATTGATATGGTTATTTGCCCTGATTTTCTTGCCACTTTTGGGTAAAAAGAGGCAACAACTGGCTTACCTGGCTGTCTACCAATGTTATTTTTTGCCCATCACTCATAGATTCTAGTGGTATGGCCGGGAGCCAAATGAAGGAACCATCATACTTTTCTTCTTGCCGTCTCCACTCCGCATCAGCGGTTAAATAAAAAATGTGTTGAAATCCCGCAGCAGCAAGACTTAATTCCCAATTTTTCAACTGTTCCGCTGTTATTTCACTTGATGCCTTCTTTAAGTATGTAAACGGTGGCAGCAGCAATAGTCTTCCAGCAAACTGCCTTTCTACTTGAGCAGTCAATAAAGATATAAATTCAACTGCTTCAGCTGATTGTTTTAATTCTGCTTCCAAAGAGATTGAATATAACGGCACTATAGCTGTATCGATGTATTCCTTTGCAGACAAGAATGTCTGTACATCTTTTGAAATCCATTTCATGAATGCACCAACCTTTTTAAGCTTACTATCACTATACTATTTATTATCCCATTTTTCAAAAAAAGATAAAGTGATAACCCCTCATGATTCGTTAAAAATAAGCTCTGTTAAATGATAGTTAGATTTCTAACACTGTTGATTGAAGCAGGCGCTCAACTACTGTAGGAGTACCGGGCAGGACGAGCTCACAGGCCGAGGAACTCGCCGAGGAGGATCCCCGGCACGCCCGCGGGTTCACTGAATGACTGATAAGAATTTCAACAGTCCAATTTAACAGGCTCACCCCTGCAAAAAGGTTTTGCACTATGGGGTATGGATATAAGCGACTTGTCCATTTTCAGGGTAACAGAAAAAAGAAAGGAAGCCTTGCTTAATGCAAGCTTCCCGATTCATTAGATTTGGGTAGTTTATTTAACTGTTCAGTTAACACACTAAACGCCTGCCTGTCTTGCTTATCTAAGGCTTCATCGATGAGTCTAATAAGCTTTTCCCGCTGAAAACGTTCAATACTACTTTGTAATAGTTGCTCAGCAATTATTCCATCCTTCTCGTTGACCTGAAGATGTTTTGGAACATATGGATTTTCTTCCAATACTGCTGCATATTGATGGGCCTGATTGGAGGCGTGAAAATTAAGTTGGATATATATATCTTCATCCCTATTTAGTCGAATATCATGAAAAGATTTCTCCGCATCGGTTGTCATGACATTTTCCTTATAAAAGCGAAACGGAACCTTATCAACACAATGAGTCGACATAATTAAACCACGGGGACAATATTGGGCTTGCTCTACAAAATGTACCTTCTCCATCAGAGAATCGTGGCTCATTAAGTAATTCAGAATCCACACGCACTCTCTTCTTTTTAATTGATAATGATTTAAAAACCAGCGAATAAAGTCCTTCTTCTCGTTGACAGAAACAGGGGTTGCCATAATCTTTTCCCTCCTCTGCATTTTATGCGCTTAATTATCCTCAGTAAGGCGGTTAAGTACATCTAAAAATTCCGAATTAGTTGGATCTAATAAAAGCAGCTGTTTAAAAATTTCGGCAGCATGAGCCGTTTTTCCTTCCTCGATTAAAAAATATCCATAGTCCTGTAAAAAATCCTCATTATTTTTAAAGAAAGTATATGCGATTTCGTATTTGTCTAATGCTTCGGAATATCTCTCCAGTTTATCGAGGGCAAATGCAGAGTCCCATAACAGCTGAGGCTCCTGTTCCTCTAATAGATTTAGACTAGAGATAAGTTCGAGAACATCTTCGTAACGCTCCTGATGAAACAACAATTTATTTAACGTCAAAGCAGCTTCAATAAATCCGGGATCTAATACAAGTGATTCGCGCAAGAATTGTTCAGCTTCTTCAGAAAGTCCTAATTTCATGGCAATCTTGCCGCCATGGAAAAATAAATCTTTGTTAAATTCATCGTGTTTGATGCCTTCTTTTACCGCGTTAAAACTGTTCTCTAATTCCTCTTCCCGCTCATACGCTAGGCCGAGAGGCAAATAAAGCGAATGGTACTCAGGATCTAGTTCCTTTAATTCGTTGAATTTCTCGATGGCGGTACGATTATAGCCCGCCTGAAGAGCAGTAAAGGCATAACCAAATAACGTATTAATTTCTAATTCCTCATTGAGTGCTTTCTCATAGTAAACAAGAGCATCTTCAAATACACCTGATGTGCTAAGTAAGTCGGCCATTCTTGAATTTACGTTAACCCCGGCAACGACATCGACTTCCTGCAAGACACTTTTATATGCATTTACTGCCTTAACAATCTCTCCTTGCTCACTATAGAGCTCTCCTAATGCAAAATCAATAATAATTTCATTAGGTAGCAAGTCCTTTGCTTTCAGGAGTTTTCCTTCACTTACTTCGTATAGCCCTTGAAGCTGATATAGGTCAGCTAATAATAGCAACGACTGACCAAAAAAAGCATCGTGTTCGGAAATTCTCTCCAACACAAGAATTGCTTCCTCTTCTTCACCGAGTTCCAGAAGAATTTCCCCTAACAAAACAAGAAGCTCTCCTTCCTCGGGATAAGTTTCTAATAAATTCTCGATTAAAGCTTTTGCTTCATCTAAAAAACCATAGTGGAATAGTTCTTCCCCAAGCATGAACTTTTCGTCAGGCCTGCCGCTTCGTAGTACATCATTATATTCATTAATTGCTGCATTATGTTGGCCGTTTTCCAACATGTTGATAATTTTATTAATTCGATCCATCTGTCTATTACCTCTTCCCCTAGATTGAAAAATATGATGGGGTTTTCACTTTTACATGTTCTCCATAACCCGGTTTAAAAGATACCACTTTTCCGGAGCGGATAATTTTTCCCCGATGAACTGTTACAGTAAGTCTATCTTTATGATATTGAAACAAATCGGCTTGTTCAACTTTCCCGATTTGTATTGAATGGTCATATAGATTATAGCTTAACTCTGTACCATTCATCAGACTTCCTTTATAAGGATAAATGCCTATTTTATTCAAGATGGCCGTTGATAAAGGCTGGTTTTCTTCTATCTCCTCCAGGATTGCAGGTATTTTTTCATTTACCATGACCTCTTTCCATTTCGACAAAACCAATTTGACTTCCTTCTTTTCAGAGCAAGAAATAATTGGAATTAACGGGCTGTTAAACGGAAACATCGCATCCTTAATCCAGCTCCAAGGAATGTTGGCAAGTTCTGTTGCATCTTGGACCTCAACGAAAATGGCAGGTATTTTTTTCTTTTTACAGCTTCTAATAAATGATTGCGTAATCATCCTAACAGGAATCCTTACCCCAATTAGAAAATCAATCGGACTGCTGTTTAGCGATGTTTCCATCTCGCTCACTTTCGAATGGAGTTCATATTCATAATTGAGCGTTACATAGGTAAGAAACGTAGTGCATCCTTTTAGTAAAAACTGGTTTGTTATCAATTGTTTCAACTTTGGGAATGATTCATGCTGAGAGATGTTTGAATTAAGGAGGATATAAGTTGGTGTCATAATAAATTGACCCAGGTTCATTTTCATTAAAGAAGAGCGCTTAAAATTGGATTGAATGGCAGCTATTCGGTCTTCTTGGATTAAGAAAGAACAGGTTTTGAGCTGTCTATCCTTTAGAATCTGGGCATTTTCGATAATATAGGCCATCCTCTCACCCTTTTCTCCTGCATAATTGCCCATCTGATGTAAGGGCTGACCGCAGTATTGTCTAGTGTCTTTAAGACAAGCTATGCGAATGAGCGAACATCTATGACTGGTGGGATGCATAAAAAAAGAGGTGACACCGAAGTCCACCTCATTCACTCAACAAGTGATTTAAATGTGTAAAGAAGTTTGGATAGGATACAGAAATGGCTTCCGGCTGCTCCAAGGCCACTTCTCCATCACAGAGGAGCGCCGCTATGGCCAGCATCATGCCAATCCGATGGTCGCCATGGCTGGATACAGAACCGCCATGCAGTTTCGAATTTCCATGGATTAACATTCCATCCTCAGTAGCCTCAATTGCTGCACCTAGCTTCTGTAATTCTAGGACAACCGTATCAATTCGGTTTGTTTCCTTTACTTTTAGTTCCTCCGCATTCCGAATGATGGTAGGCCCATCTGCCTGGGTTGCCATAAGTGCAATAATCGGTATTTCATCAATTAAGGTGGGAATAATATCACCTTCAATGACAGTACCTTTGAGATTAGAAGTTTTAACTACGATATCCCCCGCCGGCTCAAAGGAACCATTATCGTATTCAAAAATTTTAAGTTCAGCGCCCATCCTTTTCATCACTTCAATCATTCCGGTTCTGGTTGGGTTTAACCCAACATTTTTCAGCACAATACTGCTACCGGACACTGTAACTCCGGCAGCTAAGAAGAAAGCAGCGGAAGAAATGTCGCCAGGAACGTGAACTGCAGCGGCGGATAGTTTTTGTCCACCTTTTACTTTTATCAAACGGTTTTCTTTTATGATTTCAGCGCCAAATTGGCGAATCATTCTTTCAGTGTGATCCCTTGTTTCTGCAGGTTCTTCTATCACAGTTTCTCCATTCGCTTGCAATCCGGCAAGGATGATAGATGATTTCACCTGTGCACTTGCGACAGGAAGCCGATAGTTAATCGCGTTTAGCTCTCCCCCGCGGATAGAAATAGGTGTATACTTGGCGTTTTGTCTTCCGTCGATGATTGCACCCATTTTAGCTAACGGGTCTGTTACGCGCGTCATTGGTCTTTTCCCTATGGAATGGTCTCCTATAATGGAAGTATAAAATGGCCTTCCAGCTAAAATCCCCATAAGTAACCGAATCGTAGTGCCTGAATTGCCCACATCTAATATTTCATTGGGTTCTGATAAGCCTTCAAAGCCATTGCCAATAATCCGAAGCCTGTGATTTTCTTCCTCTATCGTTACTCCTAATTTACGAAAACAGGAAATCGTACTTAAACAGTCATCTCCTGGCAGGAAGTTGGAAACGATGGTCTCGCCATGCGCAATAGAACCAAACATGACAGAACGGTGGGAAATCGACTTATCCCCTGGAATTATTATTTCACCTGTTAACTTATGCTTATTGCTTTTGAGTTCTAATAACGTCATTTCATCACCTTACTTCAACATTTTAAATGCCCAACGAGGTTGCAAAGTTAGTATGAGACAAAATACATTGTTCTGCACGAGTACGATCATGTTCTGTTTGAAAGCTAATAACGCATACTCCATTAATGTCCTCACGGGTTTCAAGTATCCGTATATTGGTAATACTAATTCTTTCCTTAGCCAGATATCCCGTAATCTCTGAGATCACCCCAGGATAATCTGGAAGATCTACATATAAATCGTAAAATGCCGGTATAGCCCCTTTTTCCTTCATCGGCAGCTCATCACGAAATTGTTTAGCTTGGTAAAAATAATCATAAATTTGTTCGCCTTGTCCTTCTATGAGCATTTGTTTTACTCGGTTCATTTCTGCTTGCCATTGATCTAGCAGGCCGATTAAATTTTCTTTGTTTTGCAATAGTATGTCCTTCCACATTTTTGGACTACTGGAGGCAATGCGGGTAATATCGCGAAACCCACCTGCTGCAAGGCGAGGAATCAAATGTTCCGATTGAGATAGGCTTTCTGTCTGCCGAACAATAGAAGCTGCAATAATGTGAGGAAAGTGACTCACTACTCCCGTGAGATAATCATGATTTTCTGGTGTTATCGTTAAAAACTTTGCATTCGTCCCCGCTAACCATTGTTTCAGAAGATCTACCTTCTCGGCCGCAATATGTACATCCGGCGCTAGTAAATAAAAGGCGTTTTCAAATAGAATTTCTTTGGCCGCGGTGATCCCCGTTTTATGGGAGCCAGCCATTGGATGTCCGCCGATAAAAGTAATGCCTTTTTGCGTTAAACAGGCTGCACCTTTGACTATCTTTTCCTTTGTGCTACCGGTATCAGTAATAATTACATCTGGTTTTAATGGAAGCTCGGATAGTAATTCAATAATGGCATATGTTTCATTTACTGGGACGGAAATGATGATTAAGTCAGCCTCGAGCGCCCCAGCCGTAACTGTTTCTGCTACCTCATCAATCACACCGAGCATCTTTGCTAGCCTTGCTTGTTCACTATTAATATCATAACCAATTATTTGTGCATGGTTATGTTGCTTTTTAATACATAGGGCTAGTGAACCGCCGATTAATCCTAACCCAATTACAAAAACCCGGCCTGTCAAAAAACTCCCTCCCCATTAGAAAAACGCAAGCGCCTTATGTAGGCGCTTAAGCAAAATGTCCTAAATTTCTTTAACGTAATAGGATATAAACTTTTTAGTTCTTATTCAAAAAATCAGATAAAGCTGACAGCAAACCTTCATTTTGTTCCTTGGTTCCTACCGTGATTCTTATGGCAGTAGGGAACCCTAATGCTTTACCTGAACGGACAATATAGCCTCTTTCTAGAAGGTATTGAAAGGCTTCGTCTGAATCAACCTCTAAATCAATTAAAATAAAATTTGTTTGCGTAGGATAATACTTTAGATTCCTTTGTTCACAAAAATCGTAATATTGGGCTAGACCTTGTCTGTTTTGTTCTCTGCAGAATTGAACAAATTCTTGGTCACGAATTGCTACAGCAGCAGCTAACTGCCCTAGAGAGTTCGCATTAAATGGTTCTCTTGCGGGTTCAAGAGCTTTTATGATTGCCCGATTAGCTACACCATACCCAACCCGTAACGATGCTAATCCATAGATTTTGGAAAACGTTCTTAAAACAATTAAATTGGGATACTTTCGGGTCAGACTAATAGAATCGTAATAATCTTCAGCCGTTACATATTCATAGTAAGCCTCATCCAGCACAATCAAGATGTGCTCCGGCACCTGGTCTAGAAACCTAGTGAGGCGTTCTTCTGGTATATATGTACCTGTTGGGTTATTGGGGCTGCAAACCCAAATAACATTGGTTTTTTCATCAATTGCCTCCAGCATAGCTTTTAGATCATGCTCACCATCTTTATCGGGGATTTCCTTAATAACCGTACCTTCAATAACAGCATTGTGTTTGTACTGTGAAAAGGTATGTTCTGACATAATGGTGCTTGCATTCGGGTGCAGCAATGCTCGTGAAATCATTTGAATCAGGTTATCCGAACCGTTCCCTAAGATAATTTCTTCTTCATTTACATGAAGAAATGCAGCAAGTTCCTCTCTTAATGCAGTAGCATATCCATCCGGATAAATAGCGAGACTGGCTGGTGCAGTTTGTAGTGCTTCGAGCACTTTTTTTGAGGATCCAAAAGGATTTTCATTTGATGCCAGCTTTACAATGTTGTCTAAGTTGTATTCCCGTTTAACCGATTCGATTGATTTCCCCGGCTTATAGGGAGTTAAGGTTAATAGTTGTTCTTTCCATCTCATTTTTCTCACTCCGTTGGTAAATTTCTCCGTAGTTATTATACTGCTGTATTTGCATCTAAGTCAGGTCTTAGAACCTTAGCACCATTTAAGTAAACATGATGAATCTCTTCTTGTGTTAGGCTTGTATTCATGTGCAGCATGACTCGAATGCACAACTTCAATGAATTCTCCACCGGAATTTCGCGCATACACATCACCGGAACGTAAGTCCATCCGGCAAAGTTGCGCAATGCCTTTGCTGGGAAGGCAGCCGTGATATCTTCGGTAGTTGAAATAAAGACGGAGGCAACGGTATCGGGCTGTATATGATTCTCTTTAATCATTTTTTCGAACAGCTCCTCTGTTGCAGCAAATATCTCATCTGCGGTATTGCTGCTAATCGTCGTTGCTCCTCTCACCCCTCTAATCATGAAAATCCCCCTTATTTAAAAGCATACAGTCCATTTAACAACAGTGACTCTGAAATTTCTTTAAGAACCGGATGTCCTACTTTTTCGAGCAGGACAAAGCGAATCGATTCACCTACTGATTTTTTATCCTGTTTCATCCTGCTTATAACCGAATCTAAATCAAGTCGCTCCGGTAAACTGGTTTGATAACCCAAACGTTTTGTCCATTCACTAAAATCTTTTAAATCAAAATCAAGTTCAAGTATTTCAATGCTCAATTTTAAAGCAAAAATCATTCCAATCAATACGGCTTCCCCGTGAGTGAATTTCCCATATCCCATTTCTGCTTCAATTGCATGGCCTAACGTATGCCCAAAATTTAAGTAGGCCCGAATTCCTGTTTCCCTTTCATCCTGGCTGACGTAAGAATTTTTTACTTTTATTCCTTTTATTAATGATTGAGACAACTGGCCTTGTGTCATGCTGTTTAAGTCCTGAATATTCATCCGAAGCCACTGGTAAAAATCCAGGTCGTAAATAAGAGCATGTTTAATCACCTCAGCAAACCCGGACCTGACTTCTTGCTCTGGGAGTGTATCCAGCAGACTTAGATCATAAAATACAGCATCCGGCTGGTGGAAGGCACCAATCATGTTTTTCCCCATGGGATGGTTGATAGCTACTTTACCTCCAACTGCACTATCATGGGCTAATATAGTCGTTGGCACCTGGATAAACGATATTCCTCTCATAAAGGTGGAAGCAACAAAACCAGCTAAGTCACCAACCGCACCGCCTCCAAATGAAATAATGACTGATTTTCGGTCAAGGCGATTTTGTAAACCAGCTGTTAGAGCATCATAAAAAACATCAAAAGTTTTCGCTTTTTCACCACTCGGGGCAGTAAAAACAACTGGATCCCAATCATCAAGTACGGAAACCAATTTCTCAAGATGAAGCCTAGCCACTGTTTCATCCGTAATCACTAAAATTTTTGTCAAGCTAGGGAAATGGCTTTTTAAAAACGGTGGAATATGGCCTAAGGCCCCTTCCCCAACAAACACATCATACAGCTTTGACTCTGTTTCGATGTGGATCGTCTCCATTAAAATCCCCTCGCATATTCCCGTTGCTTTTGTATTTCTTCAACAAAGGTTTCAAAACGGTCACTATAAAATTGTTCCACAAGAGCATTGGCTAATTCCCAAGCAACAACATGCTCTGCAACAACAGCAGCTGCAGGAACTGCACAACTGTCTGATCGTTCAATACTTGCTGAGAATGGTTCTTTTGTTTCAATGTCCACACTCATTAGCGGTTTATAAAGAGTTGGGATTGGCTTCATTACACCCCTGACTACAATTGGCATTCCTGTTGTCATCCCGCCTTCAAAGCCGCCTAGCCGGTTTGATTTCCGGTAATATCCTGTCTCTTTATCCCAAGCAATTTCATCGTGAACCTCACTGCCTGGCTTTCTTGCTGCCTCAAATCCAATCCCAAATTCCACTCCTTTAAAGGCGTTAATACTGACCATGGCTCCAGCTAGTTTAGCATCTAATTTTCGATCATAATGTACATAACTTCCGATTCCCGCTGGCATTCCTTCGGCAATGACCTCGACAATCCCGCCAATGGAATCGCCACTTTTTTTTGCTTCATCAATAGCATTCATCATGTCCTGCTCTACATTTGGGTCAACGGTGCGGACAGGTGAGCTTTCTGAACGTTCTTTTAAAGCTTCCAATGTTAAGGTACGGTCGACATTAGCTTTAATCCCACCGATTTCGACCACATGTGCCACAATGTTCACTCCTACTAAAGACAATAGCTTTTTGGCAACGGCTCCTGCGGCGACACGAACTGTTGTCTCACGTGCAGATGATCGTTCTAAAACATTTCTCATATCCCGATGGCCATATTTAATCCCGCCATTTAAGTCTGCATGACCGGGGCGAGGACGGGTTACCTTGCGTTTTACTTCATCCTCTTCCATGTCTACAAGCGGCTCCGCACCCATTATTTTGGTCCAATGTTTCCAATCATTATTTTTAACCACTAATGCAACAGGTGATCCCAACGTTTGCCCATGCCGTACTCCCGACATGATTTCTACTGTATCTTTCTCGATTTGCATCCGTCTTCCCCGGCCGTATCCTTGTTGTCTTCTTGCCAATTCAGCATTTATATCTTCCGTCAAAAGCGGCATCCCTGCGGGCAGCCCTTCCAAAATTGCTGTCAATTGCGGACCGTGTGATTCTCCCGCTGTCAAATATCTTAATCCCATACTCTTTCCCCCTTCAACTCATTAAAGGATTTATGTATCAATATAACATATTGTGTCGGATTCGCATAGTAGGACAATTCAGAAAATAGTTAGAATTTTTATATAAAGAAGCTAGTTGTTCTTACATCGCCAATAAAAAACACTTGTATCTAAGTACAAGTGTCAGATTGTAGACTGTACACAAAAGGCATTACGAAGGTTCACATTCGGGTGCCTTTTTCTAATTATGACTCTTTTTACTATAGTTTTGTATTAAACTGCCCCATCCAAGGTCAATTCATATGCCAATTCTGGTTAATCCCAATTCCCTGTCTCCATGTTTTTACGTCCTTTACATAGCAACCACTCTCTGGATTGGTGGTACTTTCTTTTATTTCCTTGATTCCTTTTTTTCAAACTTATCTAGTAGAAAAGGTTTTTTTCATGCTTTTCACTATGGCAGCTTATATCTTACGGACCATATGGTCCTCAGGTACAAACTGCTCTAAAGCGATCATTCCTACTTGGTCACGGTTCATCTGTGTGTTTTTTGTTAACATTTCATCACTCTCATAAAAAACGTGGCATAATTAAAAAGAAAAATAATCTATAGGTCATCTATGTTGTTTGCCCTGTTGATTGGAGCAGAAATGCGAAGACCCCGCGAAGCGCCTGGAGCACAAATAACGGCCCCCCCATAAAAAGAGCAAAAAAAGACTGTCGGCAAACCCGAAGTTTTTTCAGATTTGTCGACAGTCTGCCACTTGTATCTAAGTACAAGTGTTTATAATTTATTAAGTTAATAAATCCATTCGTTCACTAATTTGGAGTATTCTGCTAGTTCTGATTTACTAAAGAATAAACCGATTTCCCGGGCAGCGCTTTCAATTGAATCAGATCCGTGTATAACGTTTTTGCCAACTGTTAGACCAAAGTCTCCGCGGATTGTTCCTGGTGCAGCATCCTTTGGATTTGTAGATCCCATCATTTGGCGAGCAGTGCTAATGACATTTTCCCCTTGCCATACCATTGCAAAAACAGGCCCTGATGTAATGAAGTCAACCAATTCGCCAAAGAAAGGACGTTCCTTATGTTCACTATAATGCTGTTCAGCAAGCTCGGTAGGGATACTCATTAACTTTGCACCCAATAGTTGAAAGCCCTTTCTTTCAAAACGTGACACAATTTCCCCAATTAAATTACGCTGTACCCCATCAGGTTTAACCATTAAAAATGTGCTCTCCATCATTTCCACTCCCACTTTATATGTATAGGATTGTTATACCAAAATACAATCCACGAAAATATTAACATTGTTTTGAATATTTCGCAAGACTGTCTACATAACAAAACAAGTATAGAAATGGAAATGATGAAATTACATTTTAGAACTTACGTCTACCAATATTTTTCGCGATCTCCTGGAAGGATTTTTTTGCACGGTTATCTGGAAGCTCTTTTAATATTGCCAGAGCCTTATTCAAGTACTGATCACTGAGCTGAACCGACTTTTCAATCGCACCTGTTTGTTTTATTAGGGAGATAATCTCCTCGATATCCAATGCCGTTGTGTCCGGATGCACCTGTTCGATTTTTTCTCGAACTGTTTTGTTTTCCATAGCAAAAAATACCGGTGCTGTGATATTGCCATGCAGCAAGTCACTTCCAGCTGGTTTTCCAAGTTCTTCACCTGTAGCTGTAAAATCAAGAATATCGTCAGTAATTTGATAAGACATACCTACATAATAGCCAAACTGATACAATTTCTTATGCACTGACTCTTCCACATTTGCCGCTATTGCTCCCAATTGGCAGCTAGACGCAATCAACAATGCTGTTTTTCTTTTAATTCTCCGCAAATAGTCTCGAAATTTTTGGTCATAACGGTATTTATCTTTAATTTGTTCAATTTCTCCCACCGTCACTTCGACCATTGTATCTGCCAATATTTTATGCGCTAAGGGATTTTCAATATTAGTCATTGATTCAAGGGCAAGGGCAAATACAAAATCCCCTGTATACATAGCAACTTGGTTGTCCCATTTTGATTTTACAGTTGGCTTTCCTCGGCGAAGATCAGCATCATCAATGACATCATCGTGAACCAACGAGGCCATATGAATAAGTTCAAGCGCCACTGCAACATCCTTTAGGACATTGATGTCATAATCTCCAAACTTCCCCGCAAGCAGCACAAAAATAGGACGTATCCTTTTTCCGCCAGCCAGCAATGTATGCATAGAAGCCTGTTTTAAAAGAAGAGACTCGGTTTTAATAGTCTCCTCTAGTTTTTTCTCTATGATATTAATATCAGAATTCAAAAATGAATACATCATTTTTAATTTCATTGTATTCACCCAGCTTTTCATCCTATCTGTTTTGCGCGATTATTTTTTCTTCCCGATGTGTACTGCAGCGGCACCACCACTATAAGGCTTATATTTAACCTCAGAAAATCCTGCCGTTTCGAACAAAGATGCTAGTTCTTTCATCCCTGGAAAATCACGGGCAGACTCCTGAAGCCAAGAGTATTCCTTATAACTTTTAGCAAACAATTTACCAAACATCGGCATGATATACCGGAAATATAGGTAGAAAAGCTGTCTATATCCTATTAGAGTTGGCTGGCTTGTCTCTAAACAAACAGCAATTCCGCCAGGCTTCACAACACGATACATTTCCTTTAATACCTGAAGATAATCCGGGACATTTCGAAGTCCGAACCCAATGGTCACGTAATCGAAACTATTATCAGGGAAAGGGAGTTCCATTGCATTGCCATGGATTAATTTTACTTGGTCTAGATGAAGCTGCTCAACCTTTTCTTCTCCTACCTTCAACATATTTTTGCTAAAATCAAGCCCAACTACTTTTCCATGTGGTCCGACAGCTTCTGCTAAAGCAATCGTCCAATCAGCAGTCCCACAACAAACATCAAGAGCATGCGCTCCTTGCTGAACATTCATTCTTTTCATGGTGTCTTTCCGCCATTTAAGGTGCTGCTGAAAACTGATCACAGAGTTCATTTTATCGTAGCTATCAGAAATCTTTTCAAATACATGATGAACCCGTTCTTCCTTGGATTGCTGCATCTTTACCCTTCCTCCGCAAATGTTTTCACATATGGCTGATGTTGATTTAATAAAGTAGTGACTTTATTTTTCAAAAATTCATTTACATACGGCACTTTTGTCATTGCTTTTTCAATTGCCTGTTTTGTCTGCTTCAAATACTGCTCACAAATGATTAATAGCTGTTGCTGCTGTTCACTAGACAATTCAGATAATCGACAGTCACTGTATGGATATAAATGTGTTTTCAGACTTTCAAATAGGACGGAGTCTTGTTGTTGGACAAAATGTTCCTTTTCATTAAGTAGCCGTTTAAAGAATAACAAGTCTTCAAGAAAATAATTCCAGATATCTAATTTAAAATAACCAGCAAACCGTGTCATAAGAGAGCTTTCAATCAATTTCAAGCTTTCCATTACTTGATCAATACTCGATGGGCTTTGATAGTAAAAGGTTATCTTACTTTCATTAACCTCTTTGACACCTTTGGACAGTGTTTTAATCATTGAAATATCCTTTGAGTCTGCTAGAAGTTTGTAATATAAACCGCTAAAATAATCACCGGCTAATACCGTCAACTGCCGTTCGACTCCATCTTCCTGGAGCTTGGATATATGTTCATGAGTATCAAGGGCTATTTGTATGAGCATGGCCGATAGACAAAGGTTCTCACTTTCCCGCTCCTCCAAATTATGCAAATCTGCAATCGAAACAAGGACAAGAAGCTTATCCTGGTCGATAGTTGGGGATTCAATGTATTTAAGCAAGTAAGTGTCCCACACATATTTTTCGACCTTCTCTTTAATGTTGGTATACTTTTGTCGAATATCCAGCACAATTATCACCCTTGTTTCCCCGAAGTAATATGTCTATGTATGTCTATTATTTAACAAAAAGAGAGTAACGACTAAAAAAGCCCCTGTACGCTATAAAAGGCTCTCACCATTATATCACAAAAGAGAATAATTCGGCACTGCATGACCAAATAAATATATTTCCTTTTCTAAATAACGCAAAGTTTATTCAGAAAAGGAAAGTTATCGGTAGATTATTTTTTCATTTCACTGTCAATTTCCCCATAATTGGTAAGGATTTTGGCATTCCCTCTTATTTTTATCGCAGAAGTGTGTTCTGTAAACTGGGCAAGTAGCACCTCACCTTTATCAAGTTTCTCTAAATGATGAAATTTAGTGTCCGAACCTCTTGTTAGACCGATTACACTAACACCATCTTCCTCTGCCTTTATAACAACATAATCACCGTTTAGACTCCGCTGCTTTTCCAAGTCGCTTCACCCCTGGTTTTTATTTTTTCATCATTAATTTTTGATTAATGAAAGGATTTCTGCCCTTGCTGCCGGATCTTCAGACAACGTTCCACGAACTGCGGTTGTTACCGTTTTGGATCCCGGCTTCTTAACGCCTCTCATCGTCATACACATATGTTCTGCCTCTACAACGACCATTACACCATGTGGTTCAAGCTTTTCTACAATGCTATCGGCAACTGTGGAGGTAATCCTTTCTTGAAGCTGCGGACGTTTAGCAACAGCTTCTACTGCCCTTGCCAATTTGCTTAGCCCCGTGACTCGGCCATTTTGAGGTATGTAAGCCACATGTGCTTTTCCAAAGAAAGGGACAAGATGATGTTCACACATGGAATAAAACGGTATATCTTTCACCAATACAAGCTCCTCGTGGTCTTCACTGAATATGGTTTCGAAATGTTGCTTTGGGTCCTCATTTAATCCGCTAAAAACTTCTTCATACATCTTTGCTACCCTCTTAGGGGTATCAAGTAGTCCTTCCCGGTTTGGGTCTTCACCGATTGCTTCCAATATTAAACGTACCGCTTCCTCAATCTGGGTACGATTCACTTCTGTCATACGTCAATTCCTCCTAATATTCTGCTGTCAATTTGATGACAAGTTCATATTAGCATACTCGTTTCAATGCAAGCAAAAAATTCAAGCATATCAGAGTCACCCAAAAAGAAAAAAGGCCATGGGTGTCCATGGCCTTTGCCTAAGCATTCGCTTAAAGCAATAATTTATGTAATTATTTTACTGCATCTTTAAGCGCCTTACCTGGTTTGAAAGCAGGAACCTTGCTCGCACCAATTTCGATCTCCTCACCAGTTTGAGGATTGCGTCCTTTACGTGCTGCACGCTCACGTACTTCAAAGTTTCCAAAACCGATAAGTTGTACCTTATCACCATTTTTTAAAGCATCTAAAATTGTGTCAAAAACAGCATCAACTGCTTTCGTAGCGTCTTTTTTAGAAAGCTCGCCGGCCTCAGCAACTGCATTGATAAGTTCTGTCTTGTTCATGCCATTCACCTCCTCCCAAAGAAATTCGAGATAAATAAGAATACTTATCTACATTTCTAAACAAAATTTCTAATTTCTATACGTAACAGTTTTGTTTTTTATGCAAAAATTACCAAAGAATTTTGCATGTACAACAACGAATGAACCCCCAAGAAATCCCGTGAAATAAAGGCTTCAGCACTATTACGTAATCTGTTAAAAGATTAACACAATCAAATCCGCATATCAAGAAGAATTCAAGAAATTATGGTAATCTTTTCTTTTGTTCTACAAAATTCTACTTTTTTAGACTTTTTCTGGTAGAAAAGTCCCACAAAAAGTAAAAAAAGGACTCCAATTGGGAGTCCCTAACCTAGAGGATTATTGCGATTAAACCGCCAGAACCCTCGTTAATAATTCTTTCTAATGTTTCTTTTAATTTATATCTAGCATTTTCAGGCATTAACGAAAGCTTCGCATGAATGCCTTCACGAACAATTGAACTCAAACTGCGCCCGAAAATATCCGAGTTCCAAATTGAAAGCGGGTCATCCTCAAAGTCCTGCATCAGGTATCGGACCAACTCTTCACTTTGCTTTTCCGTACCAATTATCGGAGCAAATTCTGATTCGACGTCAACTTTAATCATATGAATGGAAGGTGCTACAGCTTTTAACCTCACACCAAACCGGGCACCCTGCCTGATGATTTCCGGTTCCTCCAAACTCATATCTGAAAGAGTTGGCGAGGCGATTCCGTATCCAGTCTGCTTCACCATCTTCAATGCATCTGAAATATGATCATATTCAGCTTTTGCATGGGCAAAGTCCTGCATCAACTCCAGAAGATGATCTTTTCCCCGGATCTCAACACCTACAATTTCTTTTAAAATATCATCATACAATTCATCTGGGGCAAACAAGTCAATTTCAGCTACTCCAGAGCCCATTTCAACCCCAGCTAATCCTGCTTTCTCAATAAAGTCAAACTCACTGAATTGCTGCACTACCCTATCTACGTCTCTTAATCTCTTGATATCTTTAACAGTTTCTCTGACAGCATCTTGGTAGCTCTCACGAAGCCAATGGTTTTCCCTTAGAACCATAACCCAACTTGGAAGGTTAACATTCACCTCTAAAACTGGGAATTCATAGAGAGCTTCACGCAGTACATTCAATACATCGCTTTCTCTCATGCTCTCAACACTCATGGCAATAACAGGAATATCATATTTTTCAGAAAGACTGGACCTTAATGTTTCCGTCGCCGGATGATATGGCTGAGCACTGTTTACAACCATGATAAATGGTTTTCCAACTTCCTTTAATTCTTCAATGACTCTTTCTTCAGCTTCAATATAGTTGCTTCTTGGTATTTCACCAATAGTGCCATCAGTTGTTACCACGACACCAAGTGTAGAATGTTCTTGTATTACTTTTCTAGTACCTATTTCAGCCGCTTCATGGAAAGGTATAGGTTCTTCATACCAAGGAGTGTTAATCATCCTAGGACCATTCTCATCCTCATATCCCTTTGCACCTGGAACAGTATAACCCACACAATCTACCAGCCGAATATTCACATCCAAGCCCTCATCAACATGAACCGTAGCCGCCTGATTCGGCACAAATTTTGGTTCAGTTGTCATAATCGTCTTTCCAGCGGCACTCTGTGGAAGTTCGTCCTGTGCCCGTGATCTTTCCGCTTCACTTGATATATTCGGTAATACCACTAGCTCCATGAATTTCTTAATGAATGTCGACTTTCCCGTACGGACTGCTCCTACTACCCCTAAATAAATATCGCCTCCGGTCCTCTCGGCAATATCCTTAAAAATATCAACCTTTTCCAAGTGATCCCCTCCTGAATTTTAGAGTGTAAAGTGGGATAATTTCATCCATATAGCTATTTTTGGACAGTATATGTTTATGACGTTGTCCTATATGGTTATGACACTTTTCTTAAATTTTTTACCTCCTTATTCAAGTTTCATAAGGATTCATGGATTAATAGTGCCTAAGTCTTCTTCACTGGAGGGTTTCTATTAATTATTTTCACGGATATGACATATCAGGAATTATCACATCACGCTCATTACAGAACAAAAAAACCCTTCACCTACAATATATTTCTTGGTGAAGGGGATATGACTAAAATTAATTCTTATTTATTATATCCAAGATATTCACTCCATTTATTTCTCAAGGAAAACTGGTTCATTTGTAGCAGCCTCTATTGTGTATGGAAGTGAGTAAGCAGGGACAAACAACGAATCTTCGGTAAGAAGCTGGCGGATGTCTTCTCCTGGAGTGATTTGGCGCTTTGTCTGTTTTAAAGCTTGATATAAATCCGGAGCGTAATCCGCATAAATTCCTCCATCCGTACTAATAACAAAGGAAAGGTTCTGCCCGGTAAATGGGCTAATTGCATATGGCGGCTTGTTATAGCCCAATTGTTTATAATCTAACGTATAGACATTTCTAGCAATCTGCTTTTTAAAGGGCGGGTATCCCTTCGTTTTAATTCTTAATTGAATTTCGCGAATAGTCTCGGCCATTCTTAAATCAAGCAGTTTCACTGTTGGATTCGTTTCTACATCAATTAACACATATTGAAAAATCCCACCGCTCTCAAATGCATTCCCAGGAGGCTCAGCGATATATTTAGGTGCAATTTTTTTAAACTCAATGGGATACTTTTGATAAATCGGTGTGTTATAGTCTTTTGTCTTAATAGGGAGAATCCCCCCATTGTCCTGTCTAAATTCATCTACCGCTGTCTGAACGGATTGTATTTGGTCCTTATAGGGTATTTGGTTTTCCGTTAATTTTTCATCAGGGTACATACATCCTGTCAATAAAAAAACGATTAAGCTGAACAAACAGGCAGCTCTTGTCCATTTCATATAATCACCTTTAATATTATGTAAAATATACAAGATTACGCTAAAAAGACGATTAACAGCGTAAATCCTGCTCCAATCAAAAATACATAGGCCAAAATCGCAGTTAGAATCTTAAATACTCCTTTTAGTTTAAATCTGCTTAAATAAATGGTGATCATGGCAAGAAACATCAAGCCGATTCCGGCAATTGAAATCCACATTTTTACCATTCCAGGTGACAAGTGTAATACCCCCTTTTCCGAATGCTATTATAACATAAGAACTTGTTATATAAAAAATAAAAAAAGCTGAAGTAAAGTGGGGCGTCTCTTTACTTCAGCCAGCGGACTAAAAATACCCAAACCAGGCGTTAAACTACCAAGTTGCTTCGCTCACATTTTATGCATACTAAATGAAAAGCGTATCATCGAACGCCTATATTCTTGTTAAAAAGGTACTTTTTTATTATTTATAACATTCGTTCATCCAGTACATTCACTAAATCTTCCATCTCATGAGTCTTTCCACGTGACATGAGTTCATCTACAGCATCTTTGGCATTTTTGCCAGCAAACAAGATTCCGTAAAGGGCATTCGTTATCGGCATTTTCACTTCATATTTTTTGGCTAACTGATGTGCTGCTTTTGTGGTTCTAACCCCTTCAACCACCATACCCATGTTATCAAGTACCTCTTCAAGTGTTTTTCCTTTTCCTAGCTGATTTCCCGCTCTCCAATTTCTAGAATGTACGCTTGTACAAGTCACAATTAAATCGCCAATTCCGGCCAGTCCGGAAAAAGTAAGTGGATTGGCTCCCATTTTTGTACCCAGTCTCGCTATCTCAGCCAACCCTCTTGTAATCAAAGCGGCTTTCGCATTATCTCCATAGCCAAGCCCATCCGATATTCCCGCTGCCAATGCGATGATATTTTTTAAGGCGCCGCCAATTTCCACACCGATCACATCAGGGTTGGTATAAACACGAAAATTATGATTGATAAACAGGTCCTGAATTCTTTCGGCCGCTGTCATTTCTTCCGAAGTAACCGTTACGGTTGTAGGGTGTCGCAAACTTACTTCCTCAGCATGACTAGGGCCAGATAAAACAACAACAGCTTCTAAACGTTCAGGGGGCATTTCCTGTTTAATCATTTCAGAAATTCTAAGCAAGGAGTCGGGTTCGATTCCTTTACTCACATGGGCGATAATAATAGGTTCAGTAAGAACTGGTGCCAATTTGCCAATCACTTCGCGTATTGCCTTTGTCGGTACTGCTAATATGACAGTATGGATTCCTGACAGAGCCTCTGATAACGAAGCCTGTCCAACGATTAATTCCGGAAGGTCAATTTCAGGCAAATATTTTTTGTTTGTGTGGTGCTCATTAATTTCTTTTACCTGCTCTTCGTTATGGCTCCATAGCCGTACCTTGTGTCCATTATCCGCTAAAACCATTGCAAGTGCTGTGCCCCAGCTTCCAGCACCTAATACAGCAATTTCTTCTGATTTTCCCTGCAAGACAACTCACCCGGCTTTCCGTTATTTTCTCTCCCTAGCGAAAATTTTAATTGGTGTCCCCTCAAAACCAAATGCGTCCCTAATTCGATTCTCGAGGAAACGTTCATAAGAAAAATGCAATAATTCAGGTTCATTTACAAAGATGACGAAAGTAGGCGGTTTTACAGCTACTTGAGTTGCATAATAAATTTTCAGCCGCTTCCCTTTATCTGTAGGTGTCGGATTCATGGCAACAGCATCCATAATGACATCGTTCAGGACACTCGTCTCGACTCGTCTAGAATGGTTTTCACTAGCCAAATTAATCATTGGCAGCAAGGTATGAATTCGTTTTTTAGTCTTGGCTGACAAAAATACAATTGGAGCGTAGGATAAATACAAGAAGTGGTCCCGTACTTTTTGTTCAAACTCCTTCATTGTTTTTTCATCTTTCTCAATGGCATCCCATTTATTAACAACAATGACAACAGCTCGCCCAGCTTCATGTGCATAACCGGCAATTTTTTTGTCCTGTTCAATAATCCCTTCTTCTGCATTTAAAACCATTAGGACTACATCAGAACGTTCAATAGCTCTTAATGCACGGAGTACACTATATTTTTCGGTATTCTCATAAACTTTCCCTTTTTTTCTAATACCTGCTGTATCAATAATGACATATTTTTCTCCATTATATGTATATGGTGAATCTATAGCATCCCGAGTTGTACCGGCAATATTACTAACAATTACCCGCTCTTCTCCTAAAATTGCATTAACCAGGGAAGACTTTCCTACATTTGGCCGGCCAATTAGAGAAAACTTAATCACATCATCATCATACTCGTCCTGTTCATCTTTAGGAAAATGTTTTGCCGCAGCATCCAACAGGTCACCCAATCCTAGTCCATGGGAGCCTGAGATTGGAATAGGCTCGCCAAACCCCAGCGCATAAAAGTCGTAAATAAGGTCGCGCATTTCAGGATTATCAATCTTATTAACTCCTAAAACAATAGGTTTTTTGGACCTGTATAAAATCTTAGCCACTTCTTCATCAGCGGCTGTGACACCTTCTCGTCCATTGGTTAAAAAGATGATAACATCCGCTTCGTCTATAGCAACTTCTGCTTGCTGGCGGATTTGTTCTAAAAACGGCTCATCTCCGATATCAATTCCACCAGTATCAATGATATTAAAATCATGTGTTAACCATTCCCCAGAACTATATATGCGATCGCGTGTTACGCCTGGAACATCTTCAACAATAGAAATTCTTTCTCCAACAATCCGATTAAAAATAGTGGACTTTCCAACATTCGGTCTTCCGACAATGGCAATAACCGGTTTAACCATCATAATCGCCATCCTTTCTTTCTGTATTTAAGCACTTAGCTTAAGAAAGAAACCCTTCTTATATGAGAAGGGTAACTTTTATTATCTTAGCAAATGTTTATCGCCTCCTGCAATGGTAAGAGTCCTAAATATTTTACGATGACTTCTGCTTAGCCTTTTCTTGAAGATGAAACAGTTGCTGCAGTACTGAGCCTGAATGTTCCAGAAGATTCCACCCAGAAAGTAAAAGGGCCGTTAATGAAAGGACATTTAAATAATCAAACGAACCAATCTCATAGGGGAATTCCAATCGATTTACTATATAGGCATAGAAAATCTCTCCCTGCATCATTCCGCAGACAACCATTAATAATCTTCGTTTTAATGTTTTTTGGAGCAGCATACTCAAATAACCAATAATAATTGCCAGCATCCATTCCCTTTTAAACAATATCCAAATCGGATCGAATATTTCGAACAATTGAAACGTGATATAGGAAATGGATAGGATTAATGAACAAATAGAAAGATAGATGATAGCACTTAATTTTTGTTTACTAATTTCCCAATACGCAAACACCAATAAGAAAATACCGCCGATGAAAACTTTATTTTGACCGATCGTCAAATAACTATTTGAAACAATGATGGTTACTAAAATCAACGCAGATAATTTAAACCGATATGGATTTTGTTTGTTAACGATAAAGGTAAGATACACCCAAAACAACCAGAAGATCCAGTAAAACATGTACCCATCCATTTCGCATACACCTCCTATTATTTTCATTATGGGCTGCCAATATGTATTTTCATACTTCCTTGAATAATATTCAGGGAGAGAATCATTCTATAAACAGGAGGTGTGAGGCGATGGGAAAAGACCGTCAAGAAGAAAAACTGAAAAAGATAGGGAAAACCGGGAAAGACCGAGATCAAGCACTGCACTATCCAGGCTCAACTAAGATGTCAAGTCCCGAAGAAGCACGGGATTTAAATAACGGAAAATACGATATGTAAAACTCGAACAAAAAAGAGGATAGCAAAGAACTTAATCTTTTTAGAAAAGAAAAAGCCGAGTGAAGCTTCGCAGACAGGCTTCGCTACTTACCAGTTACGGTGATTGAAAGTGGCTAGTGAGGCACTCAATGGCTGCAACCCAGCCGAACTATATAAATGATTGCAACACATTTTGCAAGGCTAGAAATGGTGTGTTGCAATACATTAGGTTAATTTACTTCCTGTTTATTGAGCGGAAGGTGCGAAGACTCCTGCGGGAGTACGGGGCTGGGGAGACCCCGCAGGCGTTCGCGCCGAGGAGGCTCCCCGGCACGCCCTAAGGTCCGCGAAGGAAATGGAGAAGAATTCAACAGGCCCCGTAGCATGGATAATAAATTTCAAAAAAGGTTTTTTATATAAAAAATTGTCGAGAAATACCCTTTCTCGACAATTTGAGGATGACTGCAGTCATCCTCTTTTACGCTCCATTGAACGCTGGCTATACATTTTTGTATCTATTCCTCTTTGATTTAACCAATGATAGACTTCACCAGAGATTAAAACAGGGGTCCTTTTTAGATCGGAAATTGTTTGCGCTCCGAGAGCGGTCATAATAAGCACCATTTCTTGATGCAGAGATTCAATTTCCTCCTTAAGCTTGTCAATTCCCTCTTCGACGAGAACTCTTAGGAAATACCCCGCCATTCCAATTGCATCAGCCCCTAAGGAGAGCCCTTTTATAATATCCAGACTTCTATTAAATCCACCCGAGCCAATAATCGAAAGCTGTTTCGAAACGGAGGAAGCTTCTACAATTGATACGGGTGTAGGAATACCCCAATCAGTAAAAAACGACAATGTCTTTTTTCTACGTTTATTTTCAATCTCAGCGAAATTCGTTCCTCCATACCCTCCGATATCAACAATTTTGACACCTGAGGATAATAATGCCTGCACGGTTTCTTTCGACATGCCAAATCCCACTTCTTTTACAATAACCGGCACGTCCAGCCTCTTAACAATCTCTTCAATTCTCTTCAACGCACCAGTGAAGTCTCTGTCCCCTTCCGGCATGGTTAGTTCTTGTATGACATTCAAATGGATTTGCAGGGCATCAGCAGCAATCATATCTACAGCAGTTTTTGCATCATCCACCGTTGCTTCACTTCCAAGATTAGCAATCATAATACCAGAAGGATTCTCTTTGCGAATGACTTCGTATGTATACCTTTGGGTTGGGTCCTTTATTGCGGCGGTTTGGGAACCAACTGCCATTGCCAGCCCTGTTTCCTTTGCTGCGATTGCCAGCTGTTGATTTATTTGAAACGTTTTTTCACCGCCACCCCCTGTCATCGCATTGATGAAAATTGGCGAACTTAAAGAAAGTTCGCCAATGACATGGTGTAACCGAACATCACTCATACTGATATCTGGTAAGCTCTGGTGAATAAACTTTATATCGTCAAAAGCAGACGAGCTCTTATGCCCTGCTTCCAGGGCATAACGGATATGATCCCATTTACGTTCGGTCCTAGACACAATCAATCACCATTATTTTCCTAGATTCTTTAATTTATCTCCGATCATTTCTCCTAGCTGGAAGCCTTTTGACTCTTCAGGTAGTTCATAATCGACATTCTCTTCCACTTCTTTTTCAAGCAGGTCTTTTATGCTTAAAGAAAGGCGCTGTTCTTGTTCATTGGCATCTAGTACCTTAACCTGCACCTCTTGGCCTTCCTTCAATACTTCATGAGGAGTTCCGATATGTTTGTGAGCAATCTGAGAAATATGGACTAGTCCCTCTACTCCTGGGAAAACCTCAACAAAAGCACCGTAAGACACCAAGCGCTTCACAGTACCGGTTAGGATACTGCCAGCAGGAGCTTTATCAGAAATATTTGTCCAAGGTCCTGGTAGTGTATCTTTAATGGATAAAGAAATTCTTTCATTCTCACGGTCAACATTTAATACTTTAACTTGGACTTTTTGCCCCTCTTGCACCACATCAGAAGGTTTATTGACATGTTCGTGAGATAATTGAGAGATATGAACAAGGCCATCAATACCACCAATATCAACGAACGCACCAAAATCGGTAATTCGCTGTACGGTACCTTCAATCACCTGACCAGGTTCTAAAGCATTCAAACGACCTTGCTTTTGTTTGCCCTTTTCTTCCTCAACCACAGCACGGTGAGATAGGATAAGACGGTTCTTTTCTTTATCAAGCTCAACAATCTTAAATGTAAGAGTACGGCCTTTATAATCACTGAAATCTTCTACAAAGTAGGTTTCTACTAATGAAGCTGGGATAAAGCCTCGAACTCCAAGATCAACTACTAAACCGCCCTTTACAACGTCTTTGACTTCTGTTTCAATGATTTCACCAGATTGGAATTTTTCCTCTAGGGCATCCCAAGCCTTTTCAGCATCTACTTTTCTCTTAGAAAGGACTAAAGCTTCTTCTTCTACTTTTACTACTGAAAGTTCTAATTCATCGCCTACAGAAACAGCATCAGAAGCTTTTTCAATATGCAAGCTTGACAATTCACTGATTGGAATAATGCCATCCAATTTGCTTCCTTGAATGTCTACAAGCACCTGTTTCTCCTCGACTTTGGTAACTTGTCCCGTTACTCTGTCGCCAATTTCAAAATTTCTTACTTCAACTTGATTCAACTCTTCAGACATATGTAATCCTCCTTAATCCTACTACAAATCTATACATGAACCGCGAATTGCCAATTCAGTCACCATAAGAGTGCAAAAAGGCACTCAAAATCACACAATTTTGTATGTCGGACCAGCCACTTCGGCAATTCATTTGGCTGCTAATATTATTATGGATGCAATATTTGTCAATAAATTCTGATTAGCCAAAAAAAAGATTCTCATTTATTAACTTCTTATAAATAAGCTATTTTGTCAAGCAGAACCTATCGATACTCATTAATAAGTTTATGAATTTCTGACATAATTAATTCAGTAACTTGTTCAGGGGATGCTTTGGATGCCCGCATTTTCTCCATATCAATTGGCTTACCAAAAACAACTTTCATTTTATGTAACGCTTTATAAGGCCCAATGACTGCGCATGGAGATACTACACAATTGGTTCTAAGCGCAAAGAACCCCGCTCCTGCCAAACCTTTTCCTAATTCTCCATTTTTACTTCTAGTTCCCTCAGGAAACAGACCTAAAACATGTCCTTCCTTTAAAACACTCATGCCTTTTCTAAGTGCCTCGCGGTCACTCATTCCTCTTTTTACGGGAAATGCATTGCACTTCCGTACAATGCTGCCTAGGACTGGAACACGAAAAATTTCTTCTTTCGCCATAAAATAGATGGGTCTTGGAGCTGAAATTCCAACCACGATTGGGTCAAAATTATGAATATGGTTGGAACACAAAAGCACCCCTTGTTCCTTTGGGATATTTTCCTTCCCTATTACTTCTATTCTATACCATGGCTGGAAAATTGATTTCACCACAGCTCTTGCGAATGAATAAAATGTCACACTACCCAATCCTTTCGTTTGCAAGCTTCATAATCGCTTCGACTACATCAGGAATGGTCATTGAAGTGGTATCAATTTCAATTGCATCATCTGCTTTTTTTAAAGGTGCAGCCTCTCGCTCAGAATCGATTTTATCTCTGCGGGCGATTTCTTGCTTTAATTTTTCTAAATCTGATTGAAATCCCTTTTGAAGGTTTTCGTGATGCCGCCGCAATGCCCGTTCTTCCACACTAGCTAGCAGGAACACCTTTACTTCAGCATTAGGCAGAACATGGGTGCCGATATCTCTTCCATCCATTACCACGCCTCCCCCTTTTGCAAAATCCTGTTGCCGTCTGACCATTTCCTCACGTACCTTTTTGTGCTTCGAAACAATCGAGACTGAGTTGGTGACATCACTTGTTCGAATTGCTTCTGTGACATCTTGATGATCCAAATAGACTAGTTGCCCATTAATAGCAGGCAATAATTCTATATTTGTGGATAACAGCATGTCTAACAAGGTATCCTCATCCTCTAAGTTAACCTTATTTAAAAGTGCTTTATAGGTTAACGACCGATACATGGCACCAGTATCAATATAAATATACGATAATTTTTCAGCAACAATCTTTGCTACTGTGCTTTTGCCAGCCGCAGCTGGACCATCAATAGCAATTGATATTTTTTTATCCATAAATCCTCCTTGTTACGTTACTCTCTTAGGTTGTCTCGTATTTATTTTACCATAATTTACGGATTACCTTTGTTTTTTAGTCCATTAAAAAGGATAATTTTATTAAATTTTAGTTTCCTGACACACTGTTGCATTCCAATACTCCTTATACAAAAAATAAAAGCAGTTGCCTGCTTTATTTTCCCCTTTGGAAAGTCTGGAGTATTTCGGTGAGCGTGCTTTCATTCACACCTTCATATTTTGTAAGTTGATTTAGTTTCGGCATGATATCGAGTTGATGAAACATAAGTTGTGTTAATAGTAAGAAGACAAACTGAATAATAATAACTTTGATTAGAATTTGTTCTATTCGTTTCACGATTATCACCTGGTTTTGTTATCAAGTTATTCCCATTATCGGTAAACTACAGGTCTTTTATTCTAATCTGTTGGAAAGGGAAAAAGGAAAAGCAACTGCTTTTCCTACAACACCCCGTCATAAGTTTCTTCTGGATTTTTCAGTTTTTCCACTTCTTCCTCATTACCGTCCTTTGCATTTATGAAAATACGATAAGTATCGTTACCGATTGTCCCTAGAAACTCATAACATAATACTTCTTCATTTAAATCATTAACAATAATCGCCTGTCGGTCTTCCATTACCTTTAAGTTAGGATTAATCTTTGTTTTTGCCTCGTCAACCGAAATGGCCGGTTTCTCAATATTCCTTTTTTTGAAAGACTTTAGATATTCTTCAGCCGACACCCCGATGATATCTCCATTATCCAAAGCTACCTGTACTTTTATCGACTCTGGGTAAACTCTTACACCGTTACTGTTCGTTACGAAATTGAAAACACCCATGTTTTCATATTGTGAGCTTTCAAATTGCTCCATATTTTTATAACCGTTATCTGATAAGAAGGCCTTAGCTCGATTACTAGCATCATTCAGACTAATTGCTTGTTTTTTTACCTCCCGATTATTGATGAACCAAATCGGGCGGCCAGCTTTTTTAGTAATATCCATATTGGCTTCCTGGCCTGTTTTTTTATTTTGGACGGCCACACTATAAAATCCAAAATCAGAACCCTTTCCATTTTTCGTCACTTTCACTGTGGCATTTCCGTCAAATTTCATGTATTTTTTTGCAATCCTAATTGCTTCATTGCGAGATATTGTCTTTCCAATAATATTGTTATAGTTTTCGTCCTTTATTTGCATATTGGAGAATGTTACGCCTTGGTCAGATTCATCGTAGCCGGTCACTGTTTTTTCTACGGTTTTAAATCCATCAATGATCGTATTGTCCGTCTGTTCTTTTCCTGATGCAAGGGCCATTTCGACATCCATCCAGCGCAAATTATTTTTCAACACCATTGATTGCACTTTACGAAGTTCATTCTGGATATCTCCTGATTGTTTATAGAGCGTCTTTAATGTTTCATATTCCTTTTCTGATAATGGATCCTTCTCCAAGTCTCTAACTGCTGTTTTATAGCTAAAATTTCCTATGTTCGCTAAGAATTCTTCCGTTTTATTAAATGGCAGTAACGACAAGGGCAGCTGTCCCACATCACTATGTGCTTGGGAGGTTAGTCTCCAAACCTCAATGAGGGATGGAGATAAAGAGTTTTTTGAGTTCATGGCAAGGGTTGTGCCTATTTTATCATGCAATAAATCAACCCGATAAGTTAAGTTGTGAAATGCCCGTTGATAATTATTCTCGGCATTCAAAAGTACCGCGTTCTTTTCCTGATGCTCCTGATAACCCCAGTAGGCTGTACCGGCAATGCCTAATGCCAGAATTCCTATCAATATTCCTCTAATCATGCTTTTCACCTCTATTTACAGAAGATATGTTTTCCGATCTTTTTAATTTGCGGTCTTCCCCAAATCCATGAACTTGTAGCGGTAGCTGGATTAAAATAGTATAACGCTTCACCTGTTGGATCCCAGCCATTAATGGCATCCATCACCGCTTTTTTCGAATTTTCATTCGGAGTCAGCCAAATTTGTCCATCCGCTACAGCAGTAAACGCGCCCGGTTCAAATATCACACCGGAGACTGTATTCGGAAAAGAAGGACTGTTAACCCGATTTAAGATAACGGCAGCAACAGCGACTTGTCCTATGTATGGCTCACCTCGGGACTCTCCATGAACGGCATTTGCCATCAGCCGAATATCATTTTGCGAAAACCCTTTTGGAGTATTGGAAGCTGTTGGTTTCGCTTTATTTGTTCCGGTTGTTTTAGCGGTATTCCCTCCTGAAGTCGTTGGAGGATTTTTATAATCATATTTTGTGACCTTCACCAGCTTTGCCTTTGTTGTGGGACCTGCCACTCCATCAATAGGCAGACCAAATTCATATTGAAAATTTCGCAATGCCCAATAGGTCCCCCAGCCAAAGACCCCATCAATCTTCCCATGATAAAACCCAATATAGTTAAGCCGTGATTGCAGTTCAATAACATCATCACCAACTGCCCCCTGCTGAATCACTTGACCTGTGAATGCTTGAGCAGAGTTTGTCTTTACCAATGATACTGGTGTAAGGCAAAGAAGAGCCAAGATGAGATATTTTGTAAACCATTTCTTCTTCATGGATTAATAACCCCCATTGTAAATCTTTTTACAGTAACCCTATTTTTTGTTTTACTGGGGATTTTATTCCAAAAAAATAAAAACCCTTCACTTATAAATGAAGAGTTTTTTGAATCGGGATATTAAAATGTTTGGCACTTAGTATTTTTGCTTTTTTTACTTTCCGGAGGCCAAACCACCACAGGAAAATCATAAACGGAAAAATAATAATTAGCCAGTTTTCAAGTGATATCAAAATAAAATCGTAGAAACCATGCAGCAAGGCAGGTAACATCAATGAGAGAGTGACCCACTTAGCTTTACTACCTTCCGTAAATTTGGCTTTCCCAATATAATAACCCATAATGACTCCAAACAGGGCATGACTGGACACTGGTAATAACGCACGTGTCATAGCATGTTCAATTCCGTTGGCGACTAAATAAAAAACATTCTCGACGGTTGCAAATCCAAGTGATACTGCGGATCCGTAGACAATGCCATCAAATGGTTCATCAAATTCAACATGTTGATACACAATATAGAATAGGATAAACCATTTAAAAAATTCTTCTAAAAGGCTACTAGTCAAGAACGCGTCGATAAATTCTGTCTTAACCAGATTTTCGGCTTCAAGTACGTGCTGGATAAACATGATTGGAAATACTAAAAGCGCACCGTATAGAAAAGTCCGCAGCACAAATGAAACTGGCTCAGATTCATATTCATCTTTCAGGTAAAAGTAACTAAGCAGGGCAATGCCCGGAGCGATTCCGGCCGATAATATTCCCAGCATGATAAACTCCTTTTAACATCATTTACTTAAGTCTAACATGGAAAGACAAATAAAGAAAACAATAGATTCATTCCGATGTATACATTTTTTAGAAGAATGTACAAGAGTGTACACCCGTAATACAAGCCGTTTCACCTTCAATATGAAATATGGTTGACTCCACTGGCTAATGCAACAGCCAATTTGATTCTTGCCTTTTTCGAGTCATAGTCACTGCCAAGAATGACTCCTTTCTTATACAAGTCATAAGCACTTCCTTTATAGTCATAGGTGGTATATACAGCACCTTCCTCTGCACTCGTGGCTATGACGATTTTAATTCCTTCTTTAATCGCCTGTTCAATTTCTTCCATCATTGAAGGGGCCACCTGCCCTCGGCCAACACCTTCAAGAACAATACCACTTACACCCGACTCCCGCGCTGCTTTTATAAATTTCCCGTCCGCCCCAATATAACACTTAATAATATCCACTTGCGGGATTGCTGATGCAACGTGGAAATACTCCCGTTTCATTGGTTTCTGGAAAATCTGAACAGTATCGTTGTCAATGATTCCAAGATAACCAAATCCAAAAGCATTAAATCCTTGGAGATTGGAAGCATGTTCTTTTTTTACATACCGGGCAGCAAAAATTCGTTCATTAAAGACGACCACCGTACCTGCACCGTGTAAATCAGGTGAACAAGCGGAATAAATCGCGTGCCTTAAATTGGTGTACACATCACTGCCTAAATCTTCTGGAGATCGCTGCGAACCTGTCACTACTACCGGGCGAGTATCTTTAATGGTTAGGTCCAGAAAATAAGCCGTTTCCTCCATTGTATCGGTACCATGGGTAACCACGACCCCTGAAACCGATTGATCATGAAAATAAGTCTCAATTTTATTCTTTAAAGTCAGCAGGTCATCAAAAGTAATATGAATACTTGCTTTTTGAAAAACAGATTCCACTATGACTTCTATGTCATTTGGTAATTGGCACATGGCGATTAATTCTTCACCTGTTAAAGCACCTGATGACAGTTTACCTGATTCTTTGTTTGGCTTACTTGCAATCGTTCCACCTGTTGTCAATAAGACCACTTTTCTCATTTTTGTCACCCTCTTGCCTCTTTTTCCACGATGGATCGCCCAATTTGACCGCCATGAAACCGTCCATTTTCAATAAATATTTCATTTGCATTATTCCCTGCAGCAATTACGCCCGCAATATATATCCCTTGAACGTTAGTTTCCATGGTGTCTGGGTTATAAAAAGGCCGACCTGTTTCCTTGTCAATCTTGACACCCATGGTTTTGAGAAATTGGTGATCCGGGTGATATCCAGTCATAGCAAAAACATAATCGTTTTCGATCACCTTTTCAGTTCCATTTTTCAAATAAACAACTTGGTCTTCAGTAATTTCTTTTACCACCGAGTTAAACTCCATTTTAATCCTCTCATTGCGGACCAATGACTCAAATTCAGGAAGAATCCAGGGTTTGATACTTGTGGAGTATTCGGTTCCTCGGTATATTACTGTCACCCGTGCATTGGCTTTTACTAGCTCAATGGCAGCATCCACACTGGAGTTTTTCCCGCCTATGACACAAACATCTTTATCAAAATAAGGGTGTGCTTCCTTAAAATAGTGGAATACTTTGGGAAGGTTTTCGCCAGGTACATTCATATAATTTGGATGATCATAATAGCCTGTTGCAATTACAACATAGCGCGCCTGATAAACGGCTTTATCTGTCAAAACCTTAAAGAACTCCCCTTGTTTCGATACCTCTGCAACTTTTTCAAATGCGTTGATCCGAAGCTTCTTTCTTTTTGCTACTTCACGATAATACACAAGTGCCTGGTTTCTTCTCGGTTTATAATTATCCGTTACAAAAGGGAAGTCCCCAATCTCTAATTTCTCGCTTGTGCTAAAAAATGTCTGGTGGGTTGGATAATGATATATAGCATTCACAATATTCCCCTTTTCAATAATTAAGGGATTTTTTCCAATATCCTGCATAGCAATGGCAGCTGCTAGACCACATGGACCTCCGCCTACGATGATGATATCTTCGATTTGCATGATTAATTCTCTCCTTTAAAAACACACATCTAACGGAAACTTTCTATTAAAAAACTCCTATCCAACTATGATAGGAGTTTTTAAGAAATATTTCAATGTTAAATCCATCCCCTGAACCGGCTTGCCTCTGCCATTTTTCTTACGCCGACCATATAGGCAGCCAATCTCATATCTACCCTTCGTGTTTGAGCTGTTTCATAAATATTATTAAAAGCTTTTACCATCACCTTTTCAAGCTTTTCTTCTACCTCTTCCTCGGTCCAATAATAACCTTGGTTATTTTGAACCCATTCAAAGTAAGAAACAGTTACACCACCAGCTGAGGCAAGAACATCCGGAACAAGGAGAATTCCACGATTAGTAAGAATTTTAGTTGCTTCTAGTGTAGTAGGACCATTGGCTGCTTCGACGACGATGTTCGCACGGATATTATGAGCATTATCTTCTGTAATTTGATTTTCAATTGCCGCAGGAACAAGAATATCGCATTCCAGTTCAAGCAATTCTTTGTTAGTAATTGTATTGTTAAATAGTTTAGTAACTGTTCCAAAACTGTCACGGCGATCCAAAAGGTAATCGATATCCAGGCCATCGGGATTGTAAAGTGCCCCATAAGCATCAGAGATGCCCACTACTTTAGCGCCGCCGTCATGCATGAATTTAGATAGATAACTGCCCGCATTCCCAAAGCCTTGGATCACCACCCGGGCACCTTTGAGCGAAATTCCACGTTTTTTAGCCGCTTCCTGAATACAGATTGTTACTCCTTTTGCGGTTGCAGATTCACGTCCATGGGAACCTCCAAGTACAAGGGGCTTGCCTGTAATAAACCCTGGTGAATTAAATTCATCGATTCTGCTATATTCGTCCATCATCCAAGCCATAATTTGAGAATTGGTATAAACATCTGGGGCAGGAATATCCTTAGTAGGCCCGACGATTTGGCTGATGGCCCGTACATATCCCCGGCTCAATCTTTCAAGCTCCCGAAAAGACATGTCGCGCGGGTCACAAACAATGCCGCCTTTTCCTCCCCCATAAGGCAAATCTACTATTCCACATTTTAAACTCATCCAAATGGAAAGGGCTTTTACTTCTGTTTCTGTTACATTTGGATGGAAGCGAATGCCGCCTTTTGTGGGTCCTACGGCATCATTGTGCTGCGCCCGATATCCAGTAAATATTTTCACGGAACCATCGTCCATTTTTACAGGTATCTTAACAGTCATCATGCGCAATGGTTCCTTTAATAGTTCATAAACTTCTTCAGGATAACCTAATTTTTCTAGGGCACTATGGATAACAGTCTGTGTAGATTTTAACACATCGTTTTTATCCTCAGAATTCTTTTTTTCAGTACCTTTTTCGGCTGCCATTAGTAAACCTCCTAGGAAATCACTTTTAAAAATGTTCCCGCTTTCAGTCACAAGTATTACACTTTTGCTTGACTAATGCAAGAGTTAAAATCATTGTCATATTGAGTATGTAACCGCCGGTAATATTGATATACAAGTATTTTATTGTGTACCCTTCCTTCAGGTCAGTAACGCCTCATACAAAAAGGAGAGGACGTCCCCTCCTTTAAAGTTTGATTAAAGAAAGTATTTGATAATTGTTTCAATGGCAGTATCCTCTACGATATTTCTGCCATATTCTTTGAGAATAAATGGACTTTTGATGGAGGCATTTCCATACTCTGAGAGGAGGGCTGCAGCCACTTCATTCTGTTTATCGTCCATTTGGTCAATCAACAAATAATAACGGTTATTCATTTCAAAGATACTGCCTCCCAGTATATTTAACGGGTATAGCCTTTTCGAAACTCCAATGAGGTCTTCAAAATCTTGGAATTCATACAAAAGATCCTGATAACCTCCAACCATTACCTGCATTTCGATAATGCCATCATCAATCATTTCTTCATCTTCTTTGTCATTACTGACAGTGATAATGATAATGATTCCTTGGGCATGGAGGGAGAATATTTCCACCGCAACAGGCCCCCTGATGTCAACATCAAATTCGACACTTGCCTCTTCCACCATATCGTGAAACAATTGGTTCCACTTACCTGAATCCTTCCAAACCTCATCATTAGTGAGTCCTCTTTCAAACAGATCATCTGAGGTTAAGAAGATTTTTATTTTATTGACTGCCAATCGTTCTAAGCGCATTTTTTTGCCCCCTGCCGTGACAATAACTCTTGGTTTAATGTATGGTCTTTGGGGCATTATTGTGAATTGTCTATATTAACTAGGGAGACACTTGTCCATTTTGAATCGTCAATAAATGGCATTCAGCAGGGGCTCCCAATCTTAGAGGTATCCCAGTAGTGCCATACCCATTGCTAATTAGCAATAAGGTGCTTCCTACTTTTTCCAACCCTCCGCGTTTGTATGGACTGTAACCCAACAGATGGATTTGCCCGCCATGGGTATGCCCACTCAAAACGAGGTTAATATGGTGTTCCGGCAATATTTTATCCACTATGTTTGGATAATGGCTGACTACAATCTTAAAACCGGAATTTTCTGTCTTCTCTAGCGCCAAATCAAGCCGATCGCGATTTTGATTCAAATCGTCTACACCAATTAAGTGAAGATTTTCGTGCCCGTCGTCTCGTAGGCTGACGGCTTTATTGTCCAATAAAGTAATTCCTAAATCTGTCAACATGGATGACAGTTTGTTTTCATCAGCTTCAAAATCATTATTGCCCCATACAAAATATACAGGACCTATTGTTAGTAATTTCCCTAAGTTCTCCTTAATCCTTTCGTACGGTACCCCCTTCTCAGTTAGATCACCGCCGATGACAACGAAATCAGCCTTGCCTTTTACTGCTAGGACCACTCTATCTGAGATGCTCCGTCTATGAATATCAGAAATAAAAAAAATGGAAATTGGGTCCATCTTTTTAGGATAGTCGGGGGATAAGAAATGATGAACAACCACATTGTTCGAAAATGCTTCCCGCAGCATCAAAGAAAGAAGGCATCCTCCAAAAAGGAACAGGATTACCACAAAGTACATCATTCCATTTTCCCCTTTTCCATCATCTTCTCACGGAAATGATAACATATATCAAACTCAAACAAAAAAGGATGAGACTATGAATCCAGCTTAAGTGAAATAATATAGAGAAAACTAGGAGGATACCAATCATATGGCCAATGGCACGTATTCCTTTTGGTTTTTGAATCAGTTCCCTTAGCAGACTACCATTCATTTGCACTCCTGCACATAACACTACGGTGGAAGCAAAAAACTCTAAAGGTTGAAGAATTACTTGAAGAATGAAATCGGTTAAATAAAATGGATGCTGTATTGTTAGCCAAGTGGCCAAGCAATAACCGCAGAGCAATATAGCCATTAATCTAACTAATGCAAATCCCATAAAATATCCCCCCATACCAATGTATGAGGGGGAATATTTATTTTTAACCTTGGCTCTGTTAAATTTGGCTGTTGATTTCCGCTCCAGTCGCTCGCTTTCCGCGGGCGTGCCGGGGAG
>NZ_HG942053.1:0-26801 GCF_000612665.1 Neobacillus dielmonensis
GAGTTAAAAAATCAACATTAACGTTTAACAGAGCCTTAACCTTAAATCTTAAAGTTAAATCTCTTGAATGCTCAAGATTCGGAATCCATGTTCTTCAAGCTTTTTCACAAATTTATCAATATTATTCTTCTTTTCAATTTTCATGACGATTCTTCTAACGAGTTTATCCGTTTCATCAAATGTTACAAATGATATAATATGCTCGTGGAATTGATGGGCTATTTCAGAAAGACGGGCGATACGGCCTTCCGTTTCAACGGATGTAAATGCAATTCTAATGCCTGGGCGATTTACGCCAAACGCACTTTCAAAAGCACCTAAAACGTCCGAACGGGTGACAACCCCCATAAAAGAACGATTATCATCAACTACCGCCAATAATGGAAAGTCTTTCAGGTCCAAAAGAGTTTTTTCAAATAATTCGGCCCCCTGCAGAAACTTGTCAGCATGCGAAATGACTTCTTCCACTAAAGTGGTGTTTACGTATTCTTCCCTCGACTTATTTAATTGAAAGAATTTCTTATAAATATTATATCTGGTTGCCACGCCAACATATTGATTGCCCTTTAGGACCGGCACGCCGTCAATTTTGTGTTCCTCTAACTTCTCCAAAGTTTCCTTAACGGTTGCGTCAGCTTGTACCGTGATGCATTCGTGCTTTGGAATCATCATATTTTTTACGAACATTTCCCCATCACCTCGAGTATTAATGTTTCCCACTATTATATTTCGACAAACTTGAAAAAAAAACCTTTACCTCAAAAACATTAAAGTCATGATTTTAATAAAATTTTCATATGATTAACTGATGTTAGTTAAAGGAGGGATTTAATGAGCACTCATTTTAAGACATACCATCCTTATGTAAGTCCTTTCGACCCCTGTCCACCTATTTTAGAGAAGGCCTATTCCACTCCGCCAAATTTATATATGGGTTTCCAGCCGCCTAATCTTCCACAGTTTTCACCGATAGAAGCACTTAAAGCAGGTACACTATGGAAGGCATTTTATGATCCATGGTATGGGCCGCTTGAGCCTGGAAAAGGAGGGCTTCCTCAATGAAACAGGTCCCTGCCGAATATTATCAGTTAATGGAACAACTTCAAGCAGTGGATTTTGTGTTGGTTGAATTAACTTTATATCTTGACACGCATAACGATGATCTTGAAGCCATCAACCAATTTAATCATTATGCAAAGGAACGAAAACATTTGAAGAAGGCCTTTGAAAGCCAGTTTGGGCCCTTACAGCAATTTGGAAACAGTTATTCCGGATACCCGTGGAATTGGGATGATTCCCCATGGCCATGGCAGCTGTAAGCTTATAAAAGGGAGGGATATAAGTAAATGTGGATTTACGAAAAAAAACTGCAATATCCTGTCCGCGTCAGTACCTGCAACCCAAAACTGGCCAAATACTTAATCGAACAGTACGGTGGCGCAGATGGAGAGCTATCTGCCGCTCTTCGTTACTTAAATCAAAGATACTCCATCCCCGACAAAGTAATCGGCCTTCTCACCGATATTGGAACGGAAGAGTTTGCCCACTTGGAAATGATTGCCACTATGGTATATAAATTGACAAAGGATGCCACCCCTGAACAGATTAAAGCTGCAGGCATTGAAGATCATTATGTCGACCATGATAAAGGATTATTTTACCATAACGCTGCTGGTGTCCCTTGGACCGCTTCATTTATCCAAGCAAAAGGCGACCCGATTGCAGACCTTTATGAAGACATTGCAGCAGAAGAAAAGGCAAGAGCGACCTATCAATGGATTATCAACTTAAGTGATGACCCTGATTTAAACGACGGATTACGTTTTCTAAGAGAACGGGAAATTGTCCATTCCCAGAGGTTTCGTGAAGCCGTTGAGATCTTAAAAGATGAACAAGGAAAAAAGAAAATCTTTTAAGTTGGGCAAGAAGCAGGACGAACCTGCTTCTTCTTATTTTTTTTCATGATATAGGTTAATATCATAGGTTTTTTTCATAACTTCAAAAACGATATGTCTATTTCTCCATTCTTCTTCTTTTTTCCATAAGTCTTTACTACGGTCAACTATCTCACAGCGAAGTTCTTGATATTCCTTTTCCTTCTTATCTTTTTGCTTTCTTAATATATTCATAGCACCATAGCTAATCATGGTTAAACCAAATAGAGGAACAGTCCAACGGTCATTGAGTGAAGCAGAAAACATAGAAAAAAAAGAATAGGAATAATATCTAGCAATGTAAAAGTAAAAATAAACAAAGAATATGATTGCAAGTGCAATGGTTATATAAATCGACCAAAAATGTTTTTTCTCTGCTATATCAAATTTTTCTTTTCTTTTCCTAACATTTTCCAACATTTGTTTCGTAGCCTCGTCTGTATGTTCCAGTAATCGGATTGGAGTATCCATTGTTATCCCTCCATTTCTCCTTATATACTTATGAACTTGTCCGGCAGAATATGTTTACGTCTATATAAAAAACCAATCCAAAACGGATTGGCAATTGTTATAAAGGTATTTTCAACACTTGACCTAAGTTAATTTGGTCACCAGTAAGATGATTTGCTTTTCGTATTGTGTCCATTCCTGTTTTCGAATGGTAATATTTTATAGCAATCCGATACAGCGTTTCTCCTGCCTGGACCTTATGATAGACAATCTTTGGGGCAGGCTCAGACTTTGCAGGAGCGGCGGTCTGCGTTGGCACTGGCGCATTTTTATCAGTTAAGTTGCTGCTGGTTTCGCCAGTTTGGACCTGCTGGGCAGGCTCCGGTGGCGTCGGTTCCGCCATTTGTGCTTGTGCCTCCCCTGTTTCAATTTGAGTACCGCTCGTTTCAGGAACTTCCGACTGGTCTGTTTCTTGGCTGCTTTCCACCGGTTCAGTTTCTACCTCACGTGGGGCCTGATTAGGCTTCTCAGGTTTTGACTTTTCCAGATTAATAGTTTCATACCCAACCGAATCTCCGGACGTTTTTTTCGTCCCGGGTAATGTTTTTCCGTCAAGGTAAGAAATAACACTGAAAATAATTAGAGGAAGAAGAATGAAGGAAAGGACAAGCAATCGAATGACCGGGTATTTCAACTTCCAATTAAATTTATTTTTCTTTTGGCGATGCAATTGTTCTCTCGGAGGAAGTTGGTCATTTGAATCAATTGTTTCATTTATCTTTTGGATCCGCTGTTTTAATCTTTCCGCCTGTTCGCGATATGGTTCTTCTTTATTCATCGTCTGCTTCCTCCTGTATATCTATTCTTGGAGAATGTTTAAATTTTATATAGATTCCTAATAAAAAATCAATGACAAAGTGCATCATAATAGTAACAGCCAAGTTGCCAGACCATTGATAGATAAATCCTATCAAAAGACTGAGGGAAACAATATTCACAAATAAGTACCAATTAAACAGATAACGATAATGTATAACAGCAAAAATGATACTAGCAAAAATAAGACCAACTTTAGTTTGAATGATTCCTCGAAATAACAATTCTTCACTAAAGGAAACGATTGCGGCAATGATCAAGATATGGAAGAAACCTCTATTACGAAAAATTCGATTATTTAATCCGCCATCATCATAATAAGAGTCTGGCAGCCATTTCATTAATAATACATCTAAAATGACGACCGAAATTCCAGCTGTAAGTCCTATAGTTACAATTCTGACATCCAAAAGTTGGATCATTTTCAAATAAGCAAAATCATCAAATAAAATGATTCCGAGAATAAACGAAACAATCAGGAGAATCATCTGTGTCAAATACAAATGAGATAGTAACTCCCGGTCGGTTAAGCTAGTTATAAGTTCATTATACTTGTTTTTCATTCCCTCAACTCACAATGAATTTAATAATTTGGTAAGATACATCTGCCACGTTTCGTCCGCTTCCGTCATTTTGGTAGGCTTGTTCGCCGCATGATAATTATGCAAATCAAATCCACATATATCACAGCAGCTTTCAGGTCTATCAGATAGAGTTTCATCGAAATATTCAAGTACTCCCTGCCTGCGGCAGGTTTTCGATTCCACCCACTTCTTCATTCGATATATATTATTTCTTTTTACAGTTAACCGTTCATATACATATGCTTTTAACGTTCCCTTTAAATCTTCAAGTTCTGAAAAATTGTCTGGCAGTTGTTCCAGAAAGTTTTGTAATAGTCGCCACTGGAGCTCTGAAAAACCACCTTGCTCTCTTAGCTCTGGCTTTAGCAAGCTCTCACCGGATTGCATATCTTGCAAGAGTTTATGGAACAGCCAGTCGATTTGTTGTTCTGCCGGCAGTTCACTTTCCGCAAGTTGAATAGGAAGTATCTCATCTCCTGGCGAAAATAATAATATGGCTACACTTGGGAGCCCATCACGCCCAGCCCTGCCAATTTCCTGAAGATAAGATTCCATTTGCATGGGCATATGAAAGTGGATAATAAACCGAATGTTTTCTTTGTTTACTCCCATACCAAAAGCGCTAGTTGCACAAATAATGTCAAGCTGATTATGGATAAATTGCTGTTGAATTAATATTCTGGAGTTTGGGTCCATACCTCCATGATAAGAGCTTGTTCTGCAGTCACTATGTTCATTAAGAAGAGCTGCCATTTGATCAGCAGCCTTTTTGCTAGAAAAATAAATAATTCCTGGTTTTTCAAGCCGCTTCACTAGTTCTAAGACGCGCTTTTCCTTTTCATGGTAATCCCGAATTTCCTCCACATGAAAAGCAATATTGGGACGGTCAATCGAGGACTCAACTTTGGTCACATCCGTAATTCCAAGTGATTTTAGAATGTCGTCTCTAACCTTTTTGGTTGCTGTAGCCGTTAGGGCAAGTGTTAACGGGTTCCTTAGTTTCTCACGTACATCACCGAGTTTGGAATAATCAGGACGAAAGTCATATCCCCACTGTGAAATACAATGTGCCTCATCAACAACAAATAATGAAATTGAAAGTTCCTGAAGCTTTCTAATAATAAAGGGCACCTTTAGCATTTCGGGTGAAATAAATATATATTTATAATTTGATAAGCGATTTAAGACAACATTTTTCTCTGTTGCAGAAAGAAAAGAATTTAAAGCAACTACCCGTTTTTCTCCGAACCGCTTAAATTGCTCAACTTGGTCCTGCATCAATGACAATAGAGGTGATATGATGAGAACCTGGCCTTTCAAGATAAGACCGGGCAGTTGATAACATAAAGATTTACCCGTTCCTGTGGGAAGCATGGCTAATGTGTGGTTTCCTGCCAGTATCGAGGAAATCACTTGCTTCTGACCCGGTTTAAACTCGGTATAACCAAATCTGGTTTTGAGAAGCCTTTCTAATTCCATCATTTAACACCATACCTCGCTAATACTAATCTTATTTGAAAATAACTGGCAGTCTGCACTTTATTTTTAATCAGCTTTAATTGCTTCGTTTCGATTTCTTCTGAGACATCCAAAATTTCCTTCTGCAAGCTGGGACTGACATAGGAATCAATGGAAAGGTCAGGCAAGTGCAATGCAAGCTCGACAAAATGGTCTTCAATCGTACTGACTTTTAAATTTCTACTTAAAGCTATTTGGTCTAGGTCATATCCCTGATTCCATAGCTCCCATGTTCTTTGTGAAGATGCCGTTAAGAGACTGCTTGACTGCAAGTTGCGAAATAATGTCTGTAAGATGGGGAAGTTTACTCTATTTTGATCAATTTCCTCCATCAAGAAATGCAATATATTGATAAACTCAGTATGGTAGTCATAACTGTCGAAACAAAATTTTTTAGCTGCTTGCTCCGCTGTTAACCCTATTTGCCGGTAACCTGATAAGCGATATACCAAGATCGATGGGTCTACTCCAGGACTATCCTTAAAACAGGAAAATAACTCTGTCAAAACCGCACTGCCGATTTTCCTCTTAGGAATGTTTAGTTCTCGCAGAACCACTTTAATCCAATCATGAACCTGTTGATTTTTTTGAATTGGAATATAGTTTGTCTCCTGGTATGCAAGGTTGGATGCCACCTGAATAAGTAGTGACAATCTTTCCCAAAACTGATTTGTGTGCTGGTGATGGTCCCAACCATTTAAGTACTTTGGAATCCTGCAGGTCTTTAATTGCTCTTCTCCAATCGTTGTTAAACCATATCGTTGCTGACCCATACCTTGAATTTTTTTATGGCTATCCATGCCATGAATAATTTCTTCAAAGGATTCTCTAGTCATTTGGTCAAACACTCCAAAGAATCTTTTCAAATCAAATAAATGGGCATCTTGGATGGTTTGCGATGATTTTTTTCCATTCAGGAGATGAAAAATGGAGAATACAGTCCTTTCCCCATTTAACTGTTTTAAGCAGAATAAAATAATTGTTTCAATTTGTTCCATTCCCACCACTTCTGGTTATTTCGACATTTTCCTTTCTATTTTAACATGAAACTACAGTAGATGTTGCTTGAAAATAGCGAAGTTGAGTAATAAAACAAACCGTTGGGGAGACTAGCACTTTTCTATTGAAAAGTTATCGTTACACCTTTACAATATAAATGAGTAATGCGTTTTCCATATATAATTATGGGGAATAGTACCAAATTATTTTGTGATATAACTGGGAGGTTTTTTTCATGGCAAAGTATACGATTGTTGACAAGGAAACATGTATCGCATGTGGTGCATGTGGCGCAGCTGCACCAGATATTTATGATTATGATGATGAAGGTATTGCCTTTGTTACACTTGATGATAATGAAGGTATTGTTGAAATTCCTGATGTTTTAATTGATGACATGATGGATGCATTCGAAGGCTGCCCAACTGACTCTATTAAGGTTGCTGACGAACCATTTAATGGTGATGCTACTAAATTTGAGTAAAAGTCTTCATATTGGATATATTAAGCTATAGTCCCCCGCATATCCCGCGGGGGTTTCTTTTTGTATCGGTAAAAAATCCTGATTGCAACAAGAAAAAGCAGCCCAATGGCTGCTTTTCTTGTGTATTAAGCACTTTTTATGGTTGTATGTTTATTAATCCATGCTTGCATTCGAACGAATAGAAGCATAAAGATCAGTGACATTACGATACCCTTTATAAGGTTAAATGGCAGAACGGCTGGCACGACAAGATTTCTCATATCAGGGTAGTGCAATAAAGCCGTATAAGCTGGCAAGATAACTAGATAATTAAGGACACTCATCATAACCGCCATTGTAATTGATCCAGCAACCAAACCAAGGGTCATCCCTTTTTTTGTTTTCAGCTTGTTGTATACAAAGTATGTTGGCAAAATAAACAAGATTCCTGCTGCAAAGTTAGCAAGATGCCCCACTGGAATCCCTGTCTGACTTCCGGTTGCAATATAATTTAGGATATTTTTAAAAAGCTCGACTAATACCCCGGCAAGTGGCCCAAACATGAGGGCAGCAATCAACGCAGGAATATCGCTGAAATCAATGAATAAGAAATTCGGAAACATTGGCAACGGAAAGTTTAGCAGCATCAAAAGATATGAAATACTACTTAGCATCCCAATTGCAACCATTGCCTTTACCTTATTATTCTTCATTTTTCCTCTCTCCTTTTTTTCGATCCATCATGTTTAGGAAGAGAGGTTCAGCACTAATCGACCTAATATAAAACTCCCTCAATATAAATTGAGGGAGTTAATAAGGCACGCTTAAATAAACGTTCAAACATTATTTTTTTGAACGCATGCAGAACCTCCATCTTCTCCCATCCAGACTATACTGTCGGCTTTGGAATCGCACCAAATCCTGCCTATAAAGGCTCGCGGGCTCTAGAATTCATTAATTCTAATACCGCCGATCGGGAATTTCACCCTGCCCCGAAGATAGATCATATTAAGTTTCTATTTTATTATACTTAAAAACAAACCATTTGTTAAGTACTTGTGTTTACTTTCATTAATAATTCACATTATCTTAAAATTAATACTTGGGCAGGTTTAATGATGTCAGTGGCTAAATGGTTAAGCTCCTTTATTTTGCTAATAGTAGTGTTACTTTTCCTTGATATGGAGTACAGAGTATCACCTGGCTCAACAACATATTGATTGACCAGTGGTTGTGCATTCGGAGATTGAGTTTTATGTTCCATCTGCGCCTGCAGCTGCAAACTCACCTCTACCACGTCACCTGCACTGGTCTTCCCCCCCCGGACAGTCTCGCCAACCTCAGCCTTTCCAAACACCATTTCTGGATTAATCGCGAATTTTTTATCGTATCTCCACTCTAATTGGTGTGATTCAAAATGAAGATGGACACCTGTAGCTTGTCCTGTTTGCCCCATATAACCAATTACTTCACCCTGTTTAACCCTCTGACCTTGAGCGGCATTTCGTTTATTTAAATGTGCATATACTGTTACGAATTGATTGGGATGCTTAATAAAAATCACATTCCCGTATGTATCGGAGAAATACGATTTCTCCACCACACCTTCATCTACTGATAAAATAGGGGTATTTATATCCCCTGCAATATCTATACCCTTATGTTTTCCTTGTCTAGTCCCGTAAATATCTGAAATGATCCCATCAGCTGGCCAAATCCAGTGGTCCTTTACCCCTTTTAGATCCTCCAACACTGCAGCTTGCGAATGCCTGCCACCTAAGAATAACAAACTTACACAAACAGCCATTAGAATGGCAATTAAAAACCGTTTAACATAATCACGCATTTGTAAACCTTTCCTCCTTAGAACTTGTCCTCTCCTACCATATGTTTCCTTGCATAAATTTAGAACATTTGGCATAGAGAGGTTCGGCCTAACATACTTGTTATAATTTGGAGTCTTTTGCAGTTTTATTCAAAAAAAAATAAATCAACCAAAGTGGTTGATTTAAAATGAGCTAAAAGTCACGCTTATTCGGAGCTACCGGTACATCTATCGCTTTTGTCAAATCAAACGGACCAATAGTTGAAACTGGCGGATTCGAAACGGAAACTTTATCAAATCCAAAATCTTTAGCCGTTAGTAAAATCGCTTCAAGGGATAGCAATGTTTGCTGATTATCCTCAAGTGCCGCATTACTTTTGAAGGATATAATCAGCGTTTTCCCTTCACTTGCCACGTTTTCTATGCCAAACGACGGCAAAATAGATTTTTGTAAGTTTGTCTTTGGGGGGTCTCCCATCATGGCCCCAAATGCCGACTGGACATCGTTATACGGTGTATCATCATATGGCACGATAAAAGGCTGTTCACTGCCCTGCGGATAATAAAAGAAGAATGCCCGGTTCTTGTCATTACTGACAGTTAATTGGTCCTCTATGCCTGTATTTCCAAATTCAATGCCTGTATTTCCGCCAGTTGAAAGTTCAATTTGCTTGATGGTGCTATTGGAAGCAACATCCTTTTTTAATGAATTAATAAATAACCGCTCATTTGCCGACCCTTGGCCATATTGATGGCCGTAGGGGACATCAACTAAAACTACGTTCTTTTGTTGGTCAATGTTCACGGATGCATTTAACGGATAATAATCCGTCAACCCCCATTCAGGCTCCTTAAGTTCTGATGCCTTTTCATTAAACAGCTCAACCCAAGTTTTCCCTTGCGTTTCCGTCACAATATTCGAGACAGGAACAAGGAATTCGGCCTGTTCATCTGGGATCCAGTACGTTAATACCTGTCCATTACCAATTTCATCTGCATAAATGGCAGTTCTTTCTGCTTCTGATGCAACAGAAGTCATCTCCCGTTTATCTGCTGTGCTTTTCTGGGATGCTTCCTTTTTTACTTCACCTGTTTGTGCTGATTCACGATCAGCAGCTTTATCCGTGGAATGCTGATTTCCATCCATAAATTTAGGCACCAATATAAAGAAAAGAAATAATGCTGCTATTGCTGCAATACTAGGAAACACCCATTGTATAGATTTCCGCTTCCTTTGGGGAATATTTTGATAAATGTCACGAGGATGGCGATTATCTTCTATCTTTGGCATTTGTTTAAGTAATTGTATTAGTTCCTCATCGCTCCACTCTGACTTTCTCACCGGTTTTTCCCTCCTTTTCATAAAAGGTCTCCATCTGCCGTTTTAAGACCTTTAATGAGCGATGCTGTGTTGTTTTGACTTTACTTTCTGTCCACCCTAATGCTTGAGCAGTTTCTGCAATTGATAAATCTTGAATAAACCTTAAAATAATCACCGCTCTTTGATCCACTGTACAGTATTGCAGACATTTATACATCCACTGTATTTCTTCTCTCTTTACAGCAATTTCTTCTGGTATTGGATAATCATCCTTTACTTGATTATCAGACCAATCAAACTTCTCGAGAATTCTTTCCTTCCACCCTTTTTGCTTTCTGAAATAGTCAATGGCCACATTCCTGGCGATAGAAAATAGCCAAGTTTTCTCACTGCTTTTTCCTTCAAACCGATCATAAGACTTAAATACCCTGATATAGACTTCTTGGACGAGATCTTCTGCCTGCTCCCTATTTCTAACCATATAGAATAAAAATTGAAATACGTCATGATGATATTTTTCATAGAGTTCATCGAAAACGGAGTCCATTTATTTCCCTCCCCGTTCAAAATATTAGTCGATAATTATGTATAAAAGGTTTCATCTTAATAAATATAGACTTTTTTCCAGTAAAAAGGAAGGCACTGTTTGAATAAAAAGGATGACCCTAAAAACATGAGTCATCCCTACAATTGTAATGGTTTCCTTAATAGCTAATTTCCCAGCAATGTTTCTCGTGAATCAAGAACAATCGGCAAATTCCCACTTAATTTTCCTATTTTTGCGGGAGCAAAAACGAAAATGTCGTTCCTTGCCCAAGTTTACTGCGCACGGAAATTTGGCCACGATGGGCATCAATAATATTTTTTGCAATGGCAAGCCCTAGACCGGTCCCCGATTTTCCACGTGTCCTGGCCTTATCTGCTTTATAAAACCTTTCAAACACAAATGGAAGATCCTCTTCAGAAATACCTGAGCCGGAATCCTCCACCTCGATTCTAATTCCCTTATCCTCCAAAGCAGCTTTTAAAATCACTGAGCCACCTTGTGGAGTATGGCGTATAGCATTATCAATCAGGTTGGTCAGCACCTGTTCAACACGATCGGGGTCAATGTAGATGACTGGAAGTCCTTCTTCAATTTCAGCAGATAAATAAATCCCGTTTTCTTTAGCATAGCCCTGGAACTTGTGAATAATCCTTTGAGTGAAACCCGATATATTCACTTCTTCTATTGTAAGTTGAATGTGTCCGGCTTCCATCCTGGCTAAATCTAACAATTCATTCACGAGTCTGCCCATTCTAAGAGATTCATCATAAATCACTTTTGCCATTTCTCGTTTTTCTTCCTGAGTTTGCGCGATATCATCTACAATGGCCTCACTATACCCTTGTAACATGGAAATAGGAGTTCTAAGTTCGTGTGATACATTGGCAATAAAGTCTTTTCTCATCTTTTCCAATTGTCTTTCTTCCGTCATATCACGTAATACTGCAACCGCACCTCGGATAAATTGATTACTGTATAACGGACTGACAAGAATAACCCAATGCCGCCCTTGAAGTGAAAACTCCCCAATCTGCTCACTCTCTGTATCTACAGCTTTTTGGAAAAGCACCATCACTTGGGATGGTATACCTTCATTCGAACGATTCTCACCAGTTTCATAATACCAATATTGAAGGAAGCGGTCTGCAGGCGGATTGGTAATCAAAATGGTGCCATCCCGGTTAAAGGTGATTACCCCATCAGCCATACTGCTAAGGATGCTTGCCAGCTGTTCCTTTTCTTGATTGAGTGCATTCATATTAAACTTTAACTGCCTGCCCATTTGATTAAATGCCGTAGCCAATTCGCCAATTTCATCATGTGTCAAGATTGGTACTTTTGTATCAAATTTCCCTTTAGCCACTTCAAAAGCAGCCTCTCTCATTTTTCTGAGTGGAGCCGTAATTCTGGTTGACAAAAAGAAAGCAAAAATAGTGGTTAATATAATGGCCACACCCGCAACGAGCAAAATAAACTTGGTAGCCGAACGGGAAGTCTCTTGCATAATTTCTAATGACTGATAAATAAAAACAGCGCCATTTTCCTGGTTGGAAAAATGAAGCGGCACACCAATAATCGAATAATTTGACTCATTGTTTCCCTTGCTGTTTGCAGAAATAGTCGTTATCTTCTCAACAGGCTGGTTTCCTTGAAATACTTTTGACAGTTCTGAATCGGATTTAATATCAGATAGCGTTAATTTGTCTTCTTTTTCTATGTTAGGAGAGTAATAAATCTCTTTATCATTTTTTACTACTACTACTTTTGTGAAATCATCGATCATTTCCCATGAGACTTCAAGACCTAATTGGAATTCTTCGTTGGGATGTTCTTCTAGAATATGGGCAATTTTCTCAGCTGTATTGGTTAGATCATTCTTGGTTTCGGTAATGCTGTAGTTTTGGAAGTACTCAAGCAGCATGACTGTTAAAATAAACAGTACAAATGCAACTAGCAAAATAATAGTAAACCATAGCTTACCTACAACACTTCTCAGGAAGGTCATTCATTAATTACCTCAAATTTATAACCGACTCCCCATACTGTGACAATCATTCTTGCCGCCTCCTCGGAGACCTTGTTCAATTTTTCCCGAAGGCGTTTTACATGTGTGTCAACTGTACGCAGATCACCAAAAAATTCATAATGCCAAACTTCTTTCAGTAATTGTTCACGATCAAACACTTTATCTGGTGCTTTTGAAAGAAAATAAAGAAGCTCGTATTCTTTTGGCGTTAAGCTGACTTCTTTCCCATCCGCAGTTACTCGGTGTGCATCATTATCAATGGTTAAATGTGGGAATACAATGACATCTTTGGTGGTCGTTTCCGTCTGAAGATAGCTGGTTTGAGATGCTCTCCGTAAGATCGCTTTGACCCGTAAAACCACTTCCCGAGGGCTAAATGGTTTCACAATATAATCATCGGTGCCCACTTCAAAGCCTTGAACTCGGTTGACTTCCTCACCCTTGGCCGTTAACATAATGACTGGAGTAGCTTTTTTCTCTCTCAGTTCACGGCAGACCTCAATTCCATCTTTGCCTGGCATCATTAAATCAAGCAGGATGACGTCATAATCATTGGCTAACGCTTTTGACAGCGCTTCATTACCATCTTCCGCCTCATCAATAATATATTCTTCCCTTTCTAAATACATCTTTAGTAAGCGGCGAATTCTTTCTTCATCATCAACGACTAAAATTTTAACGTCTTTTTCCATAATAATTCCCCCTATGAAGTTAATTTTACAAAATGGTCACCATTTTTGCTAGATTTTCTAAGGAATTACTCCTATAAAAAGTGTCAATAATTTGACAACCTCATTTTTACTAGTAAATTCATTATTTTATTTAGGCTCTGCTAAACTTTGTTGATTTCCGCTCCAGTCAACAGAGTAAAAAAATCAATATTTTTGTTTAACAGAGCCTTTATTTAAAAGCCTTCACTCATTATGAAAGTGAAGGCTTTATAATGGGTTTCCTAGGAACCCGCATATGAGTGGAGACCGGCAATCACAAGGTTGACAGCCACAAGGTTAAACATAATAATAACAAAACCGACAACAGCAAGCCAGGCTGATTTTTCACCATGCCAACCTTTAGAAAGGCGAAGATGCAAGAAGGCTGCATAGAATAACCAAGTGATTAGTGCCCAAACCTCTTTAGGGTCCCAGCCCCAGAAACGGGACCAAGCCATATGGGCCCAAATCATGGCAAAAATCAGTGCCCCCAAAGTAAACACTGGGAATCCGATTAATACCGATCGGTAGCTAATTTCATCGACAAAATCAAGTTTAATATTTTTCACTAAAGGTTGTAAGGCGGCTGATATTCGCTTTCTTAGAACTAGCCGGATAATTACGTACAGCACAATACCGCCGATAAGCGACCACACAACTGTGTTTAACTTTTTAGCATTAATGAAGGCTGGCACACTAACAAGCGGGTTTAAACCGCCCTCTGTCAGCAATTGTCCTTCATGCGGTCCAATTAAAGCAGGCATAGAGTAGTCTAGTGTAGCCTCATTGTCATGCTTATCGACCCACGAGAATTCTTCATGATAATCGGCTGCTGAAAATATTGAGGATACTGCCACAAATCCAAGAACGGCAACTAGCGAAAACATGATGACTTCAAGCCAAAAGGTTTTCTTGGAACGCGTTGATTGATCAATCCCCTTCACTAGATAAATGAGACCGGCAGCAAAGCTTATCGCCAAAATAGCTTCCCCAATTGCTGCAGTGGTAACATGAATATGAAGCCAATAACTTTGTAATGCAGGGATTAACGGTGTAATCTCACGCGGAAACATACTGGCATAAGCGATGATAAGGATCGCTACTGGCATTGTGAATAATCCCAGTAACGTTGTCCGATAAATGAAATAAATAACGATAAATGCTCCTACTAATGCCATTCCAAAAAAAGTCGTAAATTCAAACATATTGCTTACCGGTGCATGTTTAGCGGCTATCCATCTCGTAATAAAATATCCCAGTTGTGCTATAAAACCGATAATAGTTAGAGAAACAGCAATTTTCCCCCACTTGTTTGTTTCTCTTTTACCCTGATTGGCTCTTTTTTCCTTAATTGATCCACCATAAAATAGGATCGACACTAAATAAAGAATAAAGGCAATAAATAATAAATTACTGCTTAATCCTGCCAACTAAGCTCCCTCCTGTTCCTCTTTTTCTGCTTGTAATTGGTCCACAGGAATATTTAACTCCGTATTCTCTATACAAGCTTCAATTTCTTGTTTTAGACCATACCAGTTTTTGTTCGTATGCGCCGCAATCCAAACTTGTCCATTTTTTCTTTGGATCCAAATACGACGATGGTTCCAATATGCCCCCTGAACAACACCAATCATAAAGATGATACCACCTAAAATAATCGCCCATAAGGATGAATCCTTCCGCACTGTAAATCCTGAAACATTTTTGGTCTCGATTCCCTTAAACGACATCTTATACGTATTTTCACCAAAAGGTTCAATTGTTTGCTTGATCGCAACAAAACTTGTTTCCCCCTCCGGTTTTTCGGGGGAAATCATCCGAAACACAAATGCAGGATTATTTGGTACACGGGACTTAGTCGATGGTTCCTTATTTTTGTCAAATTCAAAATCTGGGAAATATTCTATAATTTCAACTGAGTAGCCATTCCCCAGGTCGTAATGAGACTTTGGATTCACTAGACTAATCGTTAAATCGCCAACTGATTGATTGGTCTGTTTATTCGTTAACGAAAAGGTCATTGAATTAAGTTCGCTTCTATAGGAAGATTGAAATATAGAATAGCCATCAAACGTTAGAGGATGATTGACTCGGACTTTATATTCCTTTACTTTTTCTAGTTTTGGCTCTTCTCCTGGAAGGCTTTCACTCTTCTTCTGATAAAGCTCCACATTGGACTGATAATTTTTAACCACCTGCCCAGCACGTTCAATAGCTTCCTCAAAAGTTTTATCCTTGTTCTTATCGTAGGTTTGTAAGATAAATTGGTTGTTTTTTAGATAAAACTGCTCTCCCGTCTCTGGGACTAAAGCAGTTTCTCCTTCACGGACCCATAAATCCTCATTTACATACATACCCGGAATAAATCGAAGCATTCCGCCAAATAAAAAGATAATTAATCCAATATGATTCACATATGGACCCCACCGGGAAAATCGACCTTTTTCGGCTAATAAGTCGCCATTTTCTTCACGAATTTGATAACGCTTAGCTTTCAGATGTTCCTTGACTAACTTTAAGTCATGGTCACTGAAATTAGAAGTGGTTCCAAATACCCGCTGACGCTTTAAAAAGCCTTCATTTCTCGTTACTCTTTGTGCCTTTAACGCTTTATAAAGAGGGATTACCCTATCAAGGCTGCAAATGACCAACGAAACACCAATCATGGCAATCAGTAATAGATACCACCAAGACCCATATAAATCGTGAAAGCCCAGCTGATAGTACATTTTTCCAAACCAGCCATATTCCTGTTCATAATACACTTCTGGAGGCAGGTTTATATACATTTCCTGGGGAAGAATTGTTCCAAGTATGGAAGCAATAAGTGTAAGTACAATCAGCCATACCCCAACTTTTACTGACGAAAAGAAATTCCAAATTTTATCGACAATTGTTTTATTATAGGTTTGTGATCTCCTGGCACTGCCCTCGTATCGCATGTCTAGCAATTGGCTTTTTTTCTCTTCCTGTTCATCAAGCACTTTTCCGCAGGCTTCACAGAGAACGGTCCCATGTGGATTCACATGTCCGCATTCACATTTTACCTGTTCCATTTTAAAAACTCCCTACACCATAAGCATAAATCCCTTATGGCTTTATTTTCTCCATAAATTTCCTAACCATATTTTCAGTTAGTTCTCCCGTATAATACTTTACTACTTTTCCATTTTTATCTATTAAGAAGGTAGCAGGAAGCTGGTCAACATCATAAGCAGTCATAACTTCTTTTTCAGAATCGATCATGACAGGAAAATCAAGTTCATATCGGTCAATAAATTTATTAACGGCAAGTTCTGATTCCTGGATATCAACTGAAAGTACCTGTACCCCCTGGTCCTTAAATTGATTATACTCGTTGTTAATGTAGGGCATTTCTTTTTTACAAGGTGGACACCATGTTCCCCAGAAATTCAAAAATACCCCCTGTCCACGATAATCGGACAGTCGATGCTTGTTGCCTTGCATGTCTGTTAAAACGAAATCAGGTGCAGTATCATTGACCGCCACCTTTTGTTTATTGTCCATCGCAAAGTTTGAATACAATGAGTAAACAACGGCAGCTCCTAGTATAAGCAGGATGATCGTCCTTATAACTAATCGCCGTTTTTTCATAACCAACCCTCCATTGCCCTGTCCAAAAAAGCTATTTTAAATTATATCATTTTGTAATCCGTTCATAGTGGTAACACGAATTGGTAATTGTGACGTTTTTATGACTTTTTTCCAGAGGTATCTAATGCTAGAGTCCTTAATTGTTTCACCTCATGGGGAGTTAATTCACGCGCTTCCCCCGGTTTAAGTCCGCTTAAAGTTAAAAAGCCGTAACGTTCACGTTTTAGTTTAATGACTTCATGACCAATTGCTTCAAACATCCTTCTTACTTGGCGGTTTCTTCCTTCATGGATACTGATTTCGACTATAGCAGTCTGCTTTTTCTTGTCAAAGGATAACATTTTGACCCTTGCAGGAGCTGTTTTGCCATCTTCAAGCTGGATCCCCTTTTCCAGTTTTCGAAGACTTTCCTTCAATGGCACCCCTTTAACCTTTGCTACATATACCTTCTCAATCTCATGACTTGGGTGCATCAGCAAATGGGCAAAATCTCCATCGTTCGTGAGTAAAATTAATCCAGAAGTATCATAATCCAATCGACCAATTGGGTAAATTCTTTCTTTAATCTCCGAAAAAAAGTCAGTGACGACTTTTCTTCCTTTTTCATCACTTACGCTCGTGATGACGCCTCTAGGCTTATATAATAGGAAATAAACGGGAACCTCCTTCTCGAGCGGAATTTCATTTACCTCTACCCTGTCGGATCCTGAAACCTTCACCCCCAGTTCGGTGACAACTTTTCCATTAACTTTCACTTTTCCATCTTTAATCAGTTCTTCTGCTTTTCTTCGGGAGGCAATCCCAGCACGAGCAATTACTTTTTGCAATCTTTCCACAAACTTCACCTCAAAATTTGCCAATTAATCAAACTATTCTTATACGTCTATAGGAATTTTTTACTTTCTAAAGATGAACAAATAGTCCATTCTAATGAATTATGACACAAAATCTTCACTTTTCAAAGTAATGGCTATTAGGCAGCATAAAAAAAAGTAAGTCTTCCGTATTGAAGACTTACTTTTACTAAAATAACATTTTCATTTTGTTCCAAATATAAGTACAACTACGACAATTGCAGCGATAATTCCTGCAACATCAGCCAGTAGGCCAACTTTTAAGGCATCACCCATTTTTTTGATTCCAACCGCCCCGAAGTAAACGGTTAACACATAAAAAGTGGTATCTGTACTTCCTTGGAGTACAGAGGCCAGCCGCCCGATAAATGAATCCGGACCATAATTTGCGATTAAATCACTTGTCATGCCTAACGCTGCTGTCCCAGATATCGGCCTAATTAATAGCAATGGAACAATTTCTGCCGGTATACCGATGGTTTGCATAAAAGGTCTTACCCAGTTCATCAACGCCTCTAATGCACCTGATGCCCGAAAAATCGAGATGGCAACTAACATCCCTACTAGAAAGGGAATGATTTGAAAAGCAATTTTTATCCCTTCCTTGCCGCCTTCAACAAAACTCTCATAGGTTGGAACCTTTTTAAATGTACCATACAAAAGAATAAAGCCAATTAATAATGGGATAAACGTCATTGAAATCAACGAAATTAGTGCCATTTTTTCACCCTTTTCGGCTTTTGCGGTAATAAAAATAACGATCAATTAGTACAGCACTTACTGCCGAAAGTACGGTGGCAATTATGGTGGGCACAACTATTTCGGTTGGTGCTGCAGAATGATAAGTCATCCTAATAGCGATTACCGTGGTGGGTACAATGGTAATACTGGCTGTATTGATTGCCAAGAAGGTAACCATTGACCTTGATGCAGTGTCTTTGCCACCATTTAACTTCTGTAATTCTTCCATCGCCTTGATTCCCAAAGGTGTTGCCGCATTACCTAACCCAAACATATTGGATATCATATTCGACAGCATGTAGCCCATTGCTGGGTGGTGAACCGGTACTTCAGGGAAAAGCCTCTTTACCAGAGGGCGAAACAACTTTGATAGCTTATCCAATAGTCCGGACTCCTGGGCAATTCTCATCATTCCCAGCCAGAATACCAGAACACTGATCAGACCGATACAAAGTGTAACTGCTTCTTTAGCACCATCAAAAACGGCTTTGTTCACTTCCCCCATTGTCCCATTAAACAGAGCAAACACAATTCCAGCAACCGTCATAATGACCCATATATAATTAACCATTGTTATCTACTCCTATAAATGAAAAGAATAATTCCTTTACGTGATCCAGGAGCCCCTTTTTTTGTTCTGGCTTATTTCGATAAAAAATGGCAGTTTCACTGACAGCCCGCCCGTCTAAATAGATTATGGCTTTACCTACTTTCACTTCACGGTTGTTTTGCCAGCTTTTTTGCGGTTTATTCAACTTATATTTAACAGAGAACATATCCATTTCATCACCTGTTGCAGGGTAAACAATGGTATTCTTAATATAAATATGATCCTTATAAAATGAATGGTTGACATCGCTTATTATTCCTTTTGTTAACACCTCCGCCATGTCATAACTTTTAAATCCTGATTCATACATGGTAATATGGTCATTCCAATCATCAGGTCCGTTTAATGTTACGGCAATTAAATTCATATCCCCTTTAGAGGCAGTAGTAACAAGGGTTCTTTTCGCCAATTTTGTATAGCCTGTTTTTCCCCCTGTTGCATATTTATATTTTGTAAGCAGCCGATTTTTGTTTCTCCAGACATACTCCCAATTCTCTGAAGGATTGTCGGTACGGTACACCTTGGTCCCAGCTATTTTTTGATACGTCTTATTTTGCATGGCATATCTTGTTAACAAGGCCATGTCATAAGCAGTTGAGTAATGATTATCAGAGTCATCCAGCCCATGCGGATTGGAAAAGTGGGTATCCAGCATGCCAATTTCTCTTGCTTTTTGATTCATTAAAAGCGCAAATCCATCGACACTACCCCCGATATATTCGGCGATGGCTACGGCTGAGTCATTCCCTGAACGGAGCATCAGCCCGTATACCAAATCTTTAAGCTTCATTTTCGTCCCTGGTTTTAAATAAATTGATGAGCCTTCAGCCCGAACTGCTTTTTCGCTGATTGGCACATATTGCTCCATTTTTCCCGATTCAATCGCAATAATAGCCGTCATAATTTTTGTAATACTTGCGATTCTCCTCTGTTTATGTGCCTCTTTCTCAAAAAGGATACGGCCCGATTTTTGCTCCATCAAAACCGCACTTGCCGCACTGACTGAAACTTCCGCCTTTGCCTTTTGAGGGATATTAACCGCTAATAACAAGACAATGAGGGAATAAACTATTAGACTCCAAAACTTTTTCATTATGTATACCTCGTCCCCCCTGTTAATTTAATAAAAGTCTATGCGGGACTAGCTTTGATATGACAACTAAATTCGAACAAGCTAGTACATGTCCACAGAAGTAATCGAAATTTCCCAGAAGCAATACAAAAAAGACAACCCCTAATTTAGATGGGATGCCTCTTACCCTGTCATTATATTCCTGGTGTATTGTCTAGAGCTTTTTCTAATCTCATTTCGACATTATGCCAATATACTACATTCCACCAGTTGTTTATATACTCTGCCCTGTTATTTTTATATTGAAGATAATAAGCATGTTCCCACACATCCAGAACCAAAAGTGGAACAGTCGTCCATTGTGTCAACTGCATATGCCGTTCAGATTGTAAAATTTCCAAGTGTCCAGCCATTGGTGACCAAACCAATAATGCCCACCCTGAACCTTCCACCTGTTTCGCCGCCTCCGAAAACTGATGTTTAAACGCAGCAAAACTACCAAAGTACCGATTGATTTCATCTTGTAACAGACCTTTTGGCTGTCCTCCCCCATGGGGATTCATGTTATGCCAAAAGATGGTATGCAGATAATGGCCAGAGCCATGGAAGGCAAGCTCGCGAGACCAATGCTTAATTAATGAAAAATCTTTAGTCTCCCTTGCTTTTTTTAAGCTCCGTTCCGCGTTGTTTAACCCATCTACATAGGAACGGTGATGCTTATCGTGATGAAGCCTCATAATTTCTTCCGAGATATAGGGCTCTAACGCATGATAAGCATAAGGAAGTTTAGGAAGAGTATGTTCACCCGGAGAAAGCTTAGGTGCCTCTGTCCAAATGGTACCTACCCCCTGTCCTTGCTTCCGTGCAAAATAATTCTCCATCTTCTCATGAATATGCTCCACTTTAGCTTGAAGGCTAAGAAGCTGTTCCGTGGATAGCTCTTGATTCACATTTTCAATAAGTTCGGTAAATTCATCCAATTGCTGCCAAAGCTCAGCATCTTGCTCCACCTGTTCAGAATGAAGAAAGTGTCTCATTTGCTCATTCCAGACAAATAGATCATTCACATATTGATTAAACCGATTCATACGATCCCCTCATTCCAACTGTATCTTGTTTTACTGTATGAAGGGTAAAATTCATTAAGACCAAAAGAAGCTGACCACAAAAATGGGTCAGCCTCATCATCACGTTGGTTATTTAGATTGCATCATTTTTGTACGATAATCGGTCTCATAATATTCGAGCTCTTCCCTGATACGCTGGAAATCGCCTTCTAGGCCTTTAATAAGTTGTACAATGCTCTCTGGAACACTTCGATAAAATTTAATTGAATTTCTTCCAGTATAGGCAGAACGGCTATTTTCATACCATGCATCGTTTTTTGGCGCAAAAAATTCTTCGATGCATTGGTGGTAGATTCTATATAATGTCTTTTCAGCAGCAGCCTTTTGAAATGGCTCACTTTGTAAAATAACAGCACATGCATCCAGACCTTCTTCACTGTAAACGGCTAGTTTCCGAAGATGTGAAAAAACCAATTTAATATAATTGCTATCTTCTTCACTTTCCAAACTCCACTGGGATACCGTGCTTTCGTTTAAAAAATCCTGTATGGTTGTACTGGTTTTGCTTAGGAACCCCTTTACATCTTGAAGCTGTGAATGAACTAATGTGTTTCCCATACTTATCCCCCTATAGTCGACTGGAATCAAGATTATTGCTGCTGTAAAACAAAATCCAATGGTAATCGCAGTTCATACCCTTTGTTTTGCTTTAGTGCTAGAAATATTTCAGGCAATTTTTCAAAATTAATCCCTTGAAAATATGAGGAAAACTCATGTTTAGAATTAATATATAGCCGTTTACGGCCCCTGAGACCTGAATTCTTTAACAAGCAGACAAGTGCCACAATATCCTTAAAGTAAATATTCTCCTCTTGCATGCTGAAAACAGGATCTTGCTGATAAGGAGTGAATTCAGAAATTAATTGATCAAAATATCTGATATACAGCACGTGCAGCGTTCTTTCTTCTCCATTTTCCATATAAGTCACTTCACTTCTGTTAAAAAAGTCCTCAGAAGTATTTGATTTTTCTTTCTCTAATTCATATCCTTTAGACTGAATAATTAGCAACTTAAATCCCGCTCCTTACCTGTAGATACAACATTGCCCATGAAATTGCAATAGGATTGTATATTTCTATTTTAGCATAGATTACTATTCTAATTGTATTTAGGAGTTAATTGTTTCCTGAAATTTTTCAAAAAATAAATCTGCTTCCTCCTGCACATATTCCTCTTCTACTTTTTCAGGCAGGGGAGGAAGTTCGTCCAGACTTTTCAGGCCGAAATAATCAAGAAATTCTTTTGTCGTACCATATAGATATGCCCGGCCAGTTCCCTCTGAACGTCCGACTTCTTTTATTAACGCTTTTGCAGTTAACGTATGAAGCGGGCGCTCTGTTTTCACACCTCTAATTTCTTCAATTTCCGCTCGGGTTATCGGCTGTCTATAGGCAATAATCGCTAATGTTTCCAAGGCAGCTTGTGATAAGGTCGAAGTATGGGGAGAATCTACAAGTTTTTTTAGATAAGCGGAATTTTCCTTTTTGGTTGCAAGCTGAAACGTGCCTGCCAGCTGAACCATCATAATTCCTCTCGTTTCGTTTTTTTCATACTCTTGTCTCAAATCCTCAATGACTTCACTAGCTTTGAATTCATCGACCTCCAGGACCTCAGCGATTTGCTTTATGGTTAACCCTTCATCCCCCGCTGCAAACAAAAGACTTTCCAATATACTAGTCCAATTAATGAGATTCAATCCTATTGAGCTCCTTTCTTAACTGCTTCTATAAAGATTTCAGAAAAATTCCCGTCTTGCTGGGCATCGATTTCTTTCCGTTTCATTAGTTCTAAAATAGCTAAAAAAGTTACCACTATTTGCTCCTTTGAAGGATCATCAAATAAATCGTAAAATTCCTTCCGCCCTTTTAGCTGATGCAGTTCACCCATAATTTCTGTCATTCGTGTTTCAATGGAAACCTCTTGCCGAGTAATCTTAGTTGTCATCGGACGCTGCAGTTTCTTTCTACGCATTAATTTTTGAAAAGCGGCAAGCATATCGTAAAGGGATATATCAAGCTCAGTTTTCACAGGCTGAACATTCCTTGCAAAGTTCGATAGGTCGCTAGGCGGCTTTGTATAAATTAATCCGCGTTCCTCTTCCATTTCTTTCAATTCATGAGCAGCTTCCTTGTATTTACGGTATTCAATTAGTCGTTCAACCAATTCATCCCTAGGGTCTTCTTCGTAAATACTCTCAGGGTCCTCATATTCAATTTCATCATGTTTAGGCAATAGCATTTTGCTTTTTAACTGCAGAAGCTCTGCTGCCATCACTAGATACTCACTTGCTACATCAAGTTTCAGTTCATTCATTGTGTGTATATAAATTAAATATTGTTCGGTAATCTGTGCAACTGGAATATCATATATATCAATCTCAAGCCGATTGATTAAATGCAGCAACAAATCTAATGGACCTTCAAATGCATCAATTTTTACCTGATAAGGCATAATCTCACCAAAATTCTTGAAAATATATATCATTCTTTCGAAAACGACTATTAATAGTATAGAGGATTCATTGACCATATCCAATAGAAAAATCAACCTAATCATGATGTTTGCCCATAACACTGGTCAACCTCCCTACATATGATGACAAGGAAAAGAATAAATTTTAACAGGAGGTATATCATTATGGCTGATGGAGCTGGATTTGGTTTCGGCGGCGGATTTGCGTTAATCGTCGTTTTGTTCATTTTATTAATTATCGTGGGTGCTTCTTGGGTTTGGTAAAACGAAAAGCGTAAGCCCTGCTCAGCGCCATATGGAGCTCTCCAACTGAGATAAAGGAAACACGAAGAGCGGAGCGCATTCGTGTTTGACTTATCGCAGGGCGGTGAGCGAAGGCGTCTCGCCGCTAGGGTGCTGGAGCTGGACAATTCTCAAAGATTAAATGAGACCCGTCCTTTTGGCGGGTCTTTATGTTTTTAGGCATAATTTTGCAAATAAGCCTCTATAAATATGTTACACTTTACATATCCAGTAAGTGAGGGGGATTACTCTTGTACCCAAAGGAATATGTTGATTATTTGGTCCATTTTCACGGTGATCGTGATTATTTCGAATGTCATGAAATATTAGAAGAATATTGGAAAAAAACCGATCCAGGCAATAAGGACTCCATTTGGGTGGGCCTCATTTTGTTAGCAGTGTCTGCTTACCACCACCGCAGAAAGAATTTTCACGGTGCAAGGAAAACTTTAGAAAAAGCAATACCGATTTTTAAAAGCCATTCCAACTCAATTTTTCAGCTTGGAATAAATGAAGAGAAATTCACTGAATTATTAAGAAATCGTCTTCAATTAATAAACAAGAACCAAGCCTATGAAAGTTTTGCATTACCCATCGACGACCTTGATTTACAGCAATTATGTATCGACACTTGTAAAGAATATGGTTATATCTGGGGCGATGAAAGTAATATGGAAAATAAGGAATTGGTTCATCGCCATATGCTGCGTGATCGGACTTCAGTAATTGAGGAAAGGTACCAAGCTCAATTAGCTAAAAGAGGCGGCGAATAATGATTCGCTGCCTCTTAATTAACAAACATCGCACTTTTCAACAAATGCTGCTGTATCTTCATTTGAAATAATATTTCTATCTGGATACATATCTTTTAATGCTTTCACCATTCTTTTTCCAATCCCTTGAAAACGGTGAGAGGGATTAACAGAAATATGCTGAATTTCCAAAGAATTGGTTCCCGGATAAAATAAAACTCCAATTAACCCAATGATATCTTCTTCTTTCCATAAAAACAGCAGACGATTCTCCTCTGTTTCATATTCCTTCATCGTTTGCTGGAGTTTTTTTAAGTCCTTTTCATTGGGCATAAAGGACAATAAACCCATTGCAATTTTTTCAAAAGATTTTTTATAACGAATTAACATTTAGATCCCTCATTAAATTAAATAAACCGAAAATGTCTTGGTTTAACAATAATATATTTTTCCCATTTAACATCAATCATAAACTCTTTTATAATTTATGAATAAAGAAGGCTTATCGTTACTATCATTCATCATACCTAATTCCTAATAAATCATCAATTGAAATTATTATGAACTCCCCGGTGCAATAAATATCCAGAAGAAAATGCCCCAAACAATGGAAAGACTAATTAGGACACCAAGTAGAATCCAATTTGACCTTTTCATTATACCCTTTCCCCCAAAAGTATTAACCTTTTTCTACATTTTACACCAAGTAATTCAACAAATCCATCACCCTGCCGTCGAAATTAATCAAGAAAAAATACTATACTATGAAACTATTCAACTGTTTTTTTCGTTAATATCTTTAAAATAGTTTATATTAGTATAAGGAGAAGACTGTACCTTAAAAAACCTACGTTAATGTTAAGGAGGCAAATAATGAAAAAAATTGGCATACTATTATTGGCAGCTGTCTTGTTTATAAGTCCCATTCGCACCCTTGCGGATATGGCTGAAGGCGATATGATTGTTACTTTGGGTGAAAATCTAACAGAGGAACAAAAAGTAAAACTGCTTGATGAAATGGATGCTCCTAGTGATGTTCAAATTGTGACGGTTTCCAACCAGGAGGAACACCAATATTTAGGAAACTATATTGCAAAATCCCTGATTGGAACCAAAGCTATTTCTTCGTCTGCGATTACCATTGCTCCTTCGGGTTCTGGTGTATCCGTTAAAACAAAAAATATTAGCTGGGTTACAGATGAAATGTATATCAATGCGTTAATTACTGCTGGAGTAAAAGATGCAAATATTTATATTACCGCACCCTTTTCAGTATCTGGAACGGCAGCTTTAACAGGTATTATAAAAGCCTATGAGATTTCGGCCGACAAGACCATACCAGAAGAGGTAAAACAAGCTGCAAATGAGGAAATGGTTGAAACAGCTAAACTAGGGGACTCGATTGGAAAAGAAAATGCGGCTGCGTTAATTGCCAAAATTAAGGAAGAGATTGCAAAAAACAAGCCTGAAAATGATGAAGAATTAAAAAACATTATTGAACAGGCTGCTAAGGAATTAAATGTCACACTAACTGATGATCAAATCAAAAGTTTAATCGATTTATTTAATAAGCTTAAAAATTTGAATATAGATTGGAATCAAGTTGGTGATCAACTGAACAAAGCAAAGGATAAGATTACCAAGTTTCTTCAATCAGAGGAGGGCCAGGGATTTTTAGAAAAGCTTAAACAGTTCTTTATTTCGCTGATTGATGCTATTAAAGCTATTTTCGCTTAATGAAAAGGGGCTGTCCCATAAGTCCCTAAAATAAAAAAGGTGGAGTCGTTTTTCTCCACCTTCTTTTATTTCTGAAATGTTGGTGTGGTACCTTTCATTTTACAAGAAAAGAAAAGACGATTTTTTTTGGTTTTTTTAAAATTTGGCTATTTGGAGCCCAAACCTTATAGATTGCATCCTGTTGATTGGAGCGGAAGGCGCGAAGACTCCTGCGGGATGTAGAGGTCTCGGGAGACACAACAGGCGCAAGCCCGAGGAGGCTCCCGAAACCTCCCCGCGGAAAGC
>NZ_HG942053.1:27405-55280 GCF_000612665.1 Neobacillus dielmonensis
ATCCTGTTGATTGAGCGGAAGGCGCGAAGACTCCTGCGGGATGTATAGGTCTCGGGAGACACAACAGGCGCAAGCCCGAGGAGGCTCCCGAAACCTCCCCGCGGAAAGCGAAGCGCCTGAAGCGCAAATCAACAGGCCCAATTGAACTAGCCAAAAAATATATAAAAGGGGACTATCCAAAGTCAGTTACCTGACTTTTTGGACAGCCCCTTTTCTAGTTGTCTATTTTAAAGGCAAGTCTAGTCTTAACAAATCCTCATATGATTCCCGCTTAACAACCAAGCTAGCTTTTCCATTTTCAACAAAAACGACAGGTGGTCTTGGTATGCGGTTATAATTATTCGCCATCGAATAACCATAAGCTCCTGTACAAAATACCGCGAGAATATCCTCATCTTCTGACTCAGGCAGGGGAAGGTCCCAAATCAGCATGTCCCCCGATTCACAGCATTTTCCAGCTATTGAAACCGTTTCTTTTGCCTGCGCTAATGGTTTATTAGCAAGAACGGCTTCATATTTTGCTTGGTAAAGTGCTGGGCGGATATTATCGCTCATACCTCCGTCTACCGCTAAATATCTTCTGACACCTGGTACATCCTTTGAGGACCCTGTCTTGTACAATGTAACACCCGCATCCCCTACAAGGGAACGGCCCGGTTCAATCCAAATTTCCGGCATGGTCAAGTCGTATTGTTCATTCAAAGATTTTACCTCTTTAATGATCTCACTTACATACTGAGAGGGGGCGATTGGCTCATCCTCCTTTGTGTAGCGAATGCCAAAGCCACCACCTAAATTTAATACCTGAGTTTGAAATGCATATTTGTTTTTCCATTCTGCCAGCTTTTCAACAATCTTTTGAGCTGCCAACAAAAAGCCAGTAGTTTCAAATATCTGTGACCCTATATGGCAATGCAGCCCAAGTACATGAAAATAGGGATATTCCAAAGCTTCAGTCAATGCCTGTTCTGCTTGTCCGTTTTGGAGATCAAAACCAAATTTAGAATCTTCTTGCCCAGTTAATATATAATCATGGGTATGTGCTTCAATTCCAGGTGTTACTCTTAGCAGTACATTAATTTCCTTGGGCTGCTTTTCGGTACAAATGGATTTTAACAGTTCAATTTCATAAAAATTATCAATCACAATGCAGCCAATTCCATTATCAATCGCCATTTCTAATTCTTGGCGACTTTTATTATTACCATGAAAATGAATTTTCTCTGCCGGGAAACCGGCCTTTAAAGCTGTGAATAATTCTCCCCCAGAAACGACATCTAATGATAATCCTTCTTCCTCAGCCAGCTGAACCATGGCAACAGTTGAAAATGCCTTACTGGCGTATGCCACCTGAGCCTTTACGTTTTGTTCTTCAAATGTCAGTTTAAATCCTCGGGCTCTCTCTCTAATTAGTGCCACATCATAAACATACAAGGGCGTTCCAAACGATTCAGCCAACTCTACCGCATCTACTCCGCCGATTTCTAGATGGCCTTTTTTATTGACTCCGGTTGTTCCGTAAAAATACATGTCCTTCCCTCTCTCCGTAACGACTCAATACAGTTTATGTAAACAATCGTAAAAGATATAAACAAATAGACAGAATCCGCAAAAGAGACTGCCTATTTTAATTATTCTCTCATCCTTTATTCAATTAAAATTTACTTTAGCATAATTAATGGCAATACGCAATTATTTCTGGTTTCCTTTAGGAGGCTGGCGGTATAAATTTCTCGGATGGACAATGCTCGGCCTTAGATAAGCCCCTGGGATTGCCCGTCGAACTATAATCTGCATAAACCCTTTAGGTTCAAAAGGAAGGAATGGCCATAGATACGGTGTATTCAATGCCCGCATATGGACCAAGTAAATAAACAAAAGCGTTGTGCCAATAACGAATCCAGGGGCATGAAAAATGGCCGTGACGATCATCAATAGCATTCTGGCAATTTTATTGGCAACACTTAACTCATAACTTGGTGTTGTAAACGTCCCTATCCCTGCAACCGCTACGTATAAAATGACTTCCGGCACGAACAAACCAACATCAATGGCGATTTGTCCGATTAACACCGCTGCAATTAAACCCATGGCTGTCGATAAAGGAGTTGGAGTGTGAATCGCAGCAATACGCAAAAACTCTATCCCGAAATCAGCTAAAAACAATTGGACAATAATCGGAATATGTGTTTTGTCATTTGGTCCAATAAACGATAGTCTATCGGGCAATAGTGATGGCTCTAATACCACCAACAGCCAGAATGGCAGGAGGAATATCGAGGTCAAGACCCCCAAAAAGCGCGCCCAACGGACGAATGTCCCCATTGCAGGTGATTCCCTGAATTCCTCCGCATGCTGAACATGGTGAAAATAAGTAGTAGGAGTAATAATAACGCTTGGCGATGTATCACAATAAATGACTACGTGACCCTCTAAAATGTGGGCCGCCGCCACATCTGCCCTTTCCGTATATCGGACAATGGGAAACGGATTCCATCCCTGCTTTACAATAAACTCTTCTATCGTCTTATCCGCCATTGGGATACCATCTGTTTGAATGGCCAATATTTCTTTTCTTAAAATGTTAAGTAAGTTGGGATCCGCTACATCCTCCAGGTAGCCTAGTGCTACATCTGTTTTTGATCTTTTTCCTACCTTGAGCATTTCAAAGCGGAGCCGCTCATCGCGAATTCGTCTCCTTGTGAGTGCTGTATTCAAAATGATGTTTTCAACAAATCCATCTCGAGCTCCCCTGACCACTTTTTCCGTGTCCGGCTCTTGAGGTGAGCGCCCCGGATAGCTTCTTACATCTACAACAAGGGCATAACCTCCACCTTCCATGACTACAGCTATCAACCCGGAAAGCACTTTATCGACGACCTGGTCTAATTCCTTTACTCTTTCTACAGATTGATTAACTAAACGATTTTCGATGATTCCAAATAGATTCGTTGATAGCTTTTCATGATCATTGATTTGAACTAGTTCCTCAATCAATTCAATGACAAAACGAGTATCACACAATCCATTAACAAAATAGATATGTACATCTTTTTTGAGAACCTTTAACTTCCTGACTCCAAAATCAAAACTGATTCCCAGTCCAACCCTTTGTTTCATGTAGTTTTCGATTTCATTCACCGATTCCGGGATCGGCCATTTCGTCGTTTCTGTCATAAAAACCACTCCTTTCCAGGATGAGCTGTACAGCCTTTTCCGTAATTGGCGAGCCAATTTTATAGGAATCGTGCCTTGCCATCTTCCCGATATCCCCTATCCCGACTTTAATCGGTACGTCCAGCTCATCAAGACAATAAACCGTATCGCCATAGATCCTCCCCATTTCTATATCTGGGACACCAAATTTATCGACTCCATATGGGGTTAGATTCCCGTCCCTGTCAATACTGACATCCACTCTTGACCATTCTTCATGCCTCGACTTTGCTGCAACAGCTAGGACCCCTAACACCTCAATATCTTTATGGCTGGCAACGTACTTTAATGCTGACTCCCCCTGGCCTTCTCCAACGATACCACTGTCATCGAACATGACCAAGACAGGATCATGGTCTGCCTCTTTAATTAACTCCACCAGTTCTGGACCTGTCTTTAAAGAGGGATTGCCTTGCGATGCAGAAATACATCTGCCGCCCATTTTTACGGCCACACCTTCAAGTGTCCTTTTCGTATGTTCATCGCCATCTGTTACTAGAATGACACGTCTTTTGGAAGTCATATCTTAATCCTTTCCTAAAGGAATCCTTTACTGATGTCCAAAGTAAACCCATTGAAAGATAGAACCAAAAATTTTCCCTAAAACGATTGCCATAATTAAAATCACAATTTTCCCATCAAGATGAATTCGTTTGGCTAGAATCGGGAATACATTTACAGCCTCTGTCAAGCCGGCAGCCAGCATTCCCACAAAGACTCCACCAGTTAGTCCGAGAAAAATCAATAAAAACCCGGGCAATCCTAATGTTGGGTCCCTTAAATCCGCTATGACACCAGCGAGTGCTCCAATGACTACAGCCCACTCATAATGGTGAATCATTTTCATGGTTTTGGATAATTGCATCAGTCTTGGGATAATCCCAAGTACAGTGAGAAATGCCACATAGCCTGCTCCCACTGACAGCCCACTTGCAAACCCTAAAAATAAAATCATCAGGATTTTAATCGTCATGAACATGTTTCATACTTTCTTTATTTTCATGAAGGATGACGTAATTATCCAAATCCATCTGATAATTGAACATTTCTACCTCGAGCGGACTGGGCTCGTCGTTAATTCTTTTCTTAAATACATGGTTAAAAAATAAAATCATCCCAAGACCTAGTCCAACCGAATAAGGTATTTGAAACAACAAAGGCCTTGTATCTTTCTTTCCGGTAATAATGGTATAGATTTTTTCTTGAACACTGCCCATACTGACATCATCATGGAAATTCATCAGCGTCATGGCTGAACCAAAAAACAAGAGAAACCATATTAAAAGAAAAAAAGGAATAGAGGCTCCTTTTTTCTTCGTAACCACTTCAATTATCGTTTGCGCCGGTCCAATGGTTTGAACCTCAAATTCTCCCAATACTTCTGTAATTCTTTGTATCACCTTCATTACATCAATTATCACAATATTCCCATCCGCCGCTGTTAATTGATGGATAATAAGATTTTCAATCTTCTTAAGAACGGGTTCGGGAGCGATAATTTGGGCCGCATCCTTTAATATAACATTTTCATTTGGAGAAATATGTAAACGGTGCCGCATGCGGATGTAGATTGTTTTTTCCAAAACACTCACTTCCCACATTTGTTTTCTTCTTAATATCTTCTAGTATGCTTTATTGAGCAAAAAACATGTATAGGAATAAATTAGAGTCAACCGATCCGGCTTTGTTGACACAAAAAAAGACCAATGGACTATAAATCCATTCGGTCTTTCATTTGTTGAAGAATCTTTTTTTCCAGCCTTGATACTTGAACTTGAGAAATTCCAAGTCTCAAGGCAACCTCTGACTGGGTTTGATCTTTGTAATACCTTAAATACACAATTAGTCTTTCACGCTCATCCAATTCGCTTATTGCTTCCTTCAAGGCAATCTTATCAAACCATTTCCCCTCATTACCATCATCAATCTGATCTAATAATGTAATCGGGTCCCCATCATTTTCATACACCGTTTCATGGATGGATGAAGGTGTGCGACTTGCTTCCTGAGCTAAGATTACATCCTCTACAGGAAGTTCAAGATACTCTGAAATCTCATTGACAGTAGGAATTCGCCCAAGTGTCTTTGATAATTCGTCTTTGGCTTTACGAATTCTATTCCCCATTTCCTTAAGAGATCTGCTTACCTTTACCGTTCCATCGTCTCTAATAAATCGCTGGATTTCACCAATGATCATTGGGACAGCGTATGTGGAAAATTTAACATCATATGATAAATCAAACTTATCAACTGATTTTAATAACCCGATACAGCCTATTTGAAAGAGGTCATCCGGGTCATAGCCTCGATTAAGAAACCGCTGAACAACAGACCAGACAAGACGCATATTTTTCTCCACAATGGTATCTCTTGCTTCTTGGTCTCCTTCTTGGCTTCTTTGGATGAGTTCTTTGACTTCATGATCTTTTAAATATGTTTGATTTTTATCGTTTTTGACTTCCACATCCATTGGCAAGTCTCCTTAATTGCAAAGCATTTTGCGGGATTTTAAAGATTTGCGTAGTTTCACTTCTGTTCCGCTGCCTGGCTGCGAATGAATCTCGATCTCATCCATAAAATTTTCCATGATGGTAAATCCCATTCCGGACCTTTCTAACTCCGGTTTTGTCGTAAATAATGGCTGACGAGCTTCCTCCACATTTACAATTCCTAATCCATTGTCCCTTATCGTTAAATCAATAACATTTTCTTCAATGGTGACAGAAATATAAACAATTCCTGATGGGTCATTTTCATATCCATGTATAATCGCATTGGTAACAGCTTCTGATACCACTGTTTTAATCTCTGTTAACTCATCCATCGTTGGGTCAAGCTGTGCAATAAATGCTGCGACAGTGACACGGGCAAACGATTCATTTTGGCTCAATGCGCTGAATTGAAGATTCATTTCATTCTTCATTTAGGCCACCCCCAATCTTTGCAAAGCAAATTCCTCTGTCGGTTCCATTTTAATTATTTTAAATAAACCTGACATGTCAAATAATCTTTGCAAACTTGGGGATATGGCACAAACGACCATTTCACCGTGCACTTGTTTAATTTGTTTATATCTTCCAAGAATCACGCCTAAACCAGAGCTATCCATGAAGGTTAGCTGTTCCAGATTCAAGACAATATGGCGAATTTCATTTCTTTCAATTAAATCTGACGCCTTCTCACGTAGTTCATCTGCAGTATGATGATCTAATTCACCGCCAAGACGAATGCATAAGACATCATGTCTAGTTTCAAAATCAATGGTTAGACTCACTATCTTTAGTCCTCCTTAATCTGGTATAGTGAGTCAATTCGCTTCAAGCATGAACATTTCCTTCTTGGTATACAAAACTAGTTGTTTTTCGCTAAAACAAGAGGAATCCCGACATCATGTTTATTTACCTGCTTTGGTAAACATTCCGAATGAACGTTTATAAAGTGTCCACCAGCTGGCTTCTTTTACGTTCTTATTAGCTACAAGGGGACTTTCAAGTACCACCTTGCCTTCTTTAATTAACTGAATCGTTCCTACTTGATCTCCTTTTTTGATTGGAGCCTTTAGATTCTTGTGGAAAACAACCTTTTGTTTCACATTTTCCGTTTTTTCGCCTTTTTTAGTAAGCATGGACAAAGATTCACTTGTTACAGCTTGTACAATTTTTTCTTGCCCCTTGCTAACCTTAACCTGACCTATTGGTTGGTTCCGTTTATAAACAGGATGGGTTTGATAATGATTAAAGGCATAATCAAGCAACTTAGTCACTTGCGCATTTCTTTCTTTCGAAGTGGGTGCTCCGAACACAACGGCGATAACCCGCATCCCATCTTTTTCGGCTGTAGCTGTTAAACAATATTTGGCTTCTGCTGTGAATCCAGTTTTTAATCCATCAACCCCTGGGTAAAAGCGAACAAGTTTGTTAGTATTGACCAGCCAAAACTTCTTATCCGTATTTTCGCGAAGGTAAGATTCATACATGCCCGTAAACTTCGTAATATCTTCATACTTTAATAGTTCTTTTGCCATAATGGCCATGTCGTTCGCTGTGCTGTAATGTCCAGTCTCTGGCAGGCCTGTTGGGTTTTTAAAAAATGTGTGCTTTAGCCCAAGTTCTTTCGCCTTTGCATTCATCATGTCAACGAAGGCTTCCTCCGACCCAGCAATTCTTTCTGCCATGGCAACAGAAGCATCATTACCGGAGCCGATTGCAATACCTCGCATCATTTCTTTGGTGGTCATTTCTTCACCGGGTTCAAGGAAAATCTGCGACCCCCCCATTGAAGCTGCATGCTCACTTGTGCGGACTTTTTCATTCCAACTGAGCTTTCCCTTGTCAATGGCTTCCATGATCAGTAACATGGTCATTATTTTGGTCATACTAGCTGGAGGCAGTTCTTCATTGGCATTTTGTTCAAACAATACTTTTCCTGTATCTCTTTCAATTAAAATGGCTGCTCTAACATCTGTAACAATATCTGAACTTTTCTTTTCTTCCGCTGCTAATGCAGAAGGAACCGCTAAACTGGCAAACATGGTTAGACTTACCATTAAAAAGACCAATCGTTTCATTCGCATAACCCTCCATTCTTTATGGATACCAGTTTTTCCAATTAAAACAACTTTATACAGCAATTTCCTGATATAAGCATAAAAATTGGGTGGCAGATATCTTGTTGAATTTCAACAGAATATCTGACACCCATTACATCATAATTATTAGTTGGTTATTGCCTCATGGATTAAGATTAGCGGTTCCACCTTTGAATCAGCAATCTTAATATTTTCATACAATTTTTGTTTTACTTCACTGACGTCATCAAAATTACTATAAATTGTCACTAAAGATTCCCCTTGCTTCACTTGGTCCCCAATTTTCTTTCGTAAAACAAGGCCTACTGCTAAATCGATATCCGAATCTTTTGTTGCTCTACCTGCCCCAAGCAGCATGGCTGCTGTTCCAACTTCGTTGGCAGTAATTTCAGAAACATAACCGTCCTGTTTTGCTTCTAATTCGTAGGTGTACTTGGCTTGTGGCAGTTTAGACGGATCATCTACAACTGTTGCATCTCCTCCTTGAGAACTTAAGAAAACCTTGAATTTTTCAAGAGCGGAGCCATTTTCAATGGCTTTCTCAAGCAAGGCCCTTGCCTCTTGAAGGGTTTTTGCTTTTTCTGCTAGGAGGACCATATAACTTCCAAGCGTTAAACAAAGCTCGGTTAAATCTTCAGGACCCTCGCCTTTAAGAGTATCAATTGCCTCATTCACTTCGAGCGCATTGCCGATTGCATATCCCAGCGGCTGGCTCATATCCGAAATAATCGCCATTGTCTTTCGACCCACATTATTGCCGATTCGAACCATTGCTTTAGCAAGTTCACGCGAATCTTCCAGAGTTTTCATAAAAGCCCCTGCACCTGTTTTTACATCCAGGACAATTGCGTCGGCACCGGCGGCAATTTTTTTACTCATAATGGAACTTGCAATCAGCGGAATGCTTTCCACTGTTCCAGTTACATCCCTTAGAGCATATAGCTTTTTATCTGCCGGAGTTAAATTTCCACTTTGACCAATGACCGCTAGCTTATTTTTATTGACTAGTTCAATAAACTCTTCGTTGTCTAGTTCCACATGAAAGCCATTAACTGATTCTAATTTGTCTATAGTTCCTCCAGTGTGGCCTAACCCCCGTCCAGACATTTTTGCTACTGGGACGCCAACAGAGGCAACAAGCGGGCCCAGCACAAGGGTGGTCGTATCGCCAACACCTCCAGTAGAATGTTTATCTACCTTAATCCCATTTATTTGTGATAAATCAATTTGGTCACCTGAATTCACCATCGCCAACGTTAAATCGGCCCTCTCTTGTTCCGACATGCCGCGGAAAACGATTGCCATGGTTAAGGCACTCATTTGATAATCAGGGATGGAGCCCTCTGTATAACCTTTAATAATAAAATTAATTTCTTCGGTTGTAAGTTCATGACCGTCGCGTTTTTTTTCAATTAAATCAACCATTCTCATTCGACTCACCACTTTGCCATCACATTTTATTTAAGCTAAAGCTTTTACAATTTCCTTAATATAGGCAAGAAAATTTGCTTTTACTTTTTCCGTTGTTTCAATTACTTCATCATGAGTAAGCGGCTGATCTAATATCCCAGCAGCCATATTAGAAATGCAGGATATGCCGAGCACCTTCATTCCACTGTGGCGGGCAACAATGACCTCAGGAACGGTTGACATTCCAACAGCGTCACCGCCTAGCACACGAATCATTCGAATTTCTGCCGGCGTCTCATAAACTGGGCCAGGGTTTCCGAAGTAGACACCTTCTTTAACATTTATTTGTAATTGGGCGGCAATTTCTTTTGCTAATTTCCGCAAATCCTTGTTATAAGCCTCCGTTAAATCGGGGAATCGTACGCCAAACTGCGTATCATTTGGACCTATCAGGGGATTAGTTCCCATATTATTTATATGATCAGAAATAATCATTAAGTCACCTGGTGTGAAGCTCTCATTCACACCCCCGGCAGCATTGGTTACAATCAATGTTTCAATGCCAATCTGTTTCATAACCCTTACCGGAAAAGTGACTTTTTCCATACTATATCCTTCATAAAAATGAAAACGGCCTTGCATCGCTACTACTTCCACACCATTTATATTTCCAAATACAAGCTGACCGGCATGCCCTTCCACTGTAGAAACTGGGAAATCTGGAATTTCCTTGTATGGTATTTTTACTGCCTGTTCAATTTCATCTGCCAATACCCCTAGACCTGATCCTAAAATAAGACCGATTTTTGGAGTCTTATCATACTTTTTCTTTAAAAATTGAACAGCATTTTGGATGCTTTCAAAACTCATTCTTCCGCCCCTTTTCTTATAAAATCATTAGATAGTTTATCAGTTTTAACTTAATTCTTTTAAGAAACTTTTTCCGTAATTTGGCATCTTCACTTTGAAGTTATCGGCAACGGTAGCACCAACATCTGCAAATGTCTCTCTAAGAGGAAGTTCTTTACCACCTTGCATAGTTTTGGAATAGATAAGTAATGGAACATATTCACGGGTATGATCGGTTCCTGGTGCAATCGGGTCATTTCCGTGGTCGGCAGTGATGATGAGCAAATCATCCGAGTTCATTTTGTTAAACACTTCAGGAAGTCTGGCATCATATTCTTCTAGTGCCTTGCCATACCCTTCCGGATCACGGCGATGTCCAAAAAGTGCATCAAAATCAACAAGATTTAAAAAGCTAATACCGGTAAAATCCATATCAAGTGTTTCCACCAGCTTATCCATTCCATCCATGTTGGAAACTGTCCGCAATGACTTGGTTACCCCTTCTCCATCATAGATATCGGATATTTTTCCAATCGCAATGACATCCAAGCCAGCATCCTTTAGTTCACTCATGACAGTGCGGTCAAATGGTTTTAATGCATAGTCATGGCGGTTAGGTGTTCGTTTAAAATTGCCTGGCTCACCAACAAACGGGCGGGCAATAACCCTTCCAACCATATATTTTTCATTCAGCGTTAATTCCCTGGCAATTTTGCAAATTTTATAAAGCTCTTCTAACGGAACAATTTCCTCATGTGCAGCAATTTGAAGAACGGAATCTGCTGATGTATAAACAATGATAGCTCCTGTTTTCATATGTTCTTCACCAAGCTCATCCAGGATGGCTGTTCCACTTGCCGGCTTATTTCCAATCACTTTACGGCCTGTTTTAGTTTCAAGCTCGGTAATAAGTTCCTCCGGAAATCCATTTGGGAATACTTGAAAAGGAGTTTGAATATTCAAACCCATAATTTCCCAATGCCCAGTCATCGTATCTTTACCATTGGAAGCTTCTTGCATTTTCGTGTAATAGGCAAGCGGCTGATCTGCTTTTTCGATCCCTTTCAATTCACGAATATTGCTTAAACCCAGCTTTCCCATATTTGGCATATTGAGCCCATTCATTCTTTCAGAGATATGTCCTAATGTATCTGCACCCTTGTCACCAAATCTTTCTGCATCCGGTGCTTCTCCAATTCCTACTGAGTCCATGACAATAATAAAAATCCGTTTATATGTATTCTCAGCCATTTTTGACTCCTCCTTTAATCTTGTTATTGTTAACGGTTTCAAATGGTAGAAAAAACGATATGAGGATAGGTTTCCCTTTTAAAGTAGTATTAATCAACAATATTGGTCAGAAGTCTGACATCTATATTTTACTAAACACTACTCAAAATACAAGGAAAAAGCTGCCCTTTTTAGACAGCTTTTTGAAACTTATGTGAATTTTTCTATAAAACAATGACTCTATCAAGCTCGCGGATGAAATTTGTTATAAACATCTTTAAGCCGCATTTTTGTCACTTGGGCATAAATTTGTGTTGTCGAGATATCTGCGTGGCCCAGCATTTCTTGGACCGCTCTTAAATCTGCGCCATTTTCAATTAAATGTGCAGCAAAAGAATGCCGCAGTACATGAGGGGTCAACTTCTTGTCAATTCCTGCTTCACGGGTTAGTCCTTTTAAGATTTTCCAAAATCCCTGCCTTGTTAATCTGTTTCCATGATGATTTAGGAATAATGCCATTTCTGAGCTGTTGTTGACCGTAACAAAATGCGGCCTGCCCTCTTCAAGATAATGTTTAACTGCATCTGAGGCGGCACGGCCAATAGGGATTATTCTTTCTTTTCCACCTTTTCCCACACACCGGACAAACCCCATAGTCAAATTAACATGTTCCACGTCCAAACCAATAAGCTCACTCACCCTGATACCAGTCGCGTAAAGAAGCTCCAGCATGGCTTTATCCCGCTTACCATAGTGATCGATTAATTTTGGTGTATTTAAAAGTAGTTCTACTTCTTGATGGCTTAACACTTGCGGCATGGTTCTCTCAACTTTTGGCGGTTCTATTTCAACTGACGGATCATGGTCAACTGTATGATTTCGCAATAGAAATTGATGAAAAGCCCTTATGGAAGCAATGTGCCTGGCAATTGTTTTCGCCGATTTTCCTTCTTCCTTTAACATGACTAGAAAGTGTCCAATATGTATACGCTGCACTGCATTTAATACCGGGAGCAATTCAACCTTACGTAAAAAATGTATATAACTCTTTAAATCCCGCTCATATGATAATATCGTATTTTTAGCCAACTGTTTTTCCACAGTTAGATAATAGATAAAATTGTGTAAGTACTCTTCCATTGTTATTATTACTCCCCATTTAAATAGAAGAATATCAGCCGATCAAATAAGGAAGAACGTTGTTGATCAACGGCGTTTGAAACCTTTACCGCAGCCCCTTCCGGTTCATCGTAGCGATGATAGTTCTGATATTCTTCCGTTACCCACATGATACCATAATAAAATAGCACTGTGCATCCGGTGAAAATGATAAATACTTTTAATGTTTGCAGGATTGCTTTAAAAAAAGAGAACATGCTTATTCCCCCATATTTCCAATATTCACTAATTAAAGGTATGCCTATTTGTACAAGTTTTATACCTATGATTGAAGATTGGAAGGAATAAATATGTTTTAAAATAGAAAAAGCCCTTTTCTCAAAAGGACCAATCTCTATTATTCTGCTTTTTCTTCTTCCTTATGTTTATCTTGGCAGCGATGACAGATACCATGGAAAGTAAGGCGATGGTCTTTGATCTTAAAATTCCATCTCCGTTCGACAATCGCTTCCACGTCTTCTAATAAATCTTCCTGAATTTCATCTACTGCACCACATTCGATGCATACTAGGTGGTGGTGAAAGTGAGCGGCTCCTTCCTGCCGCAGGTCGTAGCGGGATACTCCGTCACCAAAATTTATTTTATCCACAATTTTTAATTCGGTTAATAATTCTAATGTCCGATAAACAGTTGCCAATCCGATTTCTGGCGATTTTTCTTTTACGAGGAGGTACACATCTTCTGCACTTAAATGATCCTCTTCATTTTCCAGCAAAACTTTAACTGTTGCCTCACGTTGAGGTGTCAGTTTATAGCTTGCTGAATGCAACAATTTCTTTATTCTTTCAATTCTAGTTTCCATCCGAAGTCCCTCCCTCGCCACTGTTAGTTCTCATTATAACAGATGACATTGGAGATTCAAAATAAAATTATTATAAACAACAATTTATAATTATTTTTATATAATAATCATTATAATATACTTATTACACTTAAAGATTTATGCTGCCGATGATTGTCTTCATCAACCATGGTGATAAGTATGCCTCAAGGCCCGAAGCCGCTGAGATAAATATAACTGCTGCAAACAGGGCAAAAATATATCCTTTAAAAAATGGCAGGATCGGTTCTGAGAATTTCTTAACAAATTGTCTTTTAATCATTCTCATTGAGAAAATGACTGAAAAGGCTGCCATGATAATAAAAACAGGAATAATAATCACATTTTGAGGCAGGATGGAAACAAATGCAAGGGCAAACCCTTTCCACCCCATTTGGCTGACAAGAAAACCCACTGTAAAGCCAACCACCATTCCTTTGACAAATAAGAGTATTAGAATAATTGGCAGTCCAATAATAGAAATTCCAAGTACCCATATTAATCCAATGAATTTACTATTATGAAAAAAACTCTGCAGGAACAAATCAACACTCCCTGCCGTTTTCCCATCCGAAACTTGTCCAAAGAACTGGGATAAATAGTAGAAAAGGTCTTCTTTCTGAGTAAAGCTCATACTGTTGACGACAATCGCCCCAAATATGACTCCCATAAAAAATAGGACGACAACAAACAAAAATATTGAGGAATGCTCACGAAGATAACTGGCGGCATTGGACTGGTACAAACGTTTTTTCATACGCGTTTCCTCCCTAAATTGGTTCAGTTAGTAAAGTCTATGCCGCCCTAGTATTTCTATGACAAATTTTAATAGATTTGAGGAAGGGCTTTTTAAATAGTGAAAACCTCGCGGAGTCCTCCGCGAGGTTGATTTCGTGTTTATTCTGATATTTTTCCGTATTTCCCACCGCCGCCAGCAGCTAAGATGATATTCCCTTCCCGCGCTTTCATAATCAAGTTAGCCATTTTTTCCGGGACGACCTGCCTTAGTGCATCAATCGGAACTTCATGTAATACTGCCATTTCACTGCCAAAATGGTCAACTAATTTTTCTAGGAGTCGTGGCCCCAATCCTGGTATAAATTCAAGCGGTACTTGATGAACATAAGGGGGGCGCCAGGAAGGACTAGAATCAGCGGTCTTTAATTCTAGAATTCGGTCCGCCACTCCCTTGATCACCTTATGACTACCGCACAAATCACAGATTTGGTCATCACTACCCAGCGGTTTTAAACATTCAGCACAAACAGTCTTGTGATATTTTCCCAGCAAAGGATCAAGTCCGTAATTTGCCATAATTCCCCTTCCATCTTCAGTGTTAAGGGCCTTATACAGTTCGGCAAATGTAGGCTCTTCCATTGCTACTATCTGATATTCTCGGGCAATCTTTGCCAGTGAATGAGCATCCGAATTCGTTACAAACGTGTAGTGATGGAGTTCCTCCAGTTGGTCTGCCATTTGGGTGTTAGAACTTAAGCCAAGCTCGATTCCATCTATCAAGTTTGGGTCAAACACTTCTGTCAAAGAGCGATTGACACCTTTTCCATAGAGACTCTTAAACGGTGTAAAAACATGAGCTGGTATAAAAATACCGCCCATTTCTTTTACTTTCCTCTGCAACACAAGTCCGGTAATGTATACCCGTTGCGAGCTAAGCTGAATATTTTTTAAATGGCCAGACAGCCATAGGGAAAACTCTTTCATTGCCTCTAGATGAGGCATAAAGCACAGGACATGAATTGGACCGTTGCATTGCTGATCATAGATCTCCAATTCAGAACCAAGAATAACCGTTAACTCGCCAAAAACCAAGCCACCATCGGGGTGCTCATAAACTTCCCCGCTGTCAATCAGACTTTCCATCTCCTCAATGACCTCCGGAGAATGGCTGTCAATAATGCCGACCATATGAAGCCCTTTTACATGCCTAGCATGTTCAATGATATTAGTAAATGTCAGCGTTTTGGCACCAGTAATTTTGACCGGTTTTCCTGTCCGGGTCCGTCCAATGTGAATATGTAAATCTACGTAATAGCGATTCATTTTGAACCTAACGCCTTTTGCAACTGTAAGTACTGAACAGCATAAATGGTTTTGGCGTCATAGATTTTCTGTTGTTCCACATATCGCAACGCTTCTTCAAGCGAGATTTCTTCCAGATTCACAAACTCATCTTCGTCAAGTCCGGCAGCATTTTCTTTTTTTGATAAGCCTCTAGCCAAAAATACATGAACGATTTCATCAGCAAATCCTGGAGAAGTATAGAATGATGTGATTCTTTCAAGACTTTTACACTCATAGCCTGTTTCTTCTTCCAGTTCTCTTCTTGCACACTCGGCAGGGTCTTCCCCTTGCTCTAATTTTCCGGCAGGTATTTCCACAATGGTTCTTTCTAGCGCCTTGCGGAACTGCTCTACCATCAAAATTTTATTGTCATCGGTAACAGCCAGTATGGCCACAGCCCCAGGATGTTTAATAATTTCCCGTTTCGAATAATTTCCATTTGGAAGTTCTACCTCCTGAACGTGCAGGCTGATGACTTTTCCTGTAAAAATTTCTTCACTGTTGATTGTTTTTTCTTCTAATTTGTTCATTTTCTGTCACTCCCGTTCTAATCCGTTCAACTGTCGACATACATTTTATCATACTTTAACTGGAGGGTATAAAGATGAAGGTGTATGTGCATGACAAAGGAATCACCCTTGCCGGCAAGTGCTGGGAAGTTCTTCAAAAGCTAAAAGAATATAACAAAGAATATGCAACTGTGTCAGAATGGATGAAAGCTGTTAAAAAGTAAGCTCTCGTTTGATAGTCTGCCCTGTTTTATATAAAATTGTAGAAAAGAACAGGGGGAATTTATTTGAAAAAAAGACAACTTGGCCACTCAGATTTATATGTAAGTGAACTTGGGCTTGGCTGCATGTCAATAGGAATAGATGAGAAGGCTGCCATCCAAATTATTGAAACAGCTTTAGAAGAAGGCATCAACTATTTTGATACCGCTGATTTATACGATATGGGTGAAAATGAAAAATTAGTCGGTAAAGCTTTGAAGAAAGTTCGCGACCAAGTGATTATCGCCACAAAGGTCGGAAATCGTTGGAAACCAGACAAAACTGGTTGGACGTGGGACCCTTCCAAGGCATATATAAAGGAAGCCGTTAAAGATAGCTTAAAAAGACTCGGAACCGATTACATTGACCTTTATCAACTGCATGGCGGCACGATTCAAGATCCAATTGATGAAACGATTGCCGCATTTGAGGAATTACAGGCAGAGGGGCTGATTCGTTATTATGGCATTTCCTCTATTCGTCCAAATGTCATTCGCGAGTATGTCAAGAAATCGAATCTGGTCTCTGTAATGATGCAATACAGTATGTTAGACCGCCGACCAGAGGAAGAGGTTTTGCCGCTGCTTAAGGAACATGGTATTAGCGTCGTTACTCGCGGGCCTGTCGCCAAAGGCCTGTTAAGCGATAAGCTATTGGAAAAAGCATCTACTAGCGGCTATTTGGATTATAGTTTGCAAGAATTGCAAGAGATTCTGCCCCTATTAAAACAAAAACTGGCAGCAACCCGTCCATTTGCCGAGGTGGCACTGCAATATAATCTGGCCAACCCTGCCGTTGCTTCTGTCGTCACAGGTGCCAGCAGTCCGGAGCAGGTCAGACAAAATGCTGCTGCTGTAAGAAGTAGGCTGCTCTCTGAGGATGAGTTAGCGATTATTAAGAAGTTTACAAAAGCAAATACGTATAAAGAGCATAGATAAAAGGAGAACCGCTTGGTTCTCCTTTTATCTGTTTTTTACCCACTCTATGGCTTTTCTCTCAATTTCTTTGACGATTGAGTTTTTATAATTTATATAGGATTCAATATCAGCAGGAAACTGCATGGCAGCGGTTATTTTTACTTCTCCATAACGCTTCGCAGCTTCCGGATTCTGACATAAATAGTCTCGAAAAATCAGGTGGCGGTCAATTTCCGGGCTGCCTGATTGAAAGGCGTGGAGATGATAGAGGCGTTCACCGCTGGCATTGTTTTTAATAAAAAATCTTCTCCCCGGTATTCCATTTTCTCCTTTTGCGATATAGCCTTCTGCCTCAAAGATTGGAATAGCCTCGTCAAAAAGCGTTATATCATCAGCTTCCGCAAGTAAATCAATAATTGGTTTTGCTATCATCCCCGGCACCGAAGTACTCCCAATATGGTGAATTTTCACATCATGAGTCACGAAAATACTTTTAATCCTTTGGCTTTCCTGCTGAAAAAGTTCTACCCATTCTCTCCGATATGGCACTACCTCTACTTGACGCACGCTCATCATTTGAATTCCTTCCAATTCATACCGCTTTCATTCAGCAATTCTTCAAACGATTTGTTTTTTTCTTTTAACCTTCTTTCTTCCCGCTTCCTCTGTTCTTCTGCTTCGAGTCGTTTTTCTTCTTCCGCTCTCAACTGCTCTTTTTGCTCCGTCAACTGTTTCAGCAAGCTGGGATTAATCCGGTCTTTTAATGTAACAGCTGATTCGTCCTTTTTCGGTTTGGCTGTTGGTTTATTATGCTTTTTCCTCATCCTATGACTCTCCTTAAAGAACTACTATTTTTATTATTATAGCACCATTAAAAGGCTAAATCATTTGAAAAGAGTTATGAAATCGCTGCTTTTTTCCAAAAATTCCCTTTATTCTTGATTTTAGCTGAGTATCCCTCCACAATAAAAGTATGTTGCATAGGAGGAGGTACAGAATGAATGGTTATTTTACCGAAAGAAGTAACGATTATTGAAGTAGGTCCGCGCGATGGCTTGCAAAATGAAAAGGCCTTCATTCCAACCAATGTTAAAAAGCAATTCATATCAGCCTTAAAAACGTCGGGAATACAGGAGTTGGAGCTGACTTCCTTTGTGTCGCCAAAGTGGGTGCCGCAAATGAGTGATGCAGCTGATATTGTGGCGGACTGCGTGGACGGGAAAACAAGAAATATTGTCCTTGTCCCTAACCGAAAAGGCCTCGAACGGGTCTACTCTACTAGCTGCAGGGCCGTTGCCGTGTTTGTTGGAGTAAGTAATAGCTTTAATCAGAAAAATATCAATAAAGCAACAAAGGACAGTCTTAACGAGTTGATTCCCATGATTAGAGAGCTAAAAGAAAAACATTATTTTATACGCGCCTGCATTTCCACAGCATTTTATTGCCCATATGAAGGGAAAATCAGCGAAGTGGATACGCTCAGGTTATGCCGGGAATTTGTTAATGCCGGTGTTGATGAGTTAAGTATTGCGGACACCATTGGAATGGCAGCACCCTCCGAAGCCTACTCCCTGTTTTCACAATTAAACCGAGAATTTAACCATGTACTGCTGACCGCCCATTTCCATGACACAAGAAAAATGGCACTTGCAAATATTTTGGCTTCACTTCAAGCCGGTATTACTCGATTTGACACATCTGCAGGCGGCCTTGGGGGCTGCCCATTTGCCCCCGGGGCCAGCGGTAATGCAGCAACCGAGGATGTAGTTTACATGCTCGAACGGATGGGGATCAGCACAGGCGTTGATCTAACGAAGTTAGCTGCTGCCATTGACATCGTCCGCCCTCATCTTTCCAGATCCATTGATAGTGGTTTTTACCCCTTGCAAAAACAGACTACGGAATCTCATGAATAATGACCTATTCTTCTATGCATCTTATTAAATGAGAACATCTCGAAGGGAGATTAATTCATGAGTCAAAAACGTGATAAAGGGTATAGTCAAAAAGGGAAAAGTTATGCAGAATCAGCTGGTGGAGGCAAGCGGCTGATGGCTGCTGAAGAAGTAGAAAAGGCCACTCACCCGACAAAACGACATAATGCAGAATCTTAATTTAAATCATCTAAATAATCAGAGCCGCTAATTGGTATCAGCGGCTTTTTCTTTGTTAAAATAAGTTTGTAAAAATATCCAGCGTGTTGCATTTAGGCTCATCTACTGTTGTTATACTTCTACTTCTGGGGGTGCCAAACGTGAAAAAGGCATTGCGTATTCTGTTTTTTATGTTATTTTTTTGGCTTGCGATCGGTTTATATTTTACAAACCGCTTGATGTATATAAAGAAAAAGGATGAGGATTTCATCCTGCAGCGGGAGAAAGATGCAGGAAGGTTTAATCCTGAGGAATTAAAGTCTCTGCCAATCCGTGATGTGGACGTTCCTTCACCATTCGGTTATAACATTAAAGCTTGGCTGGTCGAACCCCATCACACTAATCGCTACGTGATTGTCTCTCATGGGGTAACCGAAACCAAAATCAATTCCGTTAAGTATATGAAACTTTTTCTCGACCGTGGCTTTAACACCTTAATTTATGACCATCGCCGCCATGGTGAATCTGGCGGTAAAACAACCAGCTTCGGCCACTTTGAAAAATTCGATTTAAAGGCGGTTGTGGACTGGTTGAAACACGAGAAAGGCGATGATTTGCTTTTGGGGATTCACGGGGAATCCATGGGGGCTGCAACCATGCTCCTGTATGCCGGATTGCTAGAGGATGGTGCTGATTTTTACGTGGCGGACTGTCCGTTTTCTGATTTTAAAGAACAGCTTTCACATGTGATTAAACGGGATTTCAAAATTCGCCCTGGGCTCTTGCTGCCAATCGGAGATTTGTTGTTGCGCCTGCGGGATAAATACTCCATCCGAAGTGTGTCTCCAATTTCGGTCATTGAAAATATTAAAAAACCGATTTTGTTTATTCACAGCCAAGATGATGATTTTATTTTGCCATCAATGACAAATGATTTATATGAGCATAAACAAGGTCCCAAAATGATTTATATCGCCGAAAACGGCCGCCATGCCCAGTCATTTAATGAAAACCGCGCAGATTATGAACGCGTGGTGGACGAATTTTTAGATAAGTATGTGCTGCAGAGCCCGGTTACAATGGTTAATCCATTTTCGTACCGATAATTTTTTCACTAAGAAGAGTTATTGCGCCTATATACTCTTGAACTTTCCTCATTTTCCATTTATTCTCATAATAACATAACTTTTTTGAAGGGGTGCTATTGATGTCAAAGGTGCAAATCAAAGTAAATGATAATGGGTCTTTACGAATTACTGGTGATGTGGAGTTATTGGATGGCGAGGGCAATGTTTATTCTACAAAGCCATCCTTTTCCCTATGTCGCTGTGGAAGAAGCAATAACAAACCTTTCTGTGATGGCTCCCACAAAGGCAATTTCCAATCACAAGTCCGTGTGCCAAAAGAAGAATAAACTCAAAACAGCGGCCTGATGCGTGTCAGCCGCTGTTACCATTATAAATCCGTCATCCGTATATCGACGATTACCTCGATGGGAATCCGATGTGCCTCTTCAAAATGGTCAACCACATGCAGTTTCTGGGCTAGTTCATCCCAATAATGAATTTTTCCGATGACGATTTCATAGCGATGATTCCTAAAATAGGTAATGGTGACAGTTTGATCAAATTCAATTGCCTCTGATAATGTTTCGTTCATGAGTTCAAGCTGTTGCTCATCCATTTCTTTCGGCTGTTCATACTGATCTTCCTTTACCCAATCCCTGAGCATTTTTACGTGTTCAGGCAGCATCATCGACGTCCATTTTATTCTTCCACGGTCTCGAATCATCCGCCTCACCTCTTTTCATATCGAAAACACTGCAAACGGTGCTTCCGCTTTTTCTGGTTACATTTTATGCCCGCCTACAAGAGTAGCCCGGTGTTTGGCTGTTCCGCCCGAAGTATAGGAAACCGCCCTTAAGAGAGAACCCGGACCAAACCGCCTGCGGACCGAGTCCACCACATAGCCAAGCTCCCGCCTTTTGTAAGCCCCCATGTCAAACAGATCGAGCTGCATCTCACAGTCATCAACAATATTGCCAAGCGAAATTGAAATTTGCCGAACTGTCTTGCCGCTATAATGCTCGTGAAATAATTCCAGGCACACCCGGTAAAGATCCATTGTCACGTTGGTCGGATCCTTGACGGTTCTGGCTCGGTTAAAACCGCCGCCAAATTCATCCTGGCTATAGCCGACTCCGAGAGTCACCGTCCGGCCCGCCTTGTGCCGAGTCCTCGCCCTTCTAGCGACCTCCTCACACATCTCCAAAATGACATGCTTAATTTCCTTTTCATCTTTATAATCACGAAGCAAAATTTGGCTTTTGCCAAAACTGATTTGCCCCTCAATAATCGGTGCCCCCAAATCGGAAAGGTCTACCCCCCAGGCGTGATGGTAAAGTTGATTTCCCATAATGCCGAATTTCTTTTCCAATTTTTCTAAGTCATAGCGGGCGAGCTGACCAACGTTAAAAATCCCCATGCCATTTAAGGTTTTTTCGACCCTTCGGCCAATCCCCCACATTTCTCGTAACGGGGATACCTTCCAAAGCTTCGTCTCTACATCATCATAGGTCCACTCGGCAATCCCGTGGTGCTTGGCATCGAGGTCCAAACAAAGCTTTGCCAATAACATATTGGGGCCAATCCCGACGGCACATGGCAGCTGAAATTCCCGCTCAATATCGTCCTTAATTTTTTTAGCAATTGTCTGAGCATCCCCCCATAAATGCAGGGCCCCGTCTACCTTAATAAAGCTTTCATCGACACTATAGACGTGAATGGCTTCTTTCGGTACATAACGGTTGAACACGCGGGTAATTTCTGTCGATATCCGTAAATAGGTTGCCATCTTAGGCTCGACAATTTGAATCCGGGGATCGTTAGGAATCTCGAACAACCGGGAGCCCGTTTTGATGCCGAACTCTTTTTTTAACCGCGGTGAAGCAGCCAGCACGACACTCCCCTGGCGATCTTTATCACCGACAATAGCGATATAAGCATCCAAAGGATCCAATCCCAGCATGACAGCCGAGCAACTGGCATAAAAACTCTTCATGTCTACACATAAAATTTTATTTTGCGGCAGCGTGCTGTAATCAATCATAACTTTTTCCCTCTTCACATCATTATCGAACATCTGTTCTTTATTATATCTATTATCTTAAGCGAATATGCGTTCGTATTCAATGGAAATTTTTTGCCACATTTCCAAGCTGGCGCTTATCCGGAAAAGCAGTATAATGATGGATGAGGTGTTTGCCGATGGAAGAAAAGCTGATTGTTAAAATGATCCTGAACTGTTTTAGCCAATATGGAGATACCGATTCAGCACCAATAGGCGAACAGGAATTAAATGAGTTGGTTAGGCAGATTGTCCAAACCAAACAGCAAAACCCAAATACAGATTTGTATGAAGTGATTAATGACAAAGTGTATGAATTTTTAACGGGTTGACTTTTAGTAAAAAGAGTTAAAAAGATACGTAATTTTAGTGAGGTGTGGTATATGGCACGTGAGCGTAAATTCACTACGGGAGATTTATTTTTGGCAACCGAGCAAATTTTGCTCCAGCACGGCTATGAAGGGTTTACCTTTAGTCTGCTAGCAGAACAATTAGAAGTCTCAAGAGGAACAATTTATAAATACTTTGAAAATCGCGAGGAACTGATCACCGATTATATGATTTATGAAATGGAGAAATTTCTAGCAGAATTGAAGCAAATGGATGTAATCGGTAACTTTGATGAGCAATTCACTTTTTTATTAAAGCTCATGTTTAAAAATACTGCGGTACCACATATGATTGAAATTGGGCGACGAATTCCAGTCAATGATAATCAAAAGGTGAAGCAGAATATTGAACGGCTGGGGCAGCTGCATTTTGAGATGTACAACTATTGTCAAAGACTCATCACAAAAGGAAAGCTGGAGCAAAAAATTAAAACTTCTATTCCAGATTCGATTATGATCGGGATGATTTTTCAATCCATTATGATTCCGAATCGGTTGCAAATTCCCCAATCTGAATGGATTGCTTCGATAAAAGAAATGCTGTGCCATGGAATGTTAAAACTAACTAATTGACACTAGTGTCACTTTGAAAGATAATGATGATGACAAACGCCGCTAAATAAAGTGGACTTAAAGTGACACTTATGTCACTTTTATTATGTTTTGAAAGGGGAGAACAGGATGAAGACATTTTTACAAGCGGTTACCGACCGCGTCTCCACCAAAAAAGGGATGTGGATCACCTTGGCGGCCTGGTTGGTCATTACGATGATCCTGGCGATGTTTGCGCCAAGTGTTCGGGATTATGAAGCTTCCAAAATCGACTCACTTCCAGATGATGCTAAATCAGTTGTTGCCCAAAGCAAAGTTGACCAGTATTTTGACAACAATGACGGAACACCGGCGATCCTAGTATTTCAAGCAAAGAAGGGTGAAGTAGAATATTCCACGCTTGCTGCCCTATTAGACAAAATTGAAACTGATAAAATAAATGGTGTCCAGCAGGTAGTTTCCTTATCGAAACTGCCGCCGCAAGCAGCCTCAGGATTTTTTTCAGCGGATAAAACAACCGCTGTGATTCCATTGACGTTCGATGCCTCGATTGAAACTAAGGAAATGCGGACATCTATCGAACAAATCAACAAGGTGGTACAAGATTCATCCGACTTGAAATTATATGTAACCGGCCCTGCCGGAATTGCCACCGATACACTGGATCTATTTTCCCGTGCTGATTTTGTTCTATTGTTTTCAACAGTCGGACTTATTTTAGTATTATTAATTGTCATTTACCGTTCGCCGCTGCTGGCATTGATTCCGCTCTTGGCCGCCGTGTTCGTTTATGAGGTGGTCACCCAAATTCTTGGCATTATGGGGGCATCCGGGCTAGTCATGAGCAGTCAGACGGTCTCAATAATGTCGATCTTATTGTTTGCAGCAGTAATTGACTATTCCTTGTTTGTTTTCTCTCGCTATCGTGAAGAGCTTAAACTACACGAAAGCAAATATGAAGCGATGCAGGCGGCGATGAGAGAAACCGGGATGCCGGTGTTCTTTTCCGGCGGTACCGTCTTGGCGGCCATGCTGGTGCTATTTTTTGCCAAATTCGGCGATTACCGCAACTTTGCACCAACCTTTGCGACGACGATGGTCGTCATTATGATTGCCTCAGTCACACTCGTTCCAGCCTTATTTACATTATTTGGCCGGAAATCGTTCTGGCCGAGAATTCCCCACGTTGGTGAGCAAGTCATTCACAAGCAGACGCTTTGGGTGAAGATTGGCCGGTTCGTCGCGGGCAAGCCGGGCCTATCCGTTGCAGTCATTGGACTATTTTTGGTGATTGCCGCCAGCAATATGTTCAATTTAAAGTATGAATTTGACACAATGAAATCTTTCCCTGAGGATATGCCTTCCCGACAAGGATATGAAATCTTGGGAGATAAATTTGAGGCGGGCGACCTAGCGCCAACGACGGTTTTGTTTGAATCAAAACATGCCCTAACAGCTGAGCAGCAAGTAGAGCTGAAGAATACGCTTGAAAACCAGCAACTAGTCAGCAATGTCCGCATAAATGGGGTAACAGATGATCAAAAAGTGATCAACTACAGCCTGACGTTCAAAGAGAATCCATATGCTGTGAAAACCATTGATGCAATGAAACAAATCACCAATAAAAGTGAAACGATCATCAAGGACAGCGGTCTGGATGGAGTACTTTATTTTTCCGGAGAAACGGCCACAAAAGTCGACGAACGCGATGTAAACAATCGGGACGTCATCCTGATTGTCATCCTGGAAACAATATTAATTTTCGTCCTGTTGATTGTATTAACGAAATCAATCAAAATGCCGATTTACATGATGGGAACGATTCTGGTGTCCTTTCTAGCAGCCCTTGGACTCGGGATGTTCTTAACCAATCTGTTCTTTGATATCAGTTCGATTAGCGACCGTGTCCCGCTATATTCATTTGTCTTCTTGGTGGCGCTTGGAATTGACTACAATATTATGCTGATTTCCCGGTACCAAGAAGAGAGGCAGACTCACTCCGTCAAGGAAGCGGTGGAAATTGCCGTTGCCAATACCGGCGGCGTCATTTCTTCGGCGGGAATTATCCTCGGGGCCACATTTGCGGTGTTGATGACCCAGCCAATTGAATTGTTATTTGTCTTTGGCTTTATTGTGGCAGTCGGAATTATCTTGGATACGTTCTTGATTAGGGGGATTTTATTGCCTGGTTTGATTGTGCTTATTGAAAAGGATAAGCAGGTAAGTACAGAAAAATAAGGTCATTGAGCTTTAGGTACATTATATCAGGAACTTACAGATAAAAAGGAGTTTGCTTCAATCGAAGCAAACTCCTTTTTTGTATAAAACATTTCTCTACTTCTTATTTAGCACTTTTTTCCCGATCCGTTCAAACAATCGAGGAAATAAAACGTAGATGGCACTCCCCATATTCATCCAGCGAGGCAGGTTGATCTCCCTTGTTTTCGTCAGCATACTGTCGACAACCTTGCGAGCTACAAACTCCGGCTGAAGCATAAAGCCTTGGACATTTTTGACGTATGTTCCCTTTTCATCAGCAATGTTGAAAAAGTTGGTGGCAATCGGTCCCGGATTAACTGTAGTGACTTGAATATTAAAATGGTCCACTTCCATTCTAAGGGCATTGGAATACCCGAGAACTGCATGCTTGGTGGCAGAATACACGCTGGATTTGGGTGTCGCGATTTTGCCCGCTTGTGAGGCAATATTGATGATATGGCCGAAGTGCCGCTCACGCATTTGCGGCAGCACCATGCTTGTGCAGGCCATTAACCCGACAACATTGACCTCAAACATTCCCTTGATTTCGTCCATCCTAGCTTCATGTGCTTCACGAAACACACCAAATCCGGCGTTATTGACCAAAATATCAATATCTCCAATCACACGAAAAATTTGGTCAAAGACCTCCCGGACTTGGTCGGTATTGGCGACATTCAATTGAAAAACTTCCACATTTACTCCATGCTTTTGCTCCAGTTCGCTTTCAAGCTGCCGCAGCTTGTCGATGCTTCGGGCCAGCAGCACCAGATTGGCCCCGCTAGCGGCACAGAGTTTGGCAATCTCGGCCCCGATTCCACCAGATGCCCCCGTAATGACAATATTTTTACCTTTTAGCCTTTCTCTTGCCATATCAACACCTCATCTGACTTATCCTGTCTTTACGCCTTAGCAAAAAATCGTACAGGCTGTGTATCTATACTATTAATTTCTCCAATGGATGCCAAATAATCAAGTTGTGCCACTGTTTCCGACAGCGTAAGCATGAGCTGCTGTTTATAAGCGGCCGGAAACAGCCGCTGACAAATATCAAATGCAGTAAGCTGTTCATGTTTAAGCCACTCATTGACTTTCATGGCACGCTCATGTTGCCGGATCAGCCGTGTTTCAACAAGTTCTTTTAGTTCGAATACCTCATTGCCATGTCCGGTGTAAACCATTTTAATCGGATAAGATAACAGCTTCTGCATTGAATGATTATGCTGCAGTTGCGGTTTCGGACGATTCGTTTCTCCAGGAACTGGCGGCTCCATGAGTGGATTGGGCGAAATATGTGCTAAAATAACGTCGCCACCAATGAGAACACCATCTATTTGCCGATATAGAGCAATTTGACTTTGGGCATGGCCCGGCGTTTCAATCGCTTGCCATTCAGGCAGTCCTGGCGGCCGCATCCCCTCTGTCAGATGGCCCGTTAAGGAACGGCTGCACGAATACTTCAGCATATTTGCAAAGTTTCCACCATACTGAGAAAGCTCTTGCGGGACACCTGCTTTCTGTAACATGTTGTTAAAAAACTCCTTCAGCTGGTGAAAAAATTCTTCCGTCGGGTAAATCCAACGCTCATTGAACGGATGTCCGATGACCTCGAGAGAATCAGGAAAAAAGTCAAGCATACCGGCATGATCAGGATGGTCGTGAGTAAGCACTACCTGGTCAATATCTTTAGGGGATAGATGAAGCTCCTGTAATTGAAAATTAAGCGAATCCCACGCCTCTTTGGTTTTAGGGCCAGCATCTACTAGTGTCAAGGCATCGCCTTTAATCAAATAAATATTTACATCCCCAACAGGAAAAGGGGTCGGGAGAGTTATCTTAGCAATTCCGTTTTTCCATTCGGTCATGAACAAAACTCCTTAGTTAGTATGGTTAAATAATGTTTCCGTTTCCATCTGGTAAATTTTATGAAGTGTTTTCTATTATGAACTAAAGTTTAGCGTTTTTTTTTAAGAATGTCATTATTTTTGCAAAGTGTTTTAACAAAGATTTTTAAAATTCGGCCAATTATTCTATTGACAGACATGTATCTTATCTTGCATAATCACTATTAAAATTAAATTTTTCATGCAATGACGAAGGCCAGTAAATGTGAAATGGTGAAAGAGAGTGAAGTCCACAGGCTGAAAGGCTTCATCCCCCGCTTACTCATTGAACCTACCTTATGAGCATTTAGGAAAACCTGACGTAATCCCGGCGTTAACGGGCTCAAGTGGACTCTAATGAAGGCTTTTTTAGAGTAAATGAAGGTGGTACCGCGGAAGCTTCAAGACCTTTCGTCCTTTACGGATGAGGGTCTTTTTATTTGGCTCTGTTAAACGATACTATTGATTTTTTTAACTCTGTTGATTGGAGCAGAAGGCGCTCGACTCCTGCG
>NZ_HG942054.1 GCF_000612665.1 Neobacillus dielmonensis
GCGCTCGACTCCTGCGGGAGTACGGGGCTGGGGAGACCCCGCAGGCGCTTCAGCGCCGAGGAGGCTCCCCCCGGCACGCCCGCGGGTTCGCTGAGCGACTGGAGCGGAAATCAACAGCCAAATGAGCAGAGCCTAATGATAAAAAGGAGGAATACTTATGCAAAAAATCGTTGTTGTGGGTGCCGGTTCGATGGCTGAAGCCTTAATTTCCGGTATTCTCGAAAAGAAATTAATCGATAGAAATAATGTTTGGGTAACAAATAACTCTAATAAGGAACGATTAACCGAATTACAGGATCGTTATGGAATCCAAGCTACCTATGACTTGCCAACACTTTTTGAAGGTGCAGAAATGGTGATGCTGGCCATGAAGCCAAAGGATGCGGGGAATGCCATCGAATCTATTCGTGAGCATTTAAACAAGGAAATGCTGATTGTTTCCGTGCTGGCCGGTGTATCAATGAAGACCATCGAATTGCTGGCAGATAAGCCACTATCGATTGCCCGTTCCATGCCGAATACATCTGCGGCGGTTGGGAAATCCGCAACTGCCATTGCCGTCAACGAGCGGGTGACCAAGAGCCAAGTAGAAACCGCGAAGATATTATTTGAGTCTGTAGGTTTAGCAGCTTTTGTGGAAGAAGAACAGCTTGATGCAGTTACTGGGCTATCCGGTAGCGGCCCCGCCTACATTTATTATTTAATCGAGGCAATGGAAGAGAGTGCGGCGGAAATTGGGCTTGAACAGCAAATGGCGCAACAGCTTATTATCCAAACTTTAATCGGCGCGGCGGAAATGGTGAAAAACTCAATTAAGTCACCGGAGCAATTACGCCGTGAAGTGACCAGCCCAGGAGGTACAACGGAAGCCGGAATCCGTGTCCTGGAAGAACATGGGGTGCAACAAGCATTTGTTTCGTGTATTAAAGCAGCCACTGCCCAATCGAAGAAACTGGGCGAAGCATTGAGTTCTAAGCTAACCGTAGGGAAACATTAATTCCAAAGTGCCCGAGCGCAAGAACACATGAGGTACTCCAACATTTGCTATACTAGTTATGGTATTAAACAAACAGGAGGGCTTTTCTAATGGCAGCAAAATTATTTACTCCCTACACAATCAAGGGCTTGACGCTTAAAAATCGCATTGTCATGGCGCCAATGTGTATGTATTCCAGCCATAACCAAGATGGCCGTGTCCAAAACTGGCACCGGACTCACTATACCACGAGGGCGGTAGGCCAGGTTGGGCTAATCATTGTCGAAGCTACCGCCGTCACTCCACAAGGCCGGATTTCACCAGAGGATTTGGGAATCTGGAGTGAAGATCATATCGAGGGTTTACAAGAATTGACCGGGCTTGTAAAAGAGAATGGCGCCAAAATAGGCATTCAACTCGCCCATGCCGGTAGAAAAGCGGTATTGGATGGAGAAATCATCGCTCCTTCGGCGATTGCTTTTAACGAAAAAAGCAAGATTCCTAAAGAGATGACTTTAGAGGATATTAAAGAAACTGTGGCTGCTTTCAAAGATGGCGCGGAACGGGCAAAGAAAGCCGGGTTTGACGTCATTGAAATTCACGGCGCCCACGGCTATTTAATTCATGAATTCCTCTCCCCACTAAGCAACAAACGAAAGGATCAGTATGGCGGTTCAGCAGAAAATCGCTATCGAATTCTCCGCGAAGTCATTGATGCGGTGAAAACGGTTTGGGACGGACCGCTATTTGTTAGAGTTTCAGCTCATGATTATACAGAGGGCGGGCTATCTCCTGAGGATTACATACGGTTTGCCAAATGGATGAAAGAGCAGGGCGTGGATTTAGTTGATGTAAGCTCGGGCGCGGTCGTACCTGCACATATTCATACCTATCCAGGCTACCAAGTGCCATACTCTGAAACGATTCGAAACGGCGCTGACATCTCCACAGGTGCTGTAGGATTAATTACTTCCCCTGTCCATGCAGAGGAGATTTTGGAAAACAACCGCGCTGATTTAGTCTTTCTTGCGAGGGAACTGCTGCGTGACCCATACTGGCCAAGAAGGGCAGCTAAAGAACTTGGAGTGTCCCTCGAGTCACCAAAGCAATACGAACGAGGCTGGAATATTTAAATATTTATTAATTGGCTTTGTTAAAGGACAGTGTTGATTTTTTTTACCAGTTGATTGGGAAGGCAACGACCAAGTTTAACACAGCCATTAAAAAGAGCTGACTCACAGGGGTAGAAACCCTATTGTGAATCAGCTCTTTATTATTGGTTTTGATTTGGCTACTTATTACTCCCTATCTATAATTTTTCACCGATTGGTTGATTTTTTCTTGTAATTTTTCATAATAGAAGTCGGGATTGACTGGTAATTCTATCGTTTGATTTAACCATGAAGACAAGTAAATGGCATTGGCGAGTTCTACTCCCTTAATGCCCTCTTCTCCTGGCGCAAGTAGTGGGGTTCCTTTGGTGATCGCATCAATCCAATTTTGGATGATCCCTTGGTGGGCTGTGTTTTCACCTGCTACCGGAATATCAATTGTCCAGCATTCCGGTTTTCCAAAACCGCCTTTATACGTTGCATTAAATTCTCGTTCCGACTGGGTCAATCGATAAAAAGTAAGGGCATTATTTTCAACTACGATTTTTCCACGGTCGCCCTGAATTTCGAAACGGTTCGTCCCCGGAGCCTCACCTGTCGAGGCGATGAATACACCTGTTGCACCATTTTCATATTCTACATAAGCCGTGACATCATCCTCAACTTCAATATCATGGTATTTACCATTATGGCAAAACCCATGGACACGCTTTGGCTCAAGACCGGTCGTCCATTGCCACAAGTCTAATTGATGTGGCGCTTGATTTAAAAGTACGCCTCCACCCTCACCTTTCCATGTGGCCCGCCAATGGCTTGAATCATAATAACTTTGGGAACGGTACCAATCCGTGATAATCCAATTTGTCCTTTTGATTTCGCCAAGCTCACCAGCAAGGATTAGATTCCGTAATTTTTGATATAACGGGTTAGTCCGCTGGTTAAACATCATAGAAAATACTTTTCCACTTTTTGCTGCCGCCTGATTCATCTCTATTACATTCTTTGTGAAGACCCCAGCAGGCTTTTCCAGCAGAACATGCATACCTTTGGCAAAAGCTTTCATCGCAAGCTCCGGATGGCTGTAATGCGGGGTAGCAATTAATAAAGCGTCCATTTTGGCTTCATTAAAAAAAGCATTTTCATCATCGAAAAACTTTACTTCAGCTTTCAGATTTGTTGTTACCCATTCCTGCTGGGTGTTCCGGCCGCAAACGGCAGATAACTCCGCCCCAGCAATTAAGCCCTGGTCTAATGTAAGGGCATAGGATTTCCCCATATTTCCAATTCCAATGATCCCAACCTTAATACCCATATTTCTTCCCCCATTTGCAGTTTATTTTAATTAGACAATACATACTTACTCGTAAATTATTTTGAAGGAGGAATTGAGATTTCCTTAAAGTCTTCCGCTATGTCAATATTAGCAAAGACTTCCATCGCCTCTTTCACTAACTCTTTGGAAGCATTTCTGTCGTACCTGGCACTGATATGGGTTAAACATAATTGCTGGCAGCCAGCTTGTTGAGCAACGATTGCCGCCTGATTGGTGGTCGAGTGGAAATACTCGTTTGCTAGTTTTTCTTCTCCCTTGGCAAATGTTGCTTCATGGACTAACAAATCTGCATTTTGAGCAAGCTTTACGGCATTCTCGGTAAAGCGAGTGTCCCCTAGTATCGTAACAATTCTGCCCTTTTGTGGAGGACCAAGGAATTCTTGCGGATTGATCACCCTGCCATCATCAAGTGAAACGGCTTCGCCACTTTTTATTTTTCTAAAAATTGGGCCCGGTTGTATGCCTGCTTCCTTAAGCTTATCAGCAAGCAAGGTGCCCGGCTTGTCTTTTTCCACAATCCGATATCCGTAGGATGTGATTCCATGGTCCAAAAGCCGTGCTTCTACCAAGAATTGGCCGTCTTCAAAAATAACACCCTCGTCAATCTCGATGACGGTTAATGGGTATTTTAAATAAGTCTGGCTAACCGAAAGGCTTGCATGGATGTAATCTTTAATGCCTTTTGGCCCATAAACGGTAACTTCGGACTCTCCGCCTTGAAACGATCTGCTTGCCAATAAGCCGGGGAGTCCATAGATATGATCACCATGGAGATGGGTAATAAATATTTTTTCAATCCTCCGTGGTTTAATGGATGTATGTAAAATTTGATGCTGGGTAGCTTCGCCCGCATCGAACATCCAAATGGCTCCCCGTTCATCAAGGAGCTTAAGAGCTATCGATGTGACATTACGAAGTTTTGCGGGCACTCCTGCGCCTGTCCCTAAGAAAAATACCTCCATTATCAACGCCTCTCTTTCCTGCCCTGCTTATAGGGTAACTATAGCATAAACTTTTATTTAATGCTCCATAGGTCGATAAAGCATAAAAGAATTGTTTACATGCAATCCATTATATTTGAGAATTCTAAGAAAAACCGTTAAAATTTAATCAGTTTTTGTACATAAGAAAAATATGCCAGTTAAAAGAGAGGTTTCGATTGTGGAACAAAACATGTCTTCCTTAATTATGATTTTTGGGGCTACTGGCGATTTAGCCAAGCGGAAATTATTTCCCTCCCTTTATCGGTTATATGAGAAAAACAGACTACATAAATTTGCCGTTATAGGCGTTGCCAGAAGGTCGTTAACAAACGAGGAATTTCAGCAGAATGTCCGTGATTCCGTCGTGTCATCATTGGGTATCAAAAACGATCTGGATGAATTTGTTTCACATTTTTATTATCAATCACATGATGTGACGGATTCAGCCTCCTATGTCGCATTAAAAAATTCCGCTGACCAAATCGATGTGCGCTACGAGTTGGAAGGAAACCGTATTTTTTATCTCGCCATGGCACCTGAATTCTTTGGTACCATTGCCCTTCACTTAAAATCAGACGGCCTGACGGATGTAACTGGGTACAAGCGGCTGGTGATTGAAAAACCATTTGGCCACGACCTTGCTTCAGCCATAGAATTAAACAATCAGATACGAACAGCCTTTTCTGAAGATGAAATCTATCGGATTGACCATTATTTAGGAAAGGAAATGGTCCGGAATATTGAAGTAATCCGATTTGCTAATGCCATTTTTGAGCCACTTTGGAATAACCGTTACATCTCCAATATTCAAATTACCTCCAGTGAAACACTGGGAGTAGAGGAACGGGGCCGTTATTACGAGACAAGCGGGGCCCTAAGAGATATGGTGCAAAACCATATGCTGCAAATGGTGGCTTTGCTTGCAATGGAACCACCGATTCGCCTGACAACTGATGAAATTCGCTCTGAAAAGGTTAGAGTATTTCGGGCGCTTAGAATGATTGAAGGAGAACAGGTCAAAGATTATTTTGTCCGCGGACAGTATGGGGAAGGTACCATTGATGGTAATCCCGTACCTAAATATCGCGATGAACCAATGGTAAATCAAAATTCAAATACGGAGACGTTTGTGGCAGGAAAATTTAAAATCGATAATTTCCGCTGGGCTGGCGTTCCGTTTTACATCCGAACGGGGAAGCGGATGGCAGCCAAAACAACAAAAATCGTGGTTCAATTTAAAGATATCCCAATGAATTTGTATTATCAGACCGAAAAGGTTTTAAATCCTAACCTCCTGGTCATTCACATCCAACCAGAAGAAGGAATTACCCTTCATCTTAATGCCAAAAAAGCCGGCGGACACCTCGATGCACAAGAGGTTAAACTAAGTTTTGCCAATACCGGAACAAATGCCATGAATACTCCAGAGGGCTATGAGAAATTGCTTTTTGATTGTATGCGGGGAGATGCTACTAACTTTACGCATTGGGATGAAGTGGCCTATTCCTGGGCCTTTGTTGATAAAATCTCAGCTTATTGGGAACAGACTAAAGAGGATAACTTTCCAAATTATCAGGCAGGCTCCATGGGACCTAAAGCAGCCGATGAGCTAGTAGAAAAAGACGGATTCTTTTGGTGGCCAGTCAATAATATGGATGTCGATGTCTGTAAATAAGATACCGGCTACGGACTTCTTCAAGCGGAATTGCTCTCATGGCCTCATAAATAAACAGGCTCCAGTTGCTATCATGCAATGGAGCCTGTTTTAGTCTTCATCTTCCAGTTTGTTCGGAAAAGAACGAAGAAAGTCCTTATTAAAACTTGTTGCAGTACCAACATCAGCTGGGTCTTCCTTGTGGGTACCAGCTGTTTCAATGATAGAATTGCCGTACTTGTCTCGAAGATCTGATAATGTTTTTAACAATGGTTCTTTTTTTGCATCTTTTTCAAAGGTAAATAAATCTAACTGCTTATAGGCAGAATCCTGCTCGATTAAGTCGTAGCCGGTAATCCCTAATAAGCGGACAGGGTCGCCATTCCAATGCTTTAGGAAAAGCTGTTTAGCAACATTTGCAAGATCCTCCTGATACTGCAGCGGATTTGCAAGTTTCTTGCTTCTTGTTATGGTCTTACGGTCTTTATATCGGATAGTAATCCCTACAGTCGCCGCAAGAACGTTCTTTCGCTTCATGCGGATTGAAACGGTTTCCGCAAGCGACTCAAGTACGTGGAAAAGTTCCTGCTGATGGCTGACATCTTTAGGCAATGTGGTGGAGTTACCAATGCTTTTAAATTCCTCAACGGAAGCTGGATCGACCTGGCGTTCATCCATTCCGTTTGCCCGTTCCTTCAGTCGGACACCATTTATGCCGAGCAGTGTTTTCAACTGCAATTCATTGGCCTTTGCCAAATCACCAATCGTTACAATTCCAATAGTTTTTAATTTCTCTGCCGTTTTCTTTCCCACCCCGTGCATTTCACCTGAAGGTAAAGGCCACAGAATAAGCGGAATATCTCGTTTACGAAGGATCGTAATTCCCATTGGTTTTTTCATATCGGAGGCCATTTTGGCTAGAAATTTATTAGGAGCGATTCCGATGCTGCAGGGTAAATCAAGCTGCTCATATATCCGCTTTTGTATGTTTTCGGCAATTTCGACGGGGCTGCCCAGTTCATACGATTGGGTAATATCCATATATCCCTCATCAATCGAGACAGGCTCGACCAAATCTGTATAGTTACGTAAAATGGTAAACATGCCCATAGAAGCCGCACGATACCGATCGAAGTTAGGCGTTTTGACGATTAGCTGCGGGCATAGTTTTTTTGCCTCCCAAAGCGGCATCGTCGTTTTCACTCCAAATTTTCTCGCCTCGTAACTACAGGTAACAATGATGCCTCTCCGCTCTTCCGCATTGCCGGCAATCGCCACCGGCTTTCCTTTTAAACGCGGGTCATAGGCCATTTCAACCGAAGCATAAAAGCTATTCATATCAACATGTAAAATGACCCGCCCTTTTTTCGGATACATTTCTTTCAACTTGATCATCCTTACTTCTGTCTATAACTTTAGTATAACAAAAAGGAGAGTCAAAGACCCTCCTTTGGAAATCCTTATTGATTAGCGACAATATCAATAATCGCCAAAGTCATATCTGCCAATTTATACAATTCATCAATAGACATTCGTTCATTAGTAGTATGAATTTCTTCATAACCGACAGCAAGGTTGACAGTAGGAATCCCTAAACCGTTGATGACGTTCGCATCACTGCCACCGCCACTTTCCTGCAATTCACAGCTGCGGCCAATTTTTGCTGCTGCACTGCGGGCAATTTCCACCACTTGGTCACCTTCGCCAAATTTGAATCCTGGATACATGACTTTCACTTCGACTTCGGCTCGGCCGCCCATTTCTTCTGCAGCCGATTCAAATGCCTGTTTCATTTTGTTTACTTGGGCTTCCATTTTTTCAGGAACTAGTGAACGGGCCTCAGCTAAAATATCCACACGATCGCAGACAATATTGGTTGCTTGGCCGCCTTCAAATCGGCCAATATTAGCAGTCGTTTCTTTATCAATTCTGCCTAATGGCATTTTTGAAACCGCCTTTGCGGCAATCGTGATTGCTGAAACTCCTTTTTCCGGTGCAACACCCGCATGAGCCGTTTTGCCGTATATTACAGCGTTTACTTTTGCCTGGGTAGGAGCAGCTACCACTACGTTTCCTACAAGCCCATCACTATCAAGTGCGTAGCCGTATTTTGCTTTTAACAATGAGGCATCTAGGGCTTTTGCGCCAACAAGACCAGACTCCTCTCCAACCGTAATCACAAACTGAATCAGCCCATGTTGGATATTTTGTTCCTTCAACACCCGAATGGTCTCCAGCATAACGGACAAACCGGTTTTATCGTCCGCACCTAAAATTGTGGTGCCATCCGTTACCACATATCCATCCTTAATCGATGGCTTTACGCCTTTTGCCGGTACAACGGTATCCATATGGGATGTAAAGTAAATGGGATCAACTCCGTCTTTTGTTGCTGGAAGAGTGCAAATTAAGTTGCCAGCACCATGTCCGGTAACAGAGGTAGTATCATCTTCCACTACTTCAAGACCTAAGTCGGTGAACTTTTGTTTTAAAACTTTGGAAATTTGTGCTTCATTTTTTGTTTCCGATTCAATTTGAACGAGCTCTAAAAATTCATTTAACAGACGTTCCTGATTAATCATCTAGAAGACCTCCATAATATGTACTCACTATATCAGTATACCTTTTCCGATTGCTGCCATCAAATGAAAGGCTGGCTGATACAGATGTAGTGTTATAAAGGAATATTCCCGTGCTTTTTAGCAGGTCTTGATTCTTGTTTATTCCGCAGCATTTCTAATGCTTGAACAATCTTAATTCGCGTATCCCTTGGGTCAATTACATCATCCACCATCCCTCTGCTGGCAGCAACATACGGATTGGCAAACTTTTGGCGATACTCTTCAATCTTTTGCTGGCGGGTCAATTCAGGATTTTCACTGTTTTGGATTTCCTTAGCAAAAATAATATTGGCTGCCCCTTGCGGCCCCATAACTGCAATTTCGGCATTTGGCCAAGCAAAAACGAGGTCAGCTCCGATCGACTTACTATTTAGGGCCACGTAAGCCCCTCCATATGCTTTTCTTAAAATAACGGTAAGTTTCGGAACAGTGGCTTCTGAATAAGCAAACAATATTTTCGCTCCATGTCGAATTATTCCGCCATGCTCCTGTTTAACACCTGGGAAGAAGCCCGTGACATCCTCGAACGTAATAATTGGTATATTAAAAGAATCACAGGTCCGAATAAACCGGGCTGCCTTATCTGAGGAATCAATATCCAAGCCGCCAGCCATTACCTTAGGCTGGTTGCAGACCAGTCCAACGGCTTCTCCTTTCACTCTAGCAAATCCGACAACAATGTTTTTAGCAAAATCTTGGTGAATTTCCATAAAGGAATTTTCGTCCACAACTTGTTCAATGACTCTGCGGACATCATAGGGACGCACAGCATCAAATGGGACTACATCGATTAAGTCTGGTCGATAATCATCATCGTGCTGCTGTTCAGATCTTGGAGTCTTCTCTTGGTTGTTTTGTGGAAGATAGCTTAGGAGCTTGCGAACGTGTTGCAGCACTTCCTCTTCTGATGCGGCTTTAAAATGGGCATTACCACTGATTGAATTATGGACGGCAGCTCCGCCAAGATTTTCCGGAGAAATTTTTTCCCCTGTCACTGTCTCAATTACTTTTGGTCCTGTAATAAACATCTGGCTGGTGTTTTCTACCATAAAAACAAAATCTGTAATTGCTGGCGAATAAACCGCTCCCCCGGCGCACGGTCCCATTATGACGGAAATCTGTGGAATAACACCGGAGTAAATCGCATTCCGGTAAAAAATATGTCCATATCCATCCAGTGAAACGACTCCTTCTTGAATTCGTGCCCCTCCAGAGTCATTCAATCCAACAAATGGTGTCCCATTCTTGGCGGCCAAGTCCATGACATTAGCAATTTTCTTGGCATGCATTTCACCTAATGCCCCACCAAAAACAGTAAAGTCCTGTGAAAATAAGTAAATCGGACGGCCGTTAACTTTCCCAAAGCCAGTAACGACCCCATCTCCAGGGCCTTTTTGCTCATCCAAGCCAAAATCATTGGTCCGATGTTCAATAAATGGATTTAACTCGACAAAGGTGCCTCTGTCAACTAACAAATCAATCCGTTCACGGGCTGTTAATTTTCCTTTAGCATGCTGTTGATCAATCCGCTCGTCGCCGCCGCCAAGTTCAATCTCCCTTCTTTTATCATATAATTCATTGAGTCTTTCGAAGATGTCCACCATTACCCCTTCATCTCCTTTTTTTCGCATAGCTCAACTAACACACCGGAGGCTGATTTTGGATGCATAAAGGCGATTTGTGCTCCCCCAGCACCTAGCCTTGGGCTCTCATCAATCATCCGGATTCCTTGCTCTTGCATTTCACTAATTCTTTCTTCAATCGATTCGACCCCCAACGCAACATGGTGAATTCCCTCACCTCGTTTTTCAATAAACTTGGTGATTGTGCTCTCCGATGAAATCGGCTCCAAGAGCTCAAGCTTGGTTTCCCCTGCCTGTAAAAAAGCTACTCTTACCTTTTGGCTTTCAACCTCTTCAATCTTTAACAGCGGCAGCTTGAGCACCCCCATGTAAAAAGGAAGAGCCGCATCAAGTGACTTGACTGCTATACCAATATGGTCAACCTTCTTAATCATGATTTCTCCCCTTATCTCAATATTAACATTTTTTCGATAATTAAATTATTCTAGAAAAAATTCATAAATCCTTCCTATTTTCCCAGATCCGTTCCGTTGTTTAACTTGACTCGTCCATGTAAAATGTTTGTATAGCAGTTTGCAATAAGGAGGTATTTACCCAGTGAGAAATAAAAGAACAAGAAAAGTAATTGTCTATTTAATGCTAATCGCTATGCTTGCCTCTACCCTCCTCCTTGGTATTGCCCGGTTTCTTTCCTAATCCACATAAAAAGAGGATGACTAAACGGGTACTGAGCCCAAATGAAAGTCATCCTCTTTTCCATTATTTGATCGCACCGTATTCTTTTGCTAACTGTTCAAAAGATTGATTTGAACGGATAATTAGTATTTTTGTACCTAATGGAATCATCGGGAATAATGAGGTGATTACCTCATTTTGTGAACGGATACAGCCCTGTGATATATATTTCCCCACTGATGCAGGTTGATTAGTCCCATGGATGCCATAAATTCTGCCGTCAGTTCCTCTAGCATCAAACCCTATCCAACGGGCACCAAGCGGGTTCTTCGGGTCTCCACCAGGGATATTGCTGCGACGGTAATAGGGATTTTTTGCTTTTACTGTTATGGTAAATAAGCCTTCAGGAGTCATTTCTTGCGTTTTACCTGTACCCACGCTTACTGTCGTTTGAACTCGGTTATCCTTAATATACGCTAGTTCGTTTGTACTTTTATTCACAATAACAAACGGGTCACCTGGTAATGGGTTGGGACCTAATGGCCACAGTGGCGATAGGAAAATTGTAAACAGGACTGATGATAAAATTTTTAGCAAATAAACCACCTGCCTTTTTCCTTAGTTTCCCTTGATTTATCTCGCTCATTCATGTTCCATTTTTCTGACAAAATAAAAAGATGGCCTATTAAGACCATCTTGAATCAAAAAGTTTTTATAACATTTTTTGTAAGAATTCCTGTGCCCTCGAGCTCTTGGGATTAGTAAAGAATTCTTGTGGTGGACTGTCTTCAACAAGCATCCCATTATCCAAGAAAAGCACACGATCCGCTACTTCTTTGGCAAAGCCCATTTCATGCGTCACAATCGCCATTGTCATACCTGTATGGGCTAATGACTTCATAACGTCTAACACTTCTTTTACCATCTCAGGGTCAAGGGCGGATGTTGGTTCATCGAAAAGCATGACCTCCGGCTGCATGGCCAATGCCCTTGCAATCGCTACCCGCTGTTTCTGACCTCCTGACAGCCGATTAGGAAATTCGCTCGCCTTGTCGGACAAACCTACCCTTTCCAGCAGCTCTAAACCTATTTTTTCTGCTTCCGCTTTCGATAAGCCTTTCACCTTGATTGGTGCATAGGTCAGATTCTCCAGGACCGTTTTATGAGGAAAAAGATGAAAGTGTTGAAACACCATGCCGACATTTTGTCGGACCTTCATAATATTTGTTTTCTTATCAGTTATTTCCTGATCACCAAACCAAATCTTCCCGTCCGTCGGTTTTTCTAAATAGTTCATGCAGCGCAAGAAAGTAGACTTTCCGGACCCGGATGGCCCAATAATAGCCACTACTTCCCCTGTTTTTATGGAAGTGGTAATCCCTTTTAATACCTCAAGTTTTCCATAGTTTTTATATAATTTCTCTATCTTAATCACTGCGTCTCATTCTCCCTTCAACTGCTTTTCCCAAGAAGGTTAAGGCAATAACCAGCACATAATAAATCAGACCGGCAATTAATAATGGTTCAAAGTATGAATAATATTCCGCGCCTACCTGATAAGAACGGCGCATAACATCCATTACTCCAATTGTGGTGACAATGGCTGATTCTTTGGTCAAGGAGATAAATTCATTCAACAATGCGGGCAAGATATTTTTTAATGCTTGCGGCAGGATAATATCCCACATCATTTTTCTATAAGGTACGCCTAATGCCATCGCTGCTTCCTGTTGTCCCTTATCAACCGCTAGAATTCCGGCACGGATAATCTCTGAGATATAGGCTCCGGAATTTAGTGAAAAGGATAATACAGCAGCCGTATAAGGTTCTATTTGATAACCAAAGATTTGCGGTGACCCAAAGTATATCAGCATAAGCTGTAGAACAAGCGGAGTTCCGCGGAAAATCGACGTATAGAGATCGGCAAACCAGCCGAGAACTTTGATCGAACTTATCTTAAACAAAGATAAAATAATACCAAAAATAAATCCCAATACCCCCGCTAATAGAACAATTTTCAAGGTTACTAAAACACCTTTTAAAATATAGGGCAGAGAAGGGATAAATTGTGCAAAATCCAAATTCATTATTATCGTCCTTCCTATTAAAAATAGCAGAGACGTCCGGAAGCAATTCTTTTTTCCAAACGTCTCATTGGGTAATCGATGTTATTGTTTGTCGCCAAACCATTTAATGACTAATTTATCCAGTTCGCCATTTTCTTTCATTTCCTTTAGCTCTTTATTAAACTTTTCAGTTAGATCACTGTTTTTAGGAAACGCAATGGCAGAGCCTGCTTCAGGATCGTCCTTAAGTGTAAAGCCTTCCAGCTCGGTTTCTTTGGTAAAATAGCCCTTCGCAACGGTGTCCTCAATGATTGCCGCATCAAATCGGCCTGATTTGATTTCTTGGATAAGATCTTGGATGCGATTGCGATCTTCAATTTTGATCGGGGTCTCTTTATTAATTTCTTTTGCTTTATCTGCTTGAATCGAGCCAAGCTGGACACCAACCGTTTTGCCTTTTAGGTCTTCTACTTTGGAAATGCCGCTGTCTTTTTTGGAAACAATCATGAATTTCGCGTTATAGTAGATATCACTGAAATCCACATTTTTCTTTCTTTTTTCCGTAGGAGTCATACCAGCTAAAACAAAGTCTGCCTGACCTGATTTTAGAGCTTGTACAAGACCATTGAAATCCATGTCTTTGACTTCCATCTTATAGCCAAGTTTGCTGGTAATCGACTTTGCCAAATCCACGTCAAAACCAATGATTTCGTCACTTTTCTCTGTTTCGATATACTCGAATGGCGCATAATCCGCGGAAGTTCCCATTACCAATACTTTCTTATCACTGGCAGCTTTGCTTGTCTTTTCACTCGAACCACAAGCAGCCAATAATCCTGCTGCCAAAACCATTGAAGTTAATAAAATAAATCCCTTTTTCATATGTTTTCCTCCTATAAGTTATCTGACTATTCTTATTAATATTTTCTACATATTCTGAATACATTACGATACTATTCAGTAGAATAATAGTGTATTAAGTTAATAATTATTCAACGTATTGAATTTTAACACAGTTTAATAATTATGCAAATATATTTTTAAAAATTCCTCGATATTTTTATAATGTAAGTTTTACCAAATAAAAAAGACCATTTTCGATAGGAAAATGGCCTTTTTTATTTGCTAATAATTTATACTTCTTCACAGTATTTTTCAAATTCTTGTTGTAGTTTTGCCACAACAGTTGCTGGATCATTACCTTCAATTTGATGTCTTTCCACCATCGTACAAATTTTTCCGTCCTTTAACAGAGCAAATGATGGTGAGGATGGCGGATATCCGGTGAAATAGCTTCTTGCTTTTTCCGTGGCCTCTTTATCCTGTCCGGCAAAGACAGTTACCAAGCGGTCAGGGCGCTTATCATAATGCACGGCATAGGCCGCTGCAGGACGGGCGACACCACCGGCGCAGCCACAGACAGAATTGATCATGACCAATGTGGTGCCTTTTTGTGTTAGTGCCTCATCTACTTCTTCGGGTGTTTTTAGTTCTTCATATCCAGCAGAAACGATTTCTTGCCGTGCTTGGCGAACAACATCGTTCATGAATATATTAAAATCCATGCTCATAAGATCACTCCTTCTTAAATCTATATACCTATATCATAACAGTTAAAATAGGATTAGTTCAAATGAATGAGTTCCATATGCTACTTTTTCTGATCCATAAACAGTCGGTATAGTGTTTCAGCTGCACTGGCGACCGTCATTTCTCCAGCAATCACCTGGTTCTCCAACTTTGGAAGTTCAACTTTTACATTGGGATGATGATAAAACTGAAAATGGAGTTGATCGGCAATGATTGAATATAACCACTCCCTTGATTGTGCTTTTCTTCTTGCCTCGAATACACCAGAAGCTTTTCCTGAGTCTACAAACATTTGAATCATCTGCCACAACTCGCTAATCCCCTCTTTTGTTAAGGAGGAACACGTATAGGCTTTGGTTTCCCAACCTTTTGTCGCAGGCTGCAGGAAGTGTAAAATCCGATTATATTCCTGCTTTGTTTTTTCGGCCTTTTGTTTATTGGCACCATCTGCCTTATGAACAATGACGGCGTCTGCAAGCTCCATAATTCCCTTCTTCATCCCTTGCAATTCATCCCCAGCACCAGTTAGAACTAACAGCATGAAAAAGTCGACCATATCGCGAATTAAGACTTCACTTTGGCCAACCCCGACGGTTTCAATGAGAATCACATCGAAACCTGCGGCTTCACAAATCAGCATCGCTTCCCTTGTTTTGCGATGAACTCCACCTAACTTCCCCGCAGTTGGAGATGGCCGAATAAATGCCTGTGGGTGTTTTGACAGTTGTTCCATCCTCGTTTTGTCACCAAGAATACTTCCTCCGCTAATGCTGGAACTAGGATCAATCGCCAAAACGGCGACACGAAACCCTTGTTCACATAAAAACATTCCGAAGGATTCGATAAATGTGCTTTTTCCCGCCCCAGGCACCCCGGTAATTCCGATTCGGAGCGAGTTTCCAGTGTAAGGCAGTAATCTTTGCAACAGGGATTGGGCTTTTTGAAAGTGTTGCTCTGCATTGCTTTCTGCAAGCGTAATGGCCCTAGCCAAAACGCTCCTGTTTCCGCGAAGAATTCCTTCAAATAATTCATCTATCGATGGCTCGTTATTTTTGCGTTTTTGAAAACGGATATTTTTTTGAATGGAATCTGGAAGAATCTCATGCTCCAAGCCTTGTTTAATCGTGGTCAAAAACGTCCTTTGTCCAGTGGGGCTGCTTTCAGGGCGTTCGTCCATAGCCATTACTGCGCCACTTCCTCATAACCCAACTGTTTATAGATTTCCTTGATTACCTTTTGCGCTGCCACCGGAATGATGGTACCTGGCCCAAAAATAGCCGCTGCTCCATGATCATATAAATATTGATAATCTTGTGCAGGAATGACACCACCAACTACTACTAATATGTCTTCCCGGCCCAGTTTCTTCAATTCTGCCACAAGCTGAGGCAACAGCGTCTTGTGACCGGCGGCTAGCGAACTCATGCCGATTACATGAACATCGTTTTCAACTGCCTGCATGGCGGTTTCTTCTGGTGTTTGAAACAGAGGACCGACATCAACGTCAAACCCTAGATCAGCAAATGCTGTGGCAATGACCTTTGCCCCGCGGTCATGACCATCTTGGCCCATTTTTGCAATCAAAATCCGCGGCCTTCTTCCCTCGTTTTCGAGAAACTCTTCTGTCATTTTTTGAACTTCTTGGATGTCCTCTTCATTATTGAAGGCTTTGCTGTATACTCCGCTAATCGAACGAATCATGGCTTTGTGCCGTCCAGCCGCTTTTTCAATTGCATCGGAGATTTCCCCCAATGTCGCCCGCACTCGTGCTGCCTGAACAGCCAGTTCCAATAAGTTACCTTCTCCACCTGCCGCTGCCGCAGCAAGAGCATTTAGAGCTTCTACTACTTTTTGTTCATCACGGCTTGCTTTCAGTTGATTCAATTTTTCAATTTGTTTTAATCTTACAGCTGTATTATCGATGTCCAATATATCAATTGGCTCTTCTTTTTCCAATCGGTAGCGGTTTACACCCACGATGATTTCTTTGCCGGAATCAATTTGTGCCTGCCTTTTGGCTGCTGCTTCTTCAATTCGCATTTTTGGCAGACCGGTTTCAATCGCTTTTGCCATACCACCTAAACTCTCAATTTCTTCAATGTGCTCCCATGCCCGTTTGATTAATTCATCCGTAAGCTTCTCCACATAATAGGATCCTGCCCACGGGTCAATGACTTTTGTGACGCCTGTTTCCTCTTGCAAGAATAATTGCGTATTTCTGGCAATCCGCGCGGAGAAATCAGTAGGAAGGGCAATCGCTTCATCCAATGCATTGGTATGCAAGGATTGGGTATGGCCCATGGCTGCCGCATGTGCTTCTACTAGGGTCCTGGTTACATTATTAAACGGATCCTGCTCCGTCAGACTCCACCCAGATGTTTGCGAATGTGTTCGCAATGCCATTGATTTTTCGTTTTTAGGATGGAATGATTTCATCATCTTTGCCCAAATAAACCGTGCCGCCCGCATTTTGGCCACTTCCATAAAATAATTCATGCCAACTGCCCAGAAAAATGACAGCCTTGGCGCAAAGGAGTCGATATCAATTCCCGCCTTCAGCCCGGTTCTTACGTACTCCAAACCATCAGCCAGTGTGTAGGCCAATTCAAGATCAGCAGGGGCCCCCGCTTCCTGCATATGATAGCCAGAAATACTGATACTGTTAAACTTTGGCATGTACTTTGACGTATATTCAAAAATATCAGCAATAATTTTCATCGACATTTCCGGGGGATAAATATACGTGTTACGGACCATGTATTCTTTTAAAATATCATTTTGAATGGTACCTGAGAGCTTATCTTGGGTAACCCCCTGCTCCTCTGCCGTGACGATGTAAAAAGCCATAATCGGCAGGACCGCCCCGTTCATGGTCATCGAAACGGACATTTTGTCTAATGGGATATCCTCAAACAGGGTTTTCATATCTTGAATCGAATCAATGGCAACCCCAGCTTTACCAACATCGCCCACTACCCTTGGATGATCAGAGTCGTAGCCTCTATGTGTAGCCAAGTCAAAGGCCACCGATAATCCTTTTTGACCCATTGCCAGGTTTCGACGATAAAACGCGTTGCTCTCCTCCGCTGTTGAAAATCCGGCATATTGCCGGACGGTCCAAGGCCGGTTTACATACATCGTCGGATACGGCCCTCTTGTATATGGCGGAATGCCAGGCAAATGATGAATATGCTCTAATCCATTCAAATCCGATTTGGTATAAATCGGTTTTAAGTGAATTTGTTCATTTGTTTCAAAAAGCAAATTTTCTATGGAAGCTTGCAGTTCTTTTTCGGCCAATTCTTCCCATTCTTCCTTATTAAGTAAGTTAGGTGTATCAAACAAGGGCAAACCTTTAAAATCAGGCTTTTGTTTCTTCAATGGATGACACCTCCAGGCTAGTCAAAATGGCTGAAATGGTTTCATAACAATTGCTCTTTGTATGAATAAATTGCTCAATCCCCTCTTTTTCCCACTGCTCCTGCTTACCTTTTTCCGGAAGTCCTGCTAAACAGATGAATAGATTGGGAAAGGCTGTCTTTATTGAAGCAAGCAGTTCATGTCCAATTTGTTCATATTGGTCGTTGGTGCCGCAAATGCATACCCATTTTGGTTGTTCCTGCTGTAAAAATTGTATTGCGTGCTCCAAATGGAATAACTGGCTGCTTTCAATAGTTTGTATTCCCCCAGCAGCTAAAAAACCTTTCATAAAATCAAGCCTTGGTTTATGCTGCTTTAGCTCACCAAGACAAAGCATTCCGACCGTCACAGACACACCCATTTTAGCCTCGAGTCGTTTCACCCTGTTTCTTAGCTGTTCAAAGGGTTCAGATAACCTCCTTTGCGGAATCTTTGTAAATGGGATTCCTAAGCCGAAACCAGCATCTTCCTGATCATAGCCTTGGTTGGTCTGTACTAACTCAGGAAGGGATTCATCAACTTTTGCATAAACGTTGGTACCAACAATACTTCGCTTTCTCGTCAAGACATCTTTGTTTCTTTTAATAAAAACGGTTTCAATTTGCTCTTGCAGCCAATTGTTCTGTAAAACTTCAAGTATGCCGCCTTTCGATTCGATTTCTTGGAAAAATTTCCAAGCCTCCTCTGCTAACTGATTTGTCAGTGATTCAAGATACCACGATCCGCCGGCTGGGTCGATGATTTTCTTAAGCTGGGCTTCTTCTTTTAAAATCAGCTGAACATTGCGGGCAATCCGTTCAGATAAAGGGGTTGAACCGGTTATTTCATCGAACGGTGTAATGTGCAGCCACTGTACACCAGCTAAAACGGCGGCAAACGCCTGATTCGCTGTTCGAAGCAGATTAACATGCGGGTCAGTAAGCGTCATCGTAAATTGGGAGGTCTCTGCCGCAATCTCCATTCCTTGCATTTGTGGTTTTGCTCCAAAAAGGGAGGTAATTCTTCCCCATACAATTCGGGCTGCCCTAATTTTGGCTAACTCTGTAAAAAATTCGCTACCGACGGAGAATTGAAAAACCATTCTAGAAAGGACTTTATCTAGTTCGAGCCCCGCTTCCATCAGCTTTTCAAGATAAAATATGCCTGTCGCCGCAGCGATACCAATTTCTTGTACGGCGGATGCTCCACCGTTATGATAAGAGGACATATCAACAAGAACTGTTCGAAGTTTTGGAAGATATTGATTTGCTTTTACAATATAATCTGGCCAGGACTTTAATAAGTTTTGGTCAAGTTCACCACGTTCTGCCGAAAGGGAAAGGGGATCATTAGCAATATATCCGGTTACTTCACCGGCAACATGCTGTTTGTTTAGGAGGTACGTTAAAAATTCTGCATAGTCCCATTTCGAATTGATGGCAAAAGGGCTGTGAGAGCAGAACTCTAAATAACTATTACTTTCTATTAGACCTTTTGTTACCTCAAACGAAATGGCTGTTTGGCCGTTTTCAAATGCCACCCTAAGCCTATCCCTAAGTTCCCTTGGTGTAACAGCTTTTATCCGCTGGGCGATTTTCCACTCCCTAGTCAAATATCCCAATGGGTTAATTCCCCTTCTCCAATCTGAACCACCGGGATACTGGGGTACTACCTGCTCATCATCTTGGGTATAGATTGGTTTCAATGTAATATTTTCATATGTAACACTCTCTAGTGTTTCTAGCGGTTTGCCTTTTAAAGACTCTCGAGCTCGTTCCTCCCATTCTTGAAATAATGGAAAAGGAAAAGACTGATTTCTGATATTTTGCATACCTTTTTCATTCCCCTTTCTAAAGAGTTGTCAAAAATCATAAAATTCAATTAATTTTATTGTAGAATAGAAAACGCTATCAATCAATATAAATAATCGCTGCCATTTTCGACAGCGATTTTCTTTAATATATTGAAGTAGTAGTTTTGGATGTATTTTCAATAATCTGTTTTACACGCTGCAGGAATCGCCCACAAATCAAACCGTCCAATATCCGATGGTCCAGTGACATACATACATTTACCATATCCCTTACAGCAATCATTCCATTTATGACAACCGGTCGTTTTACAATGGACTCTACCTGTAAAATAGCGGCTTGCGGGTAATTAAGGATCCCCATGGACTGGACAGAACCAAAAGAACCAGTATTATTTACGGTAAATGTACCGCCCTGCATATCCTCCGGACGAAGCTTGCCCGTTCTGGCCTTTACAGCCAGCTCAGATATTTCTCGGGCGATTCCTTTTATCGTTTTCTCATCGGCATTTTTAATTACTGGAACGAATAATGCATTGTCGGCTGCAACTGCAATGGAAATATTGATGTCCTTTTTCTGAATGATTTTATCCCCTGCCCACATCGAATTAATCTGGGGGAATTCTTTTAAGGCCTGGGCAGCCGCTTTAACAAAGAAAGCAAAGTAGGTTAAATTGAAACCTTCCTTGGACTTAAATTCTTCCTTGATAGAATCTCGGTAACCAACAAGGTTGGAAGCATCGACTTCAACCATGGTCCAAGCGTGCGGTGCCTCATGCTTACTACGCAACATGTTTGTCGCGATTGCTTTACGGACACCACTCACGGGAATCTCAATGTCTCCTATAGCGACTGGGAAATTAACTGGTGGTGGTGCTGAAATGCCCCCAGTTGCCGACATCCCCACATTAGCTTGCTCAAGCTTCTGATCCTCTTTTGGCTCTACAGCCGAAATCATCCTTTCAGCCTGCTGAGCTGCTGTAGGAATGGTGCCTGACTCAATGAGTTTTAGTAAATCTTTTCTTGTAATCCGGCCGCCAGCACCTGTTCCTTTCACCTGTGTTAAGTCAATGTTGTGCTCTTGAGAGAGCTTTAACACAGCAGGAGAGTAGCGTGCCTTTGCTTCCTGATAATCCCCAGTTTCAGCGGTCTTAACATCAGGTTGTTTTTCCTGAACCGCAGCAGAAGCTTCAACTTTGCTTTCCTCTAGTTCAATCGTACAAATTACCTCTCCAACAGACAGTGCATCTCCCTCTTCGGCAATTAGTTCTTTAATAACACCTGAAAAGGAAGAGGGTACCTCCGCATTTACTTTATCGGTCATGACCTCTGCTAGCGGGTCATATTTATTTACGTGGTCTCCAGGCGCAACAAGCCATTTACTTATTGTACCTTCCGTAACACTTTCGCCTAATTGCGGCATTTTAATTTGTTCAACAGTCAATGGTCATACCCCCTGTGAAACTTCTGTTCCAGCACAGATTTAAGCGGCAGAATCCTACCGCCATTGTTTTGATTAAAACTCGGCAAGTTCCCGCATAGCTTTTTCAACCTTATCCGGATTTACCATAAAATACTTCTCCATTGTTGGTGCATACGGCATAGCCGGTACATCAGGCCCAGCCAGCCGCTTAATTGGTGCATCTAGATCAAACAGACAATGTTCGGCAATAATGGCCGCCACCTCACTCATGATACTGCCTTCTTTATTGTCCTCTGTAATCAACAGCACCTTTCCTGTCTTAGAAGCAGCTTCAATAATGGCGTCTTTATCAAGCGGGTATACGGTACGTAAATCAAGAATGTGTGCCGATACGCCATCCTCTGCTAATTTTTCAGCTGCCTGCAAGGCGAAGTGCACACAAAGGCCATAGGTGATTACCGTGATATCTTCACCTTCCCGTTTGACACCTGCTTTCCCGATTGGCAGTGTATAGTCCTCTGCAGGCACCTCGCCTTTAATTAATCGATAGGCCCGTTTATGCTCAAAAAATAACACAGGGTCATTATCACGAATGGCAGCTTTTAGGAGCCCTTTTACATCATACGGAGTCGAAGGCATTACAATTTTTAATCCCGGCTGATTGGCAAATACGGCTTCAACTGACTGGGAATGGTATAGTGCTCCATGAACACCGCCGCCATATGGAGCCCGAATGACAATCGGACAGTTCCAATCATTGTTGGACCGATAACGTATTTTGGCAGCCTCTGAAATAATTTGATTTACAGCGGGCATAATAAAATCAGCAAACTGCATTTCTGCAATTGGACGCATACCATACATAGCAGCGCCTATTCCCACACCTGCTATCGCAGATTCCGCCAGCGGGGTATCGATTACCCGTTCTTCTCCGAATTGTTCATATAAACCTTGAGTGGCCTTAAATACCCCGCCCTTTTTCCCTACATCTTCCCCGAGTACAAACACCTTCGGGTCACGTTCCATTTCTTCACGGATGGCCATGGTTACGGCATCAATGTATGAAATAATCGCCATATTCCTTCCCCCTTACTCGCCATATACATAGTTCAGAGCATGCTCTGGTGCTGCATATGGAGCATTCTCCGCGTAATCCGTCGCTTCGTTAACAGCCTCCATGACTCTGTTGTTGATTTGGGATTCAAGCAGGTCATCAAGGACGCCCACTTCTTTTAAATAGGCACCAAAAGTAATAATAGGGTCCTGTGTTTTGGCTGCAGCCACCTCATCCGGTGCCCGGTAGGAACGATCATCATCATCGGATGAATGCGGCGTTAAGCGGTAGGAGACGGTTTCAATTAAGGTTGGTCCATCACCCCTGCGGCCACGGTCAGCAGCTTCCTTTACAACCCGATAAACCTCCAACGGATCATTTCCATCTACCGTAAACCCGGGCATTCCATAGCCGATAGCACGATCGGAAACCTTTTCACAGCCCAGTTGTTTCTCAACAGGAACGGAAATCGCATACTTGTTATTTTCACACATGAATATGACGGGAAGTTTATGAACCCCCGCAAAATTTGCCCCCTCATGAAAATCCCCTTGATTAGAGGAACCTTCCCCAAAGGTTACGAACGAGACAAAATCCTTTTTTTCCATTTTCCCTGCTAAAGCGATACCTACTGCATGAGGCACTTGTGTTGTTACCGGGGATGACCCTGTAACTATACGGTTCTTTCTTTGTCCAAAGTGTCCCGGCATTTGCCGGCCACCGGAATTTGGATCCTCCGCCTTTGCGTAACCAGACAGCATGATTTCCTTAGCCGTCATCCCAAAGGTTAGTACCACCCCCATATCACGATAATATGGGAGCACATAATCCTTACTCCGATCCAGAGCAAAAGCAGCACCAACTTGGGCTGCTTCCTGCCCTTGGCATGAAATGACAAACGGTATTTTACCGGCACGATTTAACAGCCACATCCGTTCATCAATGCGCCGGGCTAAAAGCATGGTTTCGTACATATCTAATACAGCTTCATCACTTAAACCTAATGATTCGTGACGCTTTTTAACCATCCATGTCTACCTCCTGACTGTCCATAATAATCCATATTATCCATGCAAGGCTCTTCCATCAACTGCCAATGCCGCTTCCCCAATCGCTTCCGATAAAGTTGGATGCGGATGGATAGTATGGGCGATTTCCCATGGCACCGCATCCAACACCATTGCTAAACCCGCTTCCGAAATCATGTCCGTAACATGGGGCCCAATCATGTGTACCCCTAGGATGTCATCCGTTCCTGTATCAGCAACAATTTTGACAAAACCATCAGCTTCCCCATAAACGAGAGCTTTCCCAATAGCCCGAAAAGAAAATTTACCAACTTTGACTTGAAAACCTTTTTGTATTGCCTGTTCTTCTGTTAGTCCTACACTCGCAGCTTCCGGATTACTATAAATACACCTAGAAACCAAATGATAATCAAGAGGAGCGGGGTTTTTTTCCGCCATATGCTCTACAGCTATGATTCCTTCATGGGATGCAACATGTGCCAGCTGCAGTCCCCCGATCACATCACCGATTGCATAGATATGGGATTCCTTTGTTTGAAAGAATTGATTGGTGACAATAAGCCCCTTTTCTATTTGTATTTCTGTATTTTCCAAACCTAATCCTTCTGTATTTGCCTGCCGCCCAACGGAAACTAGAAGTCGCTCTGCCGTATATTCTCTATTGGCCCCGTTCACATCCGCTGAAATGGATACGCCTGCATTTTTACTTAGCGTTTCAGGCAGTACTTTGGCATTGGTGATGATCTTTATCCCCTTTTTCTTTAACAACCGTTGCATTTCCTTTGAGACTTCCTTATCCTCTGTCGGGATAATCCGATCTTCGTACTCTAGAACGGTCACTTCTGCACCAAAATCAGCGAGCATCGATGCCCACTCTATCCCGATGACCCCACCACCTACGATGATAACCGATTTGGGTAATGTTTCTAATTCCAATGCTTCATCAGATGTCAGGACATACTCCCCATCAATTTCTAAACCTGGGAGCGACCTAGGTCTTGAGCCAGTGGCAATAATGACATTTTTAGGTAGCAGCATCTCATTTTCTTCCCCGTTGTTCATTTCAACCGAGATCGTACCAGGCAGTGGAGAAAAAATAGAGGGGCCAAGAATCCGGCCTATCCCACCATAAATATCTATTTTCCCTTTTTTCATTAATTGCTCTACACCACGGTGGAGCGTTTCAACAATGGTTGATTTTCGTTCTTGAACTTTTGCAAAATTAACAGTTACTTCGCTTGTAACAATCCCATAGTTCTCGCTTTGTCTAGCTGTTTTATAAACTTCTGCACTCCGCAGCAAAGCTTTACTTGGTATACAGCCTTTATGGAGGCAGGTTCCTCCTAGTTTCCCCTTTTCAACAATAGCTGTTTTTAAGCCAAGCTGTGAGGCGCGAATAGCGGCAACATAACCGCCCGTGCCGCCGCCAATAATGACTAAATCATACTCTTGTGCCACAATTTTTCCTCCCTAAAAATCTACACTTTTACTGTCATATGGTGTTCAGGATATTCCCTAGCTTTCTCGTCACCTTGTAACACACGGAGCACGCCTTCGGCCAATGCCTGCAATTCGTCTTCACCGGGTTCCACGATGGTATCAGCTATCCAACTAATCCGGCTAACAATGGATTTGACAAATTCTTTTCTATGCGCAAGTGGGCCAGTTAAAACAATAGCGTCAATTTTCCCCGAAAGGACCGCACTGGCGGAGCCGATTTCCTTGGATACCTGATAGGCCATTGCTTCATAAATAAGTCTTGCCTGCTGATTACCTTTGGTGATCTGGCCTTCCACTTCTAGGAGATTATTAGTTCCGAGATAACCAACGAGTCCCCCTTGTGTTACTAACATCTGCATAATAGCATCCTGGTTGTATTTTCCTGAGTACACAAGTGTGGCCAGGTCGCCTGCCGGTACGGTACCGGCGCGTTCAGCGCTGAATGGTCCATCTCCATTCAGCCCATTGTTTACATCAATGACTCTTCCATGTTTATGAGCGCCAACGGTTATTCCAACCCCCAGATGGGCGACAATAAAATTTAATTCACCATACGGCTTTCCAAGCTGTTTCGCAGCTTTTCTTGCTGCAGCCTTTTGATTTAAGGCATGAAAAATACTTTTTCTTTCTATAAAAGGCAAGCCTGAAATTCTTGCAATGGGATCCATTTCATCAACTACAACCGGATCAACAATAAAGGCTGGTATATTTAGACCTGCTGCAATTTCACCAGCAATAATTCCTCCCAGATTGGAAGCATGCTGTCCGGAATAACCGATTCTCAAATCATCCAGCATACTATCGTTAACAGCATACTTACCTCCCTCGATTGGACGCAGCAAGCCGCCGCATCCGCATACTGCATCTAGTTTAGATAGATTAAAGCCCTCATGAACCAGTGTTTCCAAAATTGCATTCTTTCTAAAATCACTTTGGCTAAAAAATTCAGAAAAGGAATTCAGTATTTTATGATCGTGATTAATGTTTTTTTCAAATATACAAAATTCATTATCGAAAACTCCTATTTTAGTGGAAGTTGACACCGGGTTGATGACGAGTATTCGATGCTCCAAATTTGGCAAGTTGCAAACCCCCATATTTGTTATTTTAGTCACTAATATGTCAACCCTAAACAGGAATCCATTTTTGTCCTTATGAAAGAGATTGCTTATCTTGTTCTCCTTCGGCTTAGAATGTTATGTCCGTTTTGCAAAAATTGACTTCTGGAATTGCGTACTTTCTCGATTCGTTCTTCTGCCAGCCGGTCGGCGGCCAAATATGTTGGAATGCCATCACGTTTAGATATTTCGATCACTTTTTCGATACTAGTGTATATCTGTTCTACTTTTTTCATTGCCCGGTCATGATTATATCCGTAAAGTTCATCCGCTACGTTGATGACACCGCCGGCATTAATGACGTAATCAGGTGCATAGACGATTCCCATTTCATGAATTAGATCTCCATGGTGTGCATCCTTTAATTGATTGTTAGCCGATCCAGCAATGACTTTAGACTTTAACAAAGGAATGGTTTCATCGTTAATAGTTGCGCCCAACGCGCATGGCGCATAAATATCGCATTCCACTCCATAAATCTCATTCGGATCGACAGCGCGTGCCCCAAACTCTTCTACTGCACGGCTCACAGCCTCTTTATTGATGTCCGTTACAATGAGCTCGGCACCTTCTTCGTGTAAATAACGGCAAAGTGTATAGGCAACGTTGCCGACCCCTTGGACTGCTACCACTTTGCCTTCGAGTGAGTCACTTCCAAATGCTTCTTTGGCAGCTGCTTTCATTCCCCTGTACACACCATAAGCAGTTACAGGCGAGGGATTACCAGATGATCCGAAGGCTGGGGATATACCGGTGACATAATCCGTTTCTTCATGAATAATATCCATATCTGCAACTGTAGTCCCCACATCCTCGGCTGTAATATACCTTCCATTAAGACCTTGAATATACCTGCCAAAAGCCCTGAATAATTCTTCACTTTTGTCTTTGCGAGGATCTCCAATAATGACCGTTTTCCCACCGCCTAGATTTAAACCGGCAGCAGCATTTTTATAGGTCATGCCACGAGCAAGCCTGAGGGCATCTTCAATTGCCGCTTCTTCTGAAGCATACGTCCACATCCGCGTTCCACCTAAGGCAGGTCCGAGGGTTGTATCGTGTATCGCGATAATAGCCTTGAGTCCGGATGGCTTATCTTGACAGAAAACAAGCTGCTCATAATCATATTTTTCCAAGTATTTAAAGATTTCCATATTTCCTTTTCCTCCTCAAATAAATAAAAACTCATTTTTTTCCCAATTTAGGTACGGTATAGTAGCTTACTGAAATACTCGTTAAAGTAATATGCAATTTTCATGCCATATTTATCGCTATGTAAACGCTTTACTCATATATTAGAAATCTGCAATATTTTTCTTACTATGAAAATTATTGCATGCTATTATTTTCAAGCTTATACTTTTCTAGCTTATAATATAAATTCCGTACCGAAAGACCTAATGTTTTAGCAGTTACGGTCTTATTGCCATTGCATTGCAATAGCGTTTGTTGAATAACCCTAGACTCATATTCCTCTACCATTTTCGATAAAGGACGGCCAATACTAGATGACCCATTTTCATTAATAACAGCAGGTTCGCCTGCCTGCTTGCGGTTCATTAATTCAGGCAGGTGGTGAACATCAATGAGTGTTTCTGTGTAATGCATAAAAATAATGGCTCTTCCAAGGATATTTTCTAATTCTCTCACATTCCCAGGCCAATCATATCTCATAAGCTGATTTAATGCGGCTTCGGTTATTCCTTCTACATTGCGCCCATAATCACGATTAATTTTTGTAATCAATCTTTCACAGAGTGCAGGAATTTCCTGCTTTCTTTTCCTCAGTGGAGGTATATGGATAGGCATTCGATTTAACCGATAATACAAGTCTTCCCGAAACGTCCCTTTGGCAATCCCCTTCTCCAAATTGACGTTTGTTGCTGCAATAATCCGCACGTTGATGGCTAGCGGCTTTGTTCCCCCTACCCGGATGATTTCATGTTCTTGAAGTACCCGAAGCAGCTTTGCCTGGGTATTGGCAGAAAGTTCCCCAATCTCATCCAAAAAAATGCTTCCGTTGTTGGCCTCTTCAAACAAACCCCTTTTTCCGCCCCTGACAGCACCAGAAAAGGCCCCTTCTTCATAGCCAAATAGTTCACTTTCTAATAAAGACTCAGAGATGGCAGCACAATTCACCCGGATGAATTTGTTATACTTTCTGTCACTTGCGTTATGGATTGCGTGGGCAAATAGTTCTTTCCCCGTACCGGATTCCCCCCTCAGGAGCACTGTTGCAGGGGTTTTGGCTCCAAGTTTTGCCTGTTCAATAGCAAGCGTCATTTCATCTGAAATTCCAATAATATCCTCAAACGTGTATTTTGCCTCCAATGTCCTAATGAGCTGTCTGGCACGATTTAATTCCCTGCTGAGTGATTTCATCTCCGACATATCGTGAATGACGCCAACACTCCCCTTTAACTTACCATTGACGATAATGGGAGCTACATTGACAATCACTTCTCGTTTACTTGGTCCCACTCTCATTGGAACTCCCCGCACAGCTCTTCTAGTTTGCAGCACCTTCATGTGCATACTCTCACCTTCAGAGATATCTGCAGTGGCCGGGTGACCAATCACTTGTTCCTCGGTAAGACCCGTTAATCTTGTATAAGCAGGATTAATCAGAATCCCCCGTCCATATTCATCAACAACAGAAATGGCATCATCACTAGAGTGAATAATAGCTTGTAGCATGGTTTGAATTTCTTTTAAATCGGTGATTTCCTCAGCCAGGTTTACAACTTCCGTAATATCCTTAAATACTGCAAGCGCGCCTATTAATGTTCCGTTTTCCTCTAAAATTGGAATTCTTGTGGTAATGATCTTTCGCCCATTGCCCAAGAGCATTTCTTGGTTCGTTTCCACCCGTTTCGTTTTTAAAATAATTGGCAGCCTGCTTTTCGGTATCACGTCCACAACAAAACTACCGAGGGCATCCTCTTTTTTTACCCCCATCATCTCTTCAGCACGCCTGTTGAATAGAATGACAGACCCTTGGTTATCGATAACTACCATCCCATCATTAGTAGCATTAAAAATCAATTCTTGAAGATAGGATTCATACTGATGTTTTTGGATTAGTTCTTCCTTTTCCTCCATTAACTTTGAAACAAGAAATGCAACACTGCCAGGTATTAGGACCGTTCGCTTCGGCTTATGATCTCTTAAATTTTTAAAAACGAGATCATCCCCAGTAATCTCAATAATGATGTCTATGTTTTCATCCAAAAAAGGACCCCAATTTTCCCCCGTCGGGATCTTTTCTTTTCTTGCATATAAAATGCCCGGAGCATTTTGATTCTTGTCTATCACCGCTGTTAAATGAAACATTTCTGATTCCTTTAAGATTTTTAAAACGGCAGTGCCGCCTTTTCCAGCCCCGACAATCAGTACCTTTTGCATATTCTTTCTCTCCCTTAACAATGAGTGGGCCAAAATTTTCAATACGAGGAAAAATATATGAAATCTTTTTCATACTTTCATTTTAGAACGAACCAGTTATCTTGACAAATCCTATCCATGTACTATTATTCTTGTAAGAGAAAAGAATGGTGGAAGGACTAAAAAAATGAAGCGAATTATAGCTCTACTGATTTTGGTGTTCCCTGGAATACTTGCGGTGTGGGGAATAAAATTGATGCGGGACATGACATTTGGAATTTTGGATGCCCCTTTTCCTAAACTATGGCTTCAATTTGCAGCCGGACTCATTTTATGCGTAGGCGGTATTGGGTTTATTGCCGGTTTTATTTTGCACCGGGACCGAAAACGAAATAAAGTTCAAACTAAATTCAAAAAATCGAATTAACCTAAAAAGGATGACTCTACGCAGAGTCATCCTTTTTGGTACAACTTTCTTAGTTGTATTGCCTTCACAGGGTCATCAGTAATAATGGCAGAACAGTTTATTTTAAAAAAACGGTGCATATGGGCATCTTTATTGACCGTATAAGGCCGAACAGCAATTCCATTTTCCATGGTTGTTTTGATAATATGGTCAGGTAATGTCGAATGCTTGGGATGAATTCCCTTCGCCCGAATGGATTGCGAATAAATCCACGGCATATAAATACTCTCTATAAACAAGGGCGCTGTCTCAATTTCCGGGGCTAAGCGATAACTGTAGACAATGCTGTAATGATTAAAGGAAGAAAAAATAATCCTTTGTGATAAGTCATATTTACGGACAAGCTGAACTACTTTCTCCTCCATTCCGTCATATGGGATTAAACCATTTTTAAACTCGATATTACATTGGAGATTGTTCGTCTTTAACCATTCAAGAACTTCTTCTAATGCAGGAATTGGTTCTTTTTTAGCACCTTTTTTATTGGCATTCAGCTTTCTAAGATCTTTAAATAAAAAATCCTTTACAAACCCGTAGCCGCTTGTCGTACGGTTCACTTTTTCATCATGAATGACGACAACTTCGCCATCTTTTGTTAATTGAACATCCAGTTCTATCCCATCTGCACCTGCGTTCCCTGCTTCGATAAAGGAACTCATGGTATTTTCTGCAAAAGAAGCGGAATATCCCCGGTGTGCAAAGATTTGCGTCATCTGCTCACTTCCTATCCATTTTGTGCAGAATAAATCTAAAAAAAACTTCCAAAACCAGCTTATGCACGTTCCTTTAAGTTTTCCCCTAGCACCGAACAGATTAATAAAAAAAAACCTCTAGACAGAGGCTTTTTTATAGTGGACTTTTTTTATTAAGATGCCTTATGCTCAAGACGCAGTTTATCCGCAACCATGGCGATGAATTCAGAGTTGGTTGGCTTTGCCTTTGACATGCTGACTGTATAGCCAAACAAAGACGAAATCGAATCAATATTTCCACGGCTCCATGCTACTTCAATCGCATGGCGGATGGCTCTTTCAACGCGGCTGGCTGTGGTATTATACTTTTTAGCAATATCTGGGTACAGTACCTTGGTAATCGACCCTAATAATTCAATATCGTTGAAAACCATTGCAATGGCTTCACGAAGATAAAGATACCCTTTAATGTGAGCTGGAACGCCAATTTCATGAATAATACTTGTAATCGAAGCATCTAAATTTTTGGGTTTTTGTTCACTCTGAGCCCGGTAGCTTCCTGCTGTAGTCTTTCTTGCGGAAACTGTTGTTCTGCTGCCGCTGACTTGGCGAATGTGGCTTCCTAAGTTTTCCATATCAAATGGTTTTAAAATAAAATAAGATGCTCCCAGTTCAACAGCTTTTTTTGTTACATCTTCCTGGCCAAAAGCCGTCAGCATGATAACGTTCGGCAGTACTCCTTTTTTCAGTTCACGTAGTCGTTCAAGAACAGCCAATCCATCAAGATGTGGCATGATAATATCCAAAACCAGAACATCTGGATCAGTTGAGCTTAAAATATCTAAACATTCCTGACCATTATGAGCGACGCCGACAACTTCCATATCTTCCTGAGATGATATATAGTCCTCTAATAATTCAACAAGTTCTCTATTGTCATCCACAACGCAGACTTTTATCTTTTTCAACTTGGTTCCTCCTCAATACGAATTCCATCTATTTTTTATTTAGCATAATCATCTAACTCTATTCTAAATTAGAAATTCGACAATGCAACAAAAATTCCTCTCATTTTTTTAATATTTCTTAAAATAGTGATAAAATCTTATCTTTTCTAAGTTATTCTCGTTTTTTCGACGAAAAGCGCAAATAAACCAATGATCAAAGTCTGCTTGTCGAAAAATCTTTACATAAAAAAGAAGCAAAATAGGAGTTTACACCTATTTTGCCCTTGGTTTAACTGGCTTTTTCTTTTGGCATTTCATATATGTTAATTCCCGCTTCATTTAACATCCATTCTATATGAACCCCATAACCAGACGTTGGGTCATTTACAAAAACATGGGTTACAGCACCAACCAGCTTGCCGTTCTGAATGATTGGACTTCCGCTCATTCCTTGAACAATTCCTCCTGTTTTTTCCAGAAGTTTTGGGTCGGTTACCTTTATCACCATGCCTTTTGTTGCTGGAAATTTCTGCGGGATGGTACTGACAATTTCAACATTAAATTCTTCTACCTTGTCATTATCTACCACTGTCAATATCTTCGCAGGTCCTTCTTTAACCTGATGTGATAAAGCGATTGGCAGAGGTTTGTCCATAATTCCATTACTTAAGTCTTTGTTTAGTTCACCAAAAATACCAAATGGACTATTCTTTGTAATATTTCCAACTATTTCACGGTCTGATGAGAAACGGGCCAGTTTTTCACCTGGATCTCCGTTACTGCCCTTTTCAATTGAGGTTACTGTAGATCGGACAATTTGACCATCTTCGACAACAATCGGTTTCTTCGTATCCATATCCGAAATCACATGGCCTAATGCTCCATATTTTTTTGACTCCGGATGGATAAAGGTCATCGTTCCAATACCTGCGGCAGAGTCTCTGATATACAAACCTAGCTTGTAGGTATTTTCCCCTTTATCCTTTAATGGAGTTAATTTTGTCGTAAATTTCCCATTTTCTCTGCTTATTACCATATCAAGTGATTTCCCGTTTTGACCAGCAGCTTGAACATATGGTGCTACATCCGTCATTTTTTCAATTTTGTTCCCATTGATTTCGGTGATAATATCGCCAACTTTTATTCCTGCCAATTCACCTGGAGATTTTTTTCCGTTAGCCGTATTGACTAAATGATGACCTACCACTAAAACGCCAACTGTATTTAGTTTAACACCAATAGATTGACCACCTGGAAGTACCCGAAAGTCTTTTAAGACATTAACATCTACCTTTTTTATTGGGATTCCTGCATATTCTAAAAGCATCTCATTTTTACCTGATTCCGATGCTGTTAAAGATATGGACCGTTTTCCCTGATCAAGTGTGAGATTGCTTTGGGACTTAAGCTGAGCTGAAACTGGAGAAGCTTTGGGTATCTTAATACTTTGTCCTTCAAAAACGGTAATCGTTTTCGGAATTTTTACATATTCACGCATAGGCTGAAAAAAAATAAGGCTAAAGATTGAAACAAGGAGAATTCCACCAATAATTCTTCGTAATAGCTCTAATTTCAAATTTTTCACTCTCCTCGCTTCTTTTCTACAATATAAATGGCTACATCTTTAATTTTGCCTCCTTACCAGTCATTTATAACTTTGCCCTTAATAAAAAAGCTACCCATGTTGGATAGCTTTTCATTTTTTTATAAAAATAACATGTTTTCGGTCATGAAACTGGGGTTTCTTCCTTAATTTTTACCGCCAACTGCAACAATTCTTCAGCATGCTGTTTGGTTAAGCTCGTAATTTCCACACCGGAAATCATTCGGCCAATTTCTTTAATCTTTTCCGCTTCACTTAATGAATGTACCGATGTTTTCGTTCTCCCTGCATTAATCTCCTTAGAGATGAATAAATGGGTATCTGCCATAGCTGCAACCTGAGGCAGGTGGGAAATGCATAAAACTTGTGAATCAACTGCCACTTTATAGATTTTTTCTGCAATCGCTTGGGCAACCCTTCCACTGACACCCGTATCCACTTCATCAAAAATAATCGAGGTGACACCTTGATGTTTAGAAAAAATACTTTTTAACGCAAGCATAATCCGTGATAATTCACCACCGGATGCTACTTTGGATAAAGGCTTTAGTGGTTCTCCTGGGTTTGTTGTAATATAAAATTCAACATGGTCCGCACCTGTATTTGAAAAATGCTGCAAATCCGTTTCAAAACGGATTTCAAATACTGTTTTTTCCATGTATAATTCCTTTAGTTCTTTATGTATTAGTCCTGTCAATTTTTTAGCTGTTTTTTGACGAAGGTCACTCAGATTTCTGGCTTCTAAAGCCAGGTCTTTTCTTACGGATACCAGTTCTTTCTCTAGCTCTTCAATCCGTGATTCTTTATTTTGGATAGTATCACTTTCTTCTTCAATTTTTGCGGCATATTCTAATATTTCCTGAATCGTCTTTCCGTATTTTCTTTTTAAATGGTTGATTTCATTTAGCCGATCCTCAATTTCATTAAGTCTTTGAGGGTCAAATTCTAACAGGTCTAATTGTTGTCTTATTAGATTGGCGGCATCCTCCAACTGATAAAAGGAATTCGCTACTGCATCGTATATAGAGCGGCTGCCCGTGTCAAGGGAAGCAGCATCCTCTAAATGGTTCATTGCCATACCAAGCCAATCAAGACCCTTTTGCTCCCCGTTTAAAGCGTTGTAGCTTAATTGGAAAGCTTCATAAACCTTCTCATAATTGCCTAATTTGCTTTTTTCTTCATAAAGCTCGTCATCTTCACCAAGTTTCAAATCTGCCTTTTGAATCTCATTCAATTGGAATATGATCAAATCGAGTCGATGGGCCATTTGTTGATCATTTTCACTTAATGCCTTTAGTTTCTGCCTAGAATGTTCATATCGGCGGAAAACTTCCTGGTACTCTTTAAGTGAATTTGCAATCTCTTCTGCCCCAAACTGGTCAAGCAACGGTAAATGTCTTGTTTCATCCATAAGTTCTTGGTGTTCATGTTGACCATGAATATCGACTAGAGTGCCTCCGATTTCACGCAATGTAGAGATGGTAACCAGTTTGCCATTAATTCGGCAAACACTTTTTCCCGTTTTTGCAATATCCCTCCGTAGAATAATCATTCCTTCTTCAATCTCTATCCCAAATTCCAACGCTTTTTGATACACAGGATGCCGGATATCATCTATTTGAAATAATCCTTCAATTTCAGCTTTATCCTCACCGTGACGGACAAATTCTGCCGATCCTCTGCCTCCTATTAATAAATGAATAGCATCAATGATAATGGACTTTCCTGCTCCCGTTTCCCCTGTTAGAACAGTTAAACCCTTTTCAAAAGAAATGGTTAATTTTTCAATGATAGCAAAATTCTTAATTGAAAGTTCTAAAAGCATGAAACACTCCTCCAAATTAGAGCATATCAAGGAATCTTTGTGTGATGGTCTCTGTGTCTTCCGGTGTACGGCAAATAATCAGCATGGTATCATCACCACAAATGGTGCCAAGTATCTCATCCCAGTCAAGATGGTCGATTAGTGCACCTATTGCCATAGCGTTTCCAGGCAGACATTTCATCACAAGCAAATGTCCCGCCGAATCAATCCTGATAAACGCATCCACTAATGCTCTTTTTAATTTTTGTAACGGGTTAAACCTTTGGTCAGCCGGTAAGCTGTATTTATATCTGCCATCTGTTAAAGGCACTTTGACAAGATGTAACTCCTTAATGTCCCGTGAAACGGTTGCCTGGGTTACATTATAACCTGCGTTCCTTAGTTCATCGACAAGCTCATCCTGTGTCTCAATGTCATTACTGGCAATAATTTCTCTTATTTTAATATGTCGTTGTCCCTTATTCATCTTTTCACCTCGACGTTTAAAACATCTTAGTTATCTCTACTAACATGTCTCTTCTATCCATATGTTAGCCGATTTAACCAAATTTGTCATGCAAACTTTGTATGAAAATAAATGAAAATGTATAAAAAGGATAAGCTCAGGTCGCTTATCCTTTTCTAAAAATTTTCATCAGACTTATTCTTGTTTCGAATGTAACACTTTATGTGCTTCCTTTACTACTTCATCAGAAGAAAGCCGTAATTGATTACTTCCCTGATGTCCATCTTTTCCCTGCCATTTTAAATGAATAAGAAATTCGATATTCCCTTCCCCCCCGGTAATCGGAGAATAAGACAAATCTCTTACATCATATCCCTGTTCTAAAGAAAAGCGGATAATCTTGTCAATGACCTGTAGATGGACTTTTTCATCCCTGACTATCCCCTTCTTGCCGACTTGTTCACGTCCTGCCTCAAATTGAGGTTTGATCAGGGCTACAATATCACTACCAGGTACAAGCAAGGTTTTTAATACTGGCAAAATTAACGTTAGCGAAATAAAGGAAACATCAATAGTAGCAAACGTTGGCATTTCTCCTTGCAAGTCAGCAGGAGTCACATACCGAAAATTGGTTCGTTCCATGACAATAACCCGTTCATCCTGTCTCAACTTCCAAGCCAGCTGATTGTATCCGACATCCAAAGCATAGGACATTTTGGCACCGTTTTGCAAAGCACAATCCGTAAATCCACCTGTCGATGCACCGATATCCAACATGACCTTATCTGCTACAGATACATCAAAAACCTTTAACGCTTTTTCCAGCTTTAATCCCCCCCGGCTGACGTAAGGGATAGCATTACCTTTTACATGAAGCGGGATATCGATTCCTACTTTTTCACCGGGTTTGTCGAGCCGCTCTTCATTTGTATAGACCAAGCCCGCCATAATCGCCCGTTTTGCTTTTTCTCGGGTCTCACACAAACCTCTTTCAACCAATAAAACATCTAAACGTTCTTTCATTTTCATTTTGTTAAGCCCTTTGCTGTTTTTTCCCGGCCATAATCGAGATCCGTTTTACAGCTTCCTCTGAAGTCAGACCTACTTCTTCAAGGAGTGAAGCCACATCTCCATGTTCGATAAATTGATCCGGTATACCCATTCTGTCAATTTGCGTGTGATAATATCCCTGACTATGGGCATACTCAAGAACGGCACTGCCAAACCCACCTTGTAAGATAGCCTCCTCTATCGTGAGGATTGGAATATTCATATCTAAAATTTTTATCAGCATGGTTTCATCCATAGGTTTAATAAACCGGGCATTTACAACCTGTACCGAAATCCCTTGTTTTTCGAGCTGCATGGCAGCTTCCATTGCCATAGGTATAGTGGTACCAAAGGTTAAAATAGCAGCATCATAACCTTCTTTCAAAACCTCCCAAGACCCGATAGGAATGGCTTTTAAATTCTCGTCTAATGGCACACCGATTCCGTTACCGCGCGGAAATCTCATGGCAATTGGCCCGTCATCGTAATTTAGAGCCGTATAAACCATATGCTGGCCTTCATTTTCATCCTTCGGCATCATTAACACAATATTAGGAATATGTCTTAAAAACGCGATATCGAAAACTCCTTGGTGGGTCTCTCCATCTGCACCAACTAATCCTGCACGGTCAATGCCAATAAAGACATTTAAGTTTTGCCGGCAGATATCATGCACAACCTGGTCGTAAGCCCGCTGCAGAAAGGTGGAGTAAATCGCCAGAAACGGCTTCATATCCTGAGTTGCAAGGCCTGCAGCAACAGTTGCTGCATGCTGTTCTGCGATCCCTACATCATACATACGATCCGGGAATTCATGGGCAAATCCCTCCAGTTTAGAACCGACAGGCATTGCCGGTGTGATCGCTACTACTCGGTCATCTTCACGAGCAATTCGCCTAACGGTCTCACTTACCAAACTGCTCCAAGCTGGTGGTTGTTTTTTGCTAGGTTTCACAAAATCCCCAGTATCCATTTTATATGGACCTGTTCCATGCCAAGTCCCTACTTTATCAGTTTCTGCTGGTTTAAACCCTTTGCCCTTTTTAGTTAGAACGTGAAGGAGAACCGGTCCTTCGGTTTTCTTGGCATAAGCGAGATTCTCAAATAATGCTTCAAAATTATGGCCATCAATTGGACCTAAATAGGTAAAGCCCAATTCTTCGAAAAACATGCCGGATACAAATAGATATTTCAGACTGTCTTTGATCCTCTCTGCAGTAGCAGCCAATTTCCCGCCTACAGCAGGAACCTTTTTCAATAGGACTTCAAGTTCATCCTTTACCCATTGGTACTTACCAGCTGTCCGCAATTGTCCAAGTATATTATGCAAGGCACCTACATTAGGCGCAATTGACATTTCATTGTCATTTAAAATGACAATCATATCTTTCTTTTCATGTCCAATATGATTCAACGCTTCCAGCGCCATACCGCCGGTTAACGCCCCATCACCAATCACCGGTACCACATAATGCTTTTCTTTTTTTAAATCTCTAGCAATTGCCATACCCATGGCTGCTGATAAGGAGGTAGAACTATGTCCGGTCTCCCAAACATCATGAGCACTTTCCACCCTCTTTGGAAAACCACACAAACCTTTAAACTGTCGTAGTGTATCAAATTCTGCAGCTCTTCCTGTTAGAATTTTATGGACATAAGACTGATGTCCGACATCCCAAATGAGTTTATCTTTTGGACTATCGAAGCATTTATGTAAGGCAATCGTTAATTCCACTACCCCCAAATTCGGTCCAATATGGCCGCCGGTAACCGAAAGCTTTTCGATAAGAAAACGGCGGATGTCTCTGCTTAATACCTCCAACTCGGCGTTTGACATTCCTTTAAGAAAGGAAGGGTCTTTTATTGATAATAGATCCATATCTGGATCACTCACTTTCGTAACTTTTTCTTCTCTAGCGGCAATTTAAAAATAAGCCGCTAACACGGACGTGATAACGGCATTGTTCACGGTTTCTAGATTTCAACTCATTATAACATACTAATTATATTGCCTCAAATAACTGTTTTTTAACGATCCCGTGAAGCAACTAAATCCGTCAGTTCCATTAGAAGGGTTGTGTTTAATCCCGTCTTTTGAAGACTTTCCTTGGCGTTCATAATTTGCTGCTTTAAAGCATCCTTGGCACCTTCCAATGTCAATAATCTAGGATAAGTGCTTTTGTGATTTGCTGTATCGCTTCCTACAGGTTTACCGATCACTTGCTGATTGCCCACCAAGTCAAGAATATCATCCTTGATTTGAAAGGCAAGACCCAGGTGATGAGCAAATTTCCGGAGATAGTCAAGTACTGCCTGGTCAGCCAAGGCCAAAATCGCACCGGCTTGGACACTATAACCCAACAGCTTACCTGTTTTATGGATATGGATATACTCAAGTTCCTCAAGGGTAAGTTCCTGGTTTTCTCCTTCCATATCAGCCACCTGACCGCCAACCATTCCTTCGGCACCGGCAGCCTTGGCCATTTCGAGCATCAATTTAAGTTTAGTTTCAGCAGTGGCAAATTCAACAGGTGTATTTCCTATCACTTCGAAACTGTAGGTTAACAGTGCATCTCCTGCTAAAGTAGCTACAGCATCTCCGAATACAATATGATTGGTTGGCTTTCCTCTTCTTAAGTCATCATTGTCCATACTGGGCAGGTCATCATGGATGAGCGAATAGGTATGAATCATTTCGATCGCTGCTGCCGCCCACAGCCCATTTTTTGGATTAACGTCAAAAGCATCAAGGGTAGCAAATAAAAGCAAAGGCCGTATCCTCTTCCCGCCGGCTTCTAAAGAATAAATCATCGAGTCCTTAAGGATTGGTGGAGCATCTAGCTGTTCTACTAACCTGCGGAGTTCATTATCCAGCAGATTTTTATATTCTCGAGCAAATGAATCTAACCTGGTTTCCACCACTAATCCTCCTCATCGATTGAAAAACTCTCAGTACTTCCATCCTCTGTAATGATTTGAGTTAATTGTTCCTCAACACTTTTTAATTTATCATGACATAGTTTTGATAGTTCCATGCCCTCTTTGTAAATACTAATGGCCTCTTCCAAAGGAACATCTCCTTCTTCAAGCTTTTCTACAATCCGTTCCAGTTTTGTCATCGCTTCTTCAAAAGATAAATTATTTTCCGATGGCATTTTTATCGCCCCCCTCTATGGTCTCTACTTTACAGTATACCTGCCCATCATTTAATTGTATTTGAACTTGTTCGTCTGGTTTCACTTGCGTTACACTTTTTAAAATCTGATTGTTTTTCGTATAAGCCAAACTAAAGCCTCGTTCCATGATTCTCAACGGGCTCAAAGCTTGAAGAGTAGCAAGTATTTTGTCAAAATCAGTTTGTTTTTTAGTTACTGTTTGTTGAAGTGCCCGGTTCATGTCTCTATCCATTCTTTCAAACTTGTGTTTAGCTTCGGTTAAAACCTGTCGGGGATGGTTCCGCGTGAACCGTTTATTAAGGGAATCGTGCTGTTCCTTTTTTCCCGTAATTAATCGCGACGTATTTCGTACGAGCATTTCAGTAAGCTTGTCAGTCTGTTCTAGCTTTTGCTCATATAATCGTTTCGGGTAGCGGAAGGCATACGACCTTTGAACCCGATTCAGACGCTCTGTTTCAAATCGGAATCTTTCCCTTATGGATCGCATGAGTCTCGTCTGCCGCTGTAATACACGGTCCATTAATTCTTCAATGTGTGGGACAGCCAGTTCCGCAGCACCCGTAGGGGTTGGTGCTCTAAGGTCTGCAACAAAATCCGCTATGGTAAAATCCGTTTCATGACCGACAGCGGAGATAACCGGAATCCTTGATTGATAAATCGCTCGGGCGACAAGTTCCTCATTGAAAGCCCATAATTCTTCAATAGAGCCACCACCCCGGCCAACGATTAATACGTCAATCTCCCCCATCGCATTGGCCTTTTCAATAGCTTTGGCAATCGACGGAGCAGCTTGTTCACCTTGGACTAGAGCAGGCAAAACAAGAATCCTTCCAATCGGATATCGTCTTTTAATCGTTGTAATAATGTCCCTAATTGCAGCTCCTGTCGGTGAAGTGATGACCCCGATCGTGTTTGGAAATAACGGCAATGGCTTTTTATTTTGAGCTGCAAACAAACCTTCGGTTTCCAGTCTTTGTTTTAATTGTTCATATGCTAAAAATAATTCGCCAACGCCATCTGGCTGCATGGCTTTGACATAGATTTGATACTGTCCGCTTGGTTCAAATACCGTGATATCGCCTTTCACAATGACTTTCATTCCATTTTCAGGAATAAACTTCATGTGCCTGGTATTACTAGAAAACATTACGGCCAAGATACGGGCCTTTTCATCCTTTAAGGTAAAATACATGTGACCGCTTGAATGCTGTTTAAAGTTTGAAATTTCTCCACGGACATGGATATCACGCAAATGCGGGTCAGCATCAAATTTTCGTTTTATGTATTTAGTTAACGCATTCACAGTTAGGTATTGTTGTTCCTGCATAACGGCTCCTTCATAAAAGAGAGAATAAAAACTGTCCTTATCCATTATAGTATCAGCCAATGAATTTGTCCGCAAAATGACCGGCTGATTACCATTATAAGATAAGGACAATTTTAATTACTCACTATCGGTCTAAACTTTGTGACGCAGATTTTAAGGTATTATACATCAGCATGGTAATTGTCATTGGGCCAACTCCCTTAGGCACTGGGGTAATATACCCAGCCTTCTCGCTCACCTCATCAAATTTCACATCACCGCAAAGTTTCCCTGCTTCGTTGCGATTGATTCCTACATCAATCACGACTGCCCCTTCTTTAATATGGTCGGCCGTAATAAAATTAGCGATTCCAACGGCTGCTACCACAATATCAGCCTGCTTAGTATGTAACTTCAAATCTTTGGTCCTGGAGTGACAATAAGTAACTGTTGCATTTTGGTTTAAAAATAATTGTCCAACTGGTTTGCCAACAATATTACTTCTTCCCACGACAACGACATGTTTGCCTTCAATGTTGATCCCCGTCTCCTCAAGCAGCACCATAATTCCATATGGCGTACAAGGCAAGAAGGCATCTTGTCCTGTCATCATTCTCCCAATATTAATGGGGTGGAAGCCATCAACATCTTTTAAAGGTGATATAGTTTCAATTACCTTACTTTCTTTAATATGGTTAGGAAGCGGAAGCTGTACCAAAATCCCATGGATCGCGGGGTCATTGTTTAATTCTAGAATCTTATCAAGTAATTTATCCTCAGCCACATCTTCATCTAGTTCAATCAGCAAAGAATTCATGCCAAGTTCTTGGCAAGTTTTTTCTTTATTGCGGACATATGTCCTAGAGGCATCGTTGTTGCCTACCAGAATAACAGCCAACCCTGGGGTAACACCCTTTTTCTTTAAGTCCTTCACCTTTTCTGCAATTTCTATTCGTTTTTTAGCGGCAATTTCTTTTCCATTAATCAACACTGCAGTCATTTTTTCTCCCCCTTGCCCTTTCCTGCACCTTAAATTTTTTCATTAGCTAAGCTGTTGTTTCACTTTTGAAAGCACGCCATTAATAAATTTGCTTGATTGATCATCTCCATAGACTTTGGCAATTTCAATTGCTTCGTCTAAAACCACATTCCCTGGGACTTCATCAAGTAAATACTTTAATTCATAAGCGGCGATTCTCAGAATGTTCCGGTCTACAGGTGCCAAACGATCCATCGACCATTTTTCAAGGTTTTTACCAATAAGCGGGTCTATTTCAGACATATGTTCAACCACACCGAAAACAAGCTTTGATAGGTATTCATCACCTGCTTGTCCATCCAATACATGATGAAGTGCTTCTGATGGTTCACTGTTGCTGACATCAATTTGAAATAGTGCTTGCAATGCTTTTTCCCTGGCTGTTCGTCTTTTCATTATACTTATATCTCCTTTAACCATTTCAACTAGTTTTGCCCATTTATATACATTATTTAGTATTAAACAAATAGAAAACCTTACACATAAAAAGATAATAGCATAACTAACAGGGATTCGCACTGTTTAGAAATGATTGTTTCAATAGAAAAACCAAAGGTTGACCCTTTGGTTTTTAAAATTAGACTTCTTCCTCGATGGCAGGTTCTTGCTTTTGATTTTCAAATTGAACGCCAACGACATGGATATTAACTTCCTCAGCCTCTAAAGCTGTCATGTTTAGTAAAGCCTGACGAATATTTTCTTGTATTTTTCCAGCAACTGTAGGAATGGAAATGCCAAATTTAATTAAACAGTACACATCAATTTTTATGCCAGTTTCAGATAGCTCTACCTTCACACCTTTGCCATGGTTTTTCCTACCTAACCGCTCCACTACTCCTGTGGCGAAGTTACCGCGCATCCCTGACACGCCTTCCACCTCAGATGCTGCAATGCCTGCAATTACTTCGATGACTTCGGGTGCGATCTCAATCTTGCCCAGGCCATCATTATCCTGTTCCATCTCTAAAATATTAAACTCACTCATCCCAAACACCTCCAATTATTATACAGTTTTCATTACATCATATATTTCCAGGAATTTTGTATTAAATGCCCCTTCAACAAATTTTTCATGTTCAAGTAACTTTAAATGAAACGGAATGGTGGTGTGAATGCCTTCTACCACAAATTCACTCAGTGCACGCTTCATTCTGGCAATTGCCTCATCCCTGGTACTGCCATATGCGATCACTTTGGCAATCATGGAATCATAATAAGGTGGAATGGTGTAACCAGGATATGCTGCAGAATCAATTCGGACTCCAAGTCCACCTGGCGGCAAGTACATTTTAATTTTCCCTGCTGATGGGAGAAAGTTTTTCTCCGGATTTTCAGCATTAATCCGGCATTCTATTGCCCATCCCGTGAACGTGACGTCTTGTTGGGTCAATGAAAGCTTTTCCCCATTAGCTACCCGAATCTGTTCCTTAATTAAATCCACCCCAGTGACAAGCTCCGTAACGGGGTGCTCCACCTGAATCCGAGTATTCATTTCCATAAAATAAAATTTACGGTTGCGGTAATCATATATAAATTCTACTGTTCCAGCACCAGAATAATCAACTGCTTTTGCAGCCTTTACAGCGGCATTTCCCATTTCAGTACGAATTTCTCCATCTAATGCTGGCGAAGGTGATTCCTCTAGAAGCTTTTGGAGACGACGCTGGATGGAACAATCCCTCTCGCCTAGATGAATGGTATTTCCATAATTATCAGCGAGAATTTGGATTTCAACATGCCGAAAATCCTCTATATATTTTTCCAGATAGACGCCTGAATTACCGAAAGCTGTTAATGCTTCCTGCTGAGTAATATTAATGCCTTTAATTAATTCTTGTTCGTTTCTTGCAACACGAATTCCTTTTCCGCCGCCGCCAGCAGTGGCCTTTATGATAACTGGATACTCAATTTTGTTCGCCAATTCAATTGCTTCATCAACATCACTGATAATTCCTTGAGATCCAGGTACAATTGGAACGCCTGCTTCTCTCATCGTTTCTCTGGCAATATCCTTGGTTCCCATTTTGTTTATGGCTTCTGGACTTGGTCCGACAAAGGTAATACTGCATTCACGGCAAAGTTCAGCAAAATCGGCATTTTCAGCTAAGAAACCATAACCCGGGTGAATGGCGTCGCAACCTGTCAACTTGGCCACACTGATGATATTGGCCACGTTTAAGTAACTGTCTTTTGAAGATGTTGGTCCAATACAATAGGCTTCATCAGCCAGTTGAACATGCAATGCCTCACGATCTGCCTCAGAAAATACAGCCACCGACTCGATTCCCATATCTCGGCAAGCCCTAATGATTCTGACTGCAATTTCTCCTCTATTTGCAATTAACAGTTTTCTTATCATCCTGTTACGCTCCTAACTTAAGGTCTTACCAAAAATAATGGCTGGCCATATTCTACTAGCTGTCCATTTTTCACCAAAACTTCTACAATTTCTCCATCCACTTCAGCTTCAATTTCATTGAATAATTTCATAGCCTCGACGATACAGACTACGGTATCCTTTGATACCTTTGAACCTGGTTTTACGTACAAATCAGCATCTGGACTTGGGGAAGCATAAAAAGTGCCCACCATAGGTGAAGTGATTTTATGTAAGTTTTCTACAGAAACTGATTCTTTGTTTGCTTGTTCTTGTGCGGGCTCCTGTACAGAAACTGGTGCCGCCTGCTCATTAACGGCAACAGGTGGTACCTGAAGTGCAGCAGGGACTTGAGGTGCTTGGACAACAGGCTGTAGCGTTGCCACTGTGGCTGTTCCAGTCTTTTTCATTTTAATTTTCGAGCCTTCATTTTCATATACAAACTCATCAATGCTTGATTGGTCTACTAGTTTAATTAATTCACGAATTTCTTGTATTTTCAGCATGAAGATACACCCCTTGTGCTTTTAAATTTTCATTTCATTACCATTCACCATCTAAACTTTTAACTCATTAGTAGTGCAACTGCGACTTTGTCTTAACCTTAAGGGTTCATTAGCCGGCGAGTATTATTCATGACTAGCTACTAATACTATACGATAATATCTCCTATTAGTTCAATAAGCTATTTTTCGTAATATGGAGAAACTCCCCTTCTTTCATCATAATATTTTCTGGTAAAAATGTGAAATATGATGTCCATTTATAACTATTAAAAGTTTATTTTTTCCTTTTTAACGTAAATTAAACAAAGGAAAGCCATTCAGCTCTCCTTTGTACACTTTAACAATGCGTTCTGTTTTTTCATTACTTATTTAGAAGGCTGAAAAGTAACAGCGACAAAATTCGTTTCTCCTATTTCTTTCTTTACTTCAAGAATAATCTTGTTAGCCTCAGAAGCAGAAGGTTTATTTTTGGATTTTACTGTGACATTCACTTTCTCCCCATCTGCTCTGACAAGGACATCCTCATAGCCCATTGTCTTGATGAAAGACTCCAGCATTTCTTCCTTTTGCGCAGTCTCAGTCAGCTTTTCCATTTGGTCTTTGGCTTTGCTTCGCTCGTCTGCTGGAAGATTGGTGGATGCAACAATATTTGTTAACTGCTCTTGCTGCTTGCTGCGAGATTCCTCAAGAGCCATGCGCAGTTTTTCAAATTCAGCATCTCCGGCAATGGTAGAAACAATAGTCTTATCATCCTTGGCTTCGGTGTTCGTTTTTGTTTTAGTTTTCGCTTCATCCTTGGCTTCCTGCTTCACTTGTGCAACGTCATTTGTTTTTTGTTCTGGGGAAGTAATGTAATAGACGGATAGGACAACTACAAGACTTAACATTGTTAATAACCAAACTGTTTGTTTTTTTAATAGCATGATTAAAATCCTCCTTTTATTTTTTGCTCTATTAATTTGGCTGTTGATTTCTGCTCCCGGCGCTTAAGCGTTCCCGCTGGCGGGCCCGGGAGCCTCCAACTCCCGGAGGAGTCGAGCACCTTCCGCTCCAATCAACAGAGTTAAAAAAATTTGACAGAGCCTATTTTTTAGGGAATACCCCAACCCGATGGCTAGGTACTCCTAAGACTTTGGTTACAGCTTCTACAATCCATTTTTTTACTTGGATATTTTCTGCACCCTTGGCTACAACCATGACGCCGCGTATGTCAGGCTTTTTGGTTTCTACTACAATCGGAACCTCTTTTTCTCCATTTCGAATGATAACAACCTGTTCATCGGTTGAGATATCTTGTACCTTTCTTTGCCCGCCTTCCCGGTCAGTTTCCTCGGTTGTCTGTTCCTTTGTCACTTGATTTTTTTCGAGAACTTTACGAGCGGTTGAATCAATTGTAACCACCACTGTTACATCCTTTACACCTAAGACTTCTTGGAGGGCCTTCTCTAACTGTGTCTCATACTTTTCTTCATAGTCTTCAATTGCCTGATTACTAGAACTTTTTTTCACCCCGAAGGCAGGAACATCCTCGCCTGGTTCTGTTTGATTTGTACTTGCCTGTTTGTTTGCTTCAGTACTGCCTCCTGGTGTCAGGACTACATTGCCCACAATCATAAAGGCTGCACCAATACAAAGGACAAGCACCATATATTGATATTTGCTTGGTTTTTTTCCTGGTTTATCTTCGCTAGTTTCGTTGTCAAGTTTTAGGAGTTTTTTGAACCATGAAAACGGTCCATGATTATTACTCATTTTTGTTTTGGATCCCCCCTTCTATCGATACTTCAATTGTTTCTTTGGATACATCCCATTTTTTTGCTAGAAATGCAGCAACTTTATCTGTTTCATCTGATGCTTTTTGAGATGGAAGAGGTGTTTCAGTGTTTATTTGTATTGGTTTAATTGCTTCCACTACCTTACTGTCTGTATCCGGCTGTTTTAATTGAATCATTACCTTTTGGAGGTTATCTGGAAATGCTTTGTCCCCTTGTTCATTCCTTTCAATATCGATTTTTGCTATCTCCAATCCGTATTTCTCCATCAACTCCTCTTTAACTCCGCTTTTCAGCTGAACAGCCGTTTCTTCTAAAATATATGCATCTTGGGAGGCTTGTATTTCTTTTTTCTTCAAATCTATTAAATTTTTCATATTTTTTTCTTCAGAAGTTCCAACAGATGGAATCGCTGCAATCGTTGATTCAAAATCCTTAGAGATGACTTTTAAAATCGGGGTGAGAATAATCGCAATCAATAGTAACCCTGTTACCATTTTTGTGTATTTTTGAAAGCCTGAATTGGGAAGGAGCATATCTATAACGGTTGCTAGCAGAATAAAGAGAATGATGCTGGTTACCCACTCTTTTAAAAATTCCATTTTAATTACGCACCCCCTATCTCATCATCATGGTTAAATTTCCAGCGGCCACAATTACCGTGATGCTTAAAAAGAACATAAGGGAAACAATGCTTAATGCCGCAAAAACATAAATTACACTTTTGCTGATAATATCCAAGCAGGTAATGATTGGCCCCCCGCCTAATGGCTGCAGGATGGCGGCTGCAAACTTATAAATAAAAGAGATCATTAAGATTTTAAGAGCCGGGAATGCAACAATTAACAACAGAATCGCCACACCGGCAATACCAACGGTGTTTTTTAACAAAACAGAGGCACTGACAACCGTATCAGTGGCATCGGTAAACATTCTCCCAATAACCGGGATAAAATTCCCTGTGATAAACTTGGCAGTTCGGATCGCAATTCCATCCGTAACGGCTGCTGACACCCCCTGTACAGATATAACCCCTAAAAATATCGTTAAAAATAAACCCATTAAGCCAATACTCCAATTTCGCAACAATCCAGCCAATTGTGTAACCTTATACTGTTCCGATATGGTGCTGACAACGCTGAGTAAGGTGCCTAAAAAAAGCAGCGGAAGGATAATATATTGCATAAACATCCCGCTTATATTCATTAAAAACAGGATAACCGGATGGAAAAAGGCTGCTGAAACAAGCCCGCCAGAAGCAGCCATTAAGGCAAGTAAAATCGGAATCAGAGCAAGCACGAATGAAATCATCGTTTCAATCGCTTCGGTGGTATAGGTGATAGCAATATGGAAGCTATTGAGTGCAAGTATCATCAAAACCATATAAACGATGGCATAGGCAACCTTGCTAATATTGCTTTTCTCAAAAGCGTTTTGCATCGACTGCAGGAACATGCTGAAAACAGCCAACATAATTAAGGTTCCAAGTAGTTTTCCATTTGCAGTAAATTCATGAAAGATAAATTTTAAAAATCCTTGCCCCCACTGTTTAAACGAGAAGTCTTTCTCCCCTTTAATAAAATCATATAGACTCCCCTTTTGGCTTTCCGGCAAAAAGCCGCCATATTTATCGGTAATATCTTCCCAAAACTTTGTCAGTTCAGATAAATCCAATGTGTCCAGCTGAGCATCAACCAGTTCCTGAGGTGAGTGAGGAGTGGTGGTATCTTCCGTATTTTCAATGGCTTGTACACCTGACGGTAAAAAAAGTAGATAGAAAATAATAATTATTGGAATAAACTGCAGCCTCTGCTTCAATGAATACACCTCTTTAGGAACGTAAGCGCTCCTGCTCCCGCCAATTGGACTGAGCGCTCCGTTTGCTTTATCCTTCAGTCCTGGATTTAACTTGGAATCAACTTGATTATGGTCTCAATTAACACGGTCAAAATTGGTATTGCCATTGCTAGAATGATAATCTTCCCTGCTAATTCAATTTTTGAAGCAATGGCTCCTTGTCCAGCATCTTTGGTAATCTGGACTGCAAATTCAGCAATATAAGCAATGCCAATAATTTTAAGAATTGTTTCCACATATACCATATTTACCTTGGCATTTAACGCAAGGCGTTCGAGCATGTGGATGATCTCATAGATCTTATCTACCAAAAAAAGAAAGATGGAACAGCCGACAAACACAATTAACAGGAAGGCAAGGTTAGGTTTTTGCTCTTTAACAATTAAAGATAGAAAAGTAGCGATCAGCGCGATGCCGACTATTTTAAGAATTTCAATCGCAAAGCCCTCCCTTCTATTGGAACAAAAACACCGATTTTATTTTTTGGAACAAATCATTCACAATGGATGCCACTTGAAACAAAATGTAGATAAATCCAAACAGTGTTACCCACTGGGCGTACTCTTTTTTACCTACCTGATCTAAGACGGTATGCAGAAATGCCACTACAATGCCTACTCCGGCTATCTTAAAAATAATATCCACTTCTAAACCCATTGCTTTTCCCCCTAAAATAGTAGAATAATCAACAGCAAGCCTGACAAAAATCCCAGACTCTTGACCATTTTTTCATATTTTGCTTGTGCTTGGACAGCGTTAGCTTCTTCTCTTTCTAAATGGGTAAGAGTCAGCATAATCTGCTTTTGTTGGGAAAAGCGATCATGGCGTCCTAGGGTTTCTCCAAATTGCTTCATAATCTCAAATTCTGCATTTTTGAGAGCCGTGGCACCCCATACTTCCTTTAAGCTGGTTTGCCATGCTTCTTTAACGGTCGTTTCCGTATCCATTAATTTCTGAGAAAAGGTCCCAAAGAAAGTGGATAGCGGCTTTGACAACTGTTCTGCCAACCTCCTTGATGCCTCATGCAAAGGGGTGTGCCCATACATGATTTCAGCCTCAAGTGATTGCAATGCGCTCCTTAAAGCCCGTAACTGTTTGGGCCGATCACTAAAGTGCCTGGAAGCCTCGAATCCTGTCAATGTTGTCGCAACAATAATAAATATGGCGCCAATTAATTTAACCATTTATGTCACGCTCACTTTTTGCTTCAATTCTCTTCCAGACTCATCCAGTATATGAGTAATGGTTCCGGGACCAGCACTTCTATTAAGGACAATAAACCGCTGAAATATCTTTTGGTCGATAATTTGTTTTAGAGTAGGTCTCCCCGTTATCTCTTGCAGGCTCGTCCCGTGAGTTGTCATGACCAGTTTGATTCCGGCATGAACTGCCTCGAGTATTGCCTCCGTATCTTCCCAGCGTCCAATTTCATCCACAATTAACACCTCAGGGCTCATAGAGCGGATCATCATCATCATTCCCTCGGCTTTTGGACATGCATCTAGTACATCTAAGCGATGACCAAATGATAATTGTGGAACCCCATTGACACATCCAGCAATCTCACTTCGTTCATCAACAATGCCCACCTTGCTGGCAGGAATGTTTCTCTCCCCAGTTGAAATGATCCTGGCAATGTCACGAAGCAAGGTGGTTTTTCCCGTTTGCGGTGCCCCAATTACCATGGTATTCTGCCAGTTCCCCTTAAATATAAAGGGGATAACAGTGTTGGCGATGCCGATTTTTTCTCTAGCAACCCGAATGTTAAACGAAGAAACATCTCTAATCGCCTTTACCCTGCCTTCCTCTAAAATGACCTTACCGGCAAGACCGATTCGATGCCCTCCTGAAACGGTGATATACCCACGCTTAAGCTCCTCTTCTAGGGTATAAATGGAGTAGCTGCTGATTTTATTTAACAGATGAAAGGCATCTTCCGGCTGAATGATATACGATAAAAAGTACGGCGTACCCTTTAACGACAATTCCATTGGACGATGAATCCTTATTCTAATTTCTTCTAATTCTTCGAGCTGTTTAGGAGGGATTTGTTTTATTTGTTCTACAATGTTTTTTGGCAAAAAGCTTAGAATCGTTTCCAAAATGGCTACCTCCTTTATTGCATTGGTTTCCTGATTTTCTAGTATCTCGCTATTTAAAATGTATGCCTGCTTGGCCACATTATGACTAGCAATTCACCCTATTCTTTTCTTCTATTTAATTCATTTAAAAACAAGGCTCTGTTAAATTTGGCTGTTGATTGCAGCGAAAGAAGCTCAGCGAACCCGCGGGCGTGCCGGGTACTCCCGCAGGACACTGAAAGTCACCCTCGAATCTACCCACGAAGAAAATGCGATAGCACAAGGAAAGCTTCCATAAACTTTTTTCGCACGAAATTATGCGAAAGCATAATGGAGGATTTTCGAGGAGTCGAGCGCCTTCCGCTCCAATTGACAGAGTTAAAAAATTTAACAGTATCGTTTAACAGAGCCAAGAACAAAAAAGAGGATTGAATCATTTAAATGATTCAATCCTCTTTTTATATTAATTATCATATTTTTTAGCCCAGTTGTATAACTGCATTTCAGTGACGGGGCCATTATAATGTTCTCTGATGATCCCCTGCTTATCAATAACAAAGGTTTCGGGTTGTCCCGTTACATTAAATTGTTTTGAAACTTTTGCATTATAGTCAAATAAATAGGTCATTCCCTCCTTGTTGTTTTCAGAGACTTTTTTAATGCGGTCAACGGTTTCACCACGGTTGATCATTAATAAAGGATATTTAATTCCATAATCCTTTTGAAATGCCGCCAGTTCAGGAAATTCCTCCTTACATGGAGCACACCAGCTTGCAAAGTAGTTCAATATCACCACTTTGCCTTTAAAATCCTCAAGTTGGGTTGTTGTACCATTATAATTAGGCAGCACGAAAGAATATGCCTGATCCCCCACATCTGTGTGTTTTCCTTTTGTGACCAGGCTATATCCAAAAAACCCAAACATGCTAATTACTAAAACTAACACGAATAATTTAATAATCGGTTTTTTCATCGTAACGCCTCCATACGATCCTGGGGTGTTGTACAATACAGGCTGACTTCCTTGTCAGCCTTATTGGTTCTATTTCTCCAATTGCTTTAAAAATTCAATATCCTTCTTGAGCTTGCTTTGTTTTCTGTCCAAAATGAAAAGATAGCCAAAAATAACCACCCAAGCTACTGTATAGGCCGCATACATATATTGATAAGTCATCTTGATTCCTCCTAATTTTCGATATCCATTCTTAACTTTTCTTTATACTGCTCAACCTTTATTTTCAAATTTTCAAGTGTGACGCCTTTATTTAACAAGTAGGCATAAAGAATTGTAAAAGCTAAAATGGAAATTAACAATGCAGCAAGCATGGAAGGTGCAATGCCGCCTCCTGATTGGTCCGATCCTTCGCCAAATACGACCGGATGCAATTTGGTCTGCCACCAGCGAATGGCAAAGAAAACAATGGGAACATCTACAAAACCAATAATGCCAAATACAGAGGCCAGCCGGGCCTTTTTATCCCAGACCCCATCCATTTGCCTGATCATGATATAAGCAATGTAGAGGAAGAAGAGAATTAGTGTGGTAATCAACCGCGGCTCCCAGACCCACCATGTATTCCAAGCTGATTTCGCCCAAATAGGACCTGTTGTTAAAACAATAATGGTAAAAACTACACCAATTTCAGCGGACACATACGCGTATGTATCGTATATTCTTTGACGCTTAACCAGGAACAAAATACTAAATAAGCAAGTTATGAAAAAGGCAAAAAAGGCAACCCATGCGGAACTGACATGAAAATAAAAAATCTTTTGAGCAGCCCCCATTGTCTTTTCTTCCTCTGCATAAAGGAAAATAAAATAAATTGATGTCAACATCGTAATAATGGTACTGCCAAGTAATACCTTTGGCAGATAGGCGCTCTTTGATTTTGAGAGCGGAGAATCAGGAAGCAGTGGTTTCTCTTGTTCGAGATTCATACTCATTGCTTAAACCTCCAGTACATAATCAATTAAGAATAATGAAATTACAAAGAAAATAACATCATAGGATGTAACCATCTGGGTCCAAGCCAGTGCGCTCGATAATTTGCTCATATCCGATAAAACAATTCTCGTTGCCTGGGTAACCCCAATCAGGACAGGGCTTGCGATTGGAAACAGCAGTAACGGAAGCAACATTTCACTACTTTTTGAGTTTCCAGCCAATGCAGCTAAAAACGTCCCAATGGAAACAAATCCAAAACTACCAACAAAAATGATAAGAATGAAATAGGGTATACTTCCGGCCATATTGAAATCAAACAGCAAAAACAAAAATGGAATAGCAATGGTTTCGACAATCATGATCATGGTAAAGTTAGCAATGAACTTTCCTAAATAGATTCCTGCAGGCTCCATCGGTGCCACTAATAGAGCATACATTGTGTCATTTCGCTGTTCGGAGACAATCGATCTGTTTAAGCCTAATATTCCTGCGAACACGATAATAACCCAGATAATTCCCGGGATGACCGCCTTTGTCATATTATTGGACGGGTCAAAGGCAAAGCTGAATACCACAATCACCAAGCTGGCGAAGATAATTTGGGTAACAAGCACTTGTTTTGTTTTCCACTCAGAAAACAAGTCCTTTTTTGCTAGCAAAAGAGCGGATTTCACTAGGTTCATGACACTCCCTCCAGTTGCCTCGCATACTTTTCAGTTACCAATTCGATTGATTGATCTTTCACTTGAAAATCGTCCACTAGTTTCCCGTTTTTAATAATAATAATCCGGTCACAAATTTCTGCCGCCTGTTTAAAATCATGGGTAACCATTAATGTGGTTGTCCCTTTATTTTTCATAGTTAAGATGACATTATTAAGGATCGTCATCGCACCTTGATCCAACCCTGTATGCGGCTCATCTAAAAGGAGGATTTCCGGGTCGTGGATAATCGCTCTGGCGATGGCAATCCTCTGTACCATTCCACGGGAAAAGTTTTTAACGGGATCATGCAGAAAAAAGGATAACCCCACCTCTTTCACTAGTTGAACCGCCCTCTCTTCTACTTGTTCCACTCCATAAAGCTTCCCAAAAAAAACAAGATTTTCTAATGGTGAATAATGGTCATATAGTAAACTAGCATGAGGTAAATAACCGATACTTTTCTTTATTTCGAAGCCATCTTTTTTTATGTCCAAGCCTTTCATTTTAACTAACCCGGATGTTGGTTTAATCAAGCCTGCAATAATCTTTAACAATGTACTTTTTCCGGCACCATTTGGACCAAGTATAGCCACTGTTTCCCCTTTGCTTACCTTGATGTCAATACCACGCAGTATCAACTTATTATCTGCTTGCTTTGTCAGCTTGGTTATTTCTATCATTGGTTGTTCCTCCCTTACTAGCAAGCTACTCTATGAATTCACGTAAACTTAATTTCACCTGTACTAAATGCTGTTTATAGGCATTAAGCTTTGCTTGATATTCATTCTCGGTCAGCTTCCCGTCACCAAAGGTTTCTTCTAGCTCAATAATTTTATCCATAATGGCTTTTTGCTTAGACATTAACAGCTTAAAGGCCTTCTCTTCTTTATCTGCACCAAGCCGCTCCTGCTCAAATCTAGCTTTTCTTCTAAAGTAAATATAGTAGGAAACACCCGCAATGACGATGGCACCCATAATAATTAAAAACACATGCGGGTTAAATCTGTGCAAAGGTGATTGGGCCCACATTCTTAAATGGCCTGGGTTATGGAAGGCAGGTGCCGTTCGTGTAACAGAGCTAGTACTTTTATTGGTGCTATCTGTCTCTGCCAGCGCCGTATCACTTTTAGGCTGTATGTCTTTGTTGTAGAAAATAGTGAATGTTTGATTCGCTTTTATATTTTCAATACTGTATCCCCAATAGTTTTGATCATCAAATTTGAAAAGACCTTGACTGGTATAATCCGTTCCTTTAATTTCTATACTGCCCATCCCCTCTGGCACAAGTATTTGGAACAACTGGACCGAATAGTCTACAGTGAGGTTTATTTCTTTCCCTTTTTCGACCCGATAACTGTAGGGCAGTACCATGGTTTGATTTGCAGGTATTGGAGTTGTCGTAATAAAACCAGTTTCTGTCTGTTTAAAGGCAATTTTGCTATCCGAAAAATTTAAGTCCTTAATCCCTTTAGGAAGGGTAACCTTTAATACCGCCTCACCTTGTCCGTCCCCTTTATAATCCTGATCTGAGGGATTCGAATAATTCACCATGTTCATCATATTGGTAGATTCGTCTTCCCCGGGACTAACAACGAGATAATCCATATCAATTACAATGTTTGAGTCAGCAGCCGCTGCTTGCCCGAAATTTGGAAATAAAAACAGCCACCCAAGAAGGAATATGGTGATTTTCTTAATCACTTTACATCCCCCTTTTGCTTCTTATAGCTTTTCATTTGCAGTTCAATTTCTTTTTCCACTTCGGCCATCAGCTCTTCGTCAATATTGACTGTTTGCAATCGTTCCTCTTCCTGAAGAATATTCGCAATTTCCACCTCATATTGCTTCCGTAAATTTTTATAGTCGGCGTGCGATATTTTATCCATTTTGTACTCGAATTCCAATTCATTCAAAGTTGTTAACAGTGCTTCTTTTGAAATGGATAAATCCTGGCCGCCCGTCTTATGCTGAAAGTATGTATCCCACTTAAGTAACGGGGATAAGATTAAAAATAAACAAACCAATGTCAATGCTGCTGTAAATATTATGGAAATAAGGGAGATATCCGGCATAACGTTCACATCCTAAAGATACTTTTTACGTTCTTCATCAATTAAGGAAGATAGGATTTCCCCCTCAACTTCCTCTTCTATATCCTGTACCGTTTCATTCGTCTCGTCAGGAGCTTTTCTTTTTACCCATTTACGGATGACAAAGAACAATCCGGCTCCAGCAATGCCTATTGCTGCAAAAGGAAGAGTCCAGGCAGCTAAGCTAAAGCCGCTTTTTTCTGGGGCAGTGAGTATTTCTTCTCCATAAATGTTGACATAATAATCACGGATTTTATCTTTATCCCATCCTTTTTTCATCATATCAACTAAATCTTGCTTAAATTCTTTGGTCTCATTGCAGGTATTTGGATCACACTCAAAATGATCCTGCCCGCATCCGCAGGTACAGCGAAATTGGGAAGCCACCGCTTTGAATTCAGCAGATTTGTAATCAAATTCGGCTGCGTGTACCCGCAATAGCGGAGTTTGAAAAATGACGAACAGAATAAGGAAACCGAGATATACTTTATTCTTCATGTTTATGCCACCTCTTTGCACACCCCAGTGTACCTTGGAGTGACATTACCATATTTCCCATTCCAGATTGCAAAAAGTGCACCAATAACAATCATGAAAGAACCGACCCATAGCCAATTCATCATTGGGTTAATTTTTACCACAAAGGTTGCTTTGCCGTCATCTTCCCATGCACTTAAAACGACATACAGGTCTTCTCTCATAGAAGAGATAATTGAGACTTCAGAGGAAGGCTGATCCCAATTTCCGTAGAATACCTTTTCAGGTTGATAGGTTCCTAGTTTTTTACCGTTTTTAAATACCGTTATATCAGCATAAACGATATCATTGACACCTTCCTTTTTCTGATCAAGACGTTCGTAGTTGAGTCGGTAATCTTTTAATTCAATCGATCCTCCAAGCGGTACCGTTTTCATTGTCTCCAAATCATAGTTTTGTGATCCGATAATTCCCATCGCAATAAAAGCAATTCCTAAGTGAACCATATACCCGCCATACCTGCGACGATTACGGATCATTAACCGATATAGAGCTACAAGTGGTTTTTCTTTGGTCATTTTTCTCCGCGCCTTGACACCACGGTAAAACTCCAAGAAATGAGTAATAAGTAAGAGGGCAATTACCCCATAGCCAATAACGGCCCATGCTTTATGCATACCCAAGAAGATCATTAATCCCATTGCAGCTACAGCAATTATAGCCGGCACGAGAAAGTTCTTTCTTAAATTCTTAACCGTAGATTTTTGCCAGGCTAACAAAGGACAAACCGCCATGACGAACATCATAGATAATAAAATCGGAGCTTCTACTTTGTTAAAGAACGGCAGTCCGACTGTAACCTTGGTTCCTCTGACTGCTTCTGACACAAGTGGAAAAATGGTTCCCCAGAATGTTGCAAATGCAGCCCCAACAAGCAAAAGATTGTTGACTAAAAAGCTGCTTTCTTTTGAGATAAGGGATTGAAACTCTCCTGCACTGCGTTTTAATAAATTGTAGCGGCTCATCAGCACGTAGAGTGCTCCAATAACAGCAATTGCCATAAAGATTAAGAAGTAGAGACCCAAATTCGAGTTGGCGAATGCGTGTACACTTGTCAGTACACCACTTCGCACCAAGAATGTTCCAAAAAGGGTCAAAGCATATGATACAATTATTAGGCTAATATTCCACACCTTGAGCATATTTTTACGTTCTTGAATCATAACAGAATGCAAGAAAGCAGTAGCTGTTAGCCATGGCATAAATGAGGCATTTTCAACCGCATCCCAGGACCAGTAGCCGCCCCAGCCAAGTTCAACATACGCCCATTGGCCCCCGAAAATATTTCCAAGACTTAAGAATAGCCAAGCAATAATCGTCCATCGCCTAGTCATCTTTATCCAAAAATCGTCAACATTTTTCAATATTAACGCCGCCATTGCAAATGCGAACGGTATGGCAAGACCTACGTAACCAAGATAAAGCGTTACTGGGTGAATAATCATCCCTGGGTTTTGCAACATTGGATTCAAACCTTTACCTTCAATTGGAATTGCGTCTAGAATTGCAAATGGCTTAGAGACAAAGGCCAATATGAAGAAAAAGAATACCGCATTCGCCATTAGAATGGCAGAAATATAGGGAACCATTGGATTCCCTTTCATTTTTCTCGAGAAGGCAATCATTGCTGTGTAAAGGGTTAAGAAAAACGTCCACAATAACAGGGATCCGGAATTTCCTGCCCATAAGGCGGTAAGCTTGTAAATGATCGGCAGCTCGCTGCTTGTATAGTCTGATACATACACATATTGAAACTGCGATGTTCCCAAAAGATACAACAGTGATAGCATGGCTAAAGAAGAACATAAAAGCAGAGCAATAATTCCACCTTTTCCACTATTAACAAATTTTTGATTTTTCGTGCTGATTCCAAGAGTGATAATAAGAAGTGAGTATAACGAGATAGCTAATCCTAAATAGATTATTGCATTAGAGAATAAATACATTTGGTCACCTTCTCAAGTTTGCCTATTATTGTTCTTTCGCCGGCTGGTTTAGCTTGTCCTTATGTGTTTCAGGATCATAGTTTTTGATATTTTGACCTTCATATTTTGAAGGGCATCTTGTTTTCACTGTTTCTGCCACAAACGTATCTTTTTTAGTTGGAGCTCCCTCAAGGATGGTTATGACGCCTTCGACAAAGTTATCCGGTTTAGTGCCATGATGAATGACATGCATCAAATTGCCTTTGTTGTCCTTCACATCAAATTGCAATTCAATTTTGTCCGGATTCCATTTAATCGAGTCCTCAATGAGTAAACCTTCTACTGTAACATAATCGTCTTGATGCTGGTCCTGAGTGGCCAAAAGCTTGTCCAACGTTAACTCCACTCCACTTGACCCTGGCGTAGCAGCCATAAGGAGGAAAACAATGGCCCCTGCAATAATAAGCCCACCAATGACTACAAGCGTGTTTTTCTTCATCCTGCTCACCTCTCATTAAATTAACTTTTTCATCTCTTCTTCGTACGTGTCCTGGTCAATTTTTCCTGTTAGGAGTTTTTTCCGGAGCTCCTTTTTTTCTTCCGCCCGGTCTTGCCGGCTGTCCTTTTTTATTGCTGTCGGTTTCTTCTGAGTTGGCTTGTTTGATTTTTCAGGCTTTGCAGCACTTTTGAAACTTACTTTTAATCCCAAATACACAAATATCCCGGCAATAATAATGGCGATCCCAATTATTGATGCACCGCCAATTCCAATGAGCGATTTGTTGGAATTAGAACTTTTGCTGCCTTTTGTGACCTGATCGGTAGCTGTGCCGTTCACCCCTGCATGGTTCTCATCATCCGGAGGATTAAGTTTGCTTATCGCTTCCATTGATGATTCTGTCCCATCCTTTTTGTAGGAGAAGGTATATTTTAGCGGCTCACCCTTTTTCACATTGCTGTACTGATAAAAATAGAGATCTTCACCATAATCATCCTTGGAATTATCCTGTGCCTTTGGTTCCATTTGGATATCCTTGGAGTTCATAGGGGCATAATAGATAATGTCTAATTGCTCAATATCAGCATTATTATTCAGTTCATATGTAAAGTTCTTGCTGTCATTTACCTCGATTGTTTGGGTATAGTACTCAATGACGTACTCATATGTTTCATTATTCTTAATAGGGTTAGATGGTTTCCAGGAAATGTTCCCCTTTTCTTTGTCAACATCGTATGGACGCTGTTCTTCAGGCTTATCCTTTTCTGGAAAATCAGCTACTAAGATCGCCTCAAAACCTTTATCGTTAGCAGGGACCGGTATTTCAATTTTCTCATTAAAATCTTGTCCACTCTTGTTTGTAATCGTTCCATATTGGCTTACTAATAAGGATGGGATGTCCCGTGATGGCCAATCCTGAGGATAGTCAAACTCCGGCATGATTTGAACTTGCATGGATTTAAAGGGAAACTTTTCGGCCTGAAACTCAGTTTCGGCATACGCTTTTGGGGTTATAAAGCTGATTAGAAAAAAACCGATTAACAATACTGCAAGTATCTTACTTGTACGCATAAAGATCCTCCTTGATTTAAAAAAACGACCGCAAAATGTTAAAGCTTTCCACTATAGTCCTCTTTGAAATAAATATATTATTTATGGATGCTCTACGGCGGAATCACTATTGAACATTTTGTTAAGAGGGCAAAAACGTTACGTTTTCGTCATAAAAAAACCACAAAATGTTCAAAAGTCTAAATTATAATGAACAGCAAAAAACCCCTGTATGAACATTTCATTCAGAGGTTTTTGGTTCGCTATGTTGTTCTAAGGATCGAATATAGGTTACAATATCGGAGATTTCTTGTTTATTAAGTTGGCGGACTCCTTCTTGTCCCTTTAGGGATGGACCCATCCTAGTTTCTTCACGGCCATATGCTGTATCGCTCCATATTTGGGTATCAGTTGTATATTTTAAATATTGAGGATTGGATAAGGCTGGTCCCATTTTTAGAATGCCGGCTCCTGCCTCTCCATGGCAGGAAAGGCAGTATAAGTTGTATAACTTCTCACCATCTTCCGAGCTTCCGGTTATGGTTTTAGGAATATCAAAGTTAATGTCCTCTGTCTGCCAATTTCTAATAAATACTGTAAGACTGTTTATCTCATTATCAGATAGCCTTGGGCCATATGCAGGCATAGCAGTGCTTTCCCGACCATGTTTAATATAGTTAAACAAGTCTTGGTCAGAAACATTGTTTAAAAAATGCTGGTTATTTAGAGCCGTTCCGGCATTTTTTCCTTCGCCTTTTCCCGTTTCACCATGGCAGATTAAGCAGTTTTTGTTGTATACCTTTTCTCCAGCTGCCACTGCCTTAGAATTTTGATTATCAAAGATTCTGCTATTTCCTATTGCAAATACAATGCCGATCATAATCAAAATGTAGATTCCGAGTAAAATTTTCTTCATGGGTTACTCCTTATTTTGGCTCTGGAGTTGGAGTGGGTTCCCCAAAATCTTCATATTTTTTTGTTATTAAATCATAAATTTTCGCAGGGCTTTTACCACTAAGATTCATGTCAATCGCCTCCCGGGCGATATCTACACAAACGTCTCAGGATATGCCCATAGGGTCCCATTCACTAACGGCATTGTCACCACCAAAATGGCCGATGAAGCAGTCTAAATTGCTTTTATGACCATCCGAAACACCACATCCGCAATAGCAGGGAACTTGAGCAACAACTTCCGGATAATTAGATACCATCTTATATGTCTCTTGAACTTTTTCAGGCGCATTTAAGACATAATCCGGTAGTGGTGCATGTTTTTTATCAAGTGTGACATTGGCCTTATTAGAGCTGCAGGCAGCCGCAATGAGTACAATAGCAAAACATAGTACCAATAGAGAAGAAAGTTTTTTCATCAGTTAGTCACCCCTTTGCTCTAATTTTGTTTGATTACGACTTCATTTTAGCAAATCAACTTTCCACAGGAAGTTAATAAATCTTACTATTTAGTGAAGTTTTATAAAATAATAAAAGTTAATACCATCCATTTGCAGATAAAAAAATGCCAGAGATAAAAACATTCTATCCCCAGCATACAATCATCTACATATTCATCGGATTGTGCCCGGCATTGCTGCTTGACCCTAATGCTGGATCAACCATACCAAAGATCATGGCAATATGGGAAATAATTAAAAACATCCCTACAAAAATCGCATGAATTTTCAATTTTTTCAAAGCCGATTTCTTTTTAAAGATGATTCCTAAATCTAGCAAAGCCATTCCTAGCAGGGGAACGATCCCTACAAATAAAAGGTTACAGCGACTACATCAATCCATCCCTTCCAGTCACCATTAACACTTAAAGGAATATAGGCTGTTTTCAACAAATAGAAGAAAATCCCCGTGAAATAAATACCTCCAAAAATGGAGACGGCTTTATTTACTTTTTTTAATGTGCTATCAAGTTTGCGGGTAAAAAGTATGGCAAGTTCTGAAACAGCGATTGTTTCTGCACAGATAACCGGAATGGCCATAAAAATAATTAAGTTCCAAGGCTGGTTATCTGCCAACAGCCCCATATAATGTGTCATGTTCATTTGGTTTGCTCCCTTACAATTGGTGGTTACTCCCCTAATGTAAGGACAAAATATGCAGAAACTATGCAGAAACTTTGGATAAATTGTTAACGCTGTTTTTTAAATTAAAGGCTCTGTTAAATTTGGCTGTTGATTGAAGCGAAAGAAGCTCAGCGAACCCGCAGGAGTCGAGCGCATTCCGCTTCAATCAACAGAGTTAAAAAAATCAACATTATCATTTAATAGAGCAAAAATAAAAGAAAAACAGGAGGCTTGGTTAGCCTCCTGTAAAGAAAATTATGCGCGTGATACATAAGTTCCGTCTGTAGTATTAATAATTAAACGGTCTCCTTGGTTAACAAAGAATGGAACCTGAACAACGTGTCCAGTTTCTAAGGTAGCAGGTTTTGTACCTCCAGAAGCCGTATCACCTTTAATACCTGGTTCTGTGTCAGTTACTTCCAACTCCACTGTATTTGGCAATTCTACACCTAGTGTCTCACCTTGGAACATCATGATATGAACTTCCATGTTTTCCTTTAAGAATTTCAATTCATATTCAATGCTTGCAGCTGGCAGTTCCACCTGCTCGTAAGATTCCATATCCATAAATACGTGTTGGTCACCGCTAGCATATAAATACTGCATTTTACGGTTATCAATTTGTGCCTTTTCTACTTTTTCACCCGCACGGAATGTTTTTTCTTGAATGGCACCAGTCCGAAGATTACGAAGTTTGGAACGGACGAAAGCAGCTCCCTTTCCTGGTTTTACGTGTTGGAAATCAATGACGCGCCAAATGCCGCCATCCACTTCAATGGTTAATCCAGTGCGGAAATCGTTAACTGAAATCATGTGTATGAATCCTCCTAAATAAATTACAAGATGATTAGTTCTTTTGCAGAATGTGTAAGCGGTTCGTTGTGTTCATTTGTGATAATCAAATCATCTTCAATTCGAACACCGCCAAGACCTGGAATATAAATACCAGGTTCACAAGTTACCACCATTCCGGGCACTAAAACGGTATCTGACCGCATCGATAAACCAGGACCTTCATGAACTTCAAGTCCGATGCCATGGCCGGTAGAATGTCCAAAATACTCACCATAGCCTTTTTCGGAGATATAATCTCTGGTTAAGGCATCTGCCTGCTTCCCTGTCAAACCTGGTTTAATGCCTTCCATCCCGCGCAGTTGAGCTTCTAGAACAATTTGATAAATCTTCTTAAGTTCTGCTGCTGGTTCCCCTACTGCAATGGTTCTGGTAATGTCAGATACATACCCTTTATAATAGGCACCGTAATCCATGGTAACCATATCGCCTTTTTCAATGACCTTTTCACTGGCCACACCATGTGGAAGTGCAGATCTAATTCCCGATGCAACAATCGTATCGAAGGAAGAAGATGTCGCCCCAGCTTTCCTCATGAAAAATTCTAACTCATTTGATACTTCCAGTTCAGTGACACCCGGGCGAATAAAGTCTAAAACATGTTTAAATGCAGCATCTGCAATGTCTGCTGCGTCCTTTAATATCTTAATCTCTGCGTCACTCTTAATCAAGCGCAATTTTTCAACAATACCTGAAATGGGGACAAGTTCAGCTTCTACTTCATTTTCATATACTTTATAAGAAGAGTAAGTTAAAAAATCCTCTTCCACCCCAAGCTTATGAATTCCTAATTTTTTTGACTGTTCCGCCACTTCCTTTGGTATTGATTCAGAATACTTAACAATTTCAAATCCTTCACATTGTTTAGACGCTTGTTCAATGTAACGGAAATCCGTGATAAACTGGGCCTTCTCCTCACTGATTAACACGACTCCAGAAGTCCCGGTAAAATTTGATATGTAACGTCGGTTATAAGGGCTGGTAATCAAGATGCCATCGATTCCAAATTCGGCGAACTGTTCCCTCAGGTTTTCTAACTTTGCCATGGTTTCCACTCTCCTTTTGATCCACACGGATAGAAATATTTTATCACAACAAAAGCAATCATACTAATTAATTTCTGAGCCCAACTCTTCTTTAACAAGGAGTTTTTTGTTTTCGTATTCATAATGGATTGAGTAACCGATAAAGAGTCCATATAGGACGAACAAACAAATTGATGTCATCAAGGTATTTCGGCTTAGGTCAACTATTGGCTTTATGCCAGGGAACAAGGGATTTAACACAAAAAATACGATAAAAAACAAAACGAGACCATAAGCCATTCCCACCCATTTTCCATTAAACTTTTTTAACAATCCATAGTAGATAAACGAAACACCGGCTGAGAGGATTCCTAGTAACAAAATAGAAAGCAGAGACCCGCCCCAGCCGTATCTCCAATCACCCGAAAACCAAGTTTCTAGAATGATATGAGGTCGTACCTCTGTTAAATGAAAGAAATAACATAGGTACCCGATAGTACTCCAAAACACCCCACCAAACAAACCTGTCCAAAACACCATAGCTGAAAATGTCATAGGTTTCTTATAAGAATGTGATTTACTCAAATCTGTCATTTGAAAGACCTCCAATTATGCACAATTTGAATTGGATAATAACCATGGATGAAAAATTGAGTTTCCTTGAAAAAATGCTTAATAGGAATAATATACCCCTTGGAGTTCGCTGTTTTGCATAAAAAAATTTTTTTCGTTTTAAATGGAAATATTGTGTCAACTTATAGAGGTTTTTTGTTTTTTCAAGTAGAATACATTTAAGTACAGAGAGTTTCAATCTCTATTGAAATGGCTCTAATACGTTTAGCATTCACTAAATTTAAGTCCCTTATTTGATGATGCACATAGACAGGGAAAAACGAAATAAATTGTCTAAATTTTTCCTCTAAAGTGTTTAAAAGGATAAAAAAATGCTTAAGATGCTCTTAGGGAGGTGGCTTTACTTGAAGAATCGGACATCTGCTATGGTTATTGGAGGACTGATTATTCTTGCATTAATTGGACTTTTTGGGTCTTTTACAGCAAATCCAGCTGGTTTTATTCAAAAAATTGCTATCTTTGCATTAATTGGTTTACTGGTTTACTTCCTTGTTCGTCGGTTTTCCATTTCGAGCCCTCAAAAAAAAGAGCAGCGGGCATTTCTAAAAGCAGCCAAAAAGTCTAAAAAACGACTTCAGCAAAAGGGCAGTGAGGCAGCCTCAAAAGGCTCTTCACTCGGAACGTTGACCACATTAAAGAAAAGTAAATCCAGAAAGAACCCCCCTGCTCATCTTACGGTTATTGAAGGAAAAAAAAGCAAAAAGAAAAATCGAGCGTCATTCTAGACGTTCGATTTTTTTTGCCTCTAAATAAATGATTAATAACTCCACCGGCCTAAGAACAGTTTTGCTTGATTTCTCCCCAATTCAAACAGCTGTTGCTTTTTTTCCTCAGTTAAATGGAATTCCATTGATAAAATTTCTTTAGCAGGAATAAAAATAATGTTTTGGGCATGTTTTCTGGAAATATATCTTGCATCATGAGCATCCTTCATGGTTTCAAATAAAGCTCCAAACATTTCAATTCCGTTATTAATTTTATGCTTTTCGTGTTCATACACGCTCGAACTTAATTTAATTCCAAGAACAGGTCTTACTTTTTTGATATTTTCTTTATCAAATAGCCACATTGGAAAATTGCTCAATACACCGCCGTCCACTAATATATTCATCCCATCATGAGAGCGCATTTTAACTGGTTCAAAAAAATAGGGAACACTACAGCTCATTCTAATCGCTTTTGCTATCGAAAATGTCCCAGGAGAAATTCCGTACCTTTCTAAATCGTCCGGTAATACCACCATTTGCCCATTTGAAAGGTCAGAAACCACCACCCTTAGTGTTTGGGGAGGCAAATCAGAAAATGTCCTAAGTCCTTTTTTCTCTAGCTTATCCTTCAACCATTTTTCCAACTCGTTTCCTTTATAAAGGCCCAGCTTCCAATAAAGCAACAGCCACTTTGCTATTTTGGATGGGATGAGGGTCTTCCGGGCATCGAGCATTTGACTTAGATCCATTTCATCAACTAATTGGTACATCTCTTTACTTGTATATCCTGCCGCTATTAATGCCGCTATAATTGAACCGGCACTTGTCCCAGCCAGCCTTACAAACTTCAAACCTTTGCTTTCAATTTCTTCATATGCTCCAATCAAAGCAAAGCCTTTTATACCCCCTCCAGAAAAAACCCCGTCTATATTCATGGCAGCCACTCCTAAAGATGGATTTCCTTTTACATCTTTAAGCAGCATACCTACAAATTAGTACAGAGGACATGATAAAAATTTTTGCCTATCATTATTTATTAATATTTTGTCTACAAAATCTTCACTAGTCCCCTCATTTTCTTCATATGATCAACATATTCCATTCATACAATTACCTTAGCCATCATATAGCGAATGAGAAAAGGCAGGGGGTTTCTATGGGTTTGAAAAAAGAAAGAATTAAAGTTTTTGATATGACTTGTACATCATGTGAAAGGCGCATTGAAAAAGCAGTCAAAAATTTGGATGGGGTTACCCATATAAAGGCTGATTTTACCGGTCAATTTGCGGATATTGAATACAATGATGAAATATGTGACCTAGACCAAATTAAATCAGCCATTCGTCACGTTGGCTACAGCACAGAAAATAAAAAAGGATTCCAACTGATTGGAATATTAATAGTAGTAGCCGCAATTATTTTGCTGGGGCTCAATACAGGCAGCTTTAATATGGATGACAAATTACATAATGCTTCCTATGCGGTTTTATTTGTAGTCGGGGTCATTTCATCCCTGCACTGTGTTGGAATGTGCGGCGGCATCATGCTATCCCAAACGATTGGAAAGGACAGCACCACAAAGTTCCAAGCAATGAGACCGGCCTTACTTTACAATCTTGGACGAGTAGTTTCCTATACCATCATCGGTAGTGTCATTGGTGCAATAGGATCGGTGTTTGCTCTTTCCTTAACAGCAAAAGCAGCACTACAAATCTTCGCCGGGGCTTTCATGATCATGATGGGCTTCAACATGACAGGGATGAAAGCCTTTAGAAGGTTTCAATTAAAAATTCCTACATCCGTATTGAAATTACTAAGTAAACCCAAGCCAAAGACACCATTTTTTGTAGGAGTTATTAATGGCTTTATGCCATGCGGTCCACTGCAAACCATGCAGTTGTATGCATTGGGAACGGGCAGTGCACTAAGCGGTGGTCTTTCAATGTTTATGTTTGCAATTGGAACCGTACCATTAATGTTGACATTTGGAGCTCTCTCAAGCCTTTTAAGCAAAGGGTACACGAAGAATGTTCTAAAATTCAGCGGCATCTTAATTGTGGTCTTAGGAATTATGATGAGCAATCGGGGGTTAGCGCTGGCCGGGATGAATATCAGCCCAAATTCCATGATGGCAAATCTGAACGGATCTGGTGGCAATTCATCTAATGCAGTTAAAGCGGTATTAAAAGACGGAGTTCAAGTTTTGAGTATGAAGGCAGATGTATACGGGTATACCCCGCAAACTTTTTATGTAAAAAAGAACACCCCTGTCAAATGGGTTGTCAATGCCAAGCAATTGACGGGATGCAACAATACCATTGTCGTTCCAGATATGAATGTTCAGCAGAAACTTCAGGAAGGGCAAAATATTATTGAATTTACACCTGGTGAAGAGGATATTGCTTTTAGCTGCTGGATGGGCATGAAGCGTGGTGTCATTAAAGTGGTGGATAATCTTGATAAAGTATCAGCCAAAAGCAGTACCGCCAAAGGAGTAGATGCTGCAACTAAGTCAACAGCATCCGCATCCTCGCAAACAGCAGATAGTATTTATGGCAATGATATCAGTAAAGTAGCTACCGACCGTTTGATAAAAAAAGCGGTGAACGCAGACAATGAACAGACCATTTTCGTAAAAGAAATGGGCTATGAGTTAGAACCGCTTGTCATGGTGACCGCTCCAAATATGAAAACCAAATTGTCCATGGACTTATCTTCATATAACAACCCCGAGCAAGACTTTTTAATTATGAATAACAATACCAAACAAATTATTGCTGATTTCACCGGAATAAAGGGTGTCATAGACATTGAATTCATTATTGAAAAAACGGGTTCCTACGGAATTTATGTAAATGAAGAGGATGTAATTGGGATTATTGAAGTAGTAAATGATGTAAACGCAGCGGACTTAGAGCAAATTAGAAGCAAATATCTGGAATAAAGAAACGGGCTTTGGATTTCTTTTCGCCAAAGCCCTATCTATTTGTTTACTGATGAACCTCTTTTAAAGAAAACTACCCGATTGGCTAACCCGTAAAGGCGTAGAAGAGAGGCGGAGCCGCACTTATGCCTGATTGGATCGTTTATACTTTCCTATCGGCTGAAAAATAAAGGGTGAATTTAGCACCCTTTCCCTCTTTACTTACCACATCAATCGAAGCGTTATGTAGTTGCAGGATATTCTTAACAATAGTAAGACCAATTCCATTTCCTTCAATAAGATGTCTGCTTTTGTCACCTCGATATAACCGTTCAAAGATATATGGCATATCCTCCTGGTTAATACCAATTCCATCATCACACACTTCCACCACGATATTTTCGTGGTTTTCAAAGAGGTTAATGGAAACGTGCCCACTTGTCGGGGTAAATTTAAGACTGTTGGAAATTAGGTTAATAAATACTTGCTTTAATTGGTCTTTATCACCCATGAAGCGATACTTATTATTTGGCTGGATTGTAACATTTAATTTTATATTCTTTTTTTCTGCGGCCAGATAAAAATCTTCACAAAGGTCGGTGATGAAGTCATCTAAAAAGATAATTTCAAAATTCAACTTGGTTCCTTCTGATTCAAACTCTTTTAAAATATTTAAGTTATTAATCAATTTTCCAAACCGAATGACCTCCTCATTTAATGATTGTAGCTTTTCGCTTGTAACCGGAAAGATCCCATCAACCATGGCTTCAATATTGTTCTGAAGAACATTTAGCGGTGTTCTTATTTCATGGGATATATCGGAAACAAGTTTTTTTCGCAGCATATCCTGATACTTCAATTTACTGGCCAAAGCGTTCACACTTTTTCTAAGCTCCTCTAATTCCTTCATTTGGCTTTTCTTTGAAGAATTTATATTAAAGTCTCCTTTTGATAGGCTGACAGACATTTTCACTGCTTCCCTTATAGGGATGGAAAATTGCCTTGAGATATAGAGGCTTAATAAACTGACAATCATTAAAGTAATGACTCCGCTGACCATAATACTTTTGTTGATGGAGGATTTGAATTCAACATCCTCTTCTGTCATCAATACGGAGGAATATTGCCCAATATTGGCATAACCAACAACCTTTCCATCTACTATTATTCTAAACAGTTTAGTCGTGTAGACTCCGCTATCCTTCATCGGCATGGAATTGTTGTTTAACTGCTTTTTAATCTCATTTGGGTCCATCCCCCAAACCGGTTGCTTATTTTTATCCAGAACCGTGATGCAATAATTGCCCATATAGGCATCGTGCATAAGCTCTGTCCCGGTATTTTCTTTCCAATTGCCCTCGCTTTCATAAGACTCTTCAAGATAAGATATGATTTTTGTATATCGTTTATTTTGGATATCAATCATATATTGGTTAAACTTGTTTGTTACCGTCACATTGACAAATAATGTTACTAAAAGGATCGCGGCAATGCTACAAATAATAAATAAGATACTTAATCTTCTATTAATAGAATGCATTTACCAGTCACCGCCAAATTTGTAGCCCGCCTTTGTGACAGTGAGAACATACTTCGGATTCTTTGTATCCTCTTCAATCTTCTTGCGGATATTTTTAATATGGACATCGATGGTCCGATCAAAGCCGTTATAATCTTCACCAAAAATTTTTTCAATTAACTGTTCTCTCGATAAGATGTTTCCTTTGTTTATGATGAGAGCGGTTAATATGTCATATTCATTTGGAGTAAAGGAAATGGTGTTTCCGCGGACTTTTATAGCTCTTTTTTCACCATCTATAATGAGATTTCCATCATTAAACAATATTCCTGCTGAATGGAACCGGCCATTAAGCCTCCGGAACAAAGCATTTACCCTAGCAGTCAGTTCTCTTGGACTAAGCGGCTTAATTAAGTATTCATCAGCACCTACTGTCAGCCCTTCAATCCGGTCAGTTAACGAACCTTTGGCAGTCAGCATGAATATATGTACATCAGAGGTTTGACGAATGATCTTGCAAATTTCTTCACCGCTGGTATCAGGCAGCATTAAATCCAGTATGACCAAATCTATTTGGCTGGTTTTAAAAATGTCCAATCCTTTTAACCCGGAATAAGCACAGTAAACCTGATACCCTTCTTTTATTAGGTAAGCTTTAATTACCTCTGCTACACTTTGTTCATCCTCAATTAACAAAATAGAATTCATTTCTATCACCCAATTTTTATCAGCATTATCTAGTTTCAGTATACTAGTTACAGATAGTGTAAAAATGAATAAAGGCTGACAATTATGTGTCAGCCTTTTCTATTTTACTATTCAATTATCCTACAGTTTAACTTTTTGTAACCGTAAAGAATTAAGGACCACAGAAACGGAACTGAATGCCATTGCCGCACCAGCAAGCCAAGGAGCTAGGAAACCGAGTGCAGCGACGGGAATGCCAATTGAATTGTAGGCAAGTGCCCAGAAAAGATTTTGCTTAATGTTTGTAATTGTTTTTTTACTCATAAAAATGGCGTCAGCGATACTGTTTAAATCGCCGCGAATCAGGGTAATGTCAGCGGCCTCCATTGCCACATCCGTCCCGGTACCAATCGCCATACCAATATCTGCTACCGCAAGAGCGGGTGCATCATTAATGCCGTCACCAACCATAGCTACTTTTTTGTTGGCTGCTTGTAGTTTTTTAATTTCGTCGGCCTTCCCTTCCGGAAGAACCTCAGCAATGACATGTTCAATCCCGGCTTGTGCGGCAATCGACTTGGCTGTTTGCTGATTATCCCCGGTTATCATAATGACATCAAGGCCCATTTTCTTTAACCGGGTGATCGCAGTTTTGGAAGTTTCCTTAATTGTATCGGCTACGGCCACTATGCCGGCATATTGACCATTAATCGCAGCGACCATAGCCGTTTTTCCCGCTGCTTCTAGTTCCTCCATTTTTCCAAGAACATTTGAAACTTCCACATCATACTTATTCATTAATTTCCTTGTACCAACTATTAACTCCTTATCATCAACGATGGCGCGAATACCATGTCCAGGGATCGCCTCAAAATCGCTAACATCCATCAATGTAATTCCTTTCTCTTTGATCCCTTGGACAATCGCTTGTGCCAGTGGATGTTCCGATTGTTTCTCGGCAGAACCGACCAATGACAAGAATTCCTCCCCAGTCAAATCTGTTAAAATGTCTGTTAAAACCGGTGTACCGTTCGTGACGGTTCCCGTTTTATCCAGAACTACTGAGGTAATCCTGTGCGTCATTTCCAAATGCTCGCCGCCTTTAAATAGGATGCCATATTCAGCGGAACGGCCTGAACCGGCCATGATCGATGTCGGGGTCGCCAATCCTAGCGCACACGGGCAGGCAATGACAAGCACTGCAATCATTTTTTCTAAAGCTTCGGCAAAGTTTCCTGGGCTTGCCCACGCATACCAAATAATAAAAGTGACAACTGCAATAGCTACAACAATCGGCACAAACACGCCCGATATTTGGTCAGCTAGCCGCTGAATCGGAGCCTTTGAGCCTTGCGCTTCCTCCACGACTTTAATAATCTGTGCCAAAGCGGTATCTCTTCCAATTTTCGTTGCTTCCACTTTTAGAAAACCATTTTTGTTGATGGTTGCGCCGATCACTTCATCCCCGCACGTTTTATCCACGGGAACACTTTCCCCCGTCAACATAGACTCATCAATGGCAGATTGTCCTTCTTTAATGATTCCGTCCACAGGAATCTTTTCGCCTGGTTTAATATGGAGAATATCTCCGACCGCCACTTCCTCGATCGGGATGACGATTTCTTGTCCGTTCCGTTCAATAACAGCTGTTTTTGCTTGAAGACCCATTAATTTTTTTATGGCTTCTGAGGAACGTCCTTTCGCTTTCGCTTCAAAAAGCTTTCCAAGAATAATTAATGTAATTAAAACAGCACTTGTTTCATAGTAGAGCTCCATCGCGGCCCCTTTTCCTATCAGGGACATAATGGATAAATATAAACTATAAAAATAAGCTGCTGATGTTCCTAACGCTACGAGTACATCCATGTTGGCACTTTTATTTTTGAGTGCTTTAAAAGCACCAATATAAAATTGTCCTCCTACAATAAATTGAACCGGGGTCGCCAACGCCAGCTGAAACCAAGGATTCATGAACAGGTCCGGCACCCAAATAAATTGAGTAAACGAAAAATGCCCTGCCATGGCCCAAAGCAGTGGAAACGCGAGAATCGCTGAAAAGAAAAATTTTTTAGATTGCTTTTCAATTTCCTTTTGGCGGTAATCGCTAGTTTCTTTCGCATCTTCCTTTAAACGGGCCCCATATCCCAGGTCTTCTACTTTTTTGATAATATCAGCAGCAGTTAACCCAGTGCCATTGTACTCGACAGTTGCTTTTTCAAGGGCTAAGTTTACGTTGGCCTTCATAACCCCATCTAGCTTGTTTAGGCCCTTTTCAATTCTGGCGGAACATGCAGCACAGGTCATACCGGTAATATCAAACTCAGCCTTCTCTGTTACGACGTCATACCCTAAATCTCTGATTTTGTTTTGGATATCATCGATATTTAATTGTGAAGGATTGTATTTTATCGCTGATTTTTCTAAAGCAAGGTTAACAGTGGCTGTCTCTACTCCTGCTAGTTTGTTTAAACCTTTTTCAATTCTTGCAGCACAAGCGGCACAGGTCATCCCAGAGATTTGAAGACTTGTTTCTTTTAAATTTTGACTCATATTAAGTCAGCTCCTTATACCCCACTCTGGTATATATACATGTAAAAAGAACGTGCTAAATGATTAGCACGCAATTTTAAATTATTTTACTTCATAACCTTGGTCATCAATAGTCTCTTTAATTTGCTCCAATGAAACCTTATTCGGATTAAATTCCACATCAACTGCAGCTGCATCCAGGTTTACTTTTACAGATTCAACACCAGCAAGTTTTCCGACACTGCCTTCGACTGCTTTGACACAATGATTACAAGACATACCTTGAACGTTTAGTGTTACCTTTTCCATATTCCAAAACTCCCTTTCGTTTATAAGTTGATGAGTAGTTGTCAAACTTTACACATTTATCTTACCATACCCCCCCATCCTATGTTAAGAGTCCTTTATAATTTTTTTACAGTTTTCTTTGTCTAATTCACCAAAAGTTCACATGTGTATAAGTGAATCTTCATTAATTCTACAAAATTTTTAATTAGAATTAATAGTATAAAAGAAAGGAGTTGTAACCAAATGAAAAAATTAGTAATAGGAGTTTTTAGCGCTGCTTTCCTTCTTGGCGCAGGAACAGCTGTTTTTGCGGCTGGAAATAATGATTCTAGTTCAGGGTTCAGCTTTGAAGAAATGCTGCCTTTTATGCAGAAAATGCATCCTGATTCTTCTCAACAAGATTTGGAGAATATGTACAAAGCCTGTCAAGAAAGTGGAGGCACGATGGGAAGCACAAAAAGTCTAAATATGATGAACCGTTTTTAACTTTCCCATTTTATCCGGACCGATAATTAATAGACATAAGCCGAGCCCTGGCCCTTTCGAGTAATCATTTTGAAAGGTAGGGCTTTTTATATACCAGATTCCTTGATATAAGAAAACTCTTTATATTAAAGAGTCCAATAGGTTAAAGTGTCGAATATTCCTAAAATCAGCATAAATGCCCCTGCTATTCTTTGGATATGGCTGCCAAATCTCCGGCCTTTTTTCAGCAAAACACCACTTCCCCCAAGATACCAAATTAATAGGATGATGATCAGCAGCGGAAGTGCAGTTCCAAGCGCAAATACAGACGGGAGGACAAATCCATAGGTGGTTGATAAAGTAACTGGCATTAGAGTTACAAAAAACAGAATAAACATGGTTGGGCAAAAAGCTAGGGAAAAACTAAATCCTAGCATAAATGAACCAAAACGATGTTTTTCTCTGTGATCGACAGACTGCTTAAATAAGGTTAACGTCCCCTTTAATTTTATTAAGCCAGTCATATATATGCCTACCAAAATTAAAACTGGGCCCATGACTTTTCGCAGCCATGGAAAATAGAGAATTAAATTTTGTTCAATTTCTTTGCCAACCAGCCACACCAAGAGTCCAAGAAGAGAGAAGGCTGCTATTTTACCTATTGTGAAGCTAAATACATCCTTCCAGTCAATTTTCTTTTGTATGGCATGGTTCCCGTAAAGCGTAATGGCGCTGATATTGCCTGTCAGTTGGCATGGGGCAAGTGCCCCTACAAGCCCTAATATAAAAGCGAATAATACCGGCCATGTTTCTAAGCTATTGACGATATTAACTAAAGGGTTACTTAAAAAATGGCTTATTTGACTTAATAAATTATACATAAAAATCACCCTAAAAGAATTTTAGTAAGGAAAGAATAGCATATTTTGATGAAGATATTTAAAAGAAAAGTATTTGTTCAAAATTTAGCCATTTATGACCCCTAATACTCTTACTGAGTGATCTTTTGGTTTCTATTAAATTCATTATTATCAAGATTTTGTGAAGAAAATAAGAAAGCTGCTTCAAAGTCCTTTGTCCTGACCTTTGAAACAGCCCTCATCGTTTATGTGAAATATTCAACTTTAGCGTTTGGAAAATAGGTCTCAATGTATCCTCGGATGGTAGTTTGAATATCCTTTTGGGCTTCATCCGGGTAAACGTACTTGCCGATTCCATAGCGCCCCCATTTGTATTTGCGCTTTTCTTCGTTCATTTCCAGCTTTGTTTTTGGATAACGCTTGGCAATGACATTTTTGGCCGGCTTAGTAAAGCGGTGCTGGATGAGTTCAAACGTCAAATCAGGTATTTCGACCCCTTTTAATTCCTCACTCAGTCGTTTAAATAATTCCAGATAGCCATCCTTCCAGTCTTCATGAAGGTAGATGGGCGCTACAATGAAACCTAGCGGATATTTGGCATCGGCTACTTTTCTGGCTGCCTGCAGCCGTTCCTCAAAAGATGATGTCCCCGGCTCAAAGTTTTTAATCACATAGCGGGAATTGACGCTGAACCGGAAACGGGTTTTTCCATTATGATTGGCATCAAGCAAATGATCCACATGATGAAATTTTGTTACAAACCGCAGACGGCCATATTCACTCTGGCCAATAAACTCAATTGTCTTCTTCAAGGAATGGGTCAAATGGTCCAAACCCACAATATCAGAAGTACAAGCTGCTTCAAACCGGGTTATTTCTGGCTTCCGCTCATCCATATACTTTTGAGCCTGATCAAAAATTTCCTCTAAATTTACATAGGTTCGAATATAGGGTTTGCTGCCTAGAGTTGTCTGCAAGTAACAATAATGACAATGTCCCATACAACCGGTTGCGAGGGGGATCGCGTATTCTGCAGATGGCTTGGATGTATCGAATTTCAAAGTTTTCCTGACCCCGACGACGAGTGTTGATTTGGCATTGCGGTATTTTTGTAATTCGTTTTCTCCTGGTATTCCCCTCACTTGGTTATGCGAAGTAGTTTCCCGTATTTCCAAGCCCATATTTTCAAACTTTTCTTTCAATTCACGTCCCAATGGATATTCCAAAGCCCTGGGTTCTATGTAGACAAGCTGTGGTGTAAATGGCTTCATGGTCTTCCTCTTTCCTGTGTGTTTTTTTTTTATAGTATTGCTTGTCACGGGAAAGATAAGAGCAAAATGAGTGGAGTAGTTTTTACCTTTATTATAAAAAAAAGGATGGAAATTAGTTTCCATCCTAAACGAATATTATAAGCCACATTTTAATTGGGTCCCGCAGTTTGAACAGGTATTACAGCCGCCGATCTCTTCAACTTTCCCTTGGCGGCAAACCGGGCAAGTGTTGCCAACTTCAGAACCGATGGTAACATCTGTTGATCGCAAGTCGCTGATTGTATCAACTAGAACAACATGTTGTTTTGATTTTTCTTTAAAGATTGGTTCTTCTTTTACAGTATTTTCTTCAGCCTTAAGCGTTAATACTTGGGAGTCACGTGAACCATCAACATAGACAGTACCGCCTTTTGCACCACCGCGGTACAAGCGTTCATATACCTTTTCAACTTGTTCCACACTGTAACCTTTTGGAGCATTTACCGTTTTACTGATCGAACTGTCAATCCAGCGCTGGATAACACACTGAACATCCGCATGTGCTTCTGGTGCCAGGTCCATTGCCGTTACAAACCAATTTGGCAGGTTCTGCTCGTCTGCATCTGGGTGCTGATCCAGATACTCTTGAACAATATCTGCATGGACTTCAATAAATTTGCCAAGACGACCGCTGCGGAAGTAGGAAAAGGAAAAATATGGTTCCAAACCAGTAGAAACGCCAACCATGGTACCAGTGGATCCCGTAGGTGCAACAGTTAATAGATGCGAATTTCTAATTCCGTCTTTAAGGATCGATTGGCGGATATCTTCCGGCATTTTTTTCATATAACCGGTTTCGATAAATGCTTGTCTTAGACGGTTTGTATCTTCTTCCTTTTCACCGTTTAAGAATGGGAAGCTTCCTTTTTCTTTAGCCAATTTAATCGATGTTCTATATGCCGTTGTAGCGATTGTTTCGAATACTTTATCAACAAGTTCGTTGCCTTCAGGTGAACCGTATTCTGTTTCACAGTAGATCAGCAGGTCGTGCAGTCCCATTACACCTAGACCAACACGGCGCTCACCGAGTGCTTGTTTTTTATTTTCCTCCAAGAAGTACGGAGTGGCGTTGATGACATTGTCTTGCATACGTACGCCAACCTCTACTGTTTTCTTAAGCTTTTCAAAGTCAACGGTTTTGGTTTCCTTATCTGCCATTTCAGCAAGATTTACAGCTGCAAGGTTACAGACACTGTACGGAGCTAAAGGTTGCTCGCCACAAGGATTTGTGGCAACTACTTGCTGGCCATATGCTTTCGCATTTGTCATGTCATTTGCATTATCAATGAAGAAAATTCCTGGTTCAGCTGAGTAGGTGGCACAAATATTGATAAGATTCCAAAGTTCCTTGGCTTTAATCTTTTTGTAAACCCGAACTTTGTGTCCAAGTTTTTCCCACTCGCGAACATCACCAACTTGATGCCACTGCTCGTTGTAAATTTTCATTTCCTCTTGGTCATAGTGCTCGACATAAGGAAAACGTAGTTCATACTCACTGTCATTTTCAACAGCTTCCATAAATTCTTTTGTTAAGCAGACAGAGATGTTTGCACCTGTTAAGAATTCTGAATTATGGACGGTATAATGTCCGCCAGTTGTCAGCTTTTCTTCTGCCTCGGCAATAATCTCTTCTGAGAAACCACCTAAGCCTGGAATCACTTTGTAGTTCACGATTCCTTGATACATTGCTCTTTCCTGTGCAGTTAATGGAGTAAACTTAAGTTTGTCATTCGCCAGCTTTTTAATTGTTTCATCTTTTGTATTTTCAATTAAGAACCGTAGGATTCTTGGATTTTGCATTTTCGAAATAATAAATTCAATAATATCTGGATGCCAGTCAGCAAGCATGATCATCTGGGCACCCCTCCGGGATCCACCTTGCTCAACCAAGTGAGTCAATTTCGCTATATCATCAAGCCAAGATACCGAACCTGATGATTTTCCATTCACACCTCTTGCCAATGTGTTACGAGGTCTTAACGTTGAACCATTGGTTCCAACCCCGCCGCCGCGGCTCATAATTTCCATGACCTGCTTGCGATGGTCAGAAATTCCTTCACGAGAGTCCGCCACAAACGGCATGACGTAACAGTTAAAATAAGTAACCTCAGTACCCGTACCAGCACCGTAAAGAACACGTCCTGCAGGAATGAAGTTCAGATTTACAAGTTCTTGATAAAACTTCTCCGTCCACTCAATCCGCTTTTCTTCCGTCGTTTCCACTTCAGCAAGACCAGTTGCCACCCGCTTGGCGATTTGCTCATAGAACAATTCAAGCGGTTTTTCAATCACATCTAATGAACGCCAAATCATTCCCGTGGTGGATTCTAATTCGTCATCCAAAACGCCGCGAAACTCTTCCTCCACTAAAACCTTAGCCTTTTTCTTTTCCCAATCAATTTCCTGGATATAACCCAATCCTCGGGCCGGGAACTTGGGGTCTTCCTTAATCGTCAGTACAACAAAGTCGCCGCTTGTAAGGGTGATTTTTTCAGTGTCCTTAAAGGTGTAACGATCAAGCATGACCAAACGTGAAACACCTTTGTGAGTTATTTTCATATCTGGGGTTACCGGGTGTACTTGGGGAAATAGGTGGATATCCTCATTTAGCCTTTCAAAATCAATATTCAATTTTTGTCTAAAAACTACAGACATGAGAACAACTCCTTCAACTATTTATCTCTATATGCTAGATTCTAGTTGTCCAAGCTAGATCTAGATGACTTATATACTATAAGGTATCATAGCAGGTAACTACAAATCAACATATAGTGTCCAAAAAGTTTTCGACGCTACTATATATTGTATGCTGAGCAAAGAACATTTATTTTGTCAAACACAAAAATAAATAGATTTATAAGAGAATAATAGATTTTCTACAATTTTCTCTTTAAAACAAGAAATTTTAACAAAATTTGCAGGTTGCCATGATGCATGTGGCTCGTTCCTAAAAAAGGAAAAAAGCGGCATTCACCGCTTCTTTAACGTTTAAAATTCCATTCATCATTTTCATAACGTTCTTGAGCTAATCTTTCAACATATGCAAGTTCGTCGTCACTGAGTTCATATGGAACTAAATCAATGTCAAGGCCTTGCGCAAAACCTTTATAAAAAGCTTCTTTAGCTTCCGCTAGCGTAATCTTCCTTGGACTGATTTCATTAATTGCCACTGCTTTGTCCTTGAAGGACTTTTTCATTCTTTCCTTTACCCGCTCATTAGGGTATTTAAATAGGCTGAACAGCTTGTCTTCGTCTAAATCTAATAAAATAGAACCATGCTGCAGTATGACCCCTTTTTGCCTCGTTTGGGCACTACCGGCTACTTTACGGCCTTCAACAACTAGCTCATACCAGCTTGGAGCATCAAAACAAACAGCAGACCGCGGATTTTTTAAGGCATTCCGCTCTTCTGCCGTTTTCGGAACGGCAAAATACGCCTCCAAGCCCAAATAGTGGAAACCTTTTAAAATCCCTTCTGAAATAACACGATATGCCTCAGTCACTGTTTTCGGCATTTTAGGATGCTCCTCCGAAACAATTACACTGTAGGTCAACTCGTGCTCATGTAAGACACCACGGCCACCCGTCGGCCTCCTGACAAAACCTAGCCGATGTGTCTGAACGGCTTCCATGTCTACTTCCTTCTCTACCTTTTGAAAATAGCCAATGGATAGCGTCGGGGGATTCCAGCCGTAAAACCGTATCACAGGTGGAAACTTCCCCTCACTATGCCAATCAAGCAGAGCTTCATCAAGTGCCATATTAAATGATGGTGAACAATCACCTGAATCAATAAAACGCCATGTTTCCTTACTCATGTAAAAACCCTCATTTATTAATTTATCTTTTACAGTCTATCAAAATCCGCTTTAGAATTCAAAATCGAAGATACTGGGATAATTTTTTATAAAGAATTTTTCCTAATTCATCTTTATCTTTAGCAAATTGACTACTATAATAAATACTAGTGCAGAAAAGCCTGAAAGGAGCAAAAGAAGTTGAGTTCAATTATTGTTTTATTAATTATCATCGCAGCAATGATTATTTACACAGTTTATAATTATTTTCGTCAAAAGAAGATTGTAAAAACGGTATCCGAAGAAGAATTCCGTGCCGGATATAGAAAGGCACAATTGATAGATGTACGTGAACCGAATGAATTTGAAGGTGGACATATACTAGGTGCCCGCAATATTCCAATATCTCAATTAAAAATGCGAATGAAGGAGCTTCGTCCAGACCTTCCTGTTTATTTATACTGCCAAAGCGGTATGCGTAGTGCCCGTGCGGCTCAGTTATTGCACAAGAACGGATATAAAGACCTAACCCAGCTTGAGGGCGGCTTTAAAAAGTGGACAGGCAAAGTGAAAACTAAAAAATAAACATAGAGAGGCGCCGAGTGCATCGGTGCCCTTTTTGTGCAAATGAAAGGGCTGATTCCACTTCGAACCAGCCCTATTCATTATTCTGCTTTTTGGTATTTCAATATTGGCTTCCGTGCTGCAGTTGTTTCGTCTAGCCGGCTTACAACTGTTGTATGAGGAGCCTCTTGGACGATTTCCGGGTTTTCCTCTGCCTCTTTGGCGATTTGAATCATCGCTTCAATAAAAGCATCCAGCGTCTCTTTTGATTCGGTCTCTGTCGGCTCAATCATGATACATTCTTCCACATTTAATGGGAAGTAAATGGTTGGCGGATGGTACCCGAAATCAAGTAGGCGTTTCGCAATATCGAGGGTCCGCACTCCCAGTTTCTTTTGTCTCCTGCCGCTTAACACAAATTCATGCTTACAATGCTTATCAAATGGAAGATCGTAATACTCCGCTAGACGTCTCATCATGTAATTGGCATTTAAGACGGCATTTTCGGTAACAGCTTTTAAGCCATCAGGTCCCATGGAGCGAATATACGTATAGGCACGAACATTTATACCAAAGTTTCCGTAGTAAGGTTTTACCCTGCCAATCGATTGTGGACGATTGTAATCCAATACGTACTCTGACCCCTGCTTCTCAATTACTGGTTTTGGAAGGAATGGAATTAGATCCACCTTTACCCCGACTGGTCCTGAACCTGGTCCACCTCCACCGTGTGGACCGGTAAAGGTTTTATGAAGATTTAAGTGTACAACGTCGAAACCCATATCTCCTGGTCTGGCTTTAGAAAGTACCGCATTTAAGTTAGCCCCGTCATAATAAAGCTTTCCTCCAGCATTATGAACGATTTCGGCCATTTCCAGGATGTTTTCCTCAAAAAGTCCCAATGTATTGGGATTGGTGAGCATTAACGCTGCCGTATCCTCCCCGATAACCCTTCTCAAGTCCTCTAGGTCAACTAAACCCTTTTCATCGGATTTGACCGTAATTGTTTCAAATCCGGCTATCGTAGCGGAGGCTGGGTTAGTGCCGTGTGCAGAGTCTGGGACAATGACCTTCGTCCGATTTATATCACCATTTGCTTCATGAAAAGCACGTATCAGCATTAATCCGGTCCATTCTCCATGTGCACCCGCCGCTGGCTGAAGGGTTACCTCATCCATACCTGTAATTTCTTTTAAATGTTGCTGTAGGTCATACAGTAACTCCAGAGCACCTTGGACAGAACTTTCATCCTGAAGCGGATGGATATGGACAAAACCATTATATCGGGCAACATTTTCGTTCATTTTTGGATTGTATTTCATGGTGCAAGATCCGAGTGGATAAAAGCCTGAATCAACACCATGATTTCTCCGTGACAAGGCGGTATAATGCCGCATGATATCAAGTTCCGAAACCTCAGGTAGCGACGGCTCTTCATCACGCAAATATTCTTCCGGGAGCAGACTAGTTAAATCAAGTTCAGGTACGTCCATTTCTGGGAGACTATATCCAATCCGGCCTGGTGTGCTTAGTTCAAAGATGAGCGCTTGGTCTTGATTATTCATGCAAATCCCCCACTTCTTTTACAAATGTATCAATTTCTTCCTTCGTTCTTTGCTCAGTAACTGCAATCAACATGTGGTTGTATAATTCTGGATAATCACGTCCTAAATCGTACCCGCCTATGATGCCCTTTTCAAGCAGCTTTCGGTTCACTTCTTTAACAGGTTTTTTCAATTTAATGATAAATTCATTAAAGCTAGGACCCTCGTTTACAATTTCAAACCCCGCCTGTTTAAAAGCTGATTTAGAATAGTGAGCTTTTTGTATATTAGCAGCAGCCATCTCCCTCACACCACTTTTACCTAAAGCTGTCATGGCAACAGACGCAGCCAGGGCGTTTAGCGCTTGGTTAGAACAAATATTGGATGTGGCTTTATCCCGGCGTATATGCTGCTCACGGGCTTGCAGGGTTAACACAAACCCGCGCCGTCCTTGTTCATCTTTCGTTTGCCCTACTAAACGGCCAGGGACCTTTCGCATTAGCTTATTTGTAACCGCAAAATAACCGCAATGAGGGCCGCCAAACGCAGTCGGAATTCCAAAAGGCTGCGCATCTCCAACTACAATATCTGCACCAAACTTGCCAGGAGGTGTTAATATACCCAAAGATAAAGGGTTACTAGAAGCGACAAACAGGGCTTTATACTGATGAATCATTTCTTCAAAATCCTTTAATGGCTCAATTCTGCCAAAGAAGTTCGGATATTGGATAATGACTGCAGCTACATCGTCATTCATCAAGTTTTTTAAAGCTTCCGCATCTGTTATGCCATCCTTTACCGGAGCTTCCACCACTCGAAGATGCTGACCCTTTGCATATGTTTTTAGAACATCCCTAGCCTCAGGATGTACGGCATTAGAAACGATGATGGTGCTTCGTTTTGTATGGCCGGCACTCAGCATGGCTGCTTCAGCAAGGGCCGTCCCGCCATCATACATGGAGGAGTTTGCAACATCCATTCCGGTTAATTCACAAATCATCGTTTGGAATTCAAAAATGGCTTGGAGTTCCCCTTGTGATATTTCCGGCTGATAGGGTGTATAAGCAGTGTAGAACTCCGACCTGGAAAGAACATGATCCACAATGACCGGAATATAATGGTCATATACACCAGCACCTAAGAATGAGGCATTCGTTTTTAAATCGGCATTTCGACCTGCCAGCTTAGCCAGCTCCTTCATCAAGGATGTTTCAGATTTGGCGGGTTTGATATTGTATTCCCCTTTAAACCTTACCTTTTCAGGGATATCGCTAAAAAGTTCATCTACAGAAGACACACCGATTGCCTCGAGCATGGCCTGCTTATCGTTTTCAGTCATAGGTAAATAGCGATGTTGCATATGTTTACTCCCTCCTGCTATTTCTTTTCTCTTTTATAAAAAGGTGTTGGAACCACTTCTGCTTTCAACCGTTTCCCGCGGATCTCTATTTCCAGCTCTGTACCGAGATCACCATATTCCGATGAAATAAGGGCTAACCCAATATTTCTCTTTAAGGTTGGCGACTGGGTCCCTGTCGTAACTTCTCCAACTTTTTGTTCCCCAATATAGACTGGATAGCCGTGTCTTGGTATTCCTCTGTCGATCATCTCAATCCCAACCATTTTCCTTGAGAGCCCTTGTTCTTTTTGCTGAATCAGAGCCTGTTTACCAATAAACTCGGCTTCCTTTTTCAATTTCACAGCAAACCCAATCCCTGCCTCAAGCGGGGAGATTTCCGGTGATAATTCCTGGCCGTATAGAGCTAGGGTCGCTTCAAAACGGAGTGTGTCACGTGCTCCCAATCCACAAGGAATGACCCCATCATCCTTGCCAGCTTCTAATATCGCTTTCCATAGTGAGACAGCATCTTTAGCATGGCAGTAGATTTCAAAGCCGTCTTCCCCGGTATAGCCTGTTCTAGAAATAAGGGCATGGATGCCATTTAGGACTGCCTGTTGTTGGAATTTAAAATTGCCAATTTGACTTAAGTCCGTACTGCCTGCCAGCTTTTGCAAAACTTTTTGGGACAATGGCCCCTGCAACGCCAGTTGGGCTGTCGTTTCTGATAAATCGTCAATGGTCACGCTGCCTTCAAGGTGGTCTTTTAGCCACGTATAATCCTTTTCGATATTGGAGGCATTGACAACGAGTAAATAGTGGTCATCGCCTATTTTATAAATGAGCAAATCGTCCACGGTTCCGCCGTTTTCATAGCACATGGCTGTATACTGGGCACCGCCAATTGCTAGTTTAGCGACATCATTAGTCATCATTTTTTGCAAGTATTTAAGGCTGTCAGTGCCCTTCACTTCAATTTCACCCATATGGGATACATCAAAAAGCCCAGCTCTTGTCCGTACTGCTTCATGCTCTTCCTTTATGCTGGAGAACTGAACAGGCAGCTCCCACCCGCCAAAGTCAATCGTTTTCCCCCCATATTCCCGATACATTTCAAAAAGCGGCGTGCGTTTTAATTCTGTCATCCAATAACCCCCTTCATATATTCCGATAGATGGCTTGAAAAACTTTCTTTGTTTAAGAGTTTGCAATCTTCAGGTTGAGTAAGACATAAAAAAGGACAGAAAACTCCCTTTCAATGAAAAGAAGTCTCTGTCCTTGCACCTGAAAGTTTAACCAGTAGTTGGCGTTCCCCTTTGGTGGCTGTCATATACAGCACTCTCCAGAGCTGCGTCAAACAAGTGTACTTTTGCCTGAGAGATTCACAGGATATCTGTTTGCTCCTTCGGCGCTGCTAATACAGTCTCTCCCCTTGTTCTCATCCGCATTTATAATATTTTCCAATTTGGTCATACTAAATATACTAATGAAAAAGATATCCTTTTATGCAATATTTAAAACTTTCTAAGCTATTATCATCCTACCATTAAACCAAAGGTTTAAGCAATCATTTTTAAAGGAGCTGATAACATGACAGTGGAAATTCATTTTGATTCCTCCTGGCAGGATGATTTTTTACATAGAATCGACAATGATGGCCCATGGGGAAATTGGGAACTGTTTAAGCTGGCCATTGAAATTGAAAAGCAGTTGGTCATACCGGAATTTGAGGGTCTCCAGGCACCCAAGCATCTGCCAAACTTAACACCGCTTCCCCATCAATTAGAAACCGCAAAACAGGTAATTGAAAATATGAATGGAAAGGCCATCTTAGCTGATGAAGTAGGACTAGGAAAAACCATTGAAGCCGGTCTTATTTTGAAGGAGTATATGATTCGCGGACTGGTGAAAAAAGTGCTGATTTTAGTTCCTGCCTCGCTGGTTACCCAATGGGCACAGGAACTAAACAATAAATTTTACATCCCGGCTGTTACCCAAAGAAAAAGCTATGTATGGGAGCAGGCAGATGTAGTAGTATCTTCCATCGACACAGCTAAACGAAACCCTCACAGGGACATCATTTATCAGCAAAATTATGATCTGATTATTATTGATGAAGCCCATAAGCTAAAAAATAATAAAACAAAAAACTATGAATTTGTCCAAAACTTGAAGAAAAAGTTTTGTTTACTGTTAACAGCAACCCCCATCCAGAACCGAATTGAAGAAATTTTTAATCTTGTCTCGCTGCTAAAGCCAGGCCATTTAGGTAGTCAAACCGCGTTTTATGAAAAATATAAACGTGATGCCCGCTCGTTAAATGATGATAAGCATCTGAAAGAATTAGTCAATAAGGTCATGATTCGGAACCGCCGGGCTGATACTGGCATTGAATGGACCAAACGACATGTCGAAACTATTCCGATCCAGTTTTCACCATCTGAAAAGGAACTTTATGATGCGATATGCGACCTTAAAGTGGCTGGGGACTGGGTACAGGCCAGCAGTTTTTCAGTGATGACCTTACAGCGTGAAGCCTGCAGCAGCAGGGAAGCTGTTTTTTATACTCTAAAAAACATGCTGCAAAAACAGGAAAACCCTTCTCAGGTCTACGAAGATCAAATTATGTCACTAATTAAAAGGGTCGAAGCTGTCCAAACCAATTCGAAAGCAGAAAAAGCGCTTGAGTTAATTCAACAGATTAATGACAAAGTAATCATCTTCACAGAATATCGCGCCACCCAATTATACCTGCAATGGTTTTTAAAACAGCATGGCATTTCATCTGTGCCGTTTCGAGGCGGCTTTAAGCGCGGCAAAAAAGATTGGATGCGGCAATTGTTCCAAAACAATATTCAGGTCCTCATTGCAACTGAGGCTGGTGGAGAAGGAATTAACCTGCAGTTTTGCCACCATATTATCAACTTCGACCTACCATGGAATCCAATGCGGCTGGAGCAGAGAATTGGCCGGATCCATCGTCTTGGGCAGGAGCAGGACGTAAGGATTTATAACTTTGCCATAGAAAATACAGTCGAAGAACATATCTTAAAGCTTTTATATGAAAAAATTAATTTGTTTGAAAAAGTAATTGGTGAACTGGATGATATTTTAACAAAATTAGAATTCGGAAATTTGGAAGATCATTTAATTGATATTTTTGGAAAGTCTCGTTCCGAAGGCGAAATGAGAATTAAAATGGAGAATTTGTCTTCCATGATTGAGTTTGCCCAGACGATGAAGGAGGAGGGAAAGTCCCGTGCAGCAGCAGGAAATTCATGACTTTCTGTTAAAGTATTTTCAAGCAAATGAATGTCCCATCGTTGAAAATCAACCTGGCCACCTTACCGTACAGCTAACTATTGAACTCGATAAAGAATTAATGAACCGTCCTTTTTATTGGCACTATTTAGAAAAAACAGGCGGAATCCCGAATCCTATGAAGCTTACCCTGATTACCGACAAAAACAAGGCACCAGAAAAGCTTCGGGGTGAAAACATTCATTTTGGCTCCCCCCGCCTGCACCAAATTTTTGAATCAACTAAAAATTTATCAAAATATATACGCCTTTATGAACATCATCCAAACGGTAGCAGGCAGACGCCTTTGTATCCTTGGCTTTGCATGAATGTAAAAATTTCCTATCAATGTGACCGCAAACGTGATATTTATAAATCCATCGGGTTGCAGCTAATTAACGGCAGAATGGTAGAAAATTTCCATGACCAACTACAGCAAATCCGATTAACGCCAAAAATACCAGATTATTCTTTTACCTTATCACCTTTAGTGAAACCTGTGAGCGGTATGAAACGAATTGAAAACTTCCTAAAGATGGGGATTGAAGCTGAGGAGCATACTTGGGCAGAGGAGGCAAGAAACAGGTGGGAAAAAGATTTACAGCTTTTGGACCACTTCTATGAAGATGTAGAAGATGAGAATGAAAGCTATTTGATTGAAAAACAAGCACTTCAGGAACAGTACGAACCAAAAATCAATATTACTTTTGTTAATGGAGGATTGTTTTATTTAACTGAAAATGCTATATGACAAAAAATACCCCCAAAGTTCTTTCAATCACTTTGGGGGTTCCTGTGTCTATTTCACTTTTCGGATTCTTTTAAATTCGGAGTAAAGGACATAAGGGACAATTCCAAACCAGCGATACCAGAAGGAGGCTTTTGATTGCTTCCTTTCTAACCGCAGCCTTTTGCGCTCATCTTTTGGCTGGTCTACATATTTTACAAATGTTTGGGTCATATATTTCACATAATCATTTGTTTTCATTGCATACACCTGCCTTTTCCACTCACAAGTATACCCAATATTAGAACTTTGCAAACGATTTATAATTCGACCCAACGGATAAACTTTTTCAAATTCATATCAAAATATCCTCTTCCGATCACTATTTCTCCTGATTGCAGTGTTAATGTAAAATTTACAGATTGGACATTTCCGTTAATCGTCTCTGGAATGAAGACAATTCCCCCCTTTTGAAAATCATACGTGCCTCTTGCAGGGATGGTCCCTTCTTTTTGAAGCAGACCTTCCACTTTTATTACAGATGCATGAAGATAATATTCTTCAAGTAGTATAGTACCAGTTTCATGAGACAATTTTCTATTTGCCATAAATTGCTCAATCTGCATCGAGAAAAAGAGGATAAAGATTATCAAAAGGCATAAGGTCAGAGGATAAGTGAACCCAGCATCACGCCGTCTCATGTCCCATTCCCCCCATTTCCAAAGAAATAGGCGATAACTGTATATTCCTTGCCATGGTCGTCTTTAGCAGTCAATTTCACTGCATTTTTAAGAAGGGTAAATGTATATGAAGAAACATTCTGTAAAACAATTTCATGTCCCGTAGAATTAACTCGCCTTCTTAAGTTTGATTCATATTTCTCATAGATGACAGTTTCTGTGGCCTTTGTCAGTATGAGCCGGTTGGAAACGACTTCAGCTTTATTGGACATCCGAATTTCCTTTTTAAATTGGCTGCAAAATACCTCCCATTCCATGATCTGCAAGCTTGCATTGGTATCCTGTTTATTCAGCATAATCTCAAATGCTGGAGTTACCAAACAGATCACGACCGATAGTATAGAAAGAGCAAGCAGTACCTCAATCAGCGTAAAAGCTGCCTCATTCAAGTGTGCCACAGACCTTTGTTCCTTCATACCAATTACTTTTATCAACCCTTACGCACACCTCCTTCAGACCCGACGTTTGGACATCAGTTATCCAAATAATTTGAAACACAATACCGTTCCGGGTTGTAAGGTAATTCGTTAAAGTTGAGTCTGTTAATTTAGCATGCAATTCCTCAAATACGATTTGCCTAGCCTGGTTGTGAATTTCCAGCTGTATTTCCAGTTTTCTTAAATCGACTAGCAATGGAACTAAATTTACCCCTATTAGCAAAATTGCTGAGAGGGACAGCAGCAAATCAAACAGGAAATAACCTTTATTGTTGTGTAACATAAAATCTTCCCCGTCCAATCAAAATGGTTACCTTATATGTCCTCGTTGACGTGCGAATAAAGAAGGTACCAAACCGATTCACATTTCCATCTGAGGAATATTTAATATATAAGGTGATGGAACCTTCTGTAAGATAGATATCATTAGAATACTCTCTAAAGACAATTGGGGGCTGGCCATTTTGCGTATGGATAAAATAGAGATAGTTATCCGGCATAAACACCACTGAAACCTCATGCTGATGAGACATTGCATAGGTTTGTGCATATAACAGGTCCGCTTTTAATTGTGTGATAAACGCTTGGTCCTCAACAGCCGAATGCTGCGGTTGCAAGGAGAAAATTGTAAATAGTGAAAGGATCATGAAAATGGACAGTACGATTAAGGACTCCGCCAGTGTAAATCCTTTTTGCGTAGAGGTCATTGAGAAGTGGTATTGGTAGTGGTTGTGGTTGTAGTAGAATCAGCAATGGTGACATTGCCTGTTGAACTATCAATTTTTATGGTCTTGGTGTTCCCGCAGCTGGTAGCATCACCATTTAAATAACCAGCACTTTTTAATTCATCTAACGTGGGAATTTTATTTTTATCCATTTGATACGCTTGTACTTGTGCTTGGACCATTTTCACATATGCCTGACAGCCTTTATTATTAATATTCGCATTGTGCTGGGCAACGTTTGGAATGGTGATAATTAAAATAACAGATATAACCAACATAACAATCATCATTTCAATAAGGGTAAAACCTTGCTCACTTTTCAGTTTTTGTATGAACATTTCACAAACCTCCTATATTTAAATGCTATCAAGTAGATGAAACATTGGTAATAAAATTGCCAAATACATAGATATAACCAAAAAGCCAATAAAAAGGTATAGAATCGGCTGGACAATCTTTAAGATTTTATCAACACTTTCCTCCATTTCCGTCATACAGTGTTTGCTAAAAAATAATAATTCTTGTTCCAGCTTTCCATTTTCTTGCCCATGCTTGACAATGACAGGAAATTCCTTTTCAAAGAAAGAGAAGGAACTCAATATCGTTGCCAAGGTTTCTCCTGTCACCAGTTTTGTTATAATGGTACTTCCAAGCTGGCTAAAAAAGGCCTGTTTTCGGTTTTGTTCAAACAAGGATAGCGCTTCCGATACAGAAATTCCCCCTTGCAAAAGAAAACTTAACTGGATAGCAAAGTAGTGGGTAAACAGTAATTTGAGGATTCTTCCAACAATAGGAAGGCTGACAAGGAGGGATCTCTGCTTTAAAATGGAGTACTTCCGAAAAATGAAATAGTAATAACAGAAAGCTATTAACATGCTCCCAATAAATAGCTTTATGACAATGGGGAAATAGAGATCAATTGCATACACGACCTTTGTAAAAAAATTATCTTCTAAACCAAGTGAAGCAAACAAACTGGTGAAACGTGGCAGCAGGGTTTTCTCTACAAAACCAAATAATAGGCCTGTCAATGCAAGGAGAAAGACAGGGTATTGCAACATTTTCAACAGTTTTTTTACGTCTCTATCCTTTAACTGCACTAAACTGCTGCCCTCAAGCAGTGCTTCGGCAAAGCTGCCATGCTGCTCGGCATAATACACATACCCAATTAAATCATTGTGAAATCCAAGGTGGTCTAATACATCATGAAAAGGAACCCCCTTTTTCAATTCATTTAAACAATTATTTAACACCTCCTTTCGGTGTTTCGGCAAATGTAAAGATATGGATTCGATTGCTTCTGCAATCGGGTATCCACGTGCAAGTAATTCACCAACTCGTCTTAGAAAATTTGCTTGCTCATCAACTGTCCACTTATGTTTGGTCATCATCATACACCAGACGATTGTATTCGGATTCCTGAACATACCCGAGAGCGATCCCCTTTTTAATCACATCCTTAAGAGTACGATATCTTGTTTCCATTCTCTCGCCTTTTGCTGCTCTCATGACAGCAGATAAATTCTTCCCCGATAATAATTCAAAAACACTGGCTCGTTTCCATCTTCCATAGGAATAGCAATAAGGTGAACAATCACCCTCACAAAACGGACAGGTTAATTCCACCAATCTTTGTGCGGTTACAGCAATTATCGTTTGCTCGACTTCTAACCAGTTAACACCAAACTCATGGAGACGGAATACTGCCCCTTTTGCATCTCTAGTATGCATGGTACTCAGCACTAAATGCCCCGTTAACGCAGCTCTTACAGCGATTTTCGCTGTCTCTGCGTCCCTTATTTCCCCCACCATAATAATGTCAGGGTCGTGTCGCAAGATTGCTTTTAGTCCTGCCGCGTAAGTGACACCTGCTTTTTCATTCACTTGGACTTGCAGCACCGAGTCGTAGTTCTTCTCAATCGGATCCTCAAGAGTAATGACATTGCGCTGAAATAGGTGGGCTGTTTCATTGATTAGGGAATAAAGCGTGGTTGTTTTACCGCTGCCCGTCGGACCAGTAAAGATAATTAATCCGTGAGCGTGCTTAAGGAGTGCCAATAATTTTCTAGTCATAGATGGAAATAATGAGAGCTGGTGGAAAGGAATTTGATTTTGTTGGGGCAGAAGCCGAAGTACAAGGCTTTCTCTGTTGTTTGAAGGAAGCGTGGACAGCCGAAGACCCATGAACTCTCCATTGACTTCACAAAATACGGCACCGCTTTGTGGGCGTCTTCTTTCTCCAATATCCATATTTGCCTTAAATTTAAAATGGGATATGAGCCGGTCGCATTCTTCTTTCGGTAAAGTTAATCGGGGAATCAGTTTGTTGGTTAAACGGAATTGAATGAGCGTATCATTTTTACGGGGAATAATGTGGATATCGGTTGCTTGATTACGGGCAGCATCAGAAATAATCCTGTCTGCTAAAATTTCAATGTCACTAACAATGGGAAACACCACCTTTTATGATTCTTTCTCTATAATTCGACATATTCCATCTCCCTCCTGCATAATTTTTAAAAAAATTTTTTTTACAGACATTTTCTTTAATTGTTACAATAAATCGTCTAGAATTGTGAACATTTTCTAAACATATAGTGTTTACCTTGTTAACTCCGTTCCCACAAGATTATCCCTGTATTATAATGGAGTAAATTATGGGGGTCCGAGGTGAACCGAGATGGAACAAACACTAAAGATAACAAACGTTTTGTCTGATCCAACGCGTTACTACATCTACCAATACATCACGAAACGTCACAAAGAAGTAACTGTACAAGAAGTAGCCGAAAATTTTAATATTCACCCAAATGTAGCCAGATTGCATTTGTCAAAACTCGAAGATGTTAACATGCTGATATCTGAAACAAAAAAAACTGGGAAAGGCGGTAGACCTAGCAGACTGTACCGCTTATCTGACGATTTAATCCAACTTCATTTCCCATACCGCGATTATATGCTTTTATCAAAAGTAGCGATTAAAACCATGATTTCATTAGGAGAATTAGGTAAAAAGGCACTCTTTATGACAGGGAAACAGTTTGGTACAGAAGTAATGGAACAGGAAATCGCCAAAAAACCGCTTGGCGAAGAATTAACCTTTGAGGAAAAGTTATCCATCCTAAAAAGTGCAGCTACACTTGCAGGCTTCTACCCAGAACTAGAAGTAAGCAGCGACAGGACAAAAATCTATTTTCAGATTTTCAACTGCCCATTTAAAGAAGTGGCGGAAGAAACGGAAGCTGTGTGCAGTATGCATCATGAATTCCTAAAAGGGATGTTTGAAACCTTATTTGATACAGTTCAACTTATTGAGCAGGAAAATATGATTTCTGGCTGTGATACTTGCTCCTACCAGGTAGTAGTAGCGAATTAAGTTGAAACGAATGTTTACATTCTTGCCTCCTTTCCTTATAATAATATATTGATGGTATTTATCGAGGGGTAAAGGAGGGATACATATGGATCGGATGTTCAGGGTATTGGGTTTTTGGACAGGTATTTTTACGGTTATGTTTTATTTAGGTGATATGAACAAAACCGCGATGCTATTTCTAGCCCAAACTGGTTTCTTTGTACTTCTAAGCTACTTAAAGCTATCTGAACGCATGTATATGTATGTATTCGGAGCATATTTAACCATTTTTTTCGCAGGCTTTACATATTGGACTACGTTCATGATGCAGCTTGGTGTCAACAAGTAGTACGGAAAAACGCCGGAATTTCATCCGGCGTTTTTTTTTCCTTTTTTACCCTTACAGGTTAGTCCCTAAATAATGCAGCCTCATCAAATTGAATACCTTTTTGCTGGATAATCATATGAAAGTAAGAACTAATCCCTCCGGGTAGAATAAGACTGCGAATTGACCGGTTACGCTTAGCTGCCGTAGAAAACGGATTGGGATCGTAAGATTCTTCCAATTCCTTTAAAATGCCAGCTTTTATCAAAAATTCATCCTGTCGCAGCTTGGAGACGTACCTTAAATTCAATTGATTTCCTTTTTCAATCAAGTAATCGAAATGAACATGTGTAGTAATGTCGATATCCCCTGGATGTTCTAATACGTTGTCAACCATCTTGTGCTGGCTATAACCACGTAGACTGCCCTTCTTCCTTCTTGGATCCATCCACTCTTCATTGGTATAGCCATAATCAGCCGAAATCACCAATCCCTTGGTCAATATAGCGGAAATCTGTTGGAGAATAGTATCCATAGCTAAGGGTATTTCAATCCTTTGGTGTTCTGATAATTCCAGCTTAGTTTGCTGTAAAAATGTATAGATAGCAGCATTTGTGAGCGGGACCTTATACTCTATAAGTCGATCCTTTTCATAGCCGACCATTATTTCAACTAATTTGCCGTTCTCCTTCTCAATTACATGAACAGGCAGCGCATCAAAAAGCTCATTACTAAAGATAATCCCTTCAAAGCGCTCTACCTCGATTAGGCTGTCTATTTGGGTTATCGATGGGAACCCCTCTAACAATTGTCTTTGTAGTTTCCGATGATAAGGACTTGTTTCGACAATTAAATAACGTATTGGAGCGTTAGACAATTGGGACCATTCCTGAAGAAAAGCATGGGCAAACCGTCCATTTCCAGCACCAATTTCACAGATCGCAGGCATCATATCTAATTTATGGAAAACGGACCACAGCCATTTGGCCATTATTTGTCCGTATAAATCGGAGACATTGCTGGTAGTGATAAAATCCCCTTGGCGGCCAATTTTCTGGTTTTCCTTCATGTAATAACCATAAAAAGGATGATAAAGAACTTCAGAGATAAAATCTGCATATGAAATCATCTTATTAGGGGAATCCGAAATTAATTTTTGCAAATAGGTAATCATTGGAACTCCTTTTTCATTAACACTATTGACATAGTGAAAACTTTATAATATTGTAAAAATAGTAGCTTAACAATATCCCTCCCATTATATGAATAGAACATCCCCCAGAAAGACCCTTCTCATATTGAGAAGGGTCTTTCTATTTGTCAAAATCCATTTAAGAAAGGATTGCTGTCCATTTCGTCCACAATGGTGGTTACTGGTCCATGCCCAGATAAAACATAGGTGTCTTCTGGCAGCGTCAAGAGTTTATCATGAATACTTTTTATTAGCTGTGTTTGATTTCCACCAGGCAAATCTGTTCGTCCGATACTTCCTTGAAATAAAGCATCCCCAGAAATGACAAATCCTTCTTCCTCAAAATAATAGGAAATACTTCCTGGAGAATGACCTGGAGTATGGTACACCTGAAACACAAAATCATGAATTTTCATGGTGCCCTCTTGTTTGATGATTTCATCTGCAGGATTGGCCCTGACTGGTTCGATCAGAGAGAAAAATTGGGAACCATTCATTTTTGGGTCTCCCAGCCATTTTTCCTCTTGCTTATGCACATAAACAGGGATATTGTATTTCTTTCTTACATCATCCACTGCGCCAATATGGTCAAAATGGGCGTGGGTTAATAAAATCGCCAGCGGCTTTAACCCTCTGCTATTTATATGATTGATCAGCTTTTTTGCTTCACCGCCTGGGTCGAAAATGAGGCAGGCCCGCTCCGTATTTTCAACAATATAACAGTTTGTTTGGATACTCCCCAAGGGGATTTGCTGCCATTTCATCATGTATACCTCCATTCCGGAATTCGCTAAAATAATATTACACTAAATAACCCCTCTAAGAAAGAATTGGCGGCAATAAAATATAATCGAATTGATAAGTTTGTGAGAGATTTTTTATTTTGCCTCGACAAATTAAGGAAAAAAATATAAAATAAGAACGAATGTAAAAATTATTGGTACATACTATTAAAAGTCAAGCATGGCTTGTTTTAAACGGAAAAAGGGGGATTATCATGGGATTAGTCATTATTTTCGCTTTAGTAACAATACTTGCTGCACTTGGGGCATTAAAGTCACTGAAAAGTAAAAATTTCTTAGGTGCATTTTGGGGTGTTGCATCGTTTGCTGTATTCGGCTGGTTTACGGTCATGACCCTTATCAATTCAGGATATCCTACTGGAACACATTAAAAGACTGTCAGCTGACAGTCTTTTTTATTTTGTTACTTTTACTTTTCTTTTAAGAGGCTCTGAACCTTCTCTACCTTGTATTCCATTGTTCGATTTACGTCTCTGCGGTCGTCAATTCGTATCGTTGTGGATACTCGTTGAATACCTTCAGAAAATGGAACTTCATGCATCGCTTGAATCACTTCAAACAGAACGGGAAGCTCTCCTTCAATTACCGTATTCATCGGAGTTAACTGAAAACGAATTTTCCCATCTTTTTCATAATTTTGTAAAACCATTTGGACACTTGCTACATATTTGCTTACGCTAGGAGACTCCGTTCCAATTGGAATCACAGTTACATCTACAATCGCCATTGGTTACACCTCATCTTTACTTAAACTCCAGTGTGATTTTAACATAGTCATGGACAAAAGAAAAAGAATGACCACTGAAAGTCATTCTTCAAATAAACTATAAATTTTTTTCGTCTTCACATCAACCACCTTTTCAAAATGATGGCCGTATAGGAGCTTTTCTCCAGAAGGAGAAAATAGAACGGGGGCATTTTCTAATCCTTTGAAAATGAGAACTTGATTTCCGTTATTAACATTGTAACTGACTAAATTGAACCCCTCCGTATAGGAATCCGCATCACCACTTGATACTGGTTGCATGGTTATGAACTGTTTCTTTCTTTCATTGTAATCATAATACGGAATCAGCCAATCAGAGTACATAGCAAGCTGTGGTATGGAAAATGTCAAGGTTTTCTGCAGCTGTTGATTATAAAAGGAGTACTCGGATTTTGCCGGTTCTTTGCTGTCTACGGTGATTGTCATGAGTTGGTTTTTAAATAAGTTGTAATGAATAACCGATTCAATCAACATTGTTTCCGACCCGTCTTTAAGGCTTCTGTTCATTAACGGTGCAAATAACCCTGGCTCTTCATTATCCCAATTGAGATACATCACTGTTCCCTCGTCGTGCCATTTGATAAATGGCTGAGGCAGAGATAGTTCAGTAATAACCTTATCTTTTATATTCAATATAAATGTTTGAAATGTCCAATCCTCATTAAATTTAGAAACAAGAATCTCAGCTTCATTGAAAGGGTTCCACTCGAAATTCAACTCATGAGATGGAATGGATTGGCTCATCTTTTGGTTTCCATTTATGTCAATAATGGTTACGATTCCTTCGTAGGAAGACGGGGAGGAGTGGATTAATATGTACTGCTTTGCAGGGCTGAATAGACCGGTAATAATAGGTGAATTACTGTTATATAGTAATTCACTTGTCCCAGATAAAAGATTGTATCGATAAAGAGCGGAAGTTTGTTCCTGATTGGTTATATAAATGACTTCATTGTCGCTGGCCCAACCAATTATTTTATAAAACTCACCTTCTGGAATGGATATGGGCAACTTCCATTGTTCTGCTGGCAAAACAGATGATGTATGAGCCGTTTTTTCTTTTATTGTACTGTCAGAATGGGATAAATCCTGATTTATACAAGCCCCTAAGAGAAGGGTTAACAACAGGGCAAGTAAAACCACGGAATGCTTTATTGAGCAATACAGTATTTGTTTTTGATGCATCTTACCCCCTCCTCTATCATATGTTAGTACGTTTCCTTCTTTATAATGTTTCAACTATTTTTAATATTATTATCTACCATTTCATGTGTAAAGCTCTTAACAGTAAGTAGATTAAATCGAGTTTCCACCCATTATAATTCGATTTTGCAAAAAAAAACCTGCATTTTAAGCAGGCATTAATCATTAAGTGGTAATTTACTTTTGATCAACCAGCCAGCCCCAAGAACTCCGGCATCATTTCCCAAAGTTGCCAAGGCTAATTTAGTAGAGTTTTTCACGGCTGGGAAAGCAAACTTCGCAAAGTAACTGTTAACAGAGTCTAATAAAATGCTGCCTGCTTTTGATACTCCCCCGCCAAGAACAATTATTTCCGGATTAAGTGTGTTAGCCAGATTAGCTAAAATTAATCCTAAATGAAAAGATACTTCATTCAAAACCTTTTGTCCAATCGGATCCCCAGTCTTTGCATAATCAAAGACATCTTTTGCAGTAATTTTTTGCTGCACAGAAAAAAGTTTTGCTAATTCCCCTTGAAGTTCGTCCTTTTTTATTTCCTCGATGGCCAATCGAACTATTCCTGTCGCAGATGCAACCGTTTCAAGACATCCAGTTTTCCCGCAATTGCATGGAGCTCCTCCAAACGGAACAGCTGTACTGTGACCTATTTCTCCTGCAGCTCCGTTCACACCTTGGACAATACGGCCATTCACGATTACTCCACCTCCGACACCAGTTCCAAGCGTGACACAAACAAGGTCCTTGGCACCCTTTCCTGCACCCATCCACATTTCACCTAGAGCAGCACAATTGGCATCATTTTCGACTGCAGCTGGAAGTGATGTGGCTGCCTCCAAACTATCTTTTAACGGAAAGTTATCCTTCCACCCTAAATTTACGGCATTTAAAATAACCCCTGTTTCATAATCCACAGGACCAGGGGCCCCCATACCAATTCCAAGTAATACTTCTTTGGAAACCCCAAGCTGTTTAAGCTTTTCATCAATTGATGCTGCAATATTAGCAGTGATATTTGCACCTTCATCCGAATTGTCTGTTGGTATTTCCCATTTATGGACAATTGATCCCTCTTTAGAGATAAAAGCAATTTTAGAGGTGGTCCCCCCCAAGTCGACTGCTGCAATCCATTGATTCATCATACTCTTTCACCTAACTTTGTTTAGACTTTTTTTCTTTCTCTAATTGGATTTCATGCCGCAAAATTAACAAAGCTGTTTCATAATCCTTCGTTTCAATAAGCTGTGATTGATACATATCCTTCAATTCAGCTTCCATTAATTGAAGATCCGCCACTCTATCACCAATATAGATAATTGATCCATAACTTTTTAAAAATTGTTGAATTTCATAAATCGTTTTCATTGTTTCACCTTGACCTTTTAATGGGAGCATAATCTACACCAAAGTATACCCTAAGGTAAACTAGTCCTCAAGATTATCTTATCTCACTTAATGAATGTATTTTGTGATTCATTGTTTTTTTGGCATTTCACGCCTTTTAATCCCATATAACAATAATAGGACAATCTTGCTTTTCGGAAAACTTGCAGAAGGGATGAATGTTTACTTGAAAAAATGGTTTAATATTTTCGGTCTCAGCGCTATTCTCACAGTGGCCTTAATCCTAGTAAATATGATTAGTAATCCTAAAGTCCAGGAGAGTATAACGTACTTTCCAATTGAGCCAAGTGTCACCTTTAAGTCGACTAATACGACTCTTTCACTTGCGAATAAAAAGTCAATATCTTGGAAAATCAACTCTACTTTGGATCGTAAAGCCTACTTACGCCAAGATGCCGGGTTGCTGTTTTTGAATGGCAGACTAATTGGCAAACTGGGGGAGTGGCGGCAAAATACAGCCTCTCTTTCGCAAGAAAAACTACTTCCAAGTCAGACTGGCTGGCTTCAAGCGGTTACCTTCCATCATGCGGAACTCCATCAGGGAAACGAAATATTCAGCTCACAGGCGATGTCGGAAGCAGAATTATATGTCATTGCTCAGCCACCAGGTACTGTTTTATCCTTTAGTTCACCGAGAACAGACCAAGAACGGATCTGGAAACAAAGATTGGATGAACAGACAGAGCGGATGCTTTATTACAGCTGGAATAGGGGGATACGGCATTTCTCTATCCCTATAAGTGAATACCAAGCCTACCCGCTTCCCCTTTTTGATACTCGGGCAAAGAAAGTTCTTCCCGGATTATCCAAAGCAGCCTCAGACAAAATAACAGGACAATTATGGGAAGGAATTTATAAGAACTATTTACTTGGCATCAAAAAACAGGACAGTACAACCGTCCCTCCTGAAGGCAGCACCATCCCGCTAATTCTTTTAGCCAAAAATCATACACACTTATTAGTTCTAACAGAGACTAAGGATGGAAGCCCTATTCTCCTGCGCCAGATGATTGGAGCTGCTCATTGATTTCATTGACTAAATCAGAATACTCCTGTTGTTTTGGCTTTAAGTCAGCCGCTTTTTGTGCATTGATTTTGGCCTGACCCAGTTCTTTTTGTTCGAGGTTAATCAGTGCAAGATTAAAATATGCTTCATGGAAATTAGGATCAAGTTCAATTGCTCTTTTAAGGTGTGATTTCGCACTAGCAAGATTGCCTTGTTTTATTTCAACGTACGATAAAAGAAAATAAGTTCGCTCCGAACTATCTTCTGCCGTGCTTTCATATTTTCTAAGAACATCATGAGCTTTTTGGTATTGGTCTTGTTTAATATAGTCTTGAGCCAGGACAATAACCGTATCCTCATCCTGAGTTTGCGCTGTTGCACTAAACCCATACGATAAGGATCCCCAAACAACTATTGCAGTAAGAATTAGACAGGCAACCTGACGTAGTCCATTTCGTTTTTTGGGTAAATGGACAATACCTGCTGCTAAGAAACCACCGGCTAAACCACCTAAATGGCCGGCGTTGTCAATCCCGGATGCTGTGAATCCAAACACCAAATTAATAATAAGAACGATAATCACATTTAATCCCATGGTTTTGAAAAACAACTTTCGATTAGTGGCACCAAAATACAGCAACGCACCGAAGCAGCCAAATATGGCACCGCTGGCTCCTGCTGAAAGGTTAGGACTAAAAATAAAACTAGAAATGACTCCTGTAAATCCAGCAAACAAATAAATGAACAAAAATCTGACCCGGCCATAAATTCGTTCAACCACTGTTCCTAGGTAATACAGCGCAAGGGTATTCATTACTAAATGCAACAGACCAATATGAAGAAAAACAGGTGTAATAAACCGCCAATAGTCTCCTTCATAAATTAACTGATTCACTTTTGCACCATATTTAATCAGTGTCGAAGAGTTGGTACTGCCACCATTCCATTGCAGCCATAAAAACATGGCCACTTGGAGAAAGATGAACAAATAAGTAAACAACGGCTTACTGTTCTGTAAAAGGCCACGCTCCCGTTTTACACGATTTATAGCATAATCCAAAGCCGCCTTTTTCTCTAAATAAACATCTTGTTCTGTATATTCATCTTGAATAGATATTGAAATGTCTTTTCCTAGCTGATTTGACAATTTCTCCAAATTGGTTTCGATTACACCCGCGGCGATTAAATAGGAATGGACCGTTGTTTTATTTTTATCCGCAAAAACAAACGGATACTTCAAACGAAACTCATAATCATCAACTGGAGGAAACTCACTGATATAAATATTGACAACATCAAGTTTATGACGGCCAAGCTGCTTGCGGACACTTTCCCCATTGGCTGCGGTAAACTCTATATCTCGCTGCATCACATTTCCCCAGTCTATGTTCTCGAGTAACATTCTTACTACTGGAGCGTTCTTGTTTTCGAGTTTTTCTAGCCAAAGTTCCTTTTGGTTTTCAAATAATTGAATGATTCGGTAACCATGTTCAGAAATGAGTTTATGAGCCATTTCCCAGAAGACATAACTCTCTTTATTCTTCATTTCTCCCCTACTTTCTAAAGACAGCTTGTTATAATTCTATTCTTTGAATCAATTAGCCAGTATCTATTGAACCTACTGCAATTGACTGTTCAATGATTAACTGTATTCTTCCATTATAAACGAAAATAAACAAAAACTATGAATGAAACAATTTTGGATAAAATGTTTAACTACCCAGAAGACGCATTTCAAGGAAAATAATAGCACAAAAAAAAACCATCTGTGGTGTTTTACCATTCAGATGGTCCTCCAAATACTGAACCCATTAATTTTTGTTTGACTCCAGGCAGACGCATCATCGAACCAACAGCCACCCTGCGAATCCAGCTTAAGCCAAGCAAAACATTGATTATTCGATATCGATACCTATACACAATAAACACAATAGAAGCGGTCATCAATATCGTTGAAAGTATACGTGACATGTTAATCCCTCCTACCTATATACTTTGAATTTCTTATTCGATTTATCCAAAAAAATAACAGCTATCTCAAAACAAGGATTATACAGTCCTATAAGAGACAGCCGCTTATTAGATGGATTATTAAAAAACAGATTCCATCGTTTTCTTTAATACGTTGACAGAATGCTCAAATTTTTGTTTTTCAGCTTCATTTAACTCCAGTTCAACAATTTCTCTTACGCCATTGCGGTTGACAATCGCTGGTACGCCGATATATATATCATTCTGCCCATATTCTCCATCCAAATAGGCTGAAACGGTCAGTACGGAGTTTTCATTTTGCAAAATGGCTTTTGTTAGTCTTACCAGACCCATAGCAATTCCATAATAGGTAGCACCCTTGCGTTCGATGATATGATAAGCCGCATCACGGACATTCTCAAAAATTTGGTCTAAATCTTCCTGGCTGGTCTCGTGAGTTTTCTTCCATTTTTCAATTGCCATACCTGCAATATCGGCATGACTCCATACTGGGAGCTCCGTATCGCCATGTTCTCCAATAATATAGGCATGAACATTCCTTGTATCCACATTAAAATAATCCCCTAGCAAAAAGCGGAATCGGGCAGTATCTAAAATGGTGCCTGAGCCAATGACTCGCTCTTTCGGGAAACCTGAAAATTTTCGAACGGCATATGTTAAGATATCTACTGGGTTTGTTGCAACCAGGAAGATCCCATCAAATCCACTCGCTAAGATTTCATCGATAATATTCTTGAAGATTTTAGTGTTTTTCTCCACAAGATCTAATCGGGTTTCCCCAGGTTTTTGATTGGCCCCCGCCGTAATAACCACAATATCCGCACTTCCACAATCTTGATAACTGCCATAAAAGATTTTAGTGTGGGAAGGAGCGAAAGGAAGTCCATGATTTAAATCCATGGCATCTCCTTCCGCTTTTTCCTTATTAACGTCAATCAAGACGAGTTCTTCTGAAATCCCTTGATTCAGCATAGCAAAAGCATAGCTAGAGCCAACAAATCCTGTTCCGATAAGCGCTACCCGATTTACCCGATTTAACATTTGACATCCTCCCCTAGAGTTCTAATAAGAAATAGAATAATGTATCGTCCCTTTGTTAGGTTGGAACAAACTAAGTTCCATTATTATAAAAAGATTCCCATTGCAGCAATTGAAGCCAGCAATCCCGATAAAAAATTAACCATATCGTTGTCAATAAATGTTATGCCTTTTATTTTAGCCGTTGGATGAGTGCAGTGCACCTTTTTCTCGGTCGTTATACCGCATACTTGACAATGATAGGTTTGTTGAAAAAATGCACCAATCAATGTATCAATGACGTTCCCTATGTATCCAAATACAAAAATAGTAAGACTGACCAAAATGTCTAATTTAAATAACCAATAGCTCATGAAAGCAATTAATAAAGAGCCCGCAAGCGCAGAAAGACTTCCTAATGAACTAACAGCACCAGATGTCCCTTTTTCAACGGGTTTCATCGTTCTTATAAAAATGGGGTCTTTATTGCTCAAACTGCCGATTTCCGATGCCCATGTATCAGAATTGGCACTAGCAAGACTTGTCGCAAAACCGACCACCCAAATACTGTTAGGATGAAAATAGTAAATAAGACTAAAGAGACTGGCAGCACCTCCGTTCACTGCTACCTGACGCCAATCCCTGGTTGACCCCTTTGCCAGCTTTTCCTCCATATTAAGTTTGGCTGCTTTTTTATATCCTGACCAATAACTAGAGGTAACAAAAAAGATTCCCAGCAATAACAAGCCGTTTAGCCCCAATCCCAACAAAATACAAATTCCAACGACGATAGAAGCAAAGGCACCTGACTTATCTAAAAACCTTAGATAATAACCAGCCAACCCTCCTGCGATAATAACAGTGATTAGAAACGATAATTGGCTCATCTTACTTTCAAAACCTTTTCCGGTGTAATAATGCGCTCGACTGGAATATCATGTTCTTCGGTGGGAATAGCAGCCATGATTTGTTCAGTAAACGCCAATGATACGGTACAGCCTGAATAGCTGCTTAAAAAACGATCATAATACCCGCCCCCAAAACCTATTCGGTATCCATCGATTGAATAAGCTAAGCCGGGAACCAATACTAAATCCATACGATTTGCAGGAACCTCTTTAGTTATTGCCTCGATAGGCTCAAGTAATTCGAAAAATACCGATTCCAGCTGAGAAAACGCCGTTAAATTCCGAAAAATTAATTGCTTGGTTTTCGGATGGCATTTTGGCACCGCCACTTGTTTACCTAATTCCCATGCTTTACGGATAATCTGAAAGGTATCGACTTCAGGAGGTTTCGATATCGTAATGCCAATAACTTGCGCTTCTTTCCAAATCTGTTCTTGAAATAGCCGGCAGGCAATCTTATATGAATAATCCTCGTACATTGGTTTACTGAGCTTAGTGAGAGTTTGTTTCATTTCAGCCCGAATGGAGTTTTTATTAGCCATAATTCCCCTCCTATATAAACAAAAAAAACAGCAGGAAGCCCTGCTGCTTATTTTGTTTCACGGTGTACAGTTGTACGTTTTTCTCTTGGGCAATATTTTTTTAGCTCAAGACGATCTGGGTTGTTTCGCTTGTTTTTTGTAGAAATATAGTTACGGTCTCCGCACTCAGTGCAAGCTAACGTAATATTTACACGCATGTTAATTTTTCCCTCCAAACGATTAAGCTAGTAAAGTCCATACGACTTTTCTATAATATCATTTTTCACCGGGAAATGCTAGTCTGTTTTTTAAAAGAGCCTGTTCCATTGAAACTACTTCATTTCTGCTTGTACCAGAAATCGCCCAAGTGGTGACTTTACTGGTAGCATGCTTATCTAATTTGAGATTCATCGCGAAAATACTGACTGCGGGTCCTTTAGCCATCGGCTGATACTTTAGCGTTCCAGTTTCAAGTGAGTTCCAAATTTGATCTGTAAAAGCATTCCAAATAGGCATGTTCGTATATTGGCTTATACCCATTTCTACCGTTTTTCCGTTAACTAAAAATACATCTTCACCATTATGATGAAAAATATGATGATCAGTAGGCGATACAAAAACTAAATGGTCTGGGTCAATATTTGGTAAATAATGCATAGCCATGATTTTAATCTCTTTTTCTCGATTGCTATGGTTACTAACCATTATTTTTGAAAAACGAATTTTTGAGTGAATATGTTCTTGATTAACTTTGATGATGAGCCCTTCGTCATAAATAATTTTTTCTGTACTGTTGTATAGCCAATAGTATTTTCCATTCACCCATACTCCGGGGACAAATTGAAGGCGTTCCGCAGAATATGGGCGTTTGGAAGTTTCAGTCAGTTGTTGCGGTTTCATTAGTTTCATTTTCACTACCCCAATTTATTTAAATTTTATCGTAAAATTCCCTCATTCTCGTGTATTTGTCTATCTAAGACAAGATCCATCATTAGATTAGCTGATTCAGAAGCAATTCGCTTCCAGCCATACAAGCTCAACGCTATATTTTTCCCTTTCGTTCCAATTTCTTTGGACTTCTTGGGATTCTCTTTCAAATAAGTTACTTGATCTAGCAGGCTTTGGGCACTACCAAGATTCATTAGCAATCCTGTTTGCAAATGCTGCACTATACCTTGCAAACCGCCAGTATTCGAGACGATCGTCGGCTTTCCGAAAACCATTGTTTCAAGGGCAACAATACCAAAAGGCTCATAAAGACTAGGAAAAACAGCCATTTCACAGCCCGAGATGAGGACACTTCTTTGTTCGTCGGTAACAAATCCTATGAAGTTTACATATTCAGTTAATCCCATCTTCTCGATCTGCTTCTGATAATTGGCAAGCATCGGTCCTTTACCTGCAACGATGAAATAATAATTCAGGTTCCTTTGTTTAGCGATACTAGCTGCCTCAATAATTGTATCAAACCCTTTTTCTCTCACCATTCTGCCAATTGAAAAAATATATTTACGTTGCTTTAATTTTGGAAAAATCTCCCCCACTTTAACCTGCACAGAAGCTGAATCAATGCCATTAGGGAGTACTGAAATCTTGTTCTGCTCCACAAAAAAGATGGAGCTTAACGATTCTCTCATATAATCACTGCAGACAATTACATGGTCAGATTCAAGAATTAGTTGCCTTTCTCTTTCATGAATAAATCTCTGGATTTCCGTGTGTATGCCATTATTTCTGCCATGTTCAGTGGCATGTATGGTGGACAGAAGTGGAATGCTTAATAACTCTTTTAACAATAGGGCTGATGCACCGACTAACCAATCATGGGCATGAATCAGGTCAAATTCGACCATCTTGGCTAGTTGTTCTCCCTCAAAGGCCATTGCTAAGTTAAGACCTGCAATCCATGCAAGAAAACTTTCATCTTGTTCATTGACAGGTATAACTCGGTGTACATGCACACCGTTTATGACTTCAAAAGTAGGTAACCCCTCATTCCCTGCAGTGACCACATGAACTTCATGACCTGCTTTTGCAAGATGAACTGATAAACTGTAAACATGTCTGGATAAGCCACCCACAACACATGGTGGATATTCCCAGCTGAGCATAAGTATTTTTAACCCTGATTTAGTCATGAGTGTCCTCCCTGCTGCTATAAAAACTATAGGTGCTGACATAATCATGCCAATTTGGGGCTATGTGTTGAGCCTGTTTGACGTTTCGCCATTCATCAGTGGTATGGTCGGCAAATGGGCATTCATCAACAGAAACGTGAATACATTCAGAGCGATAAAACGGAAAAAACTCCGTCTCATTTAAGTACACACCTATTTCTGCTAGATAGTTGCGGCCCCCATTAAGCCCCTTAACAAACCAGTAACCCTTTTGATAAGGAATGGACAATTCGTAAAAACTATGGGCATTTTTCCCACTAAACACAATATCGGTAACATCATATATTCTGATAACAGAAACCAATTCATCAAACTGTAAGCCAAAATACAACTGGATTATTTTTTGGGGCAAATCAGATGTGTCCCAAAAAACTCCAATTTTCCGAGGCGAAATAGGCTTTATTTTCACTTTGTTTTGAGGAGGATGAGAGACTGTTGACGGCAAATAATCAGTGGACTCCTTTTCCTTGTTACGTTGTGTTAATTCTTCGCTTTCTTTCATCTTCACTTTTCTTCAATCCTAACCAATCAATATATGAATAAAGAAAAAAAATATTCTCAGTAGTTAAGTTAATGGTAACACCAGAAACGAAGTCAGACAATAAACGCAATTTGTCGCTTTTTGCTTTTCCTTGTATAGATAGGGATTAACTGAGGAAATTTTTATAATCGAAGTGAATTGTCTTGCTTCATCGACAGATGTTGAAGGTAGTGGGTATGATTTTCGACAAAAAAGATGAGCACTTTTGTGGCTCATCCTAACTTTATGTTATAGGAGTTTATTCTGAAGTCTTAACAATGGTCCAGTTCTAAGACGTTTTAGGTAGTCTATGCATTAAGATTGTAACGTTTTCCGGTTTCAAGATAAATGACATTCTCAGCAATATTGGTGGAATGGTCGGCTATTCTTTCAATAAAACGGCATACAAAGGCTAACTGAATAATTTGATTGGTGAAATCCGGATTCTGTGGAATGTAGGTCAGAAGTTCCTTAACGAGGCTTCCGAACATCTGGTCCACCTTGTCATCCTTTTCAGCGCATTTCTCAGCGAGCTCAATATCTTCTGAATAAAACGAAGTAATGGCCTCACTTACCATCTCTAATGCCATTTCCATCATATGCGGGATATCAATCAGCTCTTTCACATGTTTCTCATTTCCAATATGAAGGGCAGATTTTGCAATGTTAACGGCAATATCCCCTAACCGTTCAACCTCGGAAGATACCCTTAACGCGACATGGAGCCTGCGTAAATCTTTGGCAACTGGAGACTGCCGAGCAATTAGCATTAAGGCTTTGTCATGAATTTCATATTCAAGGTCATCGATTACATTATCACCATTAATCACTTTTTCAGCTAGTTGAATATCTTGGTTTAACAGTGCCAGCATGGCATTTTTAATAGAGACTTGCGCTTCGTCCGCCATTTTCAGCTGCAGTGACTTTAATTCTTTTAAATTTTGGTCAAAATTCGATCTCATATTCATGAACATCACCCGAATCTTCCTGTAATATAGTCTTCCGTCCTTGAGTCCTTGGGCATAGAGAAAATTTTTGTTGTTTCATCGAATTCAATCATTTCCCCCATTAAGAAGAAAGCTGTTTTATCAGAGACCCTTGCTGCTTGTTGCATATTGTGAGTCACAATCACAATCGTATATTTTTCTTTTAACTCGAAGATTAGCTCCTCAATTTTTAACGTTGAAATCGGATCCAGTGCAGAGGTGGGTTCATCCATTAGCAGCACATCCGGTTTCGTTGCAAGGGCTCTTGCTATGCAAAGGCGCTGCTGTTGTCCGCCCGACAGCCCAAGTGCAGGGGCGTTTAGCCGATCCTTTACTTCATCCCATAGTGCTACATCCATTAAGGATTTTGTGACAATTTCGTCGAGATGTTTTTTCTTCTTGATGCCATGAATTCTTGGTCCGTAGGCTACATTATCGTAAATCGACTGTGGAAATGGATTTCCCTTTTGGAAGACCATGCCGACATGTTTGCGCAATTCCACCAAATCGGTTTTGGGGTTTAAAATGTTTTGCCCGTCAAAATTTACTTCACCAGTTATTTTTACATTTGGAATCATTTTATTCATCAGGTTTAAGGTCTTTAAAAATGTTGACTTTCCACATCCGGACGGTCCAATCATGGCCGTTACTTCTTTCTTTTGTATTGGAAAATGGATGTCTTTTAAGGCATGGTGGTCACCATACCATAGATTAAGGTCTTTTACATCGAAGATATCTCTTGTTAGTGTTTGAATCGCCATGTGTTTTTCCCCCTTATCCGAACCGGCCCGAGATATATTCCTCTGTCTTTTGAACAGACGGATTGGTGAAGATTTTTTCAGTTTTGTCATATTCAATCAAATCACCGCTCAAAAAGAAAGCTGTTTTATCAGAAATCCGTGATGCTTGCTGCATGTTATGGGTAACAATAATAATCGAATAATCCTTTTTTAAATCTACAATTAAGTCCTCAACCTTTGCATTTGAAATTGGATCAAGAGCTGAGGATGGCTCATCTAGAAGAATGACGGTTGGTTTCATAGCAATCGTTCTGGCAATGCAAAGCCGTTGCTGCTGTCCTCCTGAAAGGGAAAGCGCTGATTTATGAAGTCTGTCCTTCACTTCATCCCATAGTGCCGCTTTTCGTAAACTTTCTTCAACAATATCATCGAGTTTGCTCTTTTTATTTATGCCTGCAAATTTTAGTGCGGGAGCAATATTCCCATATATGGATTTAGGGAACGGATTGGGCTTTTGGAACACCATCCCTATTTCTTTTCTTAACGCAACCACATTAATATCTTCAGACAAAATATTTAGTTCTTCATAAAGGATTTCTCCTTCTGCCCTTGCACCAGGGATTAAGTCATTCATCCGATTAATGCTTCGTAAAAAGGTGGACTTCCCGCAGCCTGACGGACCAATTAATGCTGTTACGGAATTTTTTTCAATATCCATGGAAATTCCATTTACAGCCCGCTTTTCTCCATAAAAAATCTCTAAGTTCTTTACAGTTAAAATATTTTCCGACTGAATTTGCCGGTTTAATGGAACTGTCATGTCCACAGTCTTTCTCTCCTTTAAGGCTGTTACCATTTTACTCCCACCTTTTTATTTAGATGCAGTTACCCGCTTGTGAATCATACTTCCAATCCAACGGGCTGCTAAATTAAAAATCAAGACTGAAATAACAAGAACGGCAGCAGCGCCACTTGACACTTCTTCAACATCAGGAATCAATCCCTGGGTATTCACAGACCATATATGAACCGCCAGCGTCTCTGCAGGGCGGAAAATATTCAAAGGTGATTGTTCTGAAAAAGGATTCCAATTTGTATAATCCAGTCTTGGTGTTGATAGACCTGCTGTAAATAAGAGTGCTGCGGCTTCACCAAATACGCGCCCAGCGGCAAGAATGGCTCCTGTTAAGATGGATGGGAACGCAGAAGGCAGAATAACGGTTTTAATGGTATGCCAATGGGTAATACCTAAGGCAAGACTAGCCTCTTTCAAGTCACGTGGTACTGCACGTATTGCGTCCTCTGTAGTCCGCACCATTGTTGGCAGGTTAAAGATCGTTAAGGCCAAAGCTCCTCCGAAAATTGTATAGCCCCAACCGGTTGTATTTACAAATACCAATAAGCCAAACATACCAATCACAATGGAAGGAAGAGATGACAACACCTCAATGCAAGTCCTGATCAGGTCTGTCACTTTACCAGGCCTTGCATATTCAGCCATATAAATTCCACCGCCTATTCCTAGTGGAACAGTAATCAACATGGTAATAAACAAAATATAAACAGAATTAAATAATTGGTCACGGATACCACCGCCTGCCCGTACGTTACTAGACGGTGACGTCAAAAACTCTAAAGATATATTTTTAAATCCATTTATAAAAATGTAGAAAAATAATCCGGCAAGAATCGCGACTATAATAGTGGCTATTAGGATAAAGACTCCTGTCGCGAGACGATCTGCTGTTTTACTATTCATCGTAATTTCCTCCTTGATGATAGATAACGAATGAGGAGAATGAACGCGAAGGACATGATTAATAAAATGAGTCCCATTGACCAAAGAGTATTATTTTCCACGCTGCCATACGTGGTATGGCCCATATTTAGTGTAATAATAGTTGTTAGTGTTGCCGATGCATCTAATATACTTGTTGGTAAATTCCTTACGTTACCAATGACCATTTGAACCGCTAACGCCTCACCAAATGCCCGTGCCATCCCAAGTATAATTGCAGTTAGTAACGATGGCATTGCTGCCGGGATTAATACCTTTCTTATCGTCTGCCACCTAGTTGCACCCAAGGCATAGGACCCTTCACGTAAATGGCTAGGAAGAGAACTAATCGCATCCGTCGCAATAGTCGTAATAGTTGGCAATATCATGATAGCAAGGACAATGGTTCCAGTGAGCAAACTAAAGCCTAAACCACCGACATTTTCTCTAATAAACGGAACTAAAACAGACAATCCAATAAATCCATAAACAACTGATGGGATACCAACTAAAAGTTCTACCACTGGCTGCAATACTTTTCTACCCCAAGAAGGAGCAATTTCTGTCATAAAGATGGCACCGCCTATCCCTAAAGGCGCTGCCACAAGGGCAGATAAAAATGTTACCGCAAACGATCCAAAAATAAACGGGAGAACACCATATCCTGGGTTTGCCTTATCTGTCGGATTCCATTTGGTGCTGGTTAAAAATTCGAGTATACTGACTCCATTTTTGGTAAAAGACTGCAGACCCTTTGTTCCGAGAAAAATAGTGATTGCAATGGTTGCAGAAATCATAATGACCGCACACAGTATAACAATCAATTTCCCTCGGGATTCCCCATCTAATCTGCTGGTCTTTGATTTTAACAGTCTATCTTTTGCAGGAAGAATTTTTTCCATAATCAATTAAACTCCTCTGAATACGTCGTAATAGGGTAAACGCGCACAGCATTTACCCCCTTTTTTGTTGTCACTAAGATGTTTTATTAGAGTTCTTTTTGATTTCCTTCAGCGTCACGTTCCACTTTCATTTTTGTGACAGGCAGGTAACCTTGTTCTTTTAATAGGTTATTTTGGATATCATCTGACATTAAATAATCTAAGAATGCTTTTGCCAATCCTTCTGCTTCACCTTTCGTATATGAGTGCTGATAGGCCCAGATTGGGAACTTGCCTGATTGTACATTTTCTTCAGTCGGTTTTACCCCATCAATTGCTAGTGGTGTTACAGAATCATCAGTGAAGTAGGAGAATGCTAGGTAGCCAATTGCACCTTCTGTTTCATTGATAATCTTTTTAACAGTGTTAGAAGAATCCTCCGTAATGCCTTCAGCAGGTGTTGCACCATCTAGTGCGAATTTATTAAATACAGCACGAGTTCCAGAAGAATCAGGACGGTTCACAAGTACGATTTTTTGATCCTTTCCGCCAAGTTCTTTCCAGTTTGTGATTTTTCCAGTAAATACTTTAATTAAATCTTCTTTACTAATATCATCAATTCCGACTTTGGGGTTTACGGCTGCAGTCATACCGACTACTGCTACTTTATGATCAACAAGTTCATTTGCTGGAATGCCTTCTTTTTCTTCAGCAAAAACGTCAGAGTTACCAATTTGCACGGAACCTTCAGAAACCTGTGATAAGCCTGTCCCAGAACCGCCGGCATTTACCTGGACATCCACCTTCGGATTTTCTGCCATAAATTCTTCAGCTGCTGCCGCAACTAATGGCTGCATAGCAGAAGATCCTGATATAACCAAAGACCCTGACAGTTCTTCTGATTTTGTGCCTTCATCGGCATTAGAACCATTGGCGTCTTCCTTTGTACTATTGCTTCCACAAGCAGCTGCAAATAACATGAACGCTGTTATTATGGATAATAACCCTAACTTTTTCAAACTCTTCATAATTTAAATTCCCCCTGCTAGTTTAATAGGTTATCGTTATCTTTCTTACAAGATTAAGAATAAAGCACTACTGTTAATCGAGTTTTAATGAATTGTAAAGGGTTTGTAAAGTTATATTTAGAATTTGTAAATAAGAGATATTTGGTTATGTTCAATTTTCAAATAAAACAGTATAACCTAAGGATTAAAATATAAAAAAAACACCTGTCTCATTAAGAGACAAGTGTCTATTATTACTCGGTCTGCTCTGTAGTTTCAGCTGTAGGAGTGGTTTCTACAGGGGTACTTGTAGATGTGGTATCTAACAAATTTCCTCCTGCATTTTGCTCCGCAGTGGGTTCAGCAGCTGCGCGTGCTTTCTTTAAGTCAAAATAGGCATCCATCACTCTGCGTCCAATAGTGTGGTTAATGCTTGGTCCGCTTCCCTGATAGGCCCATGGAACCACAACAGCCATGGAGACCTCTGGATTATCGTATGGAGCAAAGCTGACTAAACTTAAGTTCCATACTGGTGTACCTCGTTTCGTCTTATCAGAACCGTCATAGAAAGCCTCTGCGGTTCCAGTCTTTCCTGCAGGATTATAGGCGGCGCTTTTCCAATAGCCGACTCCTGTACCATCGCCAACTTGAAAGACCATCCGAAATCCTTCTTGAACCCGTTTAATCCAGTCGTCCTTCATATCAAGCCGATTTAAAACTTTTGGCTGGATTTCTTGAACGATCGGCCCTAACTCATTCGTATTTTCACTTGGATCCCGAATTTCTTTAACAAGATGCGGCTCAATTCGATAACCACCATTGGCAATCGTTGCTATATATTGTGCAAGCTGAATCGGTGTATACGTATCATACTGACCAATGGCAAAGTCAAGAAGTAAACCAGGCTTTTTCTCAGGACCAGGAAAACCAGTTGTTTCATTTGGTAAATCAATTCCTGTCCGCGAACCAAGGCCAAATTGACTAAAGCTTTTTCTCATGGTATCAAATCCATAATCCGAATCTAACACCAGCGGCCGATTTGGCACGTACTGGCCATGTGCCATGGCAATTACAGTTTTCCACATATACACGTTGGATGAAACTTGAAGAGCTCTTAAATCATTAATACGGCCAAAGGTTTTCCAAGACTTTTTGGTCTGTGTATTCTTAATAACCAATGGTTCATCCAGTTGGGTATCCCCCGGTTTAATGGCCCCCGTTTTATACCCGGTTAAGATCGTTGCACCTTTAACAGCGGAACCAACGTTGTAAGAGGACGTAATATTTCCCTGTGCATAATCTCGCATTTCCATTTTGCCAGTTTCTTTATTTTTCACAAGCTGTTTTCCGGACATCGCTAATATTTCACCGGTTTTTGGATTCATTAGAACAACAAAAGCACGGTCCATTAGGCCTGTATTCGGATTTTGTTTGGCCTTCCACATTTCTTCTTCAATAATCTTGTCCACTTGGGCCTGAAGGTCCATATCAATCGTTAAAACTAAGTCTTTCCCACGTTGACCTTCTGAAATAACATCTGTTGATAACACTTTTCCGGTTTTGTCAGTGACATTTTTAACTTTTGCCTTTTCACCCCGTAAGACATCTTCGTACTTTAATTCGAGATAACTTTTCCCAACACGGTCATTTCGGCTGTAGCCTTTTGCCAAATAAGTTTCCAGTTGCTCCTTAGGCAAACCCGATTCAGATGAAGAAACCTCACCTAAGATTGACTTCAGCGTATCACCGAATACATAATTCCTGTCCCAATCCGTAGTGGTATCAACGCCCGGCAGATTTTCTAGATTTTCGCTGACTGCCGCAAATTCTTCAGGAGTAACATCTTTATTTTTAACAATTTGCGGCGTCAGGGAATACCCACTATTCATTTCACGCCAGATGGCACAAGTCTCTAATTCTTGTGGAGTAAGACTATTTAAATCCTCATTTGTTATTCTATCAAGCTGAAGTTTATAAATTTTCTCATTATCCAACTTTTTTTGGTCAAGCAAGTTCCATTCTTTTGCCGTAATTTTATCCTTTGCTTTTTCCGGATGAATTAATATCCAAAAATCCTTTTTATCCCGTTCAGGGACTTTTGAAGAATCTAAATCAATTAATTTTGCCAATTTTTCAGCTGTCTCCAGCATATCCTTTGTGGTTGTGTCAGATTGCTTCGTATAAGTTATGGCATTTAACGGAGTATTATCAACAATGACTTTACCACTTCGATCGAGCATTTTTCCTCTTGGTACTGGATTGCTGACCGTAACGTCCTCGGTTCGTTCAATCTCCCGTTTAAAATCATCACCAAATACAATTTGTAATTCTCCAAGTCGGAGAACAAGGATAGAAAATAACATGAATACAGCAAAAAACAACATATTTAAACGAAACGGAACCTTAGATTTCTTTTTACTCTTTTTATTCAAGTTCTAAGTCCACCTCCACTTTCAGGGCGAGTAAATAACAGTATTTATTGTATATGAATAAGCTGTATTTTTCTACGAGGAACACTTACCATTTTTTGAAATGCGTAAAAGACCTGGGTACTGTATAGCAAGCCAACACAAAAAAAACGATGAGCTCCTAAGAAGCTCATCGTCTTATGTCGCGGGCAGCTGTACTTTTTTCATATACATGTAAATGATCGTATGGCCTGCACCTAAGAAGAGCAGCAAAATCGGCAGGCTCCTTTCTGCACTAAACAATGTAATGGATGCTATAAAGGCAAGTATAGAAACAATCCTTCCTATATTTAAGAAAATTTCTCGTACGACAATATACTCAATTCGCATTTCCGCAGCTTTCCAACCTGTTCCGATCACATCATAGGTTGTTGAAATATATGGGACCAAAAGTAAAGGATATGCAACGGCTATTAAGCCAGCATATATTAACAACTTGGCATAGTTTACATCCCAAACGATGAATAATACTGCCACGTAGAGAAGGATTCCTCCGATCAGGATGGCTTTTTTTCGGTAGCTTTTTTTAATCAGTCGTGAGGCAAAGTAGTAAGCCACAAACGAAATACCTGAATTCAACAGACCGTATGTTCCTAGTGCCATTTCACTCCCTGTTGAAATATAAACAAAAACAGATATGACAAATAAAAACGTCCCCTCCCTTAGGCCCTGGAAAAAGTGGGCATTCGTTACGAGACGCCAATTTTCATTATGTTTACGCTCTTCCACAATCCGCTTAAAACAATATTGTCCCTTTGCCGGACGTGGCTTTAAGGAAAAACTTAAAAATACCGCCAATGCAAATAAAGCAAGAGATAGACCGAACACAATCGTATAGCCGGTAAACTTGGTAAATCTCGTAATAATAAAGCCGGCAGCAATTGGACCAATCATCCCACCTAAGGACGATAAAATTCCTAAAAACCCGTTAAAAAAATCCCTTGTTTCCGGTTCCGTAATTTCAAAAGTTAACACATTATATGCGAGCCAATAAAAACCATAGCCTACTCCAAGTAAACTTCCTAAGAGCAGTAAATATTTAGAAGCACTGGTTCCTACCATTAATACAGCAACGTAGAAGAGGGTTAAAAAAATCACCCCAATACGAAGAACGATGACCCGGTCGATTTTCTTAGCCCAGCGTCCAGCTAAAATAAAGGTCAAAGGTTGAAGAACGACAATAGCCAAATTATAAAGAGCGATATCAGAGTACTCGCCTGTTTGTTTCCACAAATAAATGTTAACAAACGTATTTGATAAGGCAGCACTTAACGAGTATAACCCACCAATAACCAGTAATAGTGTCAAATCCTTTGTTAATTCAACGTCACCTAGAATCTTTAATTTCATTCCCATAAAAACTCCCCTTTGTCTTAATGAGTAGTCTTTTACAGGAGGCAGGTTCTTATTCATCTTTTGTTACGTAAAAAAGCGACTGTTGTCAGTACCCAAGATTCCAAGTTGAAAGTTTCGAAAAATTGTCACGAACATGAAAATCCTATTCCTGTCAACGATTTTTGTCATATATCGCCGTAACGGATTCCAGTTTATGTAAACACCATATTGACAGGACAGTTATTTTTCCATTAAATCAAGCTAGAAGAGTAAAAAGGAAGTGTCAAACATGCAGATTGGCAGCATTTCTATCTATCATATATTACATGAATTTTTTCAAAAAACTGAACCTATACAAAGCATTAAAGCGGGGACAACTCTTTTTCAAGAAAAAGACCAAGCGAAATACATCTATCTTTTGCTCAACGGAAGCATTGCCCTTGGTAGAGTCCATTTAAGGGGCAAGGAATTTATATTAAAAATCTTAACCAACAATGAATTAATCGTGGAATATCAAATATTCAAAGCTAATCCGCACTATCAGTTTTTCGCAAAAGCGCTGACCGATTGTGAACTAATCGCTATTAGACGGGAAGACTTCGAGAGGTTTATTGAAATAGACAATGGAGCCATGAGCGCATTTGTCTTCTGGCAGTCAACAACGTATTTAAAAGCTCAAATGAAGTGTCAGGACCTGATTATGAATGGAAAAAAAGGGGGATTGTACTCCATGCTGATCCGTTTATGCAATTCTTTCGGGGTAATGACAAATGACGGCATATTAATTAATCTGCCGTTAACCCATCAAGAACTCGCAAATTTGACCTATGGCACACGTGAAGTGATACAGCGTGCATTAAAAGAATTACGGGATCAAGACGTTATCTCCTACGACAATCAAATGTTTACAATAAAAAACCTCAATTTTTTAAAAATGGCAGTTGACTGTCAGAACTGTTCTTCAGAAATTTGCGGATTAAACTAAGCTTGATTTCATACAACTTGTACAGCTTAACCTTGCTAGAACCAAAACGGACGATTCCTTCGAAACCATTCTTGTATAAGGGGTTTATAACCGCTACAATAATAGGATGAAACTATAGTAAGGTGGTCAATATGAATCTTTTTAAACAATTATGGAAAAGTATTTATTCTCCCAAGGATATTGCGTCCTTTCGGTCTCAAGGAATTGGCAAAACGATTGTTTTTGTCTTCTTACTAACGTTTATTTCGATACTTCCATCCATCTATTATTTATCATCCGCTTTTTCTGCTGGACTGGATAAAGCCGAAGTCCTTTTACAAAAAGAAGCACCGGATTTTACGGTTGAGGATGGGCAGCTGACAGCAGATACTAAGGTCCCAGTCATTGTCAATAAAAATGGGATCACATTTATCATTGACCCTACTGGAGCGGTTTCTGAAGAGGATGTGGCTGATGAAAGCAATGCTTTTGCACTGTTAAAAGATCGTTTTGTTATGGTCACTGGCGGACAGACTGAATCCTCACCATATTCGATGATACCAGGATTAACACTCTCAAACGAAGACTTGTTGAGCTTTGTTGATTACCTGGCTGGGTTAAAAGGTGTGATTATTACCATCTTGGTTATTCTGGTTTATCTGATCTCCTGTGTGATAAGCTTCATCGAAGTATCGATCGTGGCATTGATTGGTTTATTAATCAAGAACTTGGCCGGCAGAGAGCTGAATTACGGACAGTTATGGAGAATGGCTGCTTACAGCGAGACGCTGCCGACGCTATTTTTTATGATTATGGCAGCCCTCAAAACTACCGTACCGAATAGTACTGGATTAAACTGGCTGGTAGTGTTACTCGTTTTATTCTTAGCGATTAACGAAGTGCCTAGAGCTGAAAAAAATAGCTAATCGCATCCTCAACGGATGCTTTTTTCTTTTTATTAGTTCTATTATATATGGGACAAGAATACGAATGTACAAACATTACATTTGGAGGCTTGTCTGATGAAAAAACTAATCGGGCTGTTGATTGGAATATTAATTATATATGTCATTTATTTTGATTTAACCAAGGGGACACTCGAGCTCCCGTCAGTGGAAACAAAACCCGCTAATGCAGTGGCAACTCTCGAAGTAGAGACAAAAATCCCTTCTTTTTCCGTAAAAGTAAAACCTGGTGAAACGGTCATTTCAATCGTAGAACACCATATTGATAAACCGCTGCCTGTATCTATTTCAGATTTAATTGAAGACTTTAAGCAATTAAATCCCGGAGAATCGCCGGAAAAAATCCGTATTGGGTCTACATATCATTTTCCCGATTACTCAAAATAAAGAGGATAAATCCTTGTTCTTGTCAAAATTGGCTGAAGGCTGTTACAATTAATTCGGATTATCTATATTTTTTTGAATCCAGCTGAAGGAGACGAATTACACGTGAGTGAAATTATACATCGTTCAAAGACCCGTCCAATTAAGGTAGGAAACCTGACAATTGGCGGGAATAATGAAATTATCATACAAAGTATGACTACAACCAAAACCCATGATGTCGATGCAACAGTTGCAGAAATCAAGCGTTTGGAAGATGCCGGCTGTCAAATCGTTCGTGTTGCATGTCCTGATGAACGAGCAGCTAATGCAATCCCGGAAATCAAAAAACGCATTAATATTCCTCTAGTAGTGGATATTCATTTTGACTATCGTTTAGCCTTAAAAGCCATTGAGGGCGGAGCTGATAAAATCAGAATTAACCCTGGTAACATTGGCCGAAAAGAAAAAGTGGAAGCAGTCGTTAAAGCCGCAAAGGAAAAGGGCATCCCAATTCGTATCGGAGTTAATGCTGGTTCGCTTGAAAAACGGATTCTTGACAAGTATGGATATCCAACTGCAGATGGAATGGTTGAGAGTGCCCTGCACCATATTAAGATTCTCGAGGATCTTGACTTCCATGATATTATTGTTTCCATGAAAGCTTCAGATGTTAACTTGGCAATCGAAGCTTATGAAAAGGCGGCTCGTTCCTTTGATTATCCATTGCATTTAGGAATTACTGAATCCGGTACGCTATTTTCCGGAACCGTAAAAAGCGCGGCTGGTTTAGGAGCAATCATTAACAAGGGTATTGGCAATACGCTTCGGGTATCCCTAAGCGCGGACCCTGTCCAAGAGGTAAAAGTAGCCCGTGAACTATTAAAAGTGTTTGGTCTTTCATCAAATGCTGCGACATTAATATCCTGCCCAACTTGTGGTCGTATTGAGATTGATTTGATTAGTATCGCAAATGAAGTCGAGGAATATATTCAACACATTAAGGCTCCCATTAAAGTATCCGTTCTAGGTTGTGCTGTTAACGGACCAGGTGAAGCTCGTGAAGCCGACATCGGCATTGCCGGTGCGCGTGGTGAAGGCTTATTGTTCAGAAAAGGTCAGATTGTCCGTAAAGTTCCAGAAGAAAAAATGGTTGAGGAATTGAAAAAAGAAATTGACCAATTAGCCGAAGAATATTTCAAGAAAAAAGAAGCAGAAGCAGCGGCAGGACAAAAATAAATCACCAGAAAGAAACCCGGTAACAATACCGGGTTTTCTTGTGCTCCTATGTCAAAAGAACGGAAGAATAAAGATACCGATAATAATCGATATTGCACCAATTCCGATTGCCCAAGCACCAAGTGTGTCAGCACCTCTTCTTCGGGCGACAAATCCTAAAATGATCCCCGCAGCCCCAAAAAGGATCGGCATAACAAACAGTGATAAAATGGAAAGTGCTATAGCAAGAGTCCCAAGACCGCTTCCTGCAGCACTGGTTTTCTGGTTGTTATTTTCCCCCGTTTGAGTTATTCGACGAGAAACTGGAACAGGGGCAGCAATCTCGGCCGCATTTTCCTCTTTATACCGTGATCTAATTGGAACAGAAGCTCCAATTTGTGTTGCAGGTTCATCTTTTTTTAGGGAAACCCTTAAGGGACGCGTAGCGCCAAATTCCCCTGCTGTTTCTTCTTTATATTTTGAAGATTGTGTTGTAACAGGTGTTGCAACCTCTGAAGCTGTTTCTTCCCTGTATCCCGAAGGGAAATTGGGAATATCCTGCCCAATATTTGAACTTTGAAGAGCTTCCTGCACTTTAGCGTCTCTTTCATCTGCCATCAGAATCCCTCGCTTTCAGTAATAGGAGCATTAATTATTGTTTGCTTTCATCACACTTTTACTATGTTAATGTTTATCTAAAATAGGAAAGTGCTGTTTATTGCGAAATAATTTTCTAGTCATTACCTCTTTATTAGAACTAGATATTTGATAAAATAAAGCTAATCAGAAAACAGCTGCTTCATGAAGGTGAATAACACATGAAAAAAAGATTTGGAATTGATATTGATGGGACAGTAACCTGCCCCACATCGATGATCCCGTTTATAAATAAAGCCTTTAATCTCAAGCTAACCTATGAAGAGATTGATGAATACGACTTGACTCCTTTCGTCAATGTCCCTGAGGATGTATTTGCCAAATGGTTTGTGGCAAATGAACCTATTATATATGAGGGTTCACCATTGGCGGCTGGAGCTGAAGCGGTATTAAATAGTTGGAAACAGGAATTTGAATTATTTTTTATTAGCGCACGCGGACCCCATTTACGAAATGTAACAGAAAAGTGGTTTCAGCATCATGGAATCACTTATGACCACATTGAATTAATTGGCTCACATGACAAAATTGAAGCTGTCAAGAAGTACAAAGTGGATATGTTTTTTGAGGATAAACATGATAATGCTGTCATGATTCATGAAAGTTGTCACATTCCTGTTATTTTATTCAATACTCCTTATAATCAGGATCCCCTGCCAGACGGTGTCATTCGTGTCAATAATTGGAGAGAAGCTGAGCAGTGGGTAAATAAACAGATGACTTTCCAAAGCCTCGGTTTATAAAAAAGGGCAAAAAACAATCGAGTAGGAGGGGGT
>NZ_HG942055.1 GCF_000612665.1 Neobacillus dielmonensis
ATGCTGGGCGCACGTAAAAACCAGCTTGCTGCAGGCAGCTAAGCTGGTTTTTACATTTCTTTATGAATACAATCAGGACAACGTCCATAGATTTCAAATTTATGTCCCGAGATATCGTATCCCTTCAAATTCTCACTAATCGCATCCATTGGACAGGTTTCAATCTCTTTTGTCTTTCCACAGTCCAGACAAATAAAATGATGGTGATGGTGAGGACCGGCACAGGTGAATCGGAAATGTTTTTCCCCAGACAGTTCTGTCATTTCCAAAATTCCCATATTTACAAACAAGGCAAGATTCCGATAGATTGTATCGAAGCTTAACCCTGGATAGTCATCCTTTAATTGGTCAAATACGTCTTTTGCGGTTAAATATTTATCGCTGTCAGCAAACAATTGAAGCATATCTTCTCTTTTACCTGTTTGCTTAAAGCCATGATCCTTTAAATGTTGAATTGCTTCATGAACGTTCACCCAGCTGTTCCTCCTTTATGTTGTAATTTTTTGCTATGTTCACTTTTTTAATTATGATTGTGAAAATTAGAATGAGGACAGCCAGCATGACAATAGTGCCGCCTGGTGCAAGGTCCGCATAAAAGGAGAGAATTAGTCCACCCAGAACGGAAATTTCTCCAAAAAGAATCGAATAAAAAATCGTTTGTTTAAATCCTTTGGCAATTCGGATACTGGCTGCAACCGGCAGCGTCATTAAAGAAGAAACCAGTAAGATACCGACAATTCTCATCGATGCGGCAATCACTAAAGCAACCATGACAATAAAGATAAAATGGATACTTTTGGCCGCGATTCCTGAAGCCTTTGCATATTCTTCATCAAATGATAAAATAAATAATTCTTTATATAATAACCGGATTAACACAATGACCACAATGCTAATAGCCAGGATAACAAATAAATCTGTTCGGCTCACTGCCGAGACACTGCCAAAAAGATAACTGAACAAATCTGTATTAAATCCATTGGCCAGCGAGATAAAAATAACGCTCAGCCCAATGCCTCCCGACATAATGATGGGTATGGCCAGCTCCTGATATGATTTATAGACTTCTCTTAGTTTTTCAATGAACAAAGCCCCCCCAACAGAGAAAACCATTCCCATATAAATCGGGTTTAAACCAGTGAAGGCAGTAACACTTCTTTCCAACAGCAAACTGGCTGCAATACCAGCAAGGGTGACATGACTTAGGGCATCAGCAATCAGTGATAATCTCCGTACAACAATAAAAACTCCTAAAAGCGGGGCAATAATGCCAATTAAAATTCCTGTTAAGAAGGCATTTTGTAAAAATTCATAATGTAATAAGCCTTGAATCATCCTAACGCCCTCCATATTCATGATGATGGGTAAGTAATTGCATGTCATAGCCGTAAGCTTTAGACATATCTTCCATCCTCAAATTTTCAAATTCCTTTGAGTCACCATGAAAATGCAAACGTTTATTTAAGCAAGCAACATGCGATACTTTTTCGGAGATGGAGCCAATGTCATGAGTTACTAACATCAGGGTAATCCCTTTGTTTTTATTTAATTCGTCAAGCATTTGATAAAATGCATTTACATTTTCAGCGTCGACCCCAACAGTCGGCTCATCCAATATCAACAGCTGCGGCTCACTTACCAAAGCTCTGGCGATAAAGACACGCTGTTGCTGACCGCCTGAAAGCTCTCCTATATTCCGACTTTGATACTGTTTCATGCCTACAGCTTCTAAGGCAGCTAATACCTTGTCTTCATGCTCTTTTTTTATCCGTCTAAACATCCCGATGCGTTTAGTCAATCCGCTTGCAGCTACCTCAAAGACAGTGGCTGGAAAATCAGTGTTAAATGAATTGGCTTTTTGAGACACATAGCCGATTCTTTGCCAATCTTTAAACTTGTTAATATCTTGACCAAATAAATGGATTTCCCCTTTTTGTAACTTCAAGAGGCCCAGAATTAATTTTAAAAGAGTTGACTTTCCCGAACCATTCGGACCTACAATAGCTAAAAAAGAACCTTCAGCAATGGACAAATTAATATTCTCGAGGACGGTATCCTTATCATAGCGATAGGTTAATTGTTTAATTTCGATTATAGATGACATCATCTGCTCACTCGCTTTAATTTTAAGAATCATTCCGATTTAACCTTTAGTAGTATACAATAGCAAAAAAAAAATGTAAAGCAGCCTAGCTTTTTGCTTCTCTGTTTGTGTCACTCATTGCCCCGCCCACATACATTAGCAAGAGGAGTGATGCGGGTGAACATTTTTCAAAATATCATAAATCATAAAATTAATACCATTACTGCGGAAGAGTTATTAAAATATGCCGATCAGTTTCATATTACTGTAACCCAAAAACAGGCAGAAAAAATTGTTAAGTACTTAAAAGGTAAAAAAATTAATTTATTTGATGATACACAGCGTGCCCAGATTATTAGGGAAATTGCAAAAGCTGCCGGTCCACAGACAGCAAAAGAAGTAAATAAACTTTTTACTGAGTTAGTTAAATAATAATGCTAAAAGCTGTGCATCCCGCACAGCTTTTAGTTTATGAAGCGGACAGCTTCCTTAGAACATATCCACTTTAGATAAGTCTACTTGCTTAATTGTCCTGCATGATATCATTTAACAGATTTTCGTTAAACTCCTGACTCTGTAGCATAGCAATTTCATGTTTATATGGCGGCTTTTTATTATTTTTATCTTCACCAACGAATGGGGTTTCTAGGATTTTCGGGATATCCATCAACTGTGGATGATGGACAATATAGTTCAATGCTTTAAAGCCGATATGTCCATAGCCGATATTTTCATGCCGGTCTTTTCGCGACCCTACAGCATTTTTGCTGTCATTAATATGAAGCACCTTTAATTTTTCCAATCCGATGATTTTATCAAACTCATTTATTACTCCATCAAAATCGTCTACAATATTATATCCGGCATCATGTGTATGACAGGTGTCAAAACAAACCGAAAGCTTATCATTATGATGGACTCCCCCCATAATCATCGCCAGTTCTTCAAACGACCTTCCGCATTCCGATCCTTTTCCAGCCATTGTTTCAAGCGCAATCTGAACCTGCTCCTTACCGGTTAACACCTCATTTAATCCTTCGATAATTTTCTTAATTCCAGCTTCAGCTCCAGCACCGACATGAGCACCTGGATGAAGCACAATCTGTTTGGCTCCGATCGCCTCAGTCCGTTCAATTTCCGACCTTAAGAATCGTACCCCCAATTCAAAGGTATCTGGGTTAGTTGTATTACCAATATTGATAATATACGGCGCATGGACAACAATTTCCTCAATCCCGTGTTCCTCCATGTGCTTCCTTCCCGCTTCGATATTTAAATCTTCAATTTTTTTCCTTCTTGTATTCTGTGGTGCTCCTGTATAAATCATAAATGTATTTGACCCATAAGCCACAGCTTCCGTACTTGCAGCCAATAACATGGCTTTGCCGCTCATAGATACATGTGAACCGATTTTAAGCATATGTTCCCTCTCCATTCACTTTACGATTTCTTTCTCGACTTTAGTCTTCTTTGTCTTTTTTTAACTTTTTCGATTTCCGCTTGCTGCTTCTTTTTATATCCTGGTTTAACTTGTTTTGGCTTCTTGGTAATGGCTCTAATTAAATGATCTTCCTGCTCCTCCGGCTTTTTTCGTGTCTTTCTACGATTTCGGTCTTCAAGCTCGATAAATTCCCCATTCTTTAAATCAACATTTTTAAAGACAATGCCCATTTTTTCAAGCCGGATTAGTGCATCCTCATCGGATAAATCATAAATAGTTAAAGCAATTCCTGTTTTTCCCGCTCGTGCTGTCCGCCCTACCCTATGGACATAAAAATCTAAATCGGTAGGAAGCTCATAGTTAATAACATGACTGACGCCCTCGATATCAATTCCTCGAGAGGCAAGGTCTGTTGCCACGATATATTGAAACTCCAAATCCTGTATCTGTTTCATCATTTTTTTCCGTTCTCGAGGTGACAAATCACCATGGACCCGGCCTACTTTTAACCCTTTATCGTTTAAATAATCGGCGACTTCCTCAGCCATTTTTTTTGTATTAGTAAAGACAATCGCCAAATAAGGGTTATAGGCAATTAAAGCATCGTGAACAATTTCTTTTTTATTGTGATGCCTGGAAGGCAATAAATAATGCTCCAGCAGCTCTGCAGTTTTTTGTTTTGGTTCAATATGAATGGTTTTGGGATTCTCCATATATTTTTTCAGGAATGGTTTAAGCTTCTCCGGAATAGTTGCTGAAAAGACCAGCATTTGTAAATTTTCCGGCATCCTTGATGCTACCCGATCAACGTCCTCAATAAAACCCATATCCAGCATCATATCAGCCTCATCTACAACAAGCATCGTGCTAGTATGAACAAACAATGCATTTTCTTGAATCAGGTCATATATTCTCCCAGGCGTACCAACAACTATATGGGGCTGTACCTTTAATTTATCGATTGTGCGCTGCTTATCCGTACCGCCAATAAACAATTTGGTCATAATCGGTTGGTCAGGACTACAGAATTCCGTCACCTTTACGATTTGCTTGTAGATTTGGGAAGCCAGTTCTCTAGTCGGAGCAGTTATGACAGCTTGTACCTCCTGGCGGCCTGGATTAACTTTTTCTAAGATTGGCAAGGCATATGCCATCGTTTTTCCTGTTCCAGTCTGGGATTGGCCAATCGCACTTTCACCTTTTAAGACTAGTGGAATGATTTGTTCTTGGATTTCAGTTGGCTTGGAAAATCCCATGTTTAAAAGCGCTTTGTTTATAAACTCCTGAAACTGAAAGCGACTAAATTTATTTTCTTTCATATAATTCTCCTTTAATACATCATATTCGGGAATCCGATTTCTTTTCCATCCTGTAATTATAGTAAAGTTCCGGATAAATCTCCAGTTTACACTCTTTATTCTTCATCTTTTACTGTGCACGATTGATTTAAACCTTAAATTAATTTGACTTTTGTGCATAATACCTAAACCAAAAACAGGGATTCGCATATTGTAACATATAAAGGCAGCAGCGGGTCTTAGCATTTTTTCAGAAGTTTTTATTTTTCTATATTAAAAAGGAATAGAATTCATTGTTAAGGACATCAGAGAGGAGGGTAAGGGTATGCAGCCAAGACAAATGTTACCAATGCAAGGTGTACGACCTGGTCCTTTCAGCGCAAATAATCCGATGATGAGACCAGGGCCCAATATGTTTGGCGGTGTAAATCAGCTCATGGGGCAAGGCCTAGGCGGTTTTCCTGGGAGAAATCCAATGATGCCGCCTGGCGGTCCTTTCGGCGGTATGATGGGCGGGAGACAGCAAGGCATGGGCGGCAACGGATTATTATCAAGACTTCTCGGCAGAGGTAATCAAATGAGAGGTGCCGGTAACTTAATGGGAATGGGAATGCAAGGTGCCGGCAGAGCAGGCGGCGGGGGGTTACTCCAATCATTAACAAATCCTAATGGACTTGCCGGTATTTTAAATAATACACAACAAGTAATAAGGACCGCTCAAACCATTACACCAATGATTCAGCAATATGGACCGTTAGTGAAAAGTCTTCCGGGATTATGGAAACTTTACCGGGGTTTAAAAAATGCTCCCACGGAGTCAGAGGATTCTGGTGATAAAAAGGAGACCACCAAATCGGAAGAAGAAACCCCAAGAACGAGTAGTAGAAGTAGAAGTAGAAGTAAAAGTCAACGTAATCAAAGAAGCAAGGGAGAAAGTAGAATCTCTTCCCAAGAAAAAAGTCCACCAACCAAAGAAAAATATGTCCAAAAAGGAGCTTCTGTACCAAAGTTATATATTTAATCGGGCTGACCAAGTCAGCCTATTTATTTTATAGCTGGGGTAAGATCAATGGTATTTCTTGTCTACCAGTTGATTGGTGCGGAAATCAACCATTAAGTTTAACGTTGCCATTTTAAAAGGCAGTACAGGAAAAATGTATCTTTGTATTATTTTTAGGAGTTTTATATAATGATTACATAGTCTATTAGAAAAGAACATGCTCCCTTATGCTGGACAATTCTAATAAATCTTGATATCACATATTTTTTACGATATATAGTGACCTGATTAGGAGGGATCATTAATGAATATAATTAAAATTTCACCACGGGGATACTGCTATGGTGTTGTAGATGCAATGGTGATTGCAAGGAATGCGGCATTAGATAAATCATTGCCCCGCCCAATCTACATTTTGGGGATGATTGTCCATAATAAACATGTTACCGATGCGTTTGCGGAGGAAGGGATTATTACTCTTGACGGCAGGAATCGCAAAGAAATCCTTGAAAAAGTCGATAAAGGGACTGTCATTTTTACGGCACATGGCATTTCACCGGAAATAAGGGAACTTGCCAAACAGAAAAGCTTGGTTGCCATTGATGCAACTTGTCCAGACGTTACGAAAACTCATGACTTAATTCAGGAAAAGACACAACAAGGCTATCATACGATTTATATTGGCAAAAAAGGACATCCGGAGCCTGAAGGCGCCCTTGGTGTTGCTCCTGGCATGGTGCATCTCGTTGAAAAGCCAAGTGATGTTGAAGCACTTGAGCTTGATTATGACAAGCTGATTGTGACCAATCAAACCACGATGAGCCAGTGGGATGTAGCTGATACGATGGAAAAGGTAAAAGAGAAGTTTCCACATGTGGAAGTCTTTAACGAGATTTGCCATGCTACCCAAATCCGCCAAGAGGCTGTTGCCCAGCAGGCTGGACAAGCGGATGTCACAATTGTCGTCGGCGACCCGAAAAGTAATAACTCCAATCGTCTGGCACAGGTCTCTGAAGAAGTTGCCGGCACTAAGGCGTACCGAATTGCAGATGTTTCTGAGTTACAGCTTAATTGGATTATGAACGCTAAAACGGTGGCTGTTACCTCCGGTGCTTCCACTCCAACACCGATTACAAAAGAGGTCATTACTTTTCTGGAACAGTTTGACCCGAATGATGAGGCGACTTGGGAGCGAAGAAAACAGGTACCATTAAGCAAAATTCTCCCAAAGGTAAAAAAACAGGCTTAGTTTAAGACAGCCGGTCAAAAGACCGACAGTCTTTTTTTTGCTCTTTTAATGGGGGCTGTTGATTTGCGCTCTAGGCGCTTCGCTTTCCGCGGGCGTTGCGGTGAGCCTCCTCGGCGAGTACCGCGCCTGCGGGGTCTCCCCTGCTCCGTACTCCCGCAGGAGTCTTCGCGCCTTCCGCTCCAATCAACAGAGCAAACAACTTAGATGACCTACATATTACCTTTTTTGTATAATTAAGTATATAAAATTTTTATGAGGTGGATGAAATGTTAACAAAAAATACACAGATGAACCGTGACCAAGTAGAAATAATCGCTCTAGAGCAGCTTGTACCTGAGGACCATTTGGTCCGTAAGATAGAAGCTGCCATAGACTTTTCTTTCATCTATCCACTTGTTCAAGATATGTATTCCTCTGATAGGGGGCGTCCAAGCATTGACCCTATAGTATTAATTAAAATGACTTTCATCCAATATACCTTCGGTATTCGGTCTATGAGGCAAACCATAGAAGAAATCAGAACCAATATGGCCTATCGCTGGTTTCTTGGTTATGGTTTTTATGATAAGGTACCCCATTTTTCGACTTTCGGAAAAAACTATGAGCGCCGTTTCAAAGATACTGACTTATTTGAAAAAATCTTTTATCGCATTCTAAAAGAAGCATCCGATAAGAATTTGATTAGCCATGAACATGTATTTATTGATTCTACTCATGTTAAAGCTAGTGCAAATAAACGAAAATTCGAAAAGAAGGTTGTCCGAAAGGAAGCAAAAGCCTATGAATCACGCCTTCAAGAAGAAATAAACACTGATCGTGAAGAGCATGGAAAAAAACCTTTTCCACCAGATAAGTTTGAAAAAGAAGAAAACAAAGAAATAAAAGAAAGTACCACAGATCCAGAGAGTGGATACTATGTAAAGGACGAACGGACAAAGCAATTTGCCTATTCATTTCATACAGCCGCCGATAGAAATGGGTTTGTTTTAGGAACAATTGTTACACCAGGGAATGTTCATGATAGTACAATGTTAGAACCCCTAGTTGAAAAGGTTATTGAGAACACTGAAAAGCCAAACGCTGTTGCTGCGGACGCTGGATACAAAACACCTGCTATTGCTCAATACTTAATTGAAAAAGAAATTCGCCCCGTTTTACCTTATACACGCCCTCGTACAAAGGATGGTTATCTAAGAAAACATGAATATGTGTATGATGAGCATTATGATTGTTACATATGTCCGGAAGGACAAGTTCTTGAATATAGGACAACTACTAAGGAAGGTTATCGGCAGTACTTTTCAGATCCTGCAAAGTGTAAGGATTGCCCACTTCTCTCTCAATGTACTCAAAGCAAAAATCATCAAAAGCTCATCCAACGGCATGTTTGGGAAGAGTATCTTGAAGAAGCAGATCACCTTCGCCATACAGATGAGAATAAATTGATATATGCACGTCGTAAAGAATCAATTGAACGTGTATTTGCAGATGCAAAAGAAAAGCATGGTAGGCGATGGACAACTTTAAGGGGCAATAAAAAAATGAAGAA
>NZ_HG942056.1 GCF_000612665.1 Neobacillus dielmonensis
TCCATGCAGGCGATGCTTACTTTTGCTGCCATGAATTTAAAAAAGATGGCGACATGGATTTGGGATAAACCAAAAATGGCATAAAAATTGACCCCGGAGGGGTCAGTTTGAATACAAAACTACAGTAAAAAAGGGTCATAATTAGAAAAAGGCACCCGAATGTGAACATTCGGAATGCCTTTTGTCTACAATCTGACAGCCGGTCAAAAGACCGGCTGTTTTTATTTGCCTATATAAATTGAAATGGATTTGTGTTTACAACGGAAGGAAATATCTCTACCTGATATCCTGCTTCCTGACACATTTTTTGGAGTGTTTGGGTAGCCCCTTTTTTCATGACTTTCTCGACATTATGGCCAGGATCAATCATATTCAAGCCTTGCATCATAGCATCATGAGCAGTGTGATAATAAATATCCCCGGTAACATAAACATCAGCACCGCTAAATTTAGCATGCGTAAAATATTTATTGCCGTCACCGCCTAATACAGCCACCTTTTTTACCTTCGAGTTGAGGTCTCCAACCACGCGAACCCCTTCTACCTCTAAAGCCGTCTTTACCTTTTCTGCAAACTCACCGAGGGTCGTCTCAGGAACTTTACCGATTCTACCAAGACCAAGCACCTCGCCTTTATTGTCAAGAGGGTATAAATCATAGGCTACTTCCTCATATGGATGGGCCTTAATCATAGCTGTCACTGTTTTTTTAATAAGCGGTTCGGGGACAATCGTCTCAATTCTCACCTCATCCACTGATTCAAGATGCCCTTTTGTTCCAATATATGGTTTCGTGTCTTCACCCGGCAAAAACCTTCCTATTCCCTCCGCAGAAAAGGAACAATGGCTGTAATGGCCAATAAACCCTGCACCGGCCTCACCAATTGCATGTCTTATATCTTCAGCATGGCTTTTCGGGACGAAAACAACTAATTTCTTCAGCTTTGTGTCAAAAGTCGGCACTAACACCTCAGGCTGTTCTAAGCCAAGTGCTTCTGCAAGCCAATCATTTACACCTCCCTTAGCTACATCTAAATTGGTATGGGCAGCATAAACCGCAATATCGTGCTTGATTAGTTTTTCAATCATTCTGCCCTGAACTGTGTCCGTATTAATACTTTTTAACGGACGGAAAATCGGGGGATGGTGGGCAATGATGAGCTGTACCTTTTTTTCTATAGCTTCATCAATAACATTTTCCAGTACATCAAGAGCAATCATGACCCGTTCAATTTTTTTGTTTAGTCTGCCAAGTTGCAATCCAATTTTATCACCTTCCATGGCTAATCCTTTTGGGGAAAATTGCTCAAATAGCTGGATGACTTCGTGGCCATTAGGCGTTTTCATTTTTTAATGCCTCCTTTACCAGATGAATTTTATTGGTCAACTCTCTTTTTTTGTCAAGGGTCTCCGGTGTTTGAACTGCCTCATTCAACTGCATCAATATACGTTGCCAATTATCGATTTCTGCCGTCCATTTTTTATAAAAAGCATTTGTCTGATTCTCCACTAAATAAGGACCGACCAAAACTCCCAGTTCCAAATTGCCGCGATATGGTCTAAGTACGTTACCTTTTTCAGCTGTCAGCACTTCATAAATCTTGCCATCTTCTTCAAGTATTTCTTCTGCAATAAGTTCCCAACCATTTTCAATTAGCCATTTTCGAATCGTTTCTGCACTGATATTGGGCTGTAAAATCAATCTCGTCACTGAGCCCAGCTTTTCTTTTCCCTTTTCCAGAATACTTGTAATCAACGCACCACCCATACCAGCAATGGTGATACAATCGACCTCACCAGGCTGGATTACTTCCAATCCATCACCCAGGCGAACTGAAATCACTTCCGATAGACCTTCTGCCACTACATGCCGTTGGGCGGATTGATACGGCCCCACAGCAACTTCACCAGCAATGGCAAACACAATCTCATTGTTTTTTGCTAAATAGCATGGCAAATAAGCATGATCTGAACCAATGTCAGCCAATCTGGCACCTTTTGCCACATATTTAGCCACAGTATTAAGTCTTGCAGATAATTTCTCTGAATTCAAAACAATACACCACTCTTTAATTATGTATACTACAACTACTACATCCAGAGTATAAAGAAAACTCGCCCACTGGCGAGCCCGGAGAGCAAAGACAGAGCGTAGTTGCACTTATGCGTTAAGATAGTATAAAGCTTTCGGCAGAAAGTTTATACTATCTTATTAGCTAAAAAAAGGCCCTTCGATGCAAAGGACCTTTCGTCATGTTACTTTAATTTCATAAGCCAATCAGCCATCATGTCGGCTTGCTCAGGCTTAACTTGGTTAGCTGGCATGTTGCCTCTACCTTTTGTAATTACTTGTTTAATTTCATCCTTGGAAAGCCTGTCTCCAACACCTTTTAATGAAGGACCCATTCCCCCTTGGTATTGGTCCCCGTGACAGCCAATACAGGTAGACTTATAAATATCCTCTGGTTTTGAGGCTGCAACTTCTGTCTTTTCATTTCCACCGCCCTTATCTTTGGCAATTTCCTTCATATCGCCAACACCTTTGAACGACAGTAAAAACATAAGTCCGATCCCAAAAACCATAATTAGAACAAATGGAACTACCGGATTTCGCTTCATCATACAACCTCCCTTATGTACGCACTAACATTATAAAATAAAACGTCTGCAAACAACTATTATTTTACTTGAAAAATCTCCGAAGGAAAAGCCCTAAACTTATTTTATCACTATAATCTTCATAATAAAGCAAAATGAGGCTGATTGAATCATGATATCCAGCCTCATTTTAGTTTATATGGTTAGCAGCCAATTAGTCTAGAAATGACCATCCGCTGAACTTCTGAAGTTCCCTCGCCAATTTCAAGCAGCTTTGCATCCCGCATCATTCTTTCTACATGATACTCCTTCATATATCCGTATCCACCATGGATTTGCACAGCCTGGTTGGTGACTTCCATACATATCTCTGAAGCAAATAACTTGCACATGGCAGCTTCTTTAGAAAACGGCCGGCCTTGATCTTTTAACCAAGCAGCTTTATATACCATATTTCGGGCTAATTCTATTTTCATTGCCATATCCGCTAATTTAAACTGAATCGACTGAAACGAGGAAATGGAGCGTCCAAATTGTTTTCTTTCTTTGGCGTACGTCAATGCCTTCTCAAACGCCCCTTGAGCGATTCCAACAGCCATCGCTCCTATACCGATCCTCCCGCCATCGAGGGTAACTAGAAATTGTTTAAACCCCTGTCCGCGTGTCCCCAATAAATTTTCTACTGGCACTTTTACATCTTCTAAGACCAGTTCTGTTGTATTCGAGGCATGGAGACCCATTTTCTCATATTGATCAATAATCGTAAACCCTTTAGTATCTGTCGGGACAATGATGGCACTAATCTCCTTTCTGCCCTCATTTACTCCTGTAACAGCGGTGAGCGCTAGATATTTAGCATAACTTGCGTTGGTTATAAAACACTTATTGCCGTTAATAACAAATTCTTCTTCAATCTGCGTAGCGGTAGTTTTGGTTCCCCCGGCATCTGAACCGGCATTTGGTTCGGTCAGTCCGAATGCTCCAAACGATTCTCCTCTACAAATCGGCGTTAAATATTTTTGCTTTTGCTCTTCTGTTCCAAATAAATAAATGGGAGCGCCACCTAAAGAAATGTGGGCAGAATACGTAATACCAGTGGAGGCACATACCCTGCTCAATTCCTCCGTCACAATGGCGAAACTAACAGAATCCCCTCCTCCACCGCCATATTTTTCAGGAAACGGCAGACCCATCATCCCAAGGTCCGCCAGATTTTTAAAAATGTCCAAAGGAAATTGCTTTTTCTGATCACGTTCAATGACTCCAGGTGCAATTATTTCTTCAGCAAACTCTCGAATGGTTTGTTTGATCATTTGCTGCTCTGCTGAAAGATCAAAATTCATTTTCATCTCCTCCTGCCCAAAGTGGATACGCTTACATTCTATTATATAAATTTTAACCTAGATTTCACAATATTTAAAAATTTTTTAAAATATTATATTATTACATAGAAAGTAATTTCTAATTCCACTAGGACTCGCAAAATTATCCCATCAATAGTGATGATTCCAATTAAATGGTTAATTCATTTCTTAAAATAGTAATTATTTTCAAATTTTCCAATGTAAACACTTCCACTTATTTGCAAAGAGAGAGACAATTCAGTAAAATAGGGGGGAATAAGAAAATTATTAATGGTAGATGTATGAGAATTGGGGTAAGAATCTTAAAGTTCTCCAAAAAAAAATAGTTTACTCCAGTTACGAAGTAAACTATTGAGACCAATTTTATTCTAAGAAATCCTTGAGGCGTTTGCTGCGGCTTGGATGACGCAATTTCCTTAATGCTTTTGCCTCAATTTGGCGAATTCGTTCACGGGTGACACCAAACACCTTGCCGACTTCTTCTAATGTCCGTGTCCGGCCATCATCTAAGCCAAAACGGAGTCGAAGAACATTTTCTTCACGATCAGTCAAAGTGTCAAGGACATCTTCTAGTTGCTCTTTTAACAATTCATAAGCAGCATGCTCTGATGGAGAGGTAGCATCCTGGTCCTCAATAAAATCGCCAAGATGTGAATCGTCTTCTTCCCCGATTGGTGTTTCAAGGGAAACTGGTTCTTGAGCAATCTTTAGAATTTCTCGAACCTTATCAGGGGTTAAATCCATATCTTCAGCAATTTCTTCAGGTGTTGGTTCTCGTCCTAAATCTTGAAGTAACTGACGTTGAACACGAATGAGTTTATTAATGGTTTCAACCATATGAACTGGAATCCGGATTGTCCTGGCTTGGTCTGCAATCGCACGAGTAATTGCTTGACGGATCCACCATGTTGCATACGTACTAAACTTAAAGCCTTTGCGATAATCAAACTTCTCAACAGCTTTAATTAGACCCATATTGCCTTCCTGAATGAGGTCAAGGAACAGCATTCCACGTCCAACATAGCGTTTTGCAATACTAACAACTAGCCGAAGATTTGCCTCAGCCAAACGTCGCTTAGCTTCCTCATCACCCTGTTCGATTCGATGGGCTAAGTCTATTTCCTCTTCAGCAGAAAGCAAGTCAACGCGGCCAATTTCTTTTAAATACATTCTGACTGGGTCATTAATTTTGACTCCTGGCGGGACACTGAGGTCATTTAAATCAAACTCATCATCGTCCCCTTTTTCCAGCTCTTTAATACTCGGGTCGTCTTCCTCTTCCTCGTCATTGCTTTCACCGACTAGTTCAATCCCTTGATCTCCGAGAAACTCATAAAATTCATCCATCTGCTCGGATTCTAATTCAAAATTAGCCATTTTTTCAGCAATATCATCATAGGCAAGGACGCCAACCTTTTTTCCCATTTCTGTTATTTGGTCTTTCACTTGTTCAAGGGTCAATTCATGATCGACCTCATTTGCACGAGCTGATTTTTCAGCAGCCATAAGGGAGTCCCCTCCTTCCAAAAATCAAAAACACTCAACTGAATCTATAGTGACTTGCGTAGCTGCATAATTTCAGTTCCCAAAGCCACAGCTTTAAGAATATCGTTTTGCCGCTCTGCTTCTTTTTGTTCAACTTCTTTTTCTTTTATTTTTAACAATTTTTTATAATTCAACACTTGCTTGATATAATCCATTAATTCTTGGTTGCTTACTTCATCATTTATGGACATCATCTCAATGTCAGCAACCGTTCTTCTAAGATTCTCATCTTGAATATAGGATAAAAATGCGCTTGGCCCTGATTCTAAATGGTCCTCATAAAAACCTAATAAATAAGTGAATATAGCCTGATGCTCATCCATATTAAACCCATTTCCTTGTAACAATTCCTGAACCTTATACGCCACATCCCGACTTCTCAACATATGAGCAATCAAACATCTTTCCGCTTTATGAAAAGCAGGCTTCAGCTCTTTTGCCGGCTTCTGAATAATAATCGGCTTATGAGTTACAGGAGTGTGTCCGGAAGCAGCATTCTTTTTTTCGGCAAAATAAATCTGTTTTTGCTGCTGCTCCAACGCGTCTAACGATAGGGAGAATTCAGATGCAAGCTGCCTCAGATAATGGTCCCTTTCAACGGCCTTGGATAACTTGCTGATCTCTTTTATTATTTCTTCGATATAGGAAAGCCTATCTCCTTCATTGTTAAGATTTTTTCCTCTTCGAAAGTACAGAAACTTAAAGCCCATCCAAGTATGACTTGCGCCAATTACTTCTTTCTGGAATTTCTCCGGCCCATATAATTTTATATATTCATCAGGATCCAAGCCATCCGGCATAACGGCTACTTTAAGTTGAAAACCAGCTTCTGTCAGAAGGTTCCCCGCACGGTAAGCAGCTTCAATTCCGGCATTATCGGAATCATAACAAATGGTGATTGTATCTGCATTTTGGCGTAGTATAGCAATATGGTCATCCGTCAATGCGGTTCCCATAGTGGCAATACCATTTTCCACACCGGCACGGTCAGCGGCTATCACATCAGCAAACCCTTCAAATAAAACAGCTTGATGCAATTTTTTAATGCTTGTTTTAGCCTGATGAAAATTATATAAAGTTTTGCTTTTATGAAAGATTGCTGTTTCGGGACTGTTTAAATATTTTGGCTCACCGGCCCCAAGTGATCTCCCTGAAAAAGCAATCGTATTCCCATGACGGTCCAATATAGGAAACATAATTCGATCCCTAAACCGATCGAAATACGTTCCATCTTTTTCACGTTTAATAATGATTCCAGCCTTTTCCATCCACTCAGGAGGGTAATCCCTCTTTGAAAGAAATTTTACTACAAAGTCCCATGAATTTAAGGAATAACCAATCTGGAATTTATCAATAGATTCATGAGTAAAACCTCTTTCTAAAAGATATTCTAAAGCATGCTGACCTTCCTTTGTATTTACCAGCAAATGGTGATAAAATTTACGTAGAAGTTCATGTGCATCAAGCATGGCTTGAATCTCTTTAGAAGCTTTTCTTTCTGTATGGACGGAAGATAGGTTCAAATCAAGATCAATATTGACTTTTGCCGCCAATTTTACAGCTGCTTCTTGGAATGAAATTCCTTCAATGTCCATTAAAAAAGAAAAAACATTTCCACCAGCACCACACCCAAAGCAATGGAAAATTTGCTTATCGGGGGACACCGAAAACGATGGGGAATTCTCTCCATGGAAAGGACATAAACCGAAGTAATTTCGTCCCTGTTTTTTTAGTTGAACATAATCACCGATAATTTCAACAATATCAACAGCCTGACGAACTTCATCAATTTTCTCTTCGGCAATACGATCTGCCATGAAAACATCTCCATTTATTACTATATTACAGGTATTCGATGCCTCATCGGTTAATTCCTGCAAATTTCGACAAAATTTTTGTTAATTCTGTCACAAACCTAATTCTATCTTCTGCTTCAAAGGGTTTAGGCCCTTTCCCATAATCTCCCCTTCTCCTAGCTTTAGCATGTAGAAACCTCATATCTAAGGCAGTCTGCATATCATTCTCATGAAATAAGTAGCCTCTTGGCGACATAGCATAAACCCCCTTTAAGAGCAAGGTTGAAGCAAGACCAATATCCTGCGTAATCACGACATCTCCGCTGTCGGCATGATTCATAATATATAAGTCAGCAGCTTCCTTTCCAGCATCAACATATTTCCAACTTGCGTATGTAATCTCTTCTCTCATATGATGGTCATAGGAAGCAACAAATTGGACAGGTATTGAATAAGTGGAAGCAATTTCGACAATCTCCGATTTAACTGGACATGAATCCGCATCGACAAAAATTGTCAGACTGTCATTTACCTCTGTATTAATTCTACATCACTCCGCATATTCCTTCTTAAATGATTAAATTTATACGGAAACTTCGCCTATTTGACGAGATTCGCAAAACCATCAGTAATTACGGATGTTAAATCCGGCATCTAAGAAAGGAAATCATCAATATGATTCTTTTCTTTTTGTGAAAGAAGGGGTATGTCGAAATTTTTTTTTTTTGTTTCCTTGACATCTCACAATAAATAGTTTATTCGTTCACATGCAAGTCTAAACCTAAAAGTGTGTATTTTTATCACAATTTTTTATTATAGTCTAAATAAAATCATTTTGCCATAACTTTTTACCGTTTTTTCATTTTTAGGCGGAAAGAAGGATGACCCAGCATAAAGGTCAGACCTCCTACACAATTCTTTGTTCCTGCATTAGAGCAGTCGTTTAGAAAGAGTGAGAGATGTAAAACACCTTCGTTTGAGTCATCCTCATGGTTTTACTTTTTGAATATAATTTAAAATAACGTTTGCTGTTTCTTCTACAGCTTTGTTAGTAACATCAATAACAGGACAATTAATTCTATTCACTACTTTTTCAAAAAAGTCCAGTTCCTCTTTTATTCGATTAATATTTGCATAACTGGCTTTGTCATTTAATCCTAGGGAGATCAACCGCTCACGTCTAATGTCATTTAACTTCTCAGGACTAATCTTCAAACCAAAACATTTTTCTTTCGGAACTGTAAATAGCTCCTCTGGAGGATCCACTTCGGGGACAATCGGAACATTGGCCACTTTTAAACGTTTATGAGCAAGATATTGGGATAGCGGCGTTTTGGAGGTTCTCGAAACCCCAATTAATATAATATCTGCTTTCAAAATCCCACGCGGATCACGTCCATCATCATATTTAACAGCAAACTCAATGGCCTCAATCTTTTTAAAATAATCCTCATCTAGTTTTCGGACAAGCCCTGGTTCAAACAAAGGAGTCTTGCCACTGTATCCTTGAACCTGGTCAATGATCGGCCCGATTAAATCAACGGCCATAATCCCCTGTTCTTCCGCTGCCTCCTTCATGTATGTACGCATATCAGGTTTAACCAGCGTGAAGGCAACCATGCCTCGATCCATTGCAGCGAGCGATAAAACTTCATCGATGTGTTCCCTATCTTCTACGTAGGGAAATCTTTTTAAAGTCATTCCCGATCCATTAAACTGACTGATGGCCGCTTTAGTCATTAATTCCGCAGTTTCCCCAACCGAATCCGATACCACATAAATGACATGTGAACTCATTTGTGCCTCATCATCTCCTTCTATCTGATCTTTTTACTCTTCTTCTCCCAAAGCAACAAAGGCTTTGGTAATATTCGTCTTTGTAATCCGGCCGATTACTTCATAGCCTTCGTCTGTTTTTCTTACTACAGGAAGAGCATCAATTTGTTTTTCGATTAATTTTCGGGCAATATCAATCAGTAAGTCATCCCGCTCACACATTGTGATATTTGGCATCCTAGTCATGATGATATTTACTGGAATCGCTGTCAGTTCTTGCTTACCAATGCTCGCCCTGAGCAGATCTTTTCTTGATAAAACCCCTACTAAATGAGATTTTTGATCCACAACAAATAAAGTACCTACATCTTCGAGAAACATCGTGCAGATCGCATCATATACAGAAACATTTTCGTTTACGACAACAGGAATCGATTGGTACTCCTTTACATAAATCTTCTGTAAATTTTCCGTTAACAGCTGCGTTCCCGATTTTCCTGTATAAAAATAGCCGACTCTAGGTCTTGCATCTAAGAAACCGGCCATTGTTAATATAGCAAGGTCAGGCCTTAATGTTGCCCTGGTTAAGCTGAGCTGGTCCGCAATTTGCTCCCCTGTTATTGGTCCATTTTCCTTTACAATCTGGAGAATATGTTCCTGGCGTTTAGTCAGTTCGATTGTCCTCACCACCCTTACTCACAATAAAAAAGGTTATATGTATATTAGAATTATTATATACTAAACATAATCTAATGAAAATAATTCAACCTAATAGCGGATTTTTTTAGAAAAAGGATGACTCTTTTCTAGAGCCATCCTTTCTTGCTTTTAAAAGGTGATTTTATCTTGTAAAAATGACACAAGCTCAGAAATCGGCAGCCGAGTCTGTTGCATGGTGTCACGATCCCGAACTGTAACCATTTGATCTTCTTGTGAATCAAAATCATAGGTAATACAGAATGGAGTACCAATTTCATCATGGCGACGGTACCGCTTGCCTATTGAACCGGCTTCATCATAGTCCACACTAAAATGCTTAGCTAACCCGGTAAACACCTCTCTAGCGCCTTCAGACAGCTTTTTCGAAAGCGGCAATACTGCTGCTTTATATGGAGCTAATGCTGGGTGGAAATGCATGACTGTTCTTGAGGTTCCATCTTCCAGCTGTTCTTCATCATAAGCATCAATCAAGAAAGCTAAAGTTACCCGGTCTGCCCCTAATGATGGTTCAATGCAGTAAGGGACATATCTTTCATTTGTTTCAGGATCAATGTAATGGAAATCCTCTCCGGAGAATTGCATGTGCTGCTTCAAGTCATAATCGGTTCTTGATGCAATTCCCCAAAGTTCACCCCAGCCAAAAGGAAACTGATATTCAAAATCAGTTGTCGCGTTACTATAATGAGAAAGTTCTTCCTCCGAATGGTCACGAAGACGTAAATTTGCCTTTGTCAAACCTAACGAGAATAACCATTGCTCAGCAAACTGCTTCCAGTAATCAAACCATTTCAATTCTTCTCCAGGTTTACAGAAGAATTCAAGCTCCATTTGTTCAAATTCCCTGGTACGGAATGTGAAATTACCCGGAGTAATTTCATTTCGGAAACTTTTACCTATTTGTGCAATACCGAAAGGCAATTTCTTTCTCATGGTTCGCTGAACATTTTTAAAGTTAACGAAAATACCTTGGGCCGTTTCCGGACGAAGGAAAATCTCATTCGTGCTCGTTTCGGTAACACCTTGGAAGGTTTTAAACATTAAATTAAACTGGCGGATTCCTGTAAAATCATGGCTGCCGCAATCTGGACAGGCAATATGATGTTCCTTAATCAATTCTTCCATTTTTGAAAATGGAAGACCGTCGACCACCATTTCAATGCCCTTCTCCTCCAGGGCATTTTCGATTAATTTGTCAGCCCGATGGCGTGCCTTACAATTTTTGCAATCAATCATTGGGTCATTAAAGTTCCCAATATGGCCTGACGCTTCCCAAGTCCTCGGATTCATCAAAATGCTGGCATCCAAGCCCACATTATAGGGTGATTCCCTGACGAATTTTTTCCACCAAGCCTGTTTTATATTATTTTTAAATTCAACACCCAGCGGACCATAATCCCACGTATTCGCTAGACCGCCGTATATTTCTGAACCTGGGAAAATAAAACCTCTATGCTTGGCATGTGCCACGATTTGCTCCATAGTTACCTTCATCTTGTATTCTCCTTTTTTTAAAAAATAGGATCTGTTAAATTGGCTGTTGATTGCAGCGAAAGAAACTCAGCGACCGTGGGTGTGCCGGGGTGTGCCTCTTAAGAGATGAAGCGCCCGCTGGGTCTGTCTCCCCAGCCCCCGTACTCCCGCAGAATTCAAATGCCTTCCGCTCCAATCAACAGAGTTAAAAAATTAAACATTATCGTTTAACAGAGCCAAAAAATAAAAAACTCTCGTCCCTATGCCTTTAAAAGCATAGGGACGAGAGTTACCCGCGGTTCCACCCTATTTGCTGCCATTAAGCAGCCACCTTATAACTAGAATTGCTCAGGAACGCCTTCGTTAGTTCTCCATACCCTAGCTTACACCGTCCTAGGTTCGCTTTTATAGAGTTGACTAAGTACTACTTTCCCTCAAACGCAAATATTTTATTAATAAACAAAATATTATCGAAAACACTGAACAATGTCAACCTGACAGCTATAACATATCGCGAAATTTATCCATAGAATTGAGAAACTTTTTTGTCTTCAGATGCAGCCCGGAATATTCCTCATAATAAGCAGATATAATTTGTTTTAGCTCAGCTTTGGTTTGATCCTTTACCGAGATGTTACCTAATCTAGACAAGTCCATATAATAAAATAACCGTAATAACCTTACCGTCGCTGGCGTAATCTTAAAATGGTATGGATCCTTATCTAAACATCGATGACAGATAAATCCTCCTTCACGTATAGAAAAAGAAAAATGTCCGTCTGTGCTTCCGCATACGGAACATTGATTCAGCGTAGGATATAGCCCCATAACATTTAACATTTTCATCTCATAAATATTCATGAGAACATCAGGGTCAAAGCCTTCATTCATATAATTCAAAGTTTGATACAGCAATTCAAAATGAAATGGATTGGGCTTTTTCTCATCTGTACATTTATCGGTTAATTCCACTATGTAACTGGCATATGCAGTTAAAAATATATCCTCTGTAATCGAACGCATCGATGTTATGATTTCGCCTTGCTGCAAACTGCCAAGACCGGTACCTTTTTGTACTAGAAAATAGCCGTGTGTGAAAATTTGGGAAATGGCGGAAAGACGGCTGTTTGGCTTTTTAGCCCCTCTTGCCATCACACCAATCTTTCCCCATTCCCTAGTATATATGGTCACAATTTTATTTGTTTCACCATAATTCGTTGCCCTGATAACGATGCCTTCACATTTTTGAAGCATGAGTGGCCACCATCCTAGTGGAAGGCAAACCTATGAAATAGGAAAATCGATTTCTGCTAGCTCTTCATTCAGACTGCCGGGTATTTCTTGGTTTTCCTTCTCAAGCTCTTTAAAGAGAAGATATGTGTCAATATTACCTGTCTGGGTAAATACTTTCCACGTAAAATCCAACATGAAAACCCCACCTTTATTATTTTTAGACTAGCGATAAAACATTCCCATACCTTATAACTTATCATAGCCTGCCTTTACAATAATCATAAGACGTAAATATTGTTAATCCTGTTTATGCATAATTTGCAAATAACCCTAATACGTTAGTTAAAGTGAGCAGTTAATATTCGTCCTCATTGAAGCCATATTCTCTAAGCTGGGACATTCGATTGCGCCAATCTTTTTGCACCTTGACCCATAACTCAAGAAACACTTTTGATCCAAGAAGATTTTCAATATCTGCTCGTGCTCGCTTGCCAATTTCCTTTAACATACTTCCTTGCTTCCCGATAATAATTCCCTTCTGCGAATCTCGTTCCACAATAATTGTTGCCATGACATGAACAATGTCCTTTCCCTTTTGCCGTTCCATTTTATCTAATACAACGGCTATGGAATGGGGAATTTCCTCACGGGTTAAATGGAGTGCCTTTTCTCTAATTAATTCAGTAATGACAAACCGTTCTGGATGATCCGTTACCTGGTCAGCCGGATAGTACTGTGGTCCGTTAGGTAAATAGGTCTTAATTTGATCCAATAGTCGATTTACGTTATTACCTTGTAGTGCTGAAATTGGGACAATTTCTTTAAAAGGGTACTTTTCTTTATAGGTTTCAATGATTGGCAGCAATTCATCCGGGTGAATCTGGTCAATCTTATTAATGACCAAAAAGATCGGCGTATCTACTTTTTCAAACTTTTCAAGAATAAATTCCTCACCTCGGCCGAAGCCTTCCTCTGCATTGACCATAAATAACACTAAATCGACTTCTTTGAGCGTATTTTGGGCAACTTTCATCATAAAATCGCCTAATTTGTGTTTAGGTTTGTGAATTCCTGGAGTATCTATAAAAATCATTTGTGCGTCAGCTAATGTTAACACACCTTGAATCTTGTTACGGGTTGTTTGCGGTTTGTCACTCATAATCGCAATCTTTTGGCCAATGACATGATTAAGGAATGTTGACTTTCCTACATTTGGCCGTCCGATAATGGAGATAAATCCAGATTTAAATTCCTTTGTTTCGTTTGTATTATTTAGCATGTAAATCCTCCGGAGAAAAAGCGCCAGGAAGTAAGTCAGCGACCGTTATCTCTTGAATGTCCCCTTTTAAATTGGTTAGGACCACCTTCATATCACGGGGACATAGTTCGGAGATTACCTGCCGGCATGCGCCACAGGGAGAACAAGGCCGGTCTGTATCAGCTACAACGGCCATCAATTGAAATTCTCGGTCTCCTTCAGAATATGCTTTAAACAAGGCTGTTCGTTCCGCGCAATTGCACATACTATATGCGGCATTCTCAATATTGCAGCCATGATATACTTTTCCATCCTTTGTTAGCAATGCAGCTCCAACTCCAAATTTGGAATATGGAACGTAAGCTTTTTCTCTTGCTAGCTTTGCTTCTTCAATCAATTGTTCGATGTTCACTAGTCTTCTTCCTTTCCAGCAAATATCTGCTGTTTCTTTATTTTACATCAATTTTTAACGAAAATCATTAGCTGTTACAAAAAAACATTAAAAATTTCAAATAGTTGAAATATTCATAAAAATAACACTAACGCCCGTTATTTACTTTACAGAATTTCCACATGCACCTTGACTTAGGCCTATTTAAATAGCTTATAGATATAGGGCATAAAAATGATAAGCCCTATGATTAAGCAAATTAAGGCGTATACAAAGACTGCTCCCGCAGCCAGATCCTTCGCCTGCTTTGCAAGCGGGTGAAAATCTGATGTAACCAAATCCACGACACGTTCAATAGCGCTGTTCATTAATTCTAAGGCAAACATACCACCAATGGCAACCAGAATAATAAGCCACTCTGTTTTGGAGATGGATAAATAACAGGAAACGAATAAAACAACTGTTGCACTGCATAGATGGAACCTCATATTCCTTTCCTGCTTGATGCCCGTTATGATTCCTGCAGCTGCATAGGAGAAGGATTGAAAGATATGATCATTCTTTTGCTTATCGTTTGAGGCCATATTCGTCTAAAATATCCTTTTGCAGCGTAAACATCACCTTTTCCTCTGCCTCTGTCATATGGTCATAGCCAAGCAGGTGCAAAAACCCGTGGACCGCTAAAAAGCCCAGCTCGCGTATAAAACTATGACCATATTCCTCTGCCTGTTCCTTTGCTTTAGGGACTGATATGATAATATCCCCTAGGATACGTGGCATGTCAGTTGCAATTAACTCAGTCTCTCCTTCCCCCAGCTCTTCTAATGCAAATGAAATGACGTCTGTGGGCGCGTCCTTGTCACGATATTCTCGGTTAATCTCATGGATTTTTTCGTTCGTTACAAAAGTAATGGATACTTCACTGTTCTCAACCTTTTGTTTTTGGGCCGCAAAACTAATTATTCTTTCAATTTCAAGCATCTGCTGCTCGGTTAATTCATTTGTCTCATCTGTTGAATCTATGATTAATGTCACGCCTGCTTCACTTCTTTCTTTGTTAATTCAGGATACTCGATTCTTGCATGAAAAATCCCTTTTAATGTCTCACACAATGTATCTGCTATCGTCTCAATTTCTCTTATCGTTAGGTCACATTCATTTAATTGTCCGTCTTGGAGCCGTTCTGCAACAATTTTCTTTACTAGTGACTCAATTAATTCCGGTGTAGGCTGGGATAAGGAACGGACTGCAGCCTCCACGCTATCAGCAATCCCTATAACAGCTGATTCTCTTGTTTGTGCCCTTGGACCCGGATAACGAAAGTCCTCTTCTTTTGTATCCGGATTGGCTTGCAATGCTTTGTGATAGAAAAACTTTAATAATGTTGTTCCATGGTGTTGTTCGGCAATATCAACAATTTCCCGTGGCATATGAAATTTTCTTAATATGTCAGCCCCATCAGTTGCATGAGAAATAATAATTGTTGCGCTTTTTTCGGGTGGCAGCCGGTCATGTGGATTATCATGATGCATTTGGTTCTCAATAAAAAAGTTTGGCCGCCTTGTTTTACCAACATCATGATAATAGCTTCCAACTCTTGCCAGCAGGCCATTTGCCCCAATAGCCTCGCAAGCTGACTCCGCTAAATTAGCTACCATTACACTATGGTGATAAGTTCCTGGTGCCTCCATTAATATTTTCCTTAACAACGGGTGATTAGGATTAGATAACTCTATTAATTTCATTGTTGACAATATGCCAAAGCTTGCTTCAAAAAAAGGCAATAAACCTATTGTTAATACAGCAGAACCAAAACCAGAAACGAGTGCTGTAATCACGTAATAACCATATTCCAGTCCAGAATACTTTCCATTAGGCAAAAACAGCAATACAGCAATGGTTAATAGGTTAATTAATGCAGCAAATAAACCGGCCTGTAGTATTTTTGACCTTTGGTTATGATTACTTAAAAATAATATGGCAGCCATTGCACTGAAAAGAATATATATTCCTTCAGAGAAGTTAAAAGTGCCTGTTACACCTTCATTAAATAATACACTTCCGCAGACCGCAAAAACAATGGCTGTTAGTATGGATAGCTTTTCATCAATCAGTATTTTAATCAGCATCCCGGCCATGGCAGCAGGAAAAAGATAGCCCATCTCCGAATATCCATCCAGTAGACTGATAATTTTCATGATAAAAATCGAAAGCAGAAAAATAAGCCCATACATTAACAAGTGAGTCTGCCGCTTTTCAGGAGTGGAGTTCATTTGATGAAATGAATAATAAATCGCAGTTAGGACTGTAATAATCAAAATCAATAAACCGGCAAACGGCTTTAAAGAGTTTGTATTATTAAGCATTCCAGCGAGCTTCAGTTGACGGTATACATCCTGATTAATTAAATCTCCCTGCTCGACAATAATTTGCCCTTGGAGAATTTTCACCGGCTCAACACTTTCCGCCGCCTGCCGCCGTAGTTCTTCCGTGCCTTCTGAGTCATAGAATTCATTTTGGATAATCGCATACCTGCCCAATTCTATGGATGCTAGCTTTAAATTCTCATTTAATGTAGAATACTTTATTTCCTCTTCGACTCTTTTCTTAGCATTTTCTACATCATCTGCTGGGATTCTTTTCGTCATGACATTATTAACAGCAGTTACAGTCAAATCCTTTGCAATTGACAACTCATCATTGTTGGCTTGAACTAGTGCAGTAAACACTTGATTGGGAAGCTGCTTTGTAACCGTTTCCGTTAATTTTTCTTTTAGTTTTGTTACTTTTTCGGAAATGCTCGGTCCTGTACTAATCGGCTCATTCTCTTCCGCCATTTGTTGTTTCGTAAGGTCATCCGCTATTTGGTTATTTAACTCCTCTGCTGTGTCAAAAATGGAAGAAATTAAATCTACACGATTTTGGGTATATTCATTTTTCAATGTATACACAGGTTTAACTTGGTTGCGGGCCTCCTGTCTTTTGGCTTTCGTACTTTCCTTATCTTCGACAGTTCCAGGTGAACGAATGGTTTTCTCTGCAATTGAAAATAAACCCGTATCTAACTTTTCCGGTTTCACATTACTGAACATCGCTGCAAACAGTACCATACCCAAAACGACAAAAAATAGCACCCGAAAGAACGTGATATCAAGCAGTTTCCTGATTCGTATGAAGTTCTGCTGTAGTTTATCCAATAAAATCCCTCCAGCCACAGCAAGTCAATTCCATCCTTCACTGTTTTTGATTTTAAAAGAAAGATTTCTTATGTAAAATAATATCAGTTTTTCTGGTAAGTTTCACCTTCCTATCGGTGAAGAATTTGAATCAGTTTTATAAATAAGGTTCTGTTAAATTTGGCTGTTAATTTCCGATCCAATCAACAGAGTTTAAAAAAACAACATGATCGTTTTAAAGAAAAAAAGGATACCCCAAGAAACAGGCGTATCCTCACGTTTGTATCAGGTATTTTGGATGGATAGTTTCTCATAGGCCTCGATTATTCTTCCGACAAGCGGATGCCGGACAACATCGCTCTGCTCAAACTTCACAAAACCGATCCCTTTCACATTCCGCAGAATCACTTCTGCTTCAACCAGACCCGATTTAGCTCCTTTTGGCAAATCAATCTGGGTTTGGTCACCAGTAATAACCATTTTAGAACCATAACCAAGCCTAGTCAAAAACATCTTCATTTGCTTATTGGTCGTATTTTGGGCTTCATCAAGGATTACAAAGGCATCCTCTAGGGTTCGTCCTCTCATATATGCAAGCGGGGCAATTTCGATCGTCCCTCGTTCAATTAGTCTCTGGGTATGTTCTACCCCAAAAACATCGTGAAGTGCATCATAAAGAGGTCTTAAATAGGGATCCACCTTTTCTTTAAGATCCCCCGGCAAAAAGCCAAGACTTTCTCCAGCTTCAACCGCAGGCCTAGTTAAAATAATACGGTTTACTTCGCCATTTTTTAACGCATTGACTGCCATTACAACTGCGAGATAGGTTTTACCAGTTCCTGCAGGGCCGATACCAAAGACTAAATCATTGTTGCGAATGGCCATAATGTACTGTCTTTGCCCCATGGTTTTGACGCGGATGGTTTTGCCCTTGACCGTTTTACCGATTTCCTCATCGTATAAATTCCCAAAGTACTCAAGGGTCCCTTTTTGTGCCATTTGAACGGCGTAAAGGACATCGGTTTGACTGATGTTAATTCCTTTACGAATGACGGCCATCAACTTGTCAATCACTGCTCCAGCTAACGCGGTTTTTTCCGCATCTCCGGAAAGGCTGACTGACTCTCCTCTAGTGATAACAGAAACACCTAATTCCTGCTCAATAATTTTAAGATTTTGATCCGAATTTCCCAATAAAGCTATTGCTTCTGTGGGATTTTCAAGCTGTACATTAATCGTGGTTAACTTAACTGTCATTCCTGAGTCTCCTCGGATATTGGTTGTCCAACTGCAATATTTTCGATAATCTTAAAATGGATATCTAGTATAACCTTACCATTTTCCACAGCTTTGTGTAAAATTTTTTCATCTTTTATTATAGCATCTTCATCTAAGTGACTTTTTATTTCCTTTTTTGCCATCTCAAGTGCGATTTGTTCAGCTTCTTTTTCTGAATAAGTTCGTGTGTATTCTTCCCGCTCTCTAATTGTTTTGTTTACATACGATATAGGCAATTCCCATTTTAAGAAATGTAGTTTATGTTGAGTTTTCTCTGTTTCGTATTCTCTATACTCTGGTTTGCCAAATCCCCATATTGGCAGTTCCGTTTTTCCGAACTGAATAGAATGTTTGACTTTTTCATTTCCATTAAAAACCTTAAAATTTGTGGTGAAGGGAAGCTCTACATGGCTTTTATACCATGTCTCTCCCCATACTACTCCTCTGGCGGCCACTAGTTTTGGAGTTTGGCCTTCTTGTCCAATTTGACCTGATACTAATAACTGACCTGGCTCTACATGGTCATTTTTATCAATCATTAATTGCCCTTCTTCAATGTAGTGTTTAACAATAACCGCTTTTTTCTTGGCAACAAGATTTTGCGGTGCCAATTGTTCCGGCTTTTTAGGCTCATTTTTTTCAACCACTTGAAGGTGATAGGTTGTCCCGTTCAACTCCACCCCAACCCACGTAAGATCGCCGACGTTATTGGTTAACTGTCGCTGGATTCCCTCAACATTTTCGACGGTAAATTGAAGTTTCCCGATTTTCACCCCCATCTTGTCCAATTCTTTGCGGATCTTATATTCCGTTTCAGGCTTTGCCCCCTTAATTTCAATTCCCCAAATTACGTTGGATAAAAGAAAAATAATAACCAGAAAAATAGCTGCTCCTGCAATAAAGCCGCTATTTTTTAGCATCCGTTTATACAAAAACGGGATTCCATTTCTTTGCAGGAATGACAGCTTTAAACCGCTGTTTCGGATGTAAGGCCTAATTTCCTTTGCATCAGTCATTCTCATTCTGAAAGTAATTGTCTCAGTACCGTGGCGTTTCACATTCCAGATATGATATCCATTTCTGATCAGGGCATTTATAAACCGTTCCGTCCCTTTGCCTGTTATCTTAACTGTTACAATGCCAAAGAAAAATTCAATCCACTGGTTCTTCATTTTGATCCTCCTGGGTTTTCAGATAAATAAATGACCTGGTCAATTTTTCCTTCAAGTAATATTTCTTCAGGTAATATCGTTTTAATAACAAAGGATTTGCCTTTTATTAGCAGTTGTCCCTGCTTTAATAGCAGGCGGAGTTCTTTATCTGTGAACGCCAGCAATCCCCGATGGTTCTCTATGTAAATATGGATTTGTCCAATCATCGTAATACGGGGTAAATCCATTATGACATCTTGAGGAAGATCCATTTTTTTCGTCATCCAATGACGTATTCGCTGGCTCCATGTTTTTGCCATTAAAAAAGAACCCCCTTTCATCTCATATTTATGAAATGAACGGAGGTTCTAGCACAGTTTTTTAAGAAAAGCCATCGGTCGAATAAGTACCCTCTCCCCGTTTTAAAGAAATCGAGTAGGAGGGGTTAT
>NZ_HG942057.1 GCF_000612665.1 Neobacillus dielmonensis
ATGCTGGGCGCACATAAAAAGGCCACAGGATTGTTTTCCTGTGGCCTTCGCGTGTCAGAATACTATGAAAGGTGTTGTTGTACAAATTTATTTACAAGTGAACCGTCTGCCCGACCTTTAACCTTTGGCATGATGGCAGACATCACTTTTCCCATATCCGCTTTTGATGTAGCACCGACTTCAGAAATGGTTTGTTTTACAATTTCAGCGAGTTCGTCCTCGGAAAGCTGCTTTGGCATATACAGCTCTACGATCGCGATCTCAGTACGTAATTTTTCAACCAGATCTTCACGACCCGCTTTATCAAACTCATGGAGGGAGTCTTTGCGTTGTTTTAATTCGCGAGAAAGGACCGTTAACTCATCTTGTTCGGATAGCTCTTTGACGCCAAGCTTAATCGCTTCATTTTGCATAGAAGCCTTAATCATCCGAATCACAGATAATTTGTCTTTTTCCTTATTTTTCATCGCTTGTTTCATGTCATTATTTAAACGCTCGAGAAGACTCATGTGTATTACACCCTCTTAATACTTACGTTTTCTTGCTGCTTCAGACTTTTTCTTACGTTTTACACTTGGTTTTTCGTAGAATTCGCGCTTTCTAGCCTCTTGCAAAGTACCTGTTTTTGATACAGAACGTTTGAAGCGACGAAGAGCATCTTCAAGCGATTCGTTTTTACGAACGACGGTTTTAGACATTCTCTTTCCCTCCCTCCGAAACACAACACACTTACATCAATCCATGTACCATGCAATTATAATATAACCTTGAAACAAGGTCAACTGAATTTCACAGCATGAATATGAAGAAATTAAATTTTATGCATAAAAAACAATATTTGTTATCACAAATTTTAAATTTTCAATGAAATGGCATGTCCCATGTTAACCAGCCATAAAATGAAAAAGGAGGTGCCTTATACATGCTATATGTAGTATTATTTGTACTTTGCATTTTATTATTTATCTTTGGAATGACAATTATCAGATTTGGTTTATTCAATTTGTCCGCTAAGAATTTAAAAACATGGTTGACCAGATTAACTGATACACCGCTAAAAGGAATGCTTACAGGAACCCTTATTACTGCTCTGCTGCAGAGTAGTTCTGCCGTGATGGTCATTACCATTGGATTAATTTCTGCAAGGATTATGACATTTCCGCAATCAATTGGCATTATTCTTGGGACTAATATTGGGACAACTTTTAAAACTGAGTTAATTACCTTTAATATAGATGTTGTTCTTGTACCGTTTGCTATTATTGGGGCTTTGTTAATTCTTGTACCAAAGCAGAAAATTAGAAGCATTGGGATGCTATTGTTGGGTATTGCATCAGTTTTCACTGCGATGAAGGGATTCGAGCTTTTAGCAGGCCCACTCACCTCCATGCCAATTATCCGACAATTTATTATAAGCATCAATGATCATATTCTTCTTAGCCTGATAACGGGTGCAGCTATTACCGCCATCATCCAATCAAGTACAGCCATGACAGGGATAACGATGGGCTTTTTATCGGCTGGTCTACTGCAACTTGAGGCCGGGATAGCCATTGTATTAGGGGCTAATATTGGTACGTGCATTACAGCTGTGATTGCGTCGGTTGGGGGCGGCCGAGAATCAAGACTAGCTGCGTTTGCACACGTATGGCTAAACGTTTTAGGCGTTTTAATGTTTATCCCCCTTATCCCCTACTTGACCGAAAATGCACCATTATTAGCCAGCAGCATCAATGTTCAATTAGCGCATATCAGTGTCATTTTTAACGTTGTTTCCTCGCTGATCGTACTCCCGTTCGCGACAAAGTTTGGTGAAATGATATTGTTCTTGCATGATCGAAAACCGAAGGGAGCTTAGAATTGCCGAAGCTCACAATAATTGATATAAAAAAAGGACCTGCAAGGTCCTTTTTTTAAACAGCTTCTTGATTCTTTCCAATCATTGAATGTTCAAGTACACGGACAAATTGTCCCTGATTGAATGGGTAGCCAGCTTTCGTAATCTTTACTTTAACCAGTTGGCCTATTAAGTCTTCTGACCCTTCAAAGACAACTCTTAAGTAATTATCTGTATAACCTTCAATCAAACCTGAGTTGGGATCTTCACGGAACTTTTCTTCAGGGATGACTTCTAAAACTTCATCCTCAAAGTGAGAAGCATATTCTTTTGCAAGCTGGTCATTTAGTGTGATTAAACGGTGTACCCGTTCGTTTTTCACTTCTTCATCCACTTGGTCTTCCATTCTAGCTGCGGGCGTACCTGTACGCTTCGAGTATGGGAAAACATGCAGTTCAGAGAATTTATGCTCTTTAATGAAATTATAGGTTTCCATAAATTCTTCCTCTGTTTCTCCTGGAAAACCTACAATAACATCGGATGTAACAGCAAGACCTGGCAATACTTCTTTCAAGCGCTCCAGCCGATTAGCAAAGAACTCCATCGTATATTTACGGCGCATCCGTTTCAGGACCGTGTTGGATCCTGATTGGATAGGAATATGAAGATGGCGGACGACAATATTTGAGTTTTTAATTACCTCAATTACTTCATCGGTAATTTGGCTCGCTTCAATAGATGAAATCCTCAAACGTTCGATACCTTTAACCTCTGCTTCCAAGTCACGGAGCAGCATCGCTAGGTTATAATCTTTCATGTCTTCTCCATAGCCGCCTGTATGAATACCGGTCAAAACAATTTCCTTATAACCCGCATCCACCAATTGTTGTGCCTGACGAATGACTTCCTTTGGATCACGTGACCGCATCAATCCACGCGCCCAAGGAATAATACAGAATGTGCAGAAATTGTTGCAGCCTTCCTGTATTTTCAAGGAAGCACGTGTTCTGTCTGTAAATGCTGGAACATCTAGTTCTTCATATACACGGTTTTTCATAATATTGCCTACACCGTTGATCGGCTGGCGTTCCTGCTTATATTGCTCAATATACTCAAGCATTTTAACACGATCTTGTGTACCGACTACAATATCGACACCAGGAATAGCCATAATTTCTGCTGGGGACGTTTGAGCATAACAGCCTGTTACACAAATAACAGCATCAGGGTTTTTTCTGACGGCACGACGAATGACCTGACGACTCTTTTTATCACCAGTGTTTGTTACAGTACAAGTATTAATCACATATACATCAGAAGTGGCTTCAAACTCAACCCGTTCATAGCCCTCCTGTTTAAATAATTGCCAAATGGCCTCAGTTTCATAATGATTGACTTTACATCCAAGTGTATGAAAAGCAACTGTTGGCATAGATGATCACCTCAATAAATCAAAATGATAGGAAACAGCCGCAAGAGAATATAATGGTGCCGTTTCCGTCCTTAAAATGCGCGGTCCAAGCCCGCAAAGTTGAAAACCATAATCCTTTAATGCAAGGACTTCTTGTTCTGCCAAACCACCTTCTGGACCAAAAACCATAAGAAGAGAATCACCTTTCTTCATTTGTTTTAAGGTAGATGAAAAAATGGAGACCTCCCCATTTCTGCTTTCATCCTCAAAGGCGGCTAATTTATAATCAAAATCGTTACTAATAACGAGCAAATCCCGGAAACTCAGCGGCTGGACAATATTAGGCACTTGGCTGCGGTGAGATTGTTCAGCCGCTTCTTTAGCGATTTTTTGCCATCGTTCCAATTTTTTGCCAGCTTTTTTTTCATCCCATTTCACGACTGAACGTGTTGCAGAAAACGGAATAAATTGCTTTGCTCCCAACTCAGTGCCTTTTTGAATAATCCACTCCAGCTTGTCCCCTTTTGGAAGACCGCTTGCAATAGTAACAGAGATTGGAAGCTCTGAATTCCCTTCATTCCATTGTACAACGTCTGCAACGACTGTTTCATCGGTAATTTCTGCAAGCCTGCAAACAGCCTGATTTCCTTCAGGATCAACACAGATGATTTGATCACCAATTTCCATCCGCATCACTTTTACAATATGATGTCGGTCTTCTCCTTTGATATAGAAATGCTGATCGCTTGCTCTGTGGGTAACAAAGTAGCGTTGCACACGAAGCACCCTCTCTAAAAACATTTTACTCTTTATTTTACTAAAAGAGTTGGAGCATTTAAAGATAAATAACGTAAAAAAAGGGGTATATTCTCCCCTTTTTCAACAGATTATACCTTTTTAGCAATTAATGCAACCCAGTCTTCCATGAGAATCGTTTCAATAATTTCAAACCCGGCTTCATTTAACGCCTGTTTTACCTGATCCTTTTTTGGCTGGATAATGCCGGATGCAATAAAGCTGCCTCCCGGTTTAAGCACTCTTGCCGCATCTTCCGTAAATCGAACAATGACCTCTGCTAAAATATTGGCGACAATTAAATCAGCTGAATTTTCTTCAACCCCATCCAAGAGGTTATTTTGTCCAATCCTTACTTTTTCATGGACTTTATTAAGCTTAATGTTTAACCTCGCCTGTGTAACAGCTACTTCATCTAAATCAAACGCCCGGACGTCCTCTGCCCCTAGCATGGCTGCTGCAATGCTCAATACACCAGAACCAGTTCCCACATCAATGACTTTGTCACCAGGCTTAACTGTCCGCTCTAGTGCTTGGATACACATAACAGTTGTTGGATGAGTACCTGTCCCAAATGCCATGCCTGGATCTAACTCAATAATTAATTCATCGCTGCTGACAGGCTCATATATCTCCCAGGTCGGGACGATTGTAAATCGTTCCGAGATTTTTACAGGATGATAGTATTTCTTCCATGCGGTAGCCCACTCTTCTTCATGTACTTCACTGATAGTCACTTTATTCAAGCCAATATCAATGTTGAATAAAATTAAGTTATTAATTGAATCCTTAATGGCTTCAACCGTTTCTCCTAAAAAACTGTTGACCGGCAAATATGCTTTAACAATAACGCCTTCTTCTGGGTAGTCATCAGGATTGAGCTGGTAGATTTCTCCGAATTGATCTTGCCTTTCCTTTGTCAACTCAAACGGATCTTCAATTACAACCCCACTCGCTCCAGCTTCATGCAAGATATTAGAAATAGGTTCGATCGCTTCGTTTGTTGTGTGGATACTTATTTCCGACCACTTCATTCTGCCAACTCCAATCCTTACTCGCCTTTAAAGGCACGTTTAAATTTAGAAAAAAGGGTTTCCTCATGTTCGCCCATCGGAGCTGACCCACTTAATTCAGCAAACTCTTTTAACAGCTGCTTTTGCTTGTCTGATAGCTTCGTCGGCGTGACAATTTGAACGGTCACGTATTGATCGCCAATGCCAAATCCGCGCACATTTGGCACCCCTTTTTCTTTCAATCGGAACTTTTTGCCAGTCTGGGTACCAGCTGGTATTTTTAATTTTACTTTACCATGGAGCGTCGGGACTTCTATCTCATCCCCTAATGCTGCCTGAACAAAAGTAATCGGGGTTTCGCAATATATGTCATCATCCATTCTTTGGAAGAATTCATGTGGGCGGACATGGAATACGATATATAAGTCTCCGGCTGGACCGCCATTGATACCCGCTTCCCCTTTACCAGACATTCTTAGTTGCTGGCCGTCATCAATACCAGCAGGAATTTTCACTTGAATTTTGCTGCGCTTCTTGATTCTTCCGGAACCGCCGCAAGTTGAACACTTTTGTTTAATTTCTTTTCCTGTTCCGTTACAGTTATGGCAAGTTCTTCGATTGACAATTCTGCCAAAAGGAGTATTTTGCTCAACGCTTACTTGCCCTGAACCATTACAATGACGACATGTTTCTGGTTTCGTTCCAGGCTTTGCCCCAGAACCATGACAAGTTGAGCATGTTTCTTCCCTTGGTATTTCAATTTCAGCCTCTTTTCCAAAAGCTGCTTCCTCAAAACTAATCGTCATATTATACTGTAAGTCAGCACCTTGCCTTGGTGCATTTGGGTCTCGTCGTCGCGAGCCGCCACCACCGCCGCCGAAAAATGTGTTAAAAATATCTTCAAAGCCGCCAAAGCCACCAAAATCACTACCTCCGCCAAAACCACCGAACCCTTGGTTAGGATCCGTATGACCAAATTGGTCATAGTGTGCTTTCTTTTGGTCATCACTTAACACTTCATATGCTTCAGCAATTTCCTTAAACTTTTCGGCAGCATCTGGTTCTTTATTAATATCTGGGTGATATTTTTTTGACAGCTTGCGATATGCCTTTTTTATTTCATCCTTAGAAGCGCTCTTGCTGACTCCAAGCACCTCATAGTAATCCCGTTTACTCATGATTACCACTCCCGAATCTGTCACATAAAGATTATTTTAACACCCCAAAGAAGCAGAACGCAATAAAAACAGTTCTATTCAAAGAAAAAGCCAAAGCCTTGTGTGTCTGACTTTGACCTTTTCCTGGTTATGTTAGGTGTAAGTGTTTATTTATCGTCCTTTACTTCTTCAAATTCTGCATCGATGACATCGTCATCTTTTTTAGCAGAACCCTCTGCATCTTGGCCTCCTGCCTGAGCCTGCTGTGCTTGTGCAGCTTGCTCATAAAGCTTAACAGTTAAGGCTTGAACGATTTCTTGCAAAGCATCCTTTTTAGCACGCATTTCATCAAGATCGTTGCTCTCGATTGCTTTTTTCAATGCATCTTTTGCGTCATTTGCTTTTGTTACTTCAGCAGCATCGACTTTACCTTCAAGGTCTTTTAAGGTTTTCTCGGTCGTAAATACTAGCTGATCAGCCTCATTGCGAAGCTCGGCTTCTTCTTTACGTTTCTTATCAGCCTCTGCGTTATCTTCAGCTTCTCTTACCATTTTTTGAATTTCTTCATCTGATAACCCTGTAGATGACTTAATGGTAATTTGCTGCTCTTTGTTTGTGCCAAGGTCTTTTGCCCGAACATTGACAATACCGTTTTTATCAATATCAAAAGTTACTTCGATTTGAGGAATTCCGCGTGGTGCAGGCGGAATGTCGGACAATTGGAAACGTCCTAGCGTTTTATTATCAGCTGCCATTGGACGTTCGCCTTGAAGCACATGGATATCAACAGCAGTTTGGTTATCGGCTGCAGTTGAAAAAACCTGAGATTTAGATGTTGGGATCGTTGTATTTCGATCAATTAACCTCGTAAATACGCCGCCCATGGTTTCAATTCCTAGTGAAAGAGGAGTTACATCAAGCAACACAACATCCTTAACATCACCTGTGATAACACCGCCTTGAATAGCTGCGCCCATGGCAACTACTTCATCTGGGTTAACTCCGCGGTGAGGCTCTTGACCTGTTGCCTTTTTAATCGCTTCTTGTACAGCAGGAATCCGAGTTGAACCACCAACAAGAATGACTTTGTCAATCTCAGAAGCAGATAATCCAGCATCGCTTAATGCTTGGCGGACAGGACCCATTGTCCGTTCAACAAGGTGAGCAGTTAATTCATCAAATTTTGCCCGAGTCATCGTAACATCCAAATGAAGCGGACCTGCAGGGCCTGCAGTAATAAATGGCAAAGAAATTTGAGTGGATGATACACCAGAAAGGTCTTTCTTTGCTTTTTCAGCTGCATCCTTAAGACGCTGTAATGCCATTTTATCTTGGCCAAGGTCAATGCCATTTTCTTTTTTGAATTGCTCTACTAAATAATCGATGATAACTTGGTCAAAGTCATCTCCGCCTAAACGATTATCCCCAGCAGTTGCTTTCACTTCAAATACGCCGTCACCAAGTTCAAGAATGGAGACGTCGAAAGTACCACCGCCAAGGTCGTAAACTAAAATCGTTTGGTCTTGGTCCGTTTTATCCAAACCATAAGCCAGTGCAGCAGCAGTTGGTTCATTAATGATCCGTTCTACCTCAAGACCGGCAATTTTACCTGCATCTTTTGTTGCCTGACGTTCAGCATCATTAAAATAAGCTGGAACAGTAATAACAGCTTTGGTTACTGTCTCGCCTAAATAGTCCTCTGCATAGGATTTTAGGTATTGAAGTATGATAGCGGAAATCTCTTGAGGAGTATATTGTTTTCCTTCAATTTCCTCCTTATGACTGGTACCCATGTGACGCTTAATAGAAATAATTGTATTAGGGTTTGTAATCGCTTGGCGTTTAGCCACTTCTCCAACCTGACGCTCTCCATTTTTAAAGGCAACAACAGATGGAGTCGTGCGATTTCCTTCTGGGTTAGGAATAACCTTTGGTTCGCCGCCTTCTAGTACAGCTACACAAGAGTTAGTTGTCCCAAGGTCAATACCAATTATCTTACTCATGACTTTTCCTCCTTAAAACGTTATGTAAACTAAACTATTGATTTACTTTCACCATCGCAGGTCGAATCACACGATCCTTTAACAGGTAGCCCTTTTGGAACTCTTCTATTACTGTATTGGAACCATAGTTAGGGTCTTCTCCTTGCATGACCGCTTGATGCTGATGTGGATTAAATTCTTTGCCGATAGCTTCAATTGGCTCTACACCTTCTTTTTTCAATGCATCTGTGAGGCTCCGGTAAACCATTTCCATTCCTTGCAAGAGTGACTTTGCTTGATCATTGTCAACTTCAATTTGCAAAGCTCTTTCGAAGTTATCCATGACTGGCAGTAAATCTGTGACTAATTTTTGTGCTCTATATTTTTCGCTCGCCTCCTGATCTAACCTTGTACGGCGGCGGAAATTATCAAAGTCTGCTTGAAGGCGCAAATACCGATTATCAGCTTCGTCTACCTTTTGCTGTAAAGCTTGAATTTGCTCCTGTAATTCTTGGACTGGATTGGCTTCTTTTACTTCTTCTTCAACTTGAACTGATGTATCATCTTCTGTATTCATTTCAGCAGCCTGATCCTCAGTAAGTTCAGTAGTATTATTTAATAAATCCTCTTCCGTGCTGGCAGTCTTTTTGGTCTCTTCCATCAACTTACTCACCTCCCTCAAAGAAAAATCTCATATGATCATAGTAAAATGTCAATAGGGGTGTAGGGATTCACCCCTATTCAATATTGCCAGAGCTATTTATAATGATACAGTTTAGTTAAAGCTGAGCTCAAATCGCTGCTTAGCAGTTTGAGCAAACCGATTACCCGTGAGTACTCCATTCTTGTAGGACCCAGGATGGCAATGGTCCCTAACTTTTCTGATCCCGCAGAATAAGTGGCAGTTATTAAACTGCAATTTTCCATGATACTGTTTTGAATTTCACTACCTATTTTGACATTAATCCCCGTTGAATTACTCCTAATCATATCGGTAATCCATTCTTCATGATCAATGATTGTTAACAGATTTCGAACTTTCGAAATATCATGGAATTCCGGCTGGCTTAACATATTTGTCTTGCCGGCGAAAAATAGTTTCTCCGTATTCGGGATTTTAACGGTTTCCGCAATGGATTGAAGGAACCAATCATAATGAATGATATGCTGCTTAAGAAGTGAAGCCACTTCTTTGTATATTTTATCGTGCAGTTCATCCATTGGAACTCCATTCAATCGTTCATTCAAAATGTTTACGGTCTTTTCCAACTCATTAGAGTCAATAGAAGCCGGCAGAGAAAAGGTTCTGTTTTCTACATGCCCAGTGTCCGTCACGAGGATAGCCACAGCAGTTTCTTTATTCAATGGAACAATCTGTATTCTTTTTAATTTATTCACACTGACAGCCGGTCCCAAGACAATAGACGTATAGTTTGTTAGTTCCGACAACATTTTGGCAGACTTTTGAATAATATTTTCAAATTCAAAAATTTTTCCAGCAAATATGGAGCGGATAATTTTAATATCATGCTGGTCTAAGGCCTGAGGCGAAAGTAAATGGTCAACGTAATAACGATAACCTTTTTCAGATGGAACACGCCCTGAAGAAGTATGAGTCTTCTCAATATAGCCCATTTCTTCTAAGTCGGCCATTTCGTTTCGGATTGTTGCCGAGCTGAAGGAGATTTCCTCCTTTTTCGACAAGCTTCTAGAGCCGACTGGTTGTGCAGATCGAATAAAGTCATCCACTATTACTTGTAGAATTAGTAATTGCCGATCTGTTAACAACATTCATCACCTCTGTTAGCACTCTTTGTTACCGAGTGCTAATTATATTAATAAATTATCAAAAAGGGGTGTTGCTGTCAATCATAAAAGCCTGAGAAAACTAGTGCTTTCCTCACAGCTTTCCCGAAGTATCCACAGTGGGAAATCCTAAATTGCCCCGATAAAGGCTTGAAACACTTCATTTCCTAACAACCGCCCCGTTTTAGTTAAATATATATTATCTTGATTGACTTCTATCCATTGTTTTCTAAGTAAATCCTCTATCTCGTTATGAAATAATCGCATGAGATCCTCTGAAAATTTTTCTTTAAAGCGCGTCATCGAAACGCCCATGGTTTTCCGAAGTCCTAAGAACATTTCCTCTTCCATTTGTTCAATCTTAGAAACCCTATGTTCTTCCAAAACAGGGAGGTTACCACGTTTGACCGCTTCGATGTATTTGTTTACAGGTCCAATATTGGAGCGCCTAAATCCATTCACATAACAATGGGCTCCCGCTCCAAATCCGTAATACTCCTCATTATTCCAATACGTTAAATTGTGACGGCTCTCATAGCCAGGCTTTGAAAAGTTACTAATTTCATATTGATGGTATCCATGTCTTTCCATTTCTTCCATTAACAATTCATACATTTGTGCCTCAATGTCTTCGCCAGGGGTCTGAAGCTTTCCTTTTCTCATCAAATTGTAAAAAACAGTTTTCGGCTCGATAATCAAAGAATAGGCTGAAAAGTGAGGAATCTCTAACGAAAAAGCCGTCTCTAAAGATTCTTTAAAATCAGCTATCGTTTGTGTTGGGAGACTAAACATAAGATCAATGCTGATATTATCGAAGCCAAGTTTTTTGACAGATTCAATTGTTTGAAATACGTCCTTAGCCCGGTGGACCCGTCCAATTTTTTTAAGAAGCTCATCATTAAAGGTTTGAACTCCTAGACTAATACGATTTACACCAGCCTCCTTTAATATTTGCAACTTTTCCTCCGATAAGTCTCCTGGGTTCGCTTCAAACGTAAATTCATAATCTGATTCAACAGGCAAATAATGACGAATCGTTTCACAGAATCGATATAATTGCTGTTCATTTAAAGAAGTTGGTGTACCGCCACCAACAAAAATCGTGTGTAACCTTTCCTGTGGATGGTTCTTTAAGGTCAATATAATTTCCTGCTCAAGTACAGTCAAGTAATCATCCACCGGTTGTCCCTTTAGGAACACCTTATTAAAATCACAATAATGGCAGATATGTTCACAAAATGGGATATGCAAATAGGCTGCTTTTACCATGCTTAACACCTTCTTTTCCTAGTAACAAAAGGAGGCAGGAATTGCCTATTTTAGGCTGTTCCTTACCTCCCCGCTGCGTTTATTTTTTTGTATTATTGTCATCCATTCTTAATACAGCCATAAATGCTTCTTGCGGCACCTCAACAGAGCCGACTTGTTTCATCCGTTTTTTACCCTCTTTTTGCTTTTCTAACAATTTGCGTTTACGGGATATATCTCCTCCGTAACATTTAGCCAATACGTTCTTACGCATCGCTTTAATAGTTGAGCGGGCAACAATTTTCTGACCGATAGCAGCCTGTATAGGCACCTCAAACTGTTGACGCGGGATTAATTCTTTCAGCTTTTCCACAATCACTTTCCCGCGGTCATAAGCAAAGTCTTTATGGACAATGAAACTTAAAGCATCGACCTTTTCAGCATTTAATAAAATGTCCATTTTTACCAGGCTGGATGGTTTGTAGCCAATTAACTCATAATCAAAGGAAGCATATCCTCTGGTGCTTGATTTAAGCTGGTCAAAAAAGTCATAGACAATTTCAGCCAAAGGGATTTCGTAGACAATGCTGACGCGATTTTCCCCTTGATATTGCATATCAATAAAGATTCCTCGTTTGTTCTGGCAAAGCTCCATGATGGCTCCCACATAGTCATTCGGGGCCATCATCGTTGCTTTGACATACGGTTCTTCCACACGGTCTATTTTCACCGGTTCTGGCATATCAGAAGGATTATCGACATGGATTACTGTACCATCCGTCATATAAACCTGATAGATAACACTTGGGGCTGTTGTAATTAAGTCAATCTTAAATTCACGCTCTATACGTTCTTGAATAATTTCCATATGGAGCAATCCTAAAAATCCACACCGGAACCCAAACCCAAGTGCTTGGGAGGTTTCAGGTTCAAATTGCAGGGCAGAATCGTTTAATTGCAGCTTTTCCAATGCTTCACGAAGGTCATTAAACTTTGCTGTATCAATTGGATACATCCCGCAATATACCATTGGATTTAACTTGCGGTAGCCCGGCAGTGGTTCGGTAGCCCCATTTTTTGCATTGGTGATGGTGTCACCTACCCGGGTATCACCGACATTTTTTATAGAAGCAGATAAGAAACCAACATCACCGACAGATAGTTCATCGCGAAGTACTGCTTTAGGTGTAAACACTCCTACCTCATTGACTTCGAATTCTGCTCCAGTAGCCATCATTTTAATTTTATCGCCGACTTTAACCGTTCCTTCCACGACACGGATATAGGCGACAACACCGCGATATGCATCATAAAGAGAATCAAAAATTAAGGCCTTTAGTGGACCTTCTGGGTCACCTGCAGGGGCTGGAACTTTCTCAACTATTTGTTCAAGAATTTCTTCAATACCAATCCCTGCTTTTGCAGAAGCTAGCACAGCTTCTGAGGCATCCAATCCAATGACTTCTTCGATCTCACTACGAACCCGCTCGGGATCGGCACTTGGAAGGTCAATTTTATTAATGACAGGCAAAATCTCCAGGTCATTATCAAGTGCTAGATATACATTCGCCAAGGTTTGTGCCTCAATTCCCTGTGCCGCGTCAACAACTAAAATGGCACCCTCACAGGCAGCAAGACTGCGGGAAACCTCATAAGTAAAATCGACGTGCCCGGGTGTATCAATCAAATGGAAGGTATATTCTTCCCCATCTTTTGCCTTATATTTCAATTCAACTGCGTTTAACTTAATGGTAATGCCGCGTTCTCTTTCAAGGTCCATCGAATCTAGTAACTGGTCCTTCATTTCACGCGAAGACAGTGCATTTGTTTTTTCAAGTATCCGGTCAGCCAAAGTGGATTTACCGTGGTCAATATGGGCGATAATTGAAAAGTTCCTTATTTTCGACTGCCGTTTCTTTCTTTCTTCACTATTCATGTCGTTCACTCCTACTATCTTCACACACGTAAACTATTCTTGATTATATCAGCAGGAAAAACAAGATTCAATGATAAAGAAAACTCGCAGATTCGTGAATGCCGCGGCGAGAACCGCCTTATGCCTGTTCAGCTAACAACAAAAGCGGCTTTGACAGCCGCTTTTAATCTTTCATCAGTCAATTAGTTTGTTGATCAGATTTTCTGAAGCCCCCGTTAAACCGTCAGACAACTTCTTTCCCATGGAGGAAAAGAAGTTGTACGCATTCATTTCTTCGAGCTTTTTCTTTTTTGCCTCAATATCATGACTAGAGATATCATTCCCTAGAAACGTCGCACTAAAATCTTCTTCCGATTCCTTTATGGAAACGGCATTTTGAAAATTAGGGTCATCGTATCCCTTCATTTTATGAATGCCATGGTTAGCTATTTCCATTCCAGTTAATACAGAAATGAACATTAGGGCAATAATCACCAGACTTTTTGCGATAAACATCTTCATCCTTTCCTGCCCCCTTATTAATTGGATGATTGATTTACATTTCCGTTTACACTTTCGGCCTGCCAATAATATTCACTAAATACATCTGCCAAAGCATCAGCCGAGTTATTTAGCTCTTCAAATGTATTATCAACCCCGCCAAATTCAATCAGTATTGCTTTATCTGACAGATTTTGATTGTAAACGCCGTTAAATCCACTTTTATTTTGAATGGTTACTCCCCAGCTTAACCCTTTATATTTGCTTTCCAACAGGTTATGGAGATCCGTTGCCAGCTTGGCATTTTTCTCGTAGTTTGGATTTTTTCCGCCAATAATAAAGGATAGCTTAGCATATGGTTTTCCATTGATGTCGACAGTGGTTTGTTCTTTGCGTTTGGCATCCCGATGAATATCAATTAAATAGCTTAAATCCCGATTAGATGTCATGGCAGCTTGTACAACAGAATTTGATTCCTTATAGGCGCTTGGCATTGTTAAGCCTTTTTTCGTTAAATTGCCCATAATATCAGTTTTATCAACCTCTGTACCAATCCCTTTTTGTTCTAGACTGGCTTTTAAATGGTCTCCGATTTTAGTAACGTTTATTTGTGAATGGTAGGCTAAGTTTGGATCCGTAACGCCTTTTAAGTATGGCAAATAGGATTCACGGTTATGAGAAAAATAAAGATAAACGACTTTCCTGTCCCCTGTAGTCTGTCCAGGTTCTGAAGGAGGGGTCGAGGAGTCCGGATTTTCTATTCCTTCTAAATTTTGCAAGGCTGCTTCTCGCTCTGCCTTCATGATTTCAATTGGCGGAGAGGATTCTACCGGCATATTGGTATAGTTGGTTCCCTCTCCTGCAACTAAAATCTTTCCATCGAATTGATAAAAGCCTGGCAGTTCTCGTCCTAAAAGACTGCGTGGGTCATTTAAATTTATATTGCTTGTTAAACTAAATATAACGTTCGTCCACTTAGGTGCAGTTGCATTCGGTTTGACTGCCAAAAAGTGATGGTTCTCCCAACCTATTAATTGGTAAAGCAGTTCTCCGTTCACTTGTGTTGCAGCTTGATTAACAGATGAAGATGATAACTTATACTGCGGTTTTAACGATGTCATGACACCGCTAATTGAAAAAATCAATAGGATAAATAAAAAAAATGCTGCAGCCAGTTTCAGAACACTAGTCCCCTGCACCATAATAAACGTACCGGATGCCTTTGATTTCATGGTTCCACCCCTAAAAAAAGATTCTAGTAAAACCTATGCCATTACTAGAATTGATAGAACCATTATTCAATTTTTTGGAATGATTTTGAAATAGTAGATTCCAAAATCATCCCCTATACCTTTTATCTAGTATAATATCCTGCATTATCTTGATTGATGGAATTGTGTAAGGAGGAATTCAAGCCATTGGCTATTAGGTTCGCCATATCCTCGATAAAAACATCGACTTCCTTTGGTGTGACCATTAAATTATGACCAAGCGGAGACAATACCTCATAGATTAACTTTCGTTTTTCATCATCAGGCAACGTTCCGATGATTCCCAAAAACGTTTTACGATGCTGCTCCTCAGGCAAGTCTTCATCAGTCAGTACCCGGCGTTCACCGAAACTCAAACCGGCAGGTGCCAGCGCTCTGGATGGACGGTTTCCTTCCCGCATCTCCCGGCCAAAATGTTTGAGGATAAAATCAATCGTATCACTGGTAATCGAAACAGCGTCCACTACGGTCGGAACACCGATTGCGATAACCGGAACACCTAAAGTTTCCTTGCTTAATTCCTTTCGTTTGTTTCCGACACCAGAACCAGGATGGATGCCAGTATCAGAAATTTGAATCGTTGAGTTTACCCGTTCAATCGATCGTGAGGCAAGCGCATCAATCGCAATAACAAAATCCGGCTTTGTTTTTTCAACAATGCCAAATATAATATCGCTCGTCTCTATTCCCGTTAGCCCCATGACTCCCGGTGCTAGTGCACTAACTGGGCGATAGCCATCTTGTACGCTTTCCGGCTGGAGTTGAAACAAGTGCCGTGTGATGAGTAAGTTTTCGCAAACCATTGGGCCAAGGGCATCTGGTGTGACATTCCAATTTCCCAACCCTACGACTAAGCAGGAGTCTGTCTTTTTTACCCCAGAACTCTCTAAGAAATGCGAGAATTCTCGTGCAAAAATTTCTTCCACCTTCTGCTGGGTCTCAGTATTTTGCTCGCGAATCCCCTGAACCTCCATAGTTAAATATCTGCCAGCTTTCTTGCCTATTTGCTCTTCTCCCTGTTTGGTCACTTCTACTAACGATATTTTGATATCGTCTACATCTTTTTCCTTAATAATAACTCCTTCAATTTGCGAAAGATTTTGTCCTTGTTCAACAGATGCCTGTGCCAACACCATTTCACTTGCTTCAATGGCTAAATCTGTTCGGACCGAATATTGACTCAAATCAATGGATTCGTTCATGTTGAATCACCCCTAAAAATTTCCTAACATGTGAAACTATTTCCTATTTTTGCCCTTAAGCGAAAAAAACATGCAGGCGAATATGATGAATTCCATTGCATTCTAGTTCCCTGTTTGATAAAATATCATTTGTTGCGAATATGTTAATGAATGTACAGTCGAGTTCACATAGTCTCGATTCTTTGTAGGAGGTGAAAGTAATGCCTAACATTAAATCTGCTATTAAGCGTGTAAAAACAAGCGAAGCTCGTAATGCTCAAAATACAATGGCGAAATCTGCAATGCGTACTGCAGTTAAAAAAGTAGAAGCTGCTGTTACAGTTAATGATGCTGCTACTGCTAAAGAAGCTTTAGTTTCTGCTGCAAGCAAATTGGACAAAGCTGCTGCAAAAGGCCTTATCCACAAAAATGCGGCTGCTCGTCAAAAAGCCCGCCTAACAAAAAAAGTAAATAGCCTATAATTATAGAGCTCAAACAACAAAAAACGATTCCTCTCTCAGGAATCGTTTCAGACTGTAGGTAAATTCGAAGAAATTTGGATTTGCCGACAGTCTTTTTTTGCTTCTCGGACCTTAGGGCATTTGCGGTGATCCTCCTCGGCGAGTACCGCGCCCGCGGGGTCTCTCCCCTGCTCCTTACTCCCGATGGAGTCTTCGCGCCTTCCGCTCCAATCAACAGGACTAACAACTTAGATGACCTGTATATTACCTTTTTTGTATAATTAAGTATCTACATTTTTGTGAGGTAAATGGCATAAAAATTGATCCCCAAGGGGTCAATTTGAACACAACTTTAGTAAAAAAGGACATTATGAGAAAAAGGCACCCGAATGTGGACATTCGTAATGCCTTTTGTCTTCAATCTAATACGATCCCTTTCTCAGGAATCGTTTTTTTGTTTGCTTTTATTTCTGTAGCTTGAATAATAACATCTCTATTAACAACGATTTGTTGGCTCCCCCAGTTTTCATTTGATAATCCGCCTCCGCCAGCAGTTCCATCAGATTGGCCAATTCCTCATCAGTAAATTTTCCCGCCTGTCCAAGCGCCAATTTTACACGGAACGGGTGTGTTTTTAAGAGCCCCGCTATTTGCTGTTGGCCATAACCTCTTCTTGAAAGTTCCTTCACTTGGTAAATCAGCCTAAATTGACCAGCGAGTAAGGCTAATATTTTAATTGGCTCCTCATTTTGTTTCAACAAATCATAATAGATTCGTAGCGCTTCATCCAGCCTGCGCTGAACCACTTTTTCAATTAAAGTAAAAATATTTTGTTCCAATGACCTGGCTGCTAATTTTTCGACAAGTTCCCGATTAATCTTTGTCTCTTCCCCGGCATATAACGAAAGCTTTTCCACTTCACTGGAAATCATAAACATATTGGTGCCGACCAGTGCCAGTAAATGCTCAATGGCATCAGGCTCAAATACTTTTCCTCGTGCTTTTGCCGTATCTTGCACCCAAGACTTCAGCTCATGTTCTGATAATTTCTTAGCTTCAAGAACTTCTCCCCGTCGTTTTAATTCTTTTGTCAATTTCTTCCGTTCATCTAGTTTTTCGTAGGGCGCGGATATAACCATGACTGTAAACGGTGCAGGTTGACCTAAGTAAGCCTCAAATCTTGCTAAATTATGGTCAATTTTTCCCTTTGATTTCTCAGCAGTTAAAAAAACTGGGTTATGTAAAAAGATAACCTTTCTGTCCCCGAAGAAAGGAAACGTTTCTGCATCCTCGATGGCAAGTTCAATTGGCGTTTCTTCCAAATCATAGGCAGAAAAGTTAAAATCCCGCTCATCTTCAGATAATAATTGATTAAGTATTAATTGCTTGGTTTCATGGATTAAGTAAGCTTCTTTTCCATATAATAAATAAATAGGAGCCAATTCTTCCCGTTTAATACTTTTCCACAGATCTAATATCATTTGTCCAGCGCTCCCCTTCATTTCACTCTTTCTTATCGTAATGAAGCTTGGACAATTTGACAAGTAGTAAAAGGGAATTGACAGCTTTTGTCTATTGAGCGCCAATTCCCGATCTATGTGAACGCCAGTTACAGCAGTGTGATTCTGCCAGTACTGACGGAGTTCATTGGGTAAAGTTATTATAGCCCTAAGCTAAACAAACTATTTTGACAACACTTGACAGGACAGAAAAGCCGGATTAAACAGAAGCTGGATTTTTTTTGATAAATATCTTATACTATATGTGAAATAGGGGGGACAGACTGTGAACGAATTTGAAAAAAATGTGCAAAGCAAACGTAACGACGCAATTGATTCTGGGGTTGGATTCATCGTTTCATTCGGATTTTTTGCCACCATGTTTATTATTGCTACAGTCATCAAGCTAATTGGTTCTTAAATAAAGCTTACATAGTGATACAAAAGAGACTGCCTCTTGTGAGCAGTCTTTTTTATATTGTCTGCTTTATCTTATGGCAAATATAGCGAAAAGGTTCCAGATTGCCGATAAAATTGATAAGTGACTGCCCCCTGCTGGTCAGTTCGGTAAATTGTTGCTCCAGCTTCATTTAATTTATTCAATACCTCTTGATGAGGGTGACCGAAATGATTATGTTCCCCTACTGAAATAAGAGCAATAGCCGGTGAAATTCTTTTAATAAACTCATTTGAGCTTGATGTTTTGCTGCCATGATGGCCTGCTTTCAAAACATCCACCTTGAGATTAGGATATTTTTGGATAATTCTTTGTTCCCCTTCTTGGTCAAGGTCGCCTCCAAAAAACCAATTAAGCCCTCCAACTTGGGCAAAAGTGGCTATCGACCCGCTGTTCCTTTCACCATTAAAATTTTCTTTTGGCCCCAATATCGTGAATGTTGCTGAACCACCTGACCACTGAAATCCCTCTGAGACTCTTATTACAGGGATTTTTCTTTTCTCCGCTTCCTTTATAATGTCTAGTTCTGTTTCAGAGGATTGTGCAACATCGGGTAATAAAATTTCTTTTACATGAAGTTCTTTTATGACAGATAATGCCCCTCCAATGTGGTCCATATCACCGTGCGTCAAAATCAATTTATTAATTGTTGTGATTCCTTTACTTTTTAATAACGGCACCACCACATCCCTGCCAACCTCAAATGGTTTCCGTTTTTGTTTCCAGCTTTCTCCTTCATACATTACCGTGCCACCTGTATCAATGAGATAGTTTCCTTTTCCATGTGGCATATGAATCAACAGGCTGTCCCCCTGCCCCACATCAATCATCGTGACCTCACCGTAAACATTTAACCAATTGTATCCAAATTGGAAAGTAAAAAGAATACAAAACATGCCGATTAAGCGCTGAGTATTGCGCTTCTTTTCCCAGTGAAAAAAAATGAGCATGATTAAGAAAATGTATGCAATCAAGACAACAAGAGGCGGTCTTCCCGGGGTAAATACGGTCAAGGATCCATTCCCTAAATATTGCAGCAAATTGTCCGCAGCGTGAATCAACTGTCGATATAGCTGAATAAACAATTCAGGATTCTTTCCGAAAATGATTTCAATGATCAAAAGCAGGTAACTGAGTGGTAAATAAATGAAGGAAAAAAGAGGAATGTAAATCATATTGGTTATTATTCCTATTAGCGACAATTCAAAAAAGTGATAGAGCAGACAAGGCATTGCGGCCAATTGGGAAACCACCGATACTTTAATCATTTGAGGTACATGTCCGTTATTCTCTTTTAATATTTGATGAGAAGACAAGATGATGGCGAAACTTACGGAAAATGTTAATTGAAATCCTACATCTATAATGATAAACGGTTGGAAGATTAAATAAGCCATAAACGTCAGGCTGATGGCATCTAGAGCGGTGAGTTGGTGTTTGCCTTTGCTTGATAAGAGGACCATACTAATCATCAGCACGGAGCGATTGACCGAAGGAGAGGCACCTGTTAAAACCGCATAGATCGGGAGAACGGTGACAAGAAAATTGGTCATGAACTGTCTAGTTATGCCAACACGAATGCCCATAAAGAACACCATGCCAGTAAGTAAAGAAACATGGAGACCCGAAATTGCCAGCAAGTGAACAAGGCCAGTCTCTTGGTAATTTTCAATTATATTTGGGTCAAACAAATTACGGTCCCCATATATTAAGGCTGATGATAACGCAGCGATTTCATTTGGAAAATGGGTATCAAGATAGCGGATGCCATTGAAACGGAATTGTTTAAGTTTGATAAGTGGATTAGATGTAACCGAGGTACAATTTTGTATAGGGTTTTTATCCAGTTCTATAATCCAATAGATATTTTTGGATGCTAAATACTTTTGATAATCAAAGCTATTTGGATTTTTAGCAATACTTGGTTTTTTCAACGTTCCAGTTGCATAACAGTTCACTTTGTAAAACGACCGGTTTTGCAAGTTTTCTTGTTCTTGCTCGGTTTTAATTTTGTAACGGGCAATTATTTTTTCTTGATAACGAAGATCTTTTGCCTGAATCTGCAAAAGGTCACCGTCGATTAGTGGGTCTTGGGTAAATTCGAGGACAAAAGCGATTGTGGTATCGGGGATAACCGAGTGATTCTTGTTGACGATATGCAAGGCGCTTCCCATAAAAACGAGGCTCGATAGAACAAGGATGAATAACTGTTGTTTTTTCCACCTTTTGTATTTATATAAACAAAAAAGATAAACTCCCATTAACAAGAGAAAAGGAAGAAAGTCCACTATGATACTTAACACGGCTAAAAGTGCAGCAGCTGCAAAATAAAAATAGGTCCCTTTCATTGGTTATCTCCAATATTAAAAAGATAGTTGGCGCCGGCGGACCGGCGCACCTTTGACTTTAGACACTGATACTCCTAAAGTCTATTTCCTGTTCCGTTAATTCCACTTTCTCCACCTTTACTCCAGCCTGCTCAAACAATTCAATGGCATAAGGATGGTTTTTATAATCCATTGCATAATAAACCGTTTTAAGCCCCGCTTGGATAATTGCTTTACAGCATTGCAAACACGGAAAATGGGTCACATAAATTTCTGCATTTTCTGTTGGTACTCCAAACTTAGCACATTGAAGCAAGGCATTCATTTCAGCATGAATGGTCCGCACACAATGATTGTCGATGACATAACAGCCCTTATCGATGCAATGGTCACCGCCGGCAATTGACCCATTATAACCTCCGGCAATTATTCGTTTGTCCCTTACAATGGTAGCTCCCACTGTTAACCGAGTACAAGTGCTTCTTAAAGCAAGTAAATGGCTTTGAGCCATAAAATATTGGTCCCATGAAATCCGAGTCACTGTTGTCACCACTCCCCAAACTATTTTTATTAAAGTGTAATCCGGCTTGTCCCTTAGGTCAATGAAAAGAATTATTGGACGGCAACTAAATCTTTTAACTTTTCATACGTTTTGTCTCCTATCCCGCTAATATTTTTTAAATCCTCCGGGGTTTTAAACGGACCGCTCGTTTCACGATACTCAATAATTGCCGCTGCTTTGGACGGGCCAATCCCTGGAAGATTTTCCAATTCTGTTGCATCGGCCTTGTTTATATTAATCTTACCTTGCTTTTGCCCTTGTCCCGCAGAAACCGTCCCCCCTCCAGAAGCAACAACAGTTGAATCAGTTCCTTGTTCGCCCATTGCTGGAATATAAATAATCATTTCATCCTGGATATGCTGGGCCAAGTTTACTTGACTTTGATCAGCAAGTTCCGTGAACCCACCTGCTCGGCTAATAACATCTATTACCCGATCACCAGCATTAGCAGTATAAACTCCTGGCTGATGGATTTGTCCCTTGATATCAACCATTAGCGGTTCCGATTTCTGGACTGTTTCTTCCTGTACCTTTGCTGTTTCCTCCTGTACCTTTGCTGTTTCCTCCTTTTCCTTAAGTTCAACATTTTGATTGGTCGTGTTTGTGGGGCTCGAGATAAGCTGTTGATTTTCTTGCTGAAAAAAATAATAACCACTGCCTATTGCTATAATGACAAATATAATTGCATAAACTTTATGTTCCATCAGCCAGTCTTTCAATCGAATCCATCCTTTCAAAAGGTATATTTTCCTATCAATCTTCATATGGTTATTAAAGAACTTGGAGAGAAGGAGGGTCGGAAACAATGAAAATAGGTATTATTGGGACCGGTAATATGGGGAGAATTTTGGTGGAGGCCTTACTTGATGGAAAAGCAGTATCCCCTTCCTCAATGATAATCACCAACAGAACGATTGCCAAAGCAATGGCACTTAAAGATATATATCCGAGACTAAGGGTTGGGGGCAATGCGTCGGAAGTGGCCTCTCAATCCGATTTACTGTTTATTTGCGTCAAGCCGCTAGACGTTTTTAAAATAATCGATGAAATTCACCCCTTTCTAGATGAAAATAAATGTCTAGTTTCCATCACAAGCCCTATCAGTACCAGCCAAATCGAAACAAAAGTATCTTGCTCAGTCGCCCGGATTATTCCAAGCATCACCAACCGCGCTTTATCAGGAGTATCTTTGATTTCTTACGGAAGTAATTGTCAAAAAGAGTGGAGAACTGTCATTGAACACTTAATGAAAAAGATCTCTGTGCCTGTAGACATTGATGAGAAAATTACCCGAGTGGCCTCCGACATCGTCAGCTGCGGACCCGCCTTCTTCAGCTATTTACTTCAAGCGTTTATTAAAGCCGCAGTAAAAGAAACGGAGATTGATGAAAAAACAGCCACCATTCTAACTAGTGAAATGGTTGTCGGATTAGGGGAATTATTAAAGCAGCAGCACTACACGCTGCCATCACTTCAAGCTAAAGTCTGTGTAAAAGGTGGAATTACCGGAGAAGGAATTAAGGTACTTGAAAATGAGCTTGGGGAGATTTTTGAGCATCTATTTCAAGCCACTCACAGCAAATTTAAAGAGGACCTTGAAAAAGTGGAACTACAGTTTACAAAGCAATAATTCGACAATTTTTTAATATCTCCTGCAAGGAATTAAAAAAGCCATCTTTTTTTGGATGGCTTTTCATGCTGTCGAAAAACCATCATAGGGGCCAAAATAAAAAAAAAGATTGCAACACTATAAAAGGTGTGTTGCAATTTCATTAGGTTAATTTACTCCTGTTGATTGGAGCGGAAGGTGCGAAGACTCCTCGAAAATCCTCAATTATGCTTTCGGATAATTTCGTGCGATGAAAGCTCATGGATGCTTTTCCTTGTGCTATCACATTTTCTCCGTGCGTGGGCTGATACAAGGAAGTAATTCAATGTCCTGCAGGAGCACGGGGCTTAGGAAAGACCCCGCAGGCGCTTGCGCCGAGGAGGCTCACCGGCACGCCCTAAGGTCCGCAAAGCACCTGGAGCGGATCTCAACAGGCCCCATAGCATGGATAATTAATTTCCAAAAACAGTGTTTTATTTACTTTTGTGCGATAAAAAATATTCTCTCAGATTCTGACTGCGGTACTGTATGTTCGAAATCAGCATTGATTTCTAGCAGTTTAAAACCTGCCTGCGACAGCCACGACGCATATTGCTCAGGCGGATAAGTCCGTTGCGTGTGAAGTTCATCATATCGGTCATATTTTCCAGAAGCTTGATCCAATACAAAAAAACTGAGCTCATGTTCGACACTATAGGGGGCCTCCCCCGGAAAACTATTCCAAATATAGGAGATCGCTTCATCATTATAAGCAAAGGTTTGATCCATAAAGATGTTTGTTATTTTATAAAGCGAATGCACATCAAAAATGAACAAGCCCCCATGCTCCAAGTGGTCAAATACACGCATGAATGTATCCTGAACTTCTTCCTCGGATTCCAGGTAGTTTAACGAGTCGCAATAAATGCCAACCACATCAAATGTTCCAGGCCCCTCTAATTCTGCCATGTTTTGCTGGTATAGAGGGACTTTTACACCTTCTCGGTCTGCTTTTGCTTGCGCCACAGCGAGCATTTCATTAGACAAATCCACACCAGTTACCTGAAACCCCTGCTTGGCAAATCGAATGGAAAGTTCCCCTGTCCCGCAGGCCAAATCCAGTATGCGGTGACCGGTTACGTTGTATTGATTCAGTTTTTCATTTGTAAACCGAACCCATTCATCATACGGGGCGTCTTTCATCAATTCATCATAAAGATACGCAAACTGCTCGTAACTCATGAACTTAACTCACTGAGCACATCTACTTCGGGGGCATCCCCCCATAAGCGCTCCAAGTTATAATATGTTCTTTGATCTCGGTGAAAAACATGTGCTACCACATCACCCAAATCAATTAATACCCAGCCTGCCTCATCAAAGCCTTCCATTCTCTTTACGTCGGAGCCATATTCTAAAGCCTTTTCTTTAATCTCTCTAGCAATCGCTTGTACCTGCTTATCTGAATTGCCATGACAAATGATAAAATAATCCGCTATTAAAGAAATTCCTCTCATATCGAGGGCTAAAATATTCTCGGCCCGTTTATCATCAGCCGCTTTGACGGCGATTTTCAGTAATTCCTGATTATCCATTCAATCATTCCTTCCCAATTTTTATTAAATCATTATACGTATGAAACGTTTCCGGATAAACTTGTTGATTTTTCCTCATTAAAAACATGATCGTATTTTGAACGGCTTTAATTAGCGCCTGGTCTAAATCTTCCTCCGCCATTTGCCTAACTTCCTCGACTCCCGGGAAATGCCGCCCCGGTTCAATGTAATCCGCTAAATAAACAATTTTCTCCAGCAATGTCATTCCAGGACGCCCCGAAGTGTGATAGCGGATGGCGTTTAAAACTTCCTGGTCTGTGACTCCTGCTTCTTTCTCTACCAAATACGCACCCACTGGAGCATGCCATAATTCAGCATTAAAGTCCAATAAATCCTGAGGAAAGTTTTGCTCGGTGATAATGGCCTTCATTTCTTCTTTTGGGCGGAATTTGGCATAATCATGAAAAATAGCTGCGATTTCTGCCTTTTTTTCATCGGCACCATATCTTTTTGCCAAAGTAATCGCTGTTTCCATGACACCCAGTGTATGCTGGTAACGGTGCTCGGTCAATTGTGGTTTTACAAGGTTTAAAGCTGTTTCACGTTCCATATAAGTGATTCTCCTCTATAAAATGAATAACCGATTCTGGCAGTAAGTACCGCACCGTCCTCCCACATTTCAATCTGTCTCTAATCATACTGGATGAAATCTCCATACTGGGAACATCCACATATAGAATCGGATATTCGGTTTGGCAGCTATAAGACGGGCGGTCTACTCCAACAAATTGCACAAGCTCAATCAATTCATCAATCTTATGCCATTTAGGCAAATACTCAATCATGTCCGCCCCAATAATAAAATAAAATTGATGGTCTCTGTAACGTGAATGGATAAGCTTCATCGTATCCACCGTATAAGATGGACCTGTCCTTTCAAGTTCAATCGGTTGAATTTGAAAGGCAGGATTCCCTTGGATGGCCAGATTTAGCATTTGCAAACGGTTATCATTGGTAACTGCTCCTGACTTTTCTTTATGAGGGGGCTCCCTATTGGGCATGAGCCAAATTTCATCCAGCTCTAGGGCAAAAAGAACCTCATTTGCGATTAAAAGATGTCCGTTATGGGGCGGATCAAAGGTTCCTCCCAAAATGCCAACTTTTCTCATGACAACCTCCTAAATATAAATATTAAGGAAGAACAATTTGTTTATTTTCTTCAGATTCCTTGTAAAGGACAATCGTATTACCGATAATTTGGACAAGCTCCGCATTAGCCCCTTCAACAAGCTGGTGAGCAACAACCGTTTTATCCTCGTCACAATTCTGTAAAACACTTACCTTTAACAATTCTCTAGCTTCTAGTGCATCCCCAATTTGTCTAACCATATTATCATTCACTCCACCCTTGCCTACTTGAAAAATAGGGTCTAAATGGTGGGCTTTCGAACGTAAAAACCGTTTTTGCTTTCCTGTTAACATGTCGTTCCTCCTAGTTGTTTCAAGACATTTTCTCTCATTCTGTTCACATCAGGCGCAATCCCTGTCCACTTTTCAAAAGCGAGTGCTCCCTGATAAACAAACATGTCGATACCATTTTGTATAGTTGCTCCGTGTGTTTGGGCTCGTTCCAAGAATGTTGTTTTAAGCGGATTGTATATGATATCACATACAGTTGTCCCATCCTTTAGAGCCGTAAATTTTAATGGCTGCTCCACATCATGGGGAGCCATGCCGATGGAAGTGGTTTGAACAATTAAATCATATTCTCTTATTAGTGTGTCTGCTTCAATTAAAGAATAAGCATTGGACTTCGTGGTATAAGGACAGGCTTCAATCAAGTCTTTTGCCTTATCTACTGTTCGATTGGTAATATCAATAGCGCAAGGTTTTTCCTTCGCAAGAGTAAAGTAAATCGCCCTTGCTGCCCCTCCAGCACCAATGATTAAGATCTTCTTTCCCTCAACAGTCGGAAAAATGGATGCTAAGCCCGTTAAAAAGCCAGGACCATCTGTATTGTATCCAATCAATTTTCCATTAGCATTTACAACTGTATTGACCGCACCAATCGCTTGTGCAAGCTCATCCACCTCATCTAAATAAGGAATAATCCTTTGTTTGTGGGGGACGGTTACATTAAAACCGCCTATCCCAAGTGCCCTTAGGCCCTTGACCGCATCTTCCAAGTCATCTGCTTTCACACGAAATGGCAAGTATGTTGCATTTATCTGGTAAATAGCAAATAAGTCATTGTGCATCACAGGAGACATGGAGTGGGCAATAGGATCCCCAATTACCGCAAATAACTTTTTCATTCTCCTCACCCTTAACCAACCTTTAAATTAATGATTTTCGAATTAATGTTTGGACACCCTTTGGTACATACGCGCTGACCTTGATTCCCGGGTCGTTGACAGTGATCCAGCCGAGACCGGAAAAGACGATATCAGTCTTCGCCTCTTTAATCATAAACTCTTGTTTCACCAATTCAGGAAAACTGTCCAAATCAGTACCTCGTGGAGGTGTTAACAATTCTCCTAAATGCTTTTCGTAGAGTTCATCTGCATTTTCCGTTTTCGTTCGATGGATATTCAATTCGTTTGATAAATAACAAACGAAAGACCTTTTGTCCCCACCGCTTACATAATCAAACCGGGCCAAGCCGCCAAAAAATAATGTCTGCCCTTCATTTAATTGGAATATTTTTGGTTTAATTTCTTTTTTGGGTGTAATCACTTTCAAATCCCGCTTGTCGACAAAGTGGGCCATTTGATGATGATTAATAATTCCTGGTGTATCCATTAATGCTTTCCCGTCATCTAGCGGGATTTCTATAATATCCAATGTGGTACCAGGGAAGTGTGAGGTAGTGATCATATCTCCTTCTCCGGTTACCTCCTTGATAATCCTATTTATAAACGTGGATTTTCCCACATTCGTGCAGCCTACCACATAGACATCCTTGCCGTTACGATATTCTTCAATGGCAGCAGCTGTTTCCTTGATCAACCATCCCTTTGCCGCACTAACAAGAAAAACATCATCTGGCCGGAGGCCCAGTTCCTTTGCTTGGGCTTTCATCCAGTTAATTAACTTGTTATGTTTAACCGATTTTGGAAGCAGGTCAACCTTGTTACCGACTAGCAGCACGTTATTTTTGCCTGCAAAGCGGTGCAATCCCGGCAGCCAGCTGCCATTAAAGTCAAAAATGTCGACTACCATGACGATCAATGAATCGGTTTTACTGATCCCATTTAAGATTTTCAAGAAATCATCATCAGTCAAACTAACATCTTGAACTTCATTATAGTGTTTTAATCGGAAGCATCTCTGGCAAATGACGATTTCTTTCTCTAAAGCAGAAGAAGGGGCATAGCCAATTTCTTCAGGATTCTCCGTTTGAATCTTAATCCCGCATCCGGTGCAAAAATGTTCTAATTCAGTCACTGATTAATCCTCCCATTGAAGCATCCCTTTTTTTCGAAACCAATTTAAAATCCTTCGTTCGACAAACCGGTTAAATTTCGTTGCCAATCCATCGGTCTGTGCAACCGGGACAACAAGTATCGTATGAAAACCACTGCGATTGCCGCCAAGAACGTCTGTTAATAATTGATCACCGATTACCACTGCCTCTTGTTTTTGAATTCCCATTTGTTTTATTGCCCGTTTAAATGCAGGGCCTAGTGGTTTTCTTGCGCGAAAGATAAATGGAATTTGCAGCGGGTCGGCAAACGCCTTTACACGTTCTTCATTATTGTTGGAGACAATGGTGACGAGAATGTTATTCCGTTTCATTTCCTCAAACCATTTAATCAATGCAGGAGTAGCACTGGGGCGGTCCCATTCCACGAGAGTATTATCCAAGTCTGTAATAATCCCTTTAACTCCTTTTTGCTTTAAATTTTCAGGCGTTATGTCGAGAACACTTTTAACATGTTCGTTTGGTAAAAATTGTTTTAGCACTAAGCGTACACCTCATCGGATTGATAATTATCAAAAAGCCTTAGTTTCTTTTAAACACTCATCTTCATTTCTTGTATCATCATACTCGTTTTTTCCCACTGTTTCAAAGAAAAAGCGAACACCAGTAAGAATGAGTTTTTCTTTATATTGTTCATCAAATCATGTCAAATATTTAAAATGTGGATGATTCTATATTGTTGAAGAAACACTTTTTAGCTGAATTTTTGACGACTCAGGAAATTTTTTAAAAAACTTTTCGACAAAGTTCTGCATTTCCAACAGTTGTGGATAAAGTTATTAACATTATACCCATTGAATCATTCGGTTTCTTATCATTTATAAACAAGTTAACCACAACTTATCCACGGGATTCTGTGGATAAACAGAACGATTGTTCTACAGGAATAAATTTGGTAGATTAAGGTTACACCACTGAACCTACTAGTTTATGGCAGCTTCAAAATAATTAGAACCATTAATTTTAAAAAATGGAGGTGGACCCTGACATGCGTAAACTGTCAGATGATTTGCTTATTGAATCTTACTTTAAAGCCCGAGAGCTGAACTTAAGTCCGGAATTTATTAGCCTTATTGAATCTGAAATTCGGCGGCGCTCCCTTATTCATAAAATAAAAAAGTCCTCATAACTGGTTGTACTCCGCCCTTTAAGGGCTTTTCTTTTTTTAGAGACTTATAGCGCCCTAGTGATGGCAATACATCAGCTTCGGGTGAAAGATCCGAGTTTTTCACCCATCCTAATATCCTTTGGCGTTTGTATGCGCGGATCGATCTGGAATATTCCTTGTTCAAACAATAACACCACTGTAGAACCAAAACTAAAGTAGGCTATCTCTCCACCCTTTGTCAATGTGGAACCCTTATGCGTTGTTTCAATCGAGTTAACAAACATAGCGCCTACCTTCACGATTGAAACATGCCCATAGTCTGTTTTTACTTCTGTAATGACACGGAAGTTTTTCGCAAGTGTCCGGACACCATACTTTAATCCCCACTTATTTACGGGGTAAGATTTGGACCCTAGAGTCCATTGCTTTGTCACTGTTCCATCTACAGGGCTATGGATTCGATGATAGTGACTTGGACTCAAGTAGAGAATTATGTAAGTACCATTCAAATATTTATGTAGAACATCTTGGTCCCCAAGCATTTCCTCAATCGAATAAATTTTCCCCTTAACCGTAATCTCACTCGATGCTTTAATGGCTCCGATATCTTCTATTACCGCATCCACCGGACTAACAACCGACTCCGTACTTTGATCAATGGAACGAGCATCTTGCTTTAAATTTCGTACAAACAATTCATGGAGGGTTTGATACTCCCGCAGCTCTCTTTCCATTTCGTCTTGATTTAATTGGTATACCTTTGCAAAGGATGGAACCACAAAGCGGCTGATCCGTGACCTGGAGAACCATTTTAAAACCACTGATGTCCATTTCCCATTGGTTAATTCGATTAACGTTCGGTATAGCATCTGAAACATGCAACAACCCCCAAAAAGTGTAAAAATACTCTTTACGTACAGACATAAAAGACTTAGAATGAAATAATATAGAGTAACTTACCTAATAAAATTCGCTTCTATAGTCAAAAAGGAGTGGTGCCGAGAAATGTTCTTACAAAATGTTCTTGACCAGACAATTAAAAAGCTAAAATCCCAAACAGCCAATGTGATAACATTGTCGAATCTGTGTTTAGGGGGTTTCGCCATCGTGTTTGGCATTCATGGCAATCTCCGGCTCAGCTTACTGCTTATTTTTATTGCAGCTTTGGCAGACAGATTTGATGGGATGGTTGCCCGAAAGTTTAACATTGAATCTGACCTCGGCAAACAATTAGATTCCATGAGTGATATTATATCATTTGGAATGGCACCAGCACTATTGTTATATCAAGGAATTCTGCATGAATTTGGCGGGCCCGGTTCTTTTTTTACGGTCTTTTATATAGGATGCGGTGCTTTTCGCTTAGCCCGTTTTAACATTACAGAAAGCAATGGTTACTTTACTGGTTTACCAATTACAGCTGCTGGCTGCATCGCTACACTTAGTTATCTAGCGATCCCTTATGTTCCAGCCTATATGTTCTTATTTATTATGATCATTCTCTCATTTTTAATGGTTAGTACCTTTAAACTAAGAAAAGTATAACACTAATTACTTATAAAATAACCAAAAGACCTGCAAATGGCACGTGCCAGTCAGGTCTTTTTATTATTATCGGACTAATTTGAAATAAAATAAACTGGACAGACACAATTACCCGTTTTCTTCATAGGAATTAATAATAGGCTAAAGTCCAAAACAATGCGGGGTGGATGTGGATGTCTGGAATCTTAACGGCTCTTGGATACTTAGTGAAGGAATTTTTATTTCTTGTTTCTTATGTGAAAAATAATGCCTTTCCCCAACCCCTATCCGCCGCAGATGAGAGAAAGTATTTGCGATTGATGGCAGAAGGGGACTCCCATGCGCGGAATATGTTAATTGAGCATAATTTACGGCTTGTTGCGCATATCGTCAAGAAATTTGAAAATACCGGAGAAGACTCGGAAGATTTAATTTCAATTGGAACAATTGGGTTGATCAAAGCAATTGAGAGTTATTCAGAAGGGAAAGGAACAAAGCTCGCTACCTATGCTGCTCGATGTATTGAAAATGAGATTTTGATGCATTTAAGAGCGCTTAAGAAAACGAAAAAGGATGTATCTCTCCATGATCCAATTGGCCAAGATAAAGAAGGCAATGAAATATCATTGATTGATGTGTTAAAATCCGAATCAGAAGATGTCATTGATACAATCCAGTTAAATATGGAGCTTGAAAAAATTAAAAAGTACATTGAAGTCCTCGATAATAGGGAGAAAGAAGTCATTATCGGGAGGTTTGGCCTCGATTTACAAAAGGAAAAAACCCAGCGCGAGATTGCCAAAGAATTAGGAATTTCCCGGAGTTATGTTTCCAGGATTGAGAAACGGGCCCTAATGAAAATGTTTCACGAATTTTATCGAGCAGAAAAAGAGAAAAAGAAAAAAAATTAGAGCAGGAGTTACGCCTGCTCTCAGACTGTCGACAAATCCGAAGAAATTTTGGGTTTGCCGACAGTCTTTTTTTGCTCTTTTATAGGGGCTGTTGATTTGCGCTCCAGGCGCTTCGCTTTCCGCGGGCGTTGCGGTGAGCCTCCTCGGCGAGTACCGCGCCTGCGGGGTCTCCCCTGCTCCGTACTCCCGCAGGAGTCTTCGCGCCTTCCGCTCCAATCAACAGGGCAAACAACATGACCTATAGATTACCTTTTTTGTACAATTAAGTATATATATTTTATGAGGCGGATGAAATGTTAAAAAAAAATACACTGATGAACCGTGACCAAGTAGAAATAGTCGCTCTAGAGCAGCTTGTACCTGAGGACCATTTGGTCCGAAAGATAGAAGCTGCCATAGACTTTTCTTTCATCTATCCACTTGTTCAAGATATGTATTCCTCTGATAAGGGCGTCCAAGCATTGACCCTATAGTATTAATTAAAATGACTTTCATCCAATATACCTTCGGTATTCGATCTATGAGGCAAACCATAGAAGAAATCAGAACCAATATGGCCTATCACTAGTTTCTTGGTTATGGTTTTTATGATAAGGTACCCCATTTTTTGATTTTCGGAAAAAACTATGAGCGCCGTTTCAAAGATACTGACTTATTTGAAAGAATATTCTATCGCATTCTAAAAGAAGCATCCGATAAGAATTTGATTAGCCATGAACATGTGCTTATTAATTCTACTCATGTTAAACCAAAAATGGCATAAAAATTGACCCCTAGGGGTCAGTTTGAACACCAAACTATAGTAAAAAAGGATATTATTAGAAAAAGGCACCCGAAATGTGGAAACTCGTAATGCCTTCTATCTACAATCTGAGAGCAGGAGTTACTCCTGCTCTTTGCCGTTTTTTAGAAGGTTCATCCATGCTTTGCCGCCATCAGTTGATTCATATAAATCATTTTTATATGTAGAGAAGGCCATCTGATTAGGATTTTTAGGATTAACGCTCACATAGGTTATTGGATTATCGTAATCTAGAAACGGAATGGTTAGTTCGGCAATCTCCCCTGTTCCCGGATTTATCGTTTTAAACATAATTTTCTCATTCTCCACACTCGAATACAGAATAGAGTCTCCAGTGAAGGTCAAAGCAGTCACCATAACTGGGTCTGTAATCCGTTTCATGGTGTTTCCATTATCCAAGGAATAATAAATCCCAGTTCTTGTGGACATTGCCATAATTGCGCCGTTCTGGTGGTGAACAGCGAGCATTCCAAAGGAGTTCGCATCAAATCCGGCCAAAAGGCTTTGTTTCCAAGAAGATCCGTTATTGGTTGAATAATTCACACCGAGAGCTAGTCCTTGTTTTTCCTGGTCACTTATAACATATATATTGTCATTTTGATAACCAGCACCGATAAAGTTAAAATTGCCATTACCATAGAATGATAGTTTTTCTAATGTCTTCCCTTTATCTTTACTCAAAATAATCCCAAGCGGGTCCTTCAAACCACTACCTTTTTGTGGGTGTCCACTCCCGATAAAGCCAGTATCAATTGCTTGAAATCCCATATATTGATTGCGATTGGCCGTTGTTTCCAACCAAGTTCCCTGTTGGTACATTTTAATGCCGTTATTAGCTGCAACATATAATTCAGAATCATTGCCTGGATAGCCAATACCAAAAATCCGGCTTACTTTTATAGATTTAGCCTTAACAATTTTAAACTTATTATTTGCCGTTTGGGTGCTCTTTTCATCTTCATTTTTAGAGCTGCTGTTGTTGTTTGAACAACCTGAGGAAATCAGAACGAAGCAGGCTAATAGAGCAAAGCAGGCAGCTTTCCACTGGATTTTCACTTTTTTTCCTCCCAAAATTATATTCATAAACTATTTAAATGAAGGATTCATCCATCCACTTATACCCTAGTGCAGAAGGTAATGTCAAATGATATAGTTTTGAAAATGGAACTCTCCCATAGATAATGAAAAATCATTTTCTGTGTTAGCATAAGTTTTTTTACTGAAAACATCTAAGTAATAGAATTATTTGAATATAAGCCCTATAATGAAACAGTACAAAATAAAAGGAGGATCCCAAATGACAACTAATACATATTCAGACGTATGGAATCTTGATTCAGTTTTTAACGGTGGGAGCCAATCTCCTGAATTCCACGATCATTTGGCGCATACTGAAAAATTGATTGCTCAATTTCAATCCAAAGTTACTGCTTGGAAGCCACATAACACCACGGAAGATGCTCTATCTCTTCAACAGCTACTGAACGATTTTGTCACGATTGGTAAAAAAATTCGTCAAGCAGGAGCATTTACAGGGTGCCTATTAGCTCAAAATACCGCAGATAAACAAGCCTATTCACTAGATGCCAAGGTGACCAGTTTAAGTGCGTCTTTCCAGACAGCGCTTGGCTCATTTGACAGTCTGCTAACCGTTTTTAATGACGCTGTATGGCAGGAACTATTGGCTATTGAACCATTAAATGAACTCTCGTTTGTGTTAACTGAGCGGCGTGAACGAGCAAAGGATAAACTGTCAAAAGAAGAAGAGGCCCTAATAAGCACACTTGGAGTAGATGGCTACCACAGCTGGGGGCAATTATACGATTTGATTGTTAGTAAAATTAAAGTACCCGTTATCGAACAAGGGGAAGAAAAACTGCTTTCAGTTGGTCAAGCCCACAACAAATTTTCAAATCCTGACCGCAACATAAGAAAAACTGTTTTTGAGAGCTGGGAAAAGGCGTGGGGCGAACAGGAAGATTTGCTGGCAAAAACGCTTAATCATTTAGCTGGCTTTCGTCTAAACGTCTATAAAAAACGCGGCTGGGAAGATGTGTTAAAAGAACCTCTAAACATCAGCAGAATGGAAAAGAAAACATTGGAAACAATGTGGACAGTCATTTCAGAAAATAAACAAAAACTAGTCAGCTATTTAGAACGGAAGGCAAAACTGCTTGGCTTAGAAAAATTAAGCTGGTACGACCTTGACGCACCGCTCGGTAAAACCGAAACCAAAATATCCTATCAACAAGGGGCCGAGTTTATCGAACAAAATTTTGCCTTGTTTGGGGAAAAGCTGGCGGCGTTTGCTAAAAATGCGTTTGAAAATCGATGGATTGAAGCTGAAGACCGGCCAGGCAAAGCACCTGGTGGATTCTGTACCTATTTTCCGGAAAGTGGCCAATCGCGGATATTTATGACCTACTCTGGCACTCCATCAAACGTCTCGACATTGGCACACGAACTGGGACACGGCTTCCATTCATTTGCCATGAAAGGCGTACATTTTCTAAATCGTAATTACGCGATGAACGTGGCCGAGACAGCTTCGACCTTTGCCGAAATGATAGTCTCAGATGCCTCAGTTAAAAATGCTAAGAATGAAGAAGAAAAGCTGATTTTGCTGGATGATAAAATACAAAGAACAGTCGCTCTGTTAATGAATATCCATGCCCGTTTTCTTTTTGAAACACGTTTCTATGAAGAAAGAAAGCAGGGCCCTGTGGAAGCAGAACGGTTAAATGAAATAATGCTGCAGGCTCAGAAAGAGGCATATGCAGACAGCCTGGTAGACTATCATCCATTATTCTGGGCTTCCAAGCTGCACTTTTTTATTACCGATGTACCATTCTATAATTTCCCTTATACATTCGGTTATCTGTTCTCATTGGGGATATATGCACAGGCGATTGCAGAGGGAAAGGGCTATGAAGAAAAGTATATTGCCCTACTTCGGGATACGGCCTCGATGACCGTTGAGGATCTTGCGATGAAACATTTGCAGGTTGACCTCACCCAAAAGGACTTCTGGGAAAAAGCCGTCCGAATTTGTCTTGATGATATCGATGAGTTTTTAGAATTAACGAAATAAGTAAAAGCATCGGCATTGAACAGCCGATGCTTGCTTTGTTTAGAATTCCGCGCTTAGTTCGGCGGAAATGACACAGCCGATCGTTCCAGTTATGACGAAGGCCATCACCATCATAAACATGCTCTCCACCCCTTAGAAAGATTCTGCTATTTTCTACTTTGAATTTATCATATTTTCACAGTATCAATCTTCAGGAAATGTGAACGTTTTGTTAACAACCAATCGTCTTCATGAATCCTTTTTCATCACTTTCAGGAAAACTGTCCATAATAAGATGTGTAGCGGCAACTTGATCCCTCCCATTTTTTCTTGACTAGGTGGTATCCTTCATACCCCATAAGCTTGCTCCACGTCCTTGCATTAAAAATATCATTAGAAAAACCACCTTTCTTCCACTAGATTTTTTAATTTCTTTACATAATACGATACATAGAAATTTGTCGGTCTTTGTGTTGTTCGTATATCTTTTCAACCATTTCCTGGTGTCTTGCTTGTTCAGCTGTCACTTTCCGTTTAGAAATGGTAATCGTTAAAAATAAGATATTCAGGGTCATGTCATTCACTTCCTTTTTTAACCCAGTTTTATATCAAATGATGCATCGTTATCTGCCGGTCCTTATGCTTTTCAAACAGGCTGTCTACGATTTCCTTGTGATTCGCTTCCTCACGTGTCACTTCGTGTTTTTTGATTGTAATTGTAAAAAATAAAATATTCAGCGTCATCTCTTATCACCTCCAATGTGTTTTTGCAGCGGCACTTCCAGCTTATACCATACATATCCAATACGTGTGAAAAATAGGCAAAAAAAGGCCGCAGAAGAATACCCCTGCGGCTGTTATTATTTTTTGCACAAAAATACCGCAGGACGTCATTCTCCCTGCGGCATGGATATGTATGGTAATAATAAACTAGAAAATCCATTCCAATCCGGTCGAATGAGTGTTATTCAAATATTCTGTTTTAGCTCCCGGTTTAGTTGTCGCAAATAACATATTCTTCGACCTCCTTTGGAATTAATTTGTTGCTACGGTAATTATATCCACTATTTCCAGCGTTGTAAACCTTTTTTTGGAAAGTTTTTGAATAAATTTAGATACATCAGGAAAATAGGCAAAAAAAATAAGCGCCCCCTATTGCGACGGGACACTTATCCTTGTGAGAAAAAGTCATGATCTTCGTCCATATCCATCAATCTTATTTGGCATTGCTTAGATATTGTAAAAAATAAAATGGATAATGCCAGAAATGACAAAGAAGCAAGGATCATAATATTTAATGCCATGTCAGTTTTTTCAGCCGGGACAATGACACCTAAGAAGAAGAATACTCCTACAGCTAACAGAATAATGGCAAACCGCTTAAAATCAACCATTTTCTCATAAAGCCGTTTCGCTTGCTGCTTCACGCGCCCACCTGCTTTCTTTTAATCTACTAACTTACTTTAACACAGGTTATTAGATTAAAGCAGATGTAAATATTACTAAAAAGACCGGCTTATCTTAGCCGGCCCTTTAGCATATACAATATTATCTTCTCGCTATTTTAAAGCAGCCACCATTTTCATGACTAACGTGGCAGAATTTGTTGCCGCTTGATCAATGAATTGATCAAAAGAGATTTCTGATTGTTTGCCGGCAATATCCGACAGAGACCGGATAATGACAAAAGGAACCCCAAACCGATGGGCAACTTGGGCAATCGCAGCTGCTTCCATTTCAACCGCCTGCAAATCTCCAAATTTTCCACGTATAAATGCTGCCCTGTTTGGATCTTCGATAAAAGAGTCACCCGATACAATTAACCCTTTTACAATCTTAAATTTTTCAAGATCCCTTGCTGCAGATTCAGCAATTTTTACTAACTTTTCATCTGCTTGAAATGAAGCCGGCAGTTGAGGAACTTGGCCGTATTCGTAACCAAATGCAGTAACATCCACATCATGATGCCGAACTTCTGTAGAGAAAACGACATCCCCCACATTTAAGTCAGGATTTAATCCGCCTGCTGAACCGGTATTGATAATACCATCGGGCTTGTATTTTTCCAACAGGATCGTCGTTGACATAGCGGCATTTACTTTTCCTATTCCTGAACGAAGCAAAATGACATCCGCTCCATGCATGCGGCCGAAAGTGAATTCACAACCTGCAATGGTTTCCTCTGTCTTCTCTTCGATATTTTCTTTAAGCATTGCTACTTCTTCTTCCATTGCGCCGATTATGGCAATTTTCATGGTTTAACCTCTTTCATTAATTGGTCATTGAATTTGAGACAGTTCTTCCATTTTGGTCGGCATCCAGCCTTGACCATCTACCCACTGAAGGTAAACATTATATTTTTGGGTTTTATCTTTTGAAGCGACCGTTGCAAACGAACCATTGGTGGTGGATTTATCTCTTCCCAGCCAGTAAACGGTCATATTGCTTTGGTCAATTCCAGTTGCATAGGTAATTGCCTTTAACATTTCCTGCCAATCAACAGAGCTCTCATCATAAACAGCTGCATGCTCTCCAGACTGAGAGGTGCCTACTGGCTTCCATGCCGGGTTCACAATGGTTTTGACCACATTTGGTGAACTGCCACCATCCGTAACTGTGGCTTGTGCAGTATCTGCCTGCTCAGGATCATCGGCTTGGTTATTATTTGCCGTTTCAGAATCAGAGTCATCAGAAGTTTCATCAGCCTTAGCTGCCGTATCTTCGCTATCCTTACTTGATTTTTCTGCTTGAGTTGACTTCTCTGTTTTATCTTTATTTGCAGCTGCCTTCTGCTCAGTCTTCTGAGTTGCTTTTGTTGATGAGGCATTTTCATCATTTCCAGAAGCAAAAATATTATACGCAACTATAATAATTAACGCCAGAACTAAAATTATTAAACCATTTAAAATCAAATTGGTTTTCCTTCGTTTTGCCCGAACACCGGAACGAGACTTTTGGAAATCGTTATTCATTTGTATCACTCCTTATAAACAGTAGGCTTTCAATATTTTAACATGAATTCACGTTTACTTGAAGGAATAACCTTGGACGGTAAGATTTCTGTAATAAAAGAAAAGAAACCGCATGCTATATGTAGCAAAGCGGTTTCCCTCAAAATTATTAGATATATTCCTTGAACCAGCCTGTGATATAATCCAAACGGTTCATCCTCAATTCGGGCTTGCCACTGCGGGACAGTTCATGATTTTGTTCCGGGAAGCGGACAAACTTGGTTTCTTTGCCAAGCCGTTTTAGAGCAATAAAAAATTGTTCTCCTTGTTCGATTGGGCAACGATAATCTTTTTCACTGTGAAGAATCAATAATGGTGTTTCCACGTTTTCAACATAGGCTAACGGCGAATGCTTCCAAAGTGTTTGAATATCGCGAAAATCTGATTTGATTTGCCATTCTGTAAAGTAATAGCCAATATCACTGACACCATAAAAACTAATCCAGTTTGAAATGGACCGTTGAGTGACTGCCGCTTTAAAGCGATTTGTCTGGCCGACAATCCAGTTTGTCATAAAACCACCGTAACTTCCGCCGGTTACACCGAGTCGGTCCTCATCGATGAAATCATAATGTTGTAATACAAAATCGACACCGTTCATTACATCTTTATAATCATTTCCCCCATAATCGCCCCGGACGGCATCAACAAACTGTTGGCCATAGCCGTGGCTGCCCCTTGGGTTGGTATATAAAACAGCATATCCTTGAGCGGCGAGAATTTGAAATTCATTCATATAGGTGTTTCCATACATCATGTGCGGTCCGCCATGAATTTCCAAGATAAGCGGATACTTTTCCCCCGTTTGAAATCCTATCGGCTTCATCAGCCATCCCTGAACCTTCCAGCCATTTTCACTTTCATATTCAATAGCTTCAGGCTGAGATAACTCAATGTCTTGTAAATAGTCTCCGTTCACTTCCGTTAAGCGGCCTACGATTTGCCCGTCATTTAATGACACTAAAAATAAGTCGCCAATTTGGGTGGGATGACTAATCGCACAAATGACTTTATTAGAATCATTGATAGTAAATCCGTAAACATGATGATTACCCGTTGTAATGGGGTGAATTGTCCCATCAACAGTTCCATAATACAAATTGGTGTTCCCTCTGTCTGTTGCTAGGAAATAGACACCATCACTATTGTTATCCCACACCAATCCTGGGTCAGCAACTGATTGTTGAAAATCACCGACCATTAAATTGCCCACTGGTACATCCCAATTTGCGGTTATACATTTGAGCTCTTGCGACTTAAGCTCATAAATCCATACTTTTGGATGAGTGGCATTTTCATATTCACGTTCATTACCGATCATTCCGACCAATTGGCCATTGGGTGAGAAAACTGCCTTTTCAAAGTCACCTGTTCCTTTGGTGATCCGTGTTAACTTCTTAGTGTTAACCTCTAGTAGATAAACATCTTGATTAAAGGATGTATCCACAGGTTCCTCAAGATCGGCACCAATTAACAGGTTTTTCCCATCTGGGGACCAGCTGTAAAGTGCATAATCAAAATCGCCCTCAGTCAGTTGGGTTACTACGCCACTATTGACATCAATAACCGCTATCTGACTGTAATCTCCTTGCCAAAAGCCGCTGGAATCGGATTTATATTTCATTTGCGTTACCTCAAGCGGCTTCGGCTTGTCCTGCTTTTTGACCGCTTCTTCTTGATCTAATAGATCGTGTCCCGGTTTTACTGACGTAACGAAGGCAATCCTTTTGCCATCAGGTGACCATACAGGATTGCTGGCCCCGTTTGATAGAGAGGTCAGCTGTCGAGCTTCCCCGCCATGTTTACTTAACACATAAATTTCACTTTTACCGCTTCGAGTTGAAACAAATGCAAGCTTTGTTCCATCAGGAGACCAGCAGGGAGAAATATTTTTTCCTTTTCCAAACGTCCATTGCACAGCTGCTTCATCGTCAGATAGGTTATTAAAAAATAGATGCGATTGGTATTCATCCGTTTCTTTATCAATCATTGTCTCGACGTAAACATAGGAGCTTCCGTCCGGAGCAAAAACCGGATTTGCTACTGACTTTAGTTTGTATAAATCCGTTGACTGTATCCCTTTTCTAGTTGTCATAACATTACCGCCTTTTAAAATATTTACTCTAATTCATTTCGACACTAGAAATAATTTTTCCTGCAAAAAAACAGCCAAAATTATATTAATATATTTTGGCTGTTTTCTATAAACTTTTTTTGATACAAAAATACATTTGTATCACTTATTTTCATACAGCATTTTTACGATATCAGCGAACAGTAAATTGACTCCACCTTCACTGTCTGAAACATCTAGATTAACGGCGACCAGTGCATATTGGGGATTTTGGTAAGGAAAGTAGCCCGCAAACCACTTATTATGCAGTTGTTCTCCATTCACGTATTTTCCCGTTTCAGCCGTTCCCGACTTTCCTGCAACTTCAAATGGCAGGTCCTGAAACCAGCGTCCTGTGCCGTTTGGATTGACAACCACCTCACGCAGCAATTTTTGCAGTTTAGAAGCTGTATAGGGGGAAATGGTTTCTCCTTCCAGACTCTTTTCTGGAAAATCAATCATGGTTGTCTCATTTTTATACTCTATTTTAAGCGCCGCCCGGACCATTTCTTTTTTTCCCCCACGGGCAATAGTGGCCATCATGTTTGCCACAGCCAAGGGCGTTGCCCGAACTTCATGCTGGCCGATCCCCGACATCGCCACATAATTTTTGTCTGTTCTCGCATCCTCCGATAGAAAAACACGCCCTTTATCTTCATCAGCAAGCTGCTTGAAATTACTGGTATGGAACACTTCACCCTGCCATCCAACAGAACCGGTAAGTGATAACTTTGCAGCGTATTCTTCTAAAGTATTCGGGTCTTGCTTTTGCAACTCTTGAGCCAGTTCCCCGAACGTGCGATTACAGCTCCTTGCAAAGCTGTCCGAGAAATTAAGCATGCCATAGTTGTATTTTAACTCCGGATTGCCGTTAATTTTCTTACTGCAATCAAACAAGCGCATTGGATCATCCAAGTTGCGGTCAATAGCTGCAGCTGCGACAACTGTTTTAAAGACAGACCCCATAATTTGTTGTTCCAACATCATATTCGTAATGCCTGCACTGCTATAAGGGTCCTTTTTATTGACAGCTGGACGAGAGACCATGGCTAACACACTGTTATCCTCAATATTAAGGAGAACAAGACCTCCCTTTTTAATCTGATATTGATCCACTAATGCTTCAGCCTTCTCCTGGATGGTTTTATCAATGGTTGTCCGAATATTGACAGGATAAAACGGATTAGCCGGATCCACATATTTAACATTGATTCCGAATAGTGGCGCCCCACTGCCGTCAACATGGTAAACCAGTTTTGAGGGGCCCTCTGGCAGCAGAAATTCGTCAAAGCTTTCTTCTAGACCGGAAACGCCAATCAGAGTTTTCTCTGGTAATTCTTTATTTGGATAGCGTTTGGCAAGTTCTTTTGAATTTTGACCTGTTAACCCAAGTAACTGTTCAGCAGGAACAGAAGAACGTTCAAACTTTTTCTCAACCGCAAAAACGCCGGGTATATTTAGCTTATTTATTTTTTCCGTTTGTGATTTTGTCAACTCGATTGGGTCAGGCTGCCCGAAGGCAAATGGTTTCTTAGCTGAATCCACCGCTTTTTTCAAATCATCTGCAGGGATATTGGTAATCGCTGAAACTTTTTCAATGTCCCAATCCAGCTTTTTTAAAAATGGAAATAAAACCAAGACAGACACCATTTTATGGGTCAACATGGTACCATTTCGGTCAAGGAAGTTTCCTCTGCCATTATCTATGACCAACTCTTGTGTTCTTTGTTTGACGCTCTCCTCAAGTAAATTGACATGATGTTTAGAAAAGGTCTCTGTATCGATTAATTGAACTTGAACTAATCGAACTAAAAGGAAAGTAAGACCTATCATACAAATGATTAACCAGCCAATTGCACGTTTTCTCCACATAAAAAAACACCTCGTCAAAAGTTTTGACGAGGTTTCGAACTTTCAAACAATATGACACTGAATTAACAGTTAAATTTTACTTTATAGAAACGATTCGCACACTCATTTCGCCGCCTGGTGTTTGAACTGTTACTTGTTCGCCCACTTTTCTGCCAATCAAACTTTTGGCAATCGGTGAATCATTGGAAATTTTCCCTTCAAATGGGTCTGCCTCCGCACTTCCTACAATTGTGTAAGTCTCTTCCTCTCCGTCTGGTAGTTCAACAAAAGTCACTGAGCTGCCCAGTGAAACGGAATCGGCTAACTCTCCGCCTTCAATGATTTTCGCATTACGGATCATGTTCTCTAAGGTAGTAATTCTTCCTTCAACGAAGGCTTGCTCTTCTTTGGCGGAATCGTACTCGGAGTTTTCCGACAAGTCGCCGAAGCTTCTAGCGATTTTAATTCTTTCTACCACTTCTTTACGTTTAACAGTTTTTAGTTGCTCTAATTCCTGTTCCAATTTTTCTTTACCAGCCTGCGTCATCGGAAATACTTTTTCTGCAGCCAAAATCCTCACTCCTTCTAGTCTCACAATCCCCCATTAGAATTGTGCAATATATGTAATTTATATTATGCCGAAACAGGCATAATATAAGCTTGCGCGTCCTATTGTTTAGGGCGCGCTTTTTTAAAATTATAACTCTAAAATCAATTTTTGAAGTGTTTTCTTTTGCTATTGTGTCATAAAATTGATTTTTGTTCAAGAATTGTTTGAATTTTTGTGACCATTAAGTCAATGGCTACGTGATTTTGCCCGCCTTCTGGAATAATGATGTCTGCATACCGCTTAGTTGGTTCAATAAATTGGTTATGCATCGGCCGTACCACATTGGTATATTGGTCAATAACAGAATCAAACGTACGTCCGCGTTCTTTGATGTCACGGGACAACCGACGGATAATTCTAAGATCCGCATCAGTGTCAACAAACAATTTAATATCCATTAAGTTACGTAGACGCTCGTCCTCCAAAATCAAGATTCCTTCTAAAATAATGACTTCCTTTGGTTCCACATGGATGACTTGGTCGGAACGGGTATGAAGTGAATAATCGTAGACTGGCTTGTTAACTGGCTGATATCGCAGCAACTTTTCCACATGTTCAATCAGCAGGTCATTGTCAAAAGCAAAGGGATGGTCGTAATTGGTTTTTAACCGCTCCTCAAAAGGCAAATGACTTTGATCTTTATAATAATAATCCTGCTCAATCACTAAAAGAGAATGGTCTTTAAAACTCTCAGCTATCGCTCTCGTAACGCTTGTTTTTCCAGAGCCGGATCCGCCGGCTACTCCAATAACAACTGGTTTGCGCATCTAGCTAGTTCTCCTTTCGCATCATGTTGTTAGGATAGACCGGTTTATCCAATTTAAAACGGACAATTTGAAGCGGATGTCTGGCAGCGTCCAGTTCATTTCCCTTTTCATCCCAGATTTTGTCGATGACATGAGTAAAGTTGTCAATTTCCGGTCCGAAGAATTCCACCTCATCACCCGGTTTAAAATGGTTTCTCTGCTGCAGGGTGACCATTTGTGTCGTTTCATCATAGTTCAAGACCAGACCGACAAAATCAAACGTTGTCTTCTTGCTATGATTACCAAACATTTGCTCTTTATACCCTGGCACCCCTTCAAAGAAGGCTGGAGCTGTTTCCCGATTAGCGCATTTATCAAGCTCTTCCAGCCATTCGCGTTGAATGACAAAATTGTCGGGATCAGCGCAATATGCGTCAATTACTTTTCGATAAACACTTACTACAGTTGCGATGTAGTGAATCGATTTCATTCGGCCTTCTATTTTTAAACTATCAATGCCTAGTTCAATCATTTTCGGAATCGACTGAATTAGATTTAAATCCTTCGGGCTCATGGCGAATGGCGCGTCCTCTGCCCCGAAAAGAGCCGATTCCCCGTTATTTCCTTCAAGCTGATATAAGTCATAATCCCAGCGGCACGACTGGCAGCAGCCCCCACGGTTCGAGTCTCTTGCTGTCATGTGGTTGCTCAAGGTACAACGGCCTGAATAAGCAATACACATAGCGCCATGAATAAACGTTTCAATTTCAATATCTACTTTTTCTTTCATTTCACGTATTTCTTCCGCACTGGTCTCACGGGCTAATACGACCCGCTCCAATCCTTCTTCCTGCCAGAACTTAATAGCTTTCCAGTTGGAAAGAGATTGCTGTGTACTTAAATGAACTTCAATCTCTGGTGCAATTCGGCGGCAGGTTTCGATGATCAGTGGGTCTGCTACAATAATTCCGGCAATACCCGCTTCTTTTAACCCTTGTAGATATTCCTCCAAGCCGGGAATATTTTCATTGTGGGCATAAATATTGGTTGTTACATAAATTTTCGCACCATATTTTTTGGCAAACTCTACGCCTTCTTTAATTTCTTCTAACGTAAAGTTGTCTGCATTGGAACGGAGTCCGTACTCTTGCCCGCCAATAAATACCGCATCTGCTCCATACTGCACGGCAATCTTTAATTTTTCCAGATTGCCTGCTGGAGCAAGTAGTTCCGGTTTTTTCACAATGACACGTTTTCCATCAATGATTTCAGAAATCTTGTCTTTTACTGTATTCACGTTGGACCCCTCCCTTAATTTCAGTTTAATAAACTGTCTCCTTGAAGAAGAAACCTGTATCTAATGGACGGTTAGCCGGCTGTAATTCTTCGATAGCAGCTAACAGGTCGTCCTTCTTGTCTTCATAAAGGTCTGGATCTTCAAAATATAAATCAATGGCTTCACGGTAGATTTTAGTGACAGCAAGGATATATTCCGAATCTTTTAAGATGCCGTCAATTTTAAACGAATCAATGCCAGCTTCTAACATATCTTGGAACTCATCAATAATACAAATATCATTTGGGCTCATAATGTGGGTGCCATTTTCATCCTCAAAAATCGGGTATTTGCTTCCCCGCTCTTTATCGTGAAGGAACATATTTTTTTGCTGTTTGCGATTCTCAATTTCCATGGCCTTCCCTTGGTATTCAAAGTAGTTTCCAAGCAATGACCGTTTAGATTGGAACATGCAGCTCATTCCATGTACCTGTACTTCAATTTCCACTTCGGCATTTTCCTTTATTTCGACAATCGCATCCATATTAATTTCACGCGCCAAGACTGCTCGTTTAGCCCCTTTTCTCCCCCAATAGTTGCAGGTATACCAGTTGGTCCCAGTTGTTTCTGTACTCCAGTGGAGCTTCATCTGAGGGGCTGTTTCTCTCACTGCCATTAACACGGCAGGGTCGCCAAAAATAATCGCATCTGCATTGGCGTCAGCTGCGAAACGGATATAATCATTTAACTCCTCAATTTTTTCATTATGAAAAATTGCATTCATCGCAATATATACTTTTTTTCCTGCAGAATGGGCTAGTTCAATCGCCTGTTTTACATCTTCACGGTTAAATTCACCGGCAAGCCTTAAGCCATAACGCTGTTCCCCAATCACATAGGCATCCGCCCCTGCTTCTACCAAAGGCAAAATATCATGAACAGATGTTGGTGTCACCAGCAGTTCAGGTTTTTTCATCTTCTTCACCTCTTCTTTTTACTAATGGCCACCCCATCGCCTACTGGCAGGATAACTGAATCATAATCTGGATGGCCCATTAACCAGCGGTTAAACTCATTAATTTTCTTAACAAGATTCCGCGTGCGCTTTGATTCAATTTCCTCCTCAGCAACAAGGCCTTTAAATAACACATTGTCAGTAATAATCATCCCGTCCAAATTCAGATACTTTGAATAAATCTCGAAGAACTTTTTATATTGCCCTTTTGCTGCATCAATAAAGATGGCATCAAAAGGAGCATAGTGGCTAACCTGTTCCGAAACCTCCAAAGCATCTCCTTTAATCAAGTGAATATTTTCACTAAGGCTTGTCCGTTTGAAAAATTCCTCTGCTGCAGAGATCCTTTCGCTATCACGTTCAATTGTTACAATCTGCGCGTTTGGAAGTGCCTCAGCCATCCTAAGCGCTGAGTAACCAATTGCGGTTCCAACCTCCAAAATGGTTTTAGAACGATGAATTCTAAGTAGCTGCAGCATAGCTTCAATGCCCTGCAGCTCCATGATCGGAACTTGGTGCAGTTTTGCATAGTTCTCCATTTCGGTAAACAGGAAATGTCGGTCCGGAATAAGCTCTTCTAAATATGAATGCAGCTTTTCATTCATCAAGCTGCGTCACCTCAATCCTAAAAATACTATAAGAACACCCGGCGAACTAACTTTACGGGCGTTGGAACTAAAAATAGTTTTTCGAAGTCAAATACTCTTATTATTCGCTGAATTTCACCTATTTAGACATAAAAAATAGCGTACACAGAAATTTACCAGTGAAGGTGGCCCGAGCAACATAACCGGGTATTCCACTCAATGTTCGTTTACTGTGAGTTACGCTATGATTTCCAAATAAACACCTGAACCATTCTACCACAAAAAAAGAGGGAATGCTATACTTCCCCCTTCCATCGTACTATTTTTTATTAGAAATATATTTTTCCTTTTCCTGGTTATGTTCTTCCAATGTTTTAGTAAAAATAATATCTCCTGTTTCAGTTGCTAAGAAATAATAATAATCTGTTTGTTCTGGTTCTAATGCGGCTTCAATCGATGACTTCCCGGAATTGGCAATCGGTCCCGGCGGAAGACCCGTGTGCAGATAAGTATTATATGGAGAGTTGACCTCCAAATCCTTATACATGACCCGCTCCTTGTGTTTGCCTTGTGCATATAGGACGGTGGGGTCCGTTTGCAGCGGCATGCCCTTATCCATCCGATTATAGAATACACTCGCGATCTTTTTGCGATCCGTTTTTGCCGTTGCCTCTTCCTCCACAAGCGCTGCCATGGTTAACACTTGATGGACCGATACATTCTTTTGATTCATTTCCTCCGAATAGTCGGCTAAAACCTCCTGCGTTTTGCTAAGCATGGCGGACACCATTTCTTCTACAGTTGGATTTGGCTTATAGAATGGGTAGGTAGCCGGGTACAGATACCCTTCCAACGGATATTTCACAGCCGGATTGTTTATTTCAGTTGTTAAAAGGTCAGGAAACTTAGTCATGACCTGTTTAATAAATTCACCGTCGTTTAGCTTATTAAATACTTCTGTTTCATTCTGGTTTGTGGCTTTTGCCATAATGGCGGCTATTTCCGTTAGCTGTTTGCCTTCCGGTATGGTGATTTTAAAGCTAGCATTCGCCAGTACTTTACCCGTTTTTAACCTGCCGACAATTTCCGGGACATCCATGGATGGGCTTAGCTCATATTTTCCCGCCATAAAACCGCCTTCATTTTTTAACTTCACATAATATTTAAATACTTTTGCATCCTTTATAATTCCATTTTTTTCTAATGTTTCACCAATGCCTGTTACAGAAGAGCCCAGTGGAATTTCCACTACCTTATTTTGTTTGCTGCCGGCATCTATTGGCTTTAAGGCAGATTGAATATAAAGATAGCCTCCGCCACCAATTATAATGATTAATAATAGCAGTAAAACGGAAATGATTAATACAATTCGTCTGACGATTCTCGCTTCACTTTGATGTTCAAGCATTTTTTCTCGGATAATATCTTTTTTGTCTGTTGTCATCCCTTTCCTCCTTCCCAATGATGCTTTAGATTCATTAGCTTTTCTAAATCATAATAAAAACACAGAAGTTACATTGTAATTATTTCAGCATATAGTGAGAAAAATGTCAATTTTACATATAAAATGCAGAAAAAGAGCCGGCTATTGCCGACTCTTTCCTTTGGGTTATTCTTCTTCTTCCTGGTCCTCGATAAATGTGTTGAATACTTCTTCAATCATATCCCATTCTTCATCCGACTCAACTGGTAACAATTCACCGATGCCTCCGTCTTCGGTTGGGACATAAGCATAGGCATGCACAACGCCTTCCTCATCATCCTCAAGCTCTCCGACTGGGAAACATAATAGATATGATTTGTTAAAATCCTCTGAATCAAAAGTTAGCAGGATTTCAAATAATTCTTCATCACCATTTTCATTTACCAGTGTAATAAACTGCTCATCGTGGTCATGATCATGGTCATGATGGTTATGGTTGTGTTCGTTTGACATTTCTTCACCTCATTATTTAATACTATCAAGAAAACCCTGCAGAATCATCACAGCTGCCATTTTGTCGATGACTTTTTTACGTTTTTTCCGACTGACATCCGCTTCAAGCAATACACGTTCTGCGGCCATTGTTGTCAGACGCTCGTCCCACAGTACTGTGGGAACCGAAAATCTTCGTTCGATCTCCTCGGCATACTGTTTGCTTGCTTCACCCCGGGGTCCAATGGTCCCGTTCATGTTTTTGGGCAAACCGACGACGACTTTGCTAACCTGATACTCTTCTATTAATTGACCAATTTCCTCAAAACCAAACACTTGCTTTTCTTCGTTGATTTTGAGCGTTTTCAGCCCCTGAGCTGTCCACCCCAGTTCATCACTAAGAGCGACACCCACTGTCTTGGAGCCGACATCTAAACCCAATACACGCATGCTTTAGACCTCTCGCTGTTGTTTAAGATAGGATTTGACTAACTCCTCAATGATTTCATCCCGTTCCAATTTACGGATGATATTACGGGCATCCCGGTGACGGGGAATGTATGCCGGGTCCCCGGATAAAAGGTAACCAACAATTTGATTAATCGGATTATATCCTTTTTCCTGCAATGCCTCATACACTTGAAAAAGTACATCCTGTACGTTATGTTCAAACGGCTCTTCCGGAAAATTAAATCGCATCGTTTTGTCAAATGAGCTCATTCACGTGCACCTCAACTCGTCTTTGTTACCTTTATTCTACACTACTTTGTCCCTATTACAAAACAGATTTTACCGATTCCTCCACAAATTGTAGGGCGCTCTCAAGCTGTTCTGGATTCTTTCCTCCAGCTTGGGCCATATCTGGACGGCCGCCGCCGCCGCCGCCGCATCTTGAAGCGACTTCTTTAATAAGCTTGCCGGCATGGTAACCGCGCTCTATTAAATCTTTAGTAACAGCAGCGATTAAATTAACCTTTCCTTCATGGGCACTGCCTAGCACAATAACTGCGGAGCCCAGCTTTTGTTTGAGATCGTCAGCCATATTCCTCAAGTTATTCATATCTGCTGCTTGAACCTTGGCTGCTAGGACGGTTACGCCATTAATCTCTTTTGCTTTTGAGACAAGACTGCCAGCTTCGATATTTCCAAGCTTGGCTGCCAAAGATTCATTCTCCCGTTGAAGACCCTTAATTTCACCCATTAATCCGTCAATCCGGGTAACAATGTCTTTTGGATTGGTCTTTAATTTTTCTGCTGCTTCTTTCAGCAAACCAACCTGTTCATTCAATAGCACATAAGCTGCCTCTCCTGTTACAGCTTCAATCCGTCTAGTTCCAGCACCGATTCCGCTCTCAGATACAATTTTAAACAAGCCTATTACAGAAGTATTCGGCACGTGGCAGCCGCCGCAAAGCTCAAGGCTGTAATCACCCACTTTGACCACTCGGACAATATCGCCGTATTTCTCGCCAAACAGTGCCATGGCGCCCATTGCCTTTGCTTCAGCAATCGGTTTTTGGGAGATAGTTACTTCCAAGCTGTTCCAAATTTTTTCATTCACGATTCTTTCAACCCGCTCCAGCTCATCTGGCTTCACTTGGCCAAAATGAGAGAAATCAAAACGGAGGCGATCCGGTTCCACAAGCGAACCAGCTTGGTTGACATGCTCACCGAGAACATCTTTTAATGCACGGTGCATCAAGTGGGTCGCTGTATGGTTTTTGATGATTCGTGCCCGATTTTCTGGGTCAACGGTGGCTGTAACTTGCTGGTTAACGGTTAATTGACCGGATTTGATCACTACTTGATGAAGGTTCTGCCCGTTCGGCGCTTTTTGCACATCCTTAATGGAAACCGTGACACCCTCACCCTCTAATACACCGCGGTCGGCAATTTGTCCGCCACTTTCAGCGTAAAACGGGGTAACATCGAGAATCAACTGAACTTCTTCACCCTGGTTAGCATTTTCCACTAGTTCTCCTTCTTTTACAATGGCCACTACAATGGAATCCGTCTTAAGTTCGTTATAACCAACAAATTTACTTGAAACGATCAAATCTCTTAAGATACCGCCTTGTACATGCATGGAACTTTCATCTTGACGGGCGGCACGGGCTCTCTCACGCTGTTCTTCCATTTCCTTTTCAAAGCCTTCATGGTCAACCGTTAATCCTTCTTCCTCTGCATATTCTTCCGTTAATTCCACAGGGAAGCCGTACGTATCATAAAGACGGAATACATTCTCGCCGCTAATCGTACTTGAACCATTTTCTCTTGCATTCTTAATAATGCCGGATAAAATCGCTAATCCCTCATGCAGCGTTTCATGGAATCGTTCCTCTTCATTTTTAATAACCTTTTGGATAAAATCAGTCTTGTCTTTTACTTCAGGGTAAAAATCATGCATAATCTCGCCTACTACTGGCACAAGTTCATACATAAATGGACGCTCAATATTAATTTGCTTTGCATAGCGAACGGCACGGCGAAGCAAGCGGCGCAAGATATAACCGCGGCCCTCGTTTGATGGAAGCGCCCCGTCACCAATGGCAAAGGCAACTGTACGAATATGGTCAGCAATTACTTTGAAGGCAACGTCCTTTTCTTTATCTACACCGTACTTTTTACCGGAAATCTCTTCAGTTGCCCGGATAATTGGAATAAATAAGTCTGTATCGAAGTTGGTTGGAACATTTTGCACAACCGATGCCATCCGCTCCAGACCCATTCCGGTATCAATGTTTTTCTTTGGCAGTGGAGTATACGTGCCATCAGGATTATGATTGAATTGGGAAAAGACCAAATTCCATACTTCGAGATAACGCTCATTCTCCCCGCCTGGGTACAATTCAGGATCACTTGGGTCATCTCCATATTCTGGACCACGGTCATAGAAGATTTCAGAGTTTGGTCCACTCGGGCCTTCCCCGATGTCCCAGAAGTTGCCTTCCAAACGGATAATCCGCTCCTCCGGAATGCCAATTTCTTTATTCCAAATCTCAAAGGCTTCCTCGTCTTCTGGATGGATGGTTACAGAAAGCAATTTTTTATCAAAGCCAATCCATTCTTCATCGGTTAAAAATTCCCATGCCCAATGAATCGCTTCTTTTTTAAAATAATCACCAATGGAGAAGTTACCTAGCATCTCAAAGAAAGTATGGTGCCGGGCAGTTTTTCCGACATTTTCGATATCATTGGTTCTGATTGATTTTTGGGCATTAGTGATTCGCGGATTTTCCGGTATAACCCGACCATCAAAATATTTTTTTAGGGTTGCCACCCCGCTGTTAATCCACAACAGGGTAGGGTCATCATGTGGAACCAATGATGCGCTTGGTTCAACGGAGTGACCTTTTTCCTTAAAGAAATCTAAATACATTTTTCGGATTTGTGATCCCGATAAATTTTTCATCAAACTTCCTCCTTTTTATGTGCAGGCATGTTATAGGGCAGTATTGATCAAGAACCAATATGAACAAACCGCATTATTAAAAATGCATACAAAAAAGCCCTCATCCCCAAAACAGGGACGAGAGCTTGTCTCGCGGTACCACCCTGATTATGAATACAAAAAAATTGTACTCATCTCTCAATATCGCCTTAACGCGGCTTATGACGGCAGTGGTTAGCTGCACTCCGGATTAGCGTTCTGTTATCCTTCATCTGGAATCTCTTTCAGCCAAGGGGACTCCTCTCTTCTGCGCATTTAACCGCTACAGATGGACTATAACATACTCGATCCTTCTTCATTTTCCATATATGACGAATTATATCGACGGAAAAAAGGTTTGTCAAATCCTATGTTGAAGATTCATGGCGCCGGACATCGATGAAATGATTTTTTACGTGGATGAGGCCCACCTTCATAATGGCAAAAACCGGTACAGCCAAAATCAAACCGAGAATTCCGCCTATCTCTCCCCCTGCTGTCAGCGCGGCCATGATCCATAATGGATGCATGTGCAGACTTTTGCCAACAATATAAGGCGATAGTATATTCCCTTCAATAAATTGAAGGCCGAACACAATAATGATGGTAACGATGATTAATTTAACCGAAGTCGTTGCCGCCACGATTACTGCCGGAATCGCTCCAATGATTGGTCCGAAGTAAGGAATTACATTGGTTACCCCAACAATCAGACCTAACAACAATGGATATTTTAGCTGAAATGCCCAAAATAAACAGGAAGCAATTGTCCCCATAATCAAACACACAAGCAACTGGCCCCTTATGTAATTCCCTAATGATTTATCCACATCTCTTAGGAACAATATACCTTTTTTTCGCCAGCTTTTCGGTGTTAAATACCAGATTGTCTGTCTAATTTTTGCAAAATCTTTAAGCATATAAAAAACGATAAAAGGGATTATCGCTAAAATAACCGCTGAGTTTAAAAACTGGATTAGCACATTTACGATAGTAGTCAGGAGACTATCCAATTTATCCTCAAACGCGTCAATCCCCTCGTTTACACGATTTTGCAATCCGTCCGGCCACTCCCTTGTGTGAGATTGGAGAATTTTGATCCACTCGCGGTACTGCTGGGCAAAAACAGGGGCACTTTCAGACAAGTCCTTTATTTGATCGATAATCGCAGGTATGCCTTTATAAAGGGCAAAACCAATACCGCCAAAAAACAGGAGATAAATTAAAAAAATAGCTACTCCTCTGTGCAGTCCTTTTTCATGCAATTTTTCAATAATGGGATGCAACAGGTAAGTAATAAAAGCAGAAATGCCAAATGGAAGCAGGATAATAAGAATTAACTTAATAACTGGCAGCCAAACAACCCGCAGCTTTAAAAAGATATAGATGGCAATTAATAAAAGGAGTGTAAAACCGATTCGATAAAACCACTTCATCCGATTTTCCAAAGCTTTAGCCTCCTTTTACCGTTAGTGTTGGAGACCCAATATGTAAATATACATAAATCCCCCTCGAAAAACCCGAGGGGGACACGCGAAATATTAAAACATAGCCCGTTTTACTTTTCTTGCCATTTTTCTCATTTGGCGGCCTGACATTAAATGATTTTTCTGTGCCATGGTATACGCAGCTGCTCCGATTCCGAGTACAGCCATCGATGTCATTGCTTTTTTCATACTTTTCACCTCTTCATCGGGAATGGGAAAGTACTATTTTGACTTCGGTTTACAGGCTCATAGCCCCGTTCTTACGGGCGTTTAATTGATTACATTGTAAATCGGCGGACATCTTCCTCAAACAGATCATCCAATGAACTTAATGTCCCATCCTCTTCGACCTGATGAGTATTAATCAATCCTTTTGACACAGATAACTCAATAAAACAGTTCCAGCAGTAATACTGGTTGATGCCGATTTTACCAATATCCTTGCTTTGGCAGTTTGGACACTTAAACATGGAAAAGACACCTCACGCATTCTTCAGCTAAATCGCTAATAAAATTTCTGCGGTCTATTCACCTCGTGTGTTAATAGACGGTTCCATTTTATTTACGTCTACGATGATGGCATCTTTTCCAATCGTTAAGGGCTTCTTGGAATGAATCACTTGTTTCCCTTCCGTAATATCCGAAAAGAAGCCATCCGTGATTTCGTACCCTACGATTGTGCCCAATTCTTCCTGAAAATATACGTCGTTTAGCAGTCCCAGTGATTCACCGCTTTTCGAAAGCATCATTTTCCCTTCAAGAGAATGCTGGTGACCTAAGGTATATTCTGGCATTTCTTTTGCTTTTTCCAAAAGACCGGCATCCTCAATCATGACCCCGTCCCAGCCGAAGGAATCCACCTTTTGAATGTCAAGAAAGCAGGATTGCTTAAATAATGTTCCTTTTTTCACTAGCAAGCCTTTAACGATTCCCTCTGGTGAAATATATAAGTCGCTGATTTCTCCAATCTTTGTGCCGCTTTTTGTTTCAAATACAGGCTGCCCTTTTAATAAGGAAAATGTTCGCAAAGAGTACCCACCTCCTATTGAACATTTTTAGTTTCAGTTTTTCGCCATAAAATCATAAGGTGTAACGTTTTCCATCCCGATCATTGGGTCCACCCGCATTAGAAATTCTTCATATGAGATGGATTTGGTTTCGGGTGTTATGCTTTGATTTTGATCTGGGACAGGTATGGCGTCTTGTAGTTTTTCGCAAAGGGTTGTCAATCTTGACATTTCGTCAGCCCGTTCTACTCCCATCCTTAGTGCTTCTTCTTCGCCGCAGATAATTAACGATTGCTTGGACCGGGTGATGGCGGTATAAATCAAATTTCTTTGCAGCATCCGGTAATAGCTTCGAGTAACTGGCAATAGGACGATTGGAAATTCACTACCCTGCGATTTATGTACCGAACAACAGTAAGCATGCGTGATTTGATTTAAATCCTGCTTTGTATACTCCACTTCATGGCCTTCAAAAGAGATATAAATTAAATCCTGCTTTTCTGTATTTTCCTTAGCATAGATAATCGAAATGATTTCACCAATATCCCCATTGAATACGTTATTCTCAGGCTGGTTGACTAGCTGCAGAACCTTATCGCCAATCCGGTATTTCACATCTCCGTAGGTGATTTCTTTTCTGGTACCGCTCGGATTAGGATTAAAAATTTCCTGCAATAGGACATTTAATCGGTCAATGCCTGCAGGCCCACGGTACATCGGAGCAAGCACCTGAAAATCCATCGCCGTAAACCCTTTATTTTTTGCGTTTAAGGCGATTTTTTCAACCACTTGTGCAACCTGTGCGGTACTGCACTTAATAAACGAGCGGTCTGCTTGTTTCATGGCAATATTGGCCGGCAGTCTGCCCTTTTTAATTTCATGGGCCAATTCAATGATGGATGACCCTTCAGCTTGGCGGTAAATATCGGTTAACCTGACTGTAGGAATTCGTTCTGATCGCAACAAATCCTTTAGTACCTGACCTGGTCCGACAGACGGCAACTGATCCTCATCCCCTACAAGAATGACTTGAATATGCTCTGGCAATGCTTTAAACAATTGGTTAGCCAGCCAAATATCGAGCATGGAGGTCTCATCGACGATGAGAATTTTACCTTCAAGCGGGCTTGCATCATCACGGTCAAAGTTTTCTGTCCCATTATAGCCTAGCAGCCGGTGAATAGTGACCGCAGGCAGTCCTGTAGACTCACTCATTCGCTTGGCAGCTCTTCCAGTAGGGGCGGCAAGTAAAATTGGGAATGGCTCTTGCTTTTTATGATAATCTTTAGGGTCAAGCGAGCAGCCATGCAACTCAGCATAGAGCTCGACAATCCCTTTTATAACGGTGGTTTTGCCGGTTCCTGGGCCCCCTGTTAAAATCAACATAGGAGACATTAAAGCAGTTTGGATAGCTTCCCGCTGGGTCGGTGCATACTGTACGGCTAATCGTTCTTCTAAGCTGCCCAGCGCCAATAAAAACTCAGATTCAGGAAATTGTTCTTCATACTCTTTCTGTTCTAAAATTCGACGGATGCTCGTAACCAGGCCTTTTTCGGCAAAAAATAACGATGGCAGATAGACACGCTGTTCCTCCCCGATAATCTTCCCTTCTTCTTGAAGTTTGATGATTTCCGTTGAAATATTTGTATAGTCGATAATATCACGTTGGTTATCTTCAAGAAGCAACTTTACCTGTTCGAGCAAATCCTTCGCTTGCATATAAACATGGCCCGTTTGCATGCATTCATTCTCTAAAATATACAGGCAGGCTGCCTTGATACGGTCTGGATGATTCCCGGAAATCCCCATTTGGTAGCCTAGCTCATCTGCTCTGCCAAAACCAATCCCCTCAATAGCTTCAACGAGCTGATATGGATTTTTTTGAATAATTTCAAGCGTTTCTTCCTTATACACTTGGTAAATTCTCATTGAAAGCTGTGGACCAAAGCCATATTGATTCAAAGCAATTAAGACCTGCTCTAAGCCCTGATGTTCCATTAGGGTATCATACAGCAGTTTTGCCTTATCTGGAGGAAGTTTTGGAACAGTGTCCAGCAGGGACGGCTGATTTAAGATTTTCGATATGGCGTTTTCCCCTAGGGTTTCAACTATGTTCTCTGCCGTTTTTTTCCCAATCCCTTTGAACATTTCCCCAGACAAATAGGCAATAATACCTTGTTTCGATTGCGGCATGTCTTTGCGGAAATGGGTAGCGTGGAATTGCATGCCAAACTTGGGATGCTCCTTAAAATCTCCGTAAAAGGTATAAGTCTCTTGTTCGTGAATTTTAGGGAAATAGCCGGTCACGACTGCTTCCTTATCCTCATATGTATGGTTGGTTTCATCCACTCGGATTCTTATCACAGTATATAAATTCTGTTCATTATGAAAAATCGTGACGAATGGCCGCCCTTTAATATACGTCCCCTGTTCGGTAAATAAATCAAGCGATTGCTGGTTTTCCAAAGGACTCCCTCCTTTCAATAAAAATTAATTTGCTTATTGGTTGGCTTCGATTAACTGTTTAGCATGTCCAGCTAAAAGATGATCCGGCTGAATTTCGAGCGCCTTGTTAAACATATCAATTGCCTTATCTGCCTGTTCCTTAAAGGCATAGGACACTCCCAGATTATAGTAAGCATCGGAATGATTCGGATCGATCTCCAAGCATTTTTCAAATTGCTCCATTGCCTGGTCCAGCAACTCAAGCTGTGCCAAGCATAGTCCATATTGGAAACGGGCTTCGGCGTCGGTTCCGTTCAGTTCTACGCTTCTTTGCAAATAAGCCAGCGCAAATTTACCTTGCTCCAAGTTCATTAAGGTCAGTCCGAGCATAAAATAATTATCGCTTGTTTCCATGCCTCGTTTCATCGCTTCCTCAAACATCTTCTTTGCCTGTTGAAAACGGTCGTTACTAAAGTACAGATTGCCCGCACTGTAATAAGCGGCTGCAGCATTTTCATCTATTTCAATGGCCCTTTGGTAAAATTTTAATGCCTTATCCGTTTCTCCTAATTCAGATAAAACATGTCCAAAATTAATATAGGCCGCAGGGTCGCGAGGATTCTCATTAATGGCTTCATTAAAAGCTTTGGCTGCTTCCTCCAAATTTCCTTCCTGGAGAAATTGCACACCTCTTTGATTATGGTCCATATTTTCAACTCCATTTCTATAACGAAGTATATCATATTTCAGAGAAAAACCCTGACTCCATTCGAGGAGACAGGGCACTTCTTATCCAACATATGTTAGACGTTCATTATTTTTATAAACTTCGTCAATAGTTCCGCCGCCAAGGCACTCATCCCCATTGTAAAAAACAGCTGCTTGCCCTGGAGTAACGGCACGGATTGGTTCGTGGAAAATGACTCTTACTTTGTCGTCCTCCAGCAATTGAACCTTAACCTTGTGATCTTCTTGGCGATAACGGAATTTCGCTGTGCATTCAAATTCTGAAGACTTCTGTACATTTGACATCCAGCTTACATTGGTTGCAATAATCGAATCGGAATATAACTTTTCATGATGAAATCCTTGCCCCACATACAGGACATTTCGTTCTAAATCCTTTCCGATGGCGAACCAAGGTTCACCCGAACCACCAATTCCCAGGCCATGACGCTGCCCGATGGTGTGATACATCAAGCCTTCGTGACGGCCCTTTATATCTCCGTCAAAGGTTTCCATATTCCCAGGCTGCGCCGGAAGATATTGCCCAAGGAATTCCTTAAAATTCCGTTCACCGATAAAGCAAATACCAGTACTGTCTTTCTTCGTGGCTGTTGCCAAATTAGCCTGTTTAGCAATTTCTCTAACCTTTGGTTTTTCAAGGCCGCCAATTGGGAACATCACTTTACTGATTTGTTCTTGGGATAACTGGTTTAGGAAATAAGTTTGGTCCTTATTGTCATCTATTCCGCGCAGCATTTTATATTCGCCGTCGCGGTACTCAACCCTTGCATAATGACCGGTAGCCAGATAGTCCGCTCCCAAATTCATCGCATGCTCTAAAAAGGCTTTAAATTTGATCTCTTTATTGCACATCACATCAGGATTTGGCGTTCTTCCTGCCCGATACTCATCGAGAAAATAGGTAAAAACCTTGTCCCAATATTGCTTCTCAAAATTGACCGCATAATAAGGAATGCCGATTTGGTTGCAGACCCGAATGACGTCATTATAATCTTCTGTGGCAGTACAGATGCCGTTTTCATCAGTATCGTCCCAGTTTTTCATAAAGATACCGATGACATCGTATCCTTGTTGTTTTAAAAGAAGGGCCGCAACAGAGGAATCCACTCCTCCGGACATCCCAACTACCACGCGGGTATTTTTTGGGTCTTTTGCTTCCATTCCCGTTCACCTCACTTTAGCTGGAATGGTTCTGGATTTATTTTGTAAGGCGCTGCACAGCCTTAGCTGTCTCTGCAGCTGCCTTTAATATTTCTTCGGTTGTTGTCGTAAAGCCAAAACTAAAACGAATTGAATTAGTGATTTTATCAGAATCTTTTCCAAACATCGCCACTAGCACATGGGAAGGTTCGATGGAACCGGCTGTGCAGGCAGACCCGCTGGAAACCGCAATACCTGCTAAATCCAAATTCACCAGCATAGCTTCGACATTCGTTCCCGGAAAGCTTAAGTTTAATACATGCGGTAAGGAATTTTCAAGAAATCCGTTCACATAAAACTCGATGTCTTGTTCCTTTAAAGTTTTTATAAGAAGTTCTTTGTAGCTGATAAACTTTTGCCGCTTGCTCTCCATTTCCTTGGCTGCGATCTGAACCGCTTCATGGAACCCGACGATGGAAGCAACGTTTTCTGTACCAGCCCGCCGTTTCCGCTCCTGTTCACCGCCAAAAAACCGCGGCGCCACTTTGACATCTGAACGTACATAAAGAAACCCGATTCCTTTTGGTCCATTAATTTTATGAGCAGAAACCGACAATAAATCAATCATGCACTCATTCACGTCAATTTTTTCAACGCCATAGGCCTGAACGGCATCGGTATGAAATTTAGCAGGATGATCCTTTAGCAGCTGGCCAATTTCTTTAATTGGCTGAATGGTTCCGACTTCATTGTTTCCGTACATAACAGATACGAGGATTGTGTCATCTCTTAATGCAGCTTGGAGATCCTGGATGGAGATTCTCCCTGTCACATCAACAGGTAAATAGGTCACTTCAAAGCCCATTTTTTCTAACTTTTCGCAGGCATGAAGGACGGCATGGTGTTCAATTTGGGTGGTAATGATGTGCTTGCCGTTCTGCTGATAACTTTCAGCCACACCAAATAACGCCATGTTATCTGCTTCTGTTCCGCCACTTGTAAAAATAATCTCGTTTTCCTTTGCACCAATGCTATCAGCCATTGCTGCACGCGCCAAATCAATATAATGACGCGCTTCTCTCCCAAACGAGTGAATACTAGAAGGATTCCCAAAGGTGGTGTTCATCACTTCCAACATTTTTTCAATGACCTGCGGATGCATCGGAGAGGTAGCCGCATGGTCAAGATAGATTCGGTCCATTGTTACACCTTCATTCAACAAAATTCACCAGTATCATTTTTCACATTAAATATAAAACATATAACCTTCCGGCTCAGAATCCGTGCTATGGTTGGCTAAATCCTCAAGCGTTGTGTTGTCCAATACATTTCTGATGGCATCGCGAATTCTAATCCAAAGCTCTTTCTGGGCAGCTTCTTCATCTTCAATTCCCTCTACAATAATGATGGGACCTTCTAACACGCGAATCACATCGCCAGCTGTAATCTTGGCTGGTTCATTGGCTAAAATATAACCACCATAAGCTCCCCTGATACTTTTTACTAATCCGGCATTACGTAACGGCGCGATTAGCTGCTCTAGGTAATGCTCTGATAAATTATTGGCCTGAGCAATCGCTTTAAGGGATGTAGGCCCTTCGCCGAAATTCTTGGCAAGTTCAATCATAATCGTCAAGCCATAACGGCCTTTGGTAGATATCTTCATACGTGCACCTCATTTCATATATATAAACATCAATGTTATCCTTAGTAATTTGATAGGCATTAAGAATTATATCATATTCTTCCCTAATATGCTTTTTGCTAAATAAATGGTATTGTAGAAATAGGTAATTTTCTTAAAATGTTGGAGAGATGTAGGATGCAGCAAAAACCATTAGCATACCGGATGCGGCCGCGGACCATTGAAGAAGTGGCCGGTCAAGAGCACCTTGTCGGTGAGGGAAAAATCATTGCCAGAATGGTAAAAGCGAAACAGCTGACTTCGATGATTTTATATGGACCTCCAGGCATCGGTAAAACCTCGATTGCCAGTGCCATTGCCGGCAGTACGAAATATGCATTTCGGACGCTCAATGCGGTTACAAATAATAAAAAGGACATGGAAATTGTCGCCGCAGAGGCCAAAATGTCGGGAAAAGTGATTCTTCTACTTGATGAAGTCCATCGGCTAGATAAAGCCAAGCAGGATTTTCTTTTGCCCTACCTAGAAAATGGCATGATTGTGTTGATTGGGGCAACCACGAGCAACCCGTATCACGCCATCAATCCGGCCATCCGCAGCCGCTGTCAAATATTTGAATTGAAGCCCTTGTCCCCGGATGACGTCAAAACCGTCTTACTTCGGGCCCTTCAAGACGAGGAGCGCGGCTTTGGAAAATTAAATGTTGAAGTTTCTGACGAAGCCTTACAACACTTTGCCCAGGGCTCAAACGGAGATGTCCGCAGCTCGTTAAATGCGTTAGAGTTAGCGATTCTATCGACTGACCCGGATGAACAGGATGTCATTCATATAGATGTTCGAACAGCAGAAGAATGTTTGCAAAAGAAAAGCATAGCGGCGGACCGAGACGGAGATGCCCACTATGATGTCATTTCGGCATTTCAAAAATCAATCCGTGGCAGTGACGTGAATGCCGCCCTCCATTATCTTGGCCGGTTAATTGAGGCAGGTGACCTGGTTAGTATCAGCCGCCGGTTGATCGTCATTGCCTATGAGGACATTGGCCTTGCGAATCCACAAGCCGGAGCCCGGACACTCGCAGCAATTGAAACAGCCGAACGGCTCGGGTTTCCCGAAGCGAGGATTCCACTTGCAAACGCCGTGATTGAGCTCTGTTTATTGCCAAAATCGAACTCTGCGATTATGGCGATTGATACTGCCCTTAGTGACATTCAAAAAGGCATCGGCGGAGAAGTGCCAGACCACTTAAAGGACGCCCATTATAAAGGGGCCAAAGCGCTTGGCAGAGGGATTGACTACAAATACCCCCATGACTACGAAAACGGCTGGGTCAAGCAGCAGTATCTGCCTGACCGAATTAAACACAAGCAATACTATCAGCCGAAAAAAACAGGCAAATTTGAACAAGCGCTGGCGACTGTTTATGAACGGCTGTCCCGCCAATAGAAGGGTGTCAGGAATTATTCCTGACACCTTTCTTGTTGTTTATGCGGCGATATCCCGTTTCTTGAAAACATAGAAAGAGAAAAATAGAAATAAGGCAAAATAGAGCAATAGCATTAGAATAGAGAATGGCATCGTCATTCCTTCTAACATAGGTGTCCCTTCGATGTATTGCATTAAATCCGTGTTGGCAAATAGGATGTATTTGGCCCAACTGAATTTAAGCGCCAACAAGCTTGTTATTTGTTCGCCCGTTAACAATAGAAATAACGATAAACCAATCGCCAAAGAGCTGTTCCGGAATACAGATGAAATCATAAATGCCATCGTCACGAGCATAACCATACTAATGGAATTCAAACCATAGTAAATTAGCAAATGAATGACAATATTTTGCTCAGCCACTTTTCCATTGTAGTAATTCAAATATGGCTGGGGATCTGACGGTAATCCAAATAAAATAGCCCCAAGAGTGCCCGAGAAAACAAACAATATTCCCAGCATAAATAAAGCATACAGTAGAACCGTTAAGTATTTGGAAAGCAAGATTTTCATTCTGTTAATCGGCCGAATCAGCAATAGCTTAATGGTTCCCCAGTTAAATTCACTGGCCACAATACTGGCAGCCACAATAATAGTAAACAAGCCAGCTAGAGTAATTAATTCAGAGGCATCTTTAACAAATGACCATACATTGTATTTTTCTCTTGGCGGGATGTGGTGCTCAATTCGGTAACCATTAATGGCAATTTGCTTTTTAAATAAATCTCTTTCAATTTTCGATTGGCTCTGACTCATTTGACGATCCAGCGCCATATTTTCTTCTTTCAGCGTTTGCTCCCAATTTGCTTCGACTGCTCCATTATTTGTGTCCTCTTGCGATTTAAAAAACAACGCAATGACGCAGGTAATCACGATGAGTAAGGCGATCATGACAAAGGTACCGGGACGTCTAAAAATTTTCATCCACTCATTTTTAATTAAATTAACCACGGCCCGCTGCCCCCTTTTCCCCTGTCACTTCAAGGAAACGGTCCTCTAATGTTTTTCCCGCTTCTTTTATCCCAAAAATATGTATCTCTTGGTCCACTAAAAGCTTCACTAATGATGGTATTTCTTGTTTAGGCAATGCGATGGTAACCCCATCACGGGAATAGGTGGGCCTTGCTTCAGGATAATGCTGCTGCAAGATGACTGCGGCTTTTTCGGCTGGCGTGACTTCTAATTCGAAGGCGGTACCGCTTGCCTGGACAAATTCCTTTATTTGCTGAACGTCGATTAGCCGGCCGTCCTGGATAATGCCGATTCGGTCGCACATCATTTCCATTTCTGAGAGCAAATGACTGGAAACAATGACAGCCATGTCTTTTTCGCGGGCGAGACGGCGTACATAATCCCGGATTTCACGGATGCCCGCTGGGTCCAATCCATTGGTTGGCTCGTCCAAGATTAATACCTGCGGTTCATGCAGCAGGCACTGAGCCAATCCTAAACGCTGCCTCATACCAAGGGAATAGGTTTTGACTTTGTCATGAATCCGGTCGGTTAATCCAACAAGTTCAACGGTTTCTGCTATTTTCTGTTTGGTGACGTTAGTTGTCATTCTGGCATAATGGATAAGGTTTTGATAGCCTGTCAAAAACTTGTACATTTCCGGGTTTTCGACAATGGCTCCGATATGGCGGACTGCATCCTCAAACCCTGTTTTGATGCTGGAGCCGCCGATGGTGATGTCTCCTTGGGTGATGGCCATTAAACCGACGATCATCCGGATAGTAGTGGTTTTTCCGGCACCATTGGGTCCTAGGAACCCGAACACCTCTCCTTTGTTGACCTGGAAACTGATCTTGTCAATAATCGTTCTTCCTTTAATTACTTTTGTTACATTTTTAAGTTCGACAATAGGCTCCAAGATTGTTCTCCTCTCTTTACCAAATATCTCCTTTACAAGTGTACCTTATTGGCCGGCATCTTTCAGGTAAATTTCACAAAAAATAAAACGTTAACAAAAATTTCATGGACCTTTTGTAAACGTTTGGCAGTTTTTTTATAAAATAAAATCAGACTATGAAAGGGTGTGGAATATGGAGCTATATAAACCTCGAACGGAGTCATTGGAATTAAGAAAAATGAGATTGTTAAACAAGAGAATGGCGTTGACCCCAGAGGAAAAAAAAGCCTATTTGTATGTTCAAAAAGGCTATGAAGGCGAGGTATTGTTTGACCGGTTAACAGAAAAGCTTCAATGTGATGTATATGTGTTAAATGATTTACTCCTCAAGCATAATAACTCCCTCTTTCAAATTGACACCTTGCTGATTTATCAAAAATCAATCATGCCCATTGAGATTAAAAACCAAGACGGCGATTGTTGCTACTATCCTGATAAAGAAACCTTCACGATGATATTAACAGACAAAGATATGAAGAATCCCTTAGACCAGTTAAAACGAAGTAAGCAATTATTACATTCCTTGCTCAAAAGTCTTGGAGTTCAGCTTCCTCTGGAAGGTTATGTTGTCTTTGTGAATCCTCATTTTACTCTTTATCAAGCCCCCCTAAACAAACCTATTATTTATCCTAACCAGTTAGATCGTTTTATGGACCAGTTAAACAAGATACCTTCCACGCTAGGCAACCAGCACAAGAAAGTAGCAGCCGAATTGGCGGCCCGGCACATAAAAGAGACGCCTTTCACCAGTTTGCCTCAATATAGCTTTGGTGCGATGAAAAAAGGATCTTGTTGTGTGAAATGTGACTCGTATATGGTAACGGTGGTGGAGGATGAACTGGTCTGTCATGTTTGTGGCGAGCATGAGAGTATTGAGGCGGCTGTGGTACGGAACGTGGAGGAGATAAGGCTGTTGTTTCCTGAGATGAGGATTACAACGAATCTTGTTTATGAGTGGTGTGGGGTTTTTCCTTCTAAGAAGATGATTAGGAGGATTCTGCTAAAACAGTATAAAGCTATTGGATATGGAAGATGGTTTTACTTTGAATAATTAGAAATTTGTAAATTAGATGAAGGTGAGGTTAGCTTTTATTGCTAAATAGCGTTAAGGTCACGTAGAACTTCTACGTGACCTTAACCCGCTTTTTTCACTTATGCCTCTACGTGACCCTAGCCTGCTCATTTCCCTGTTCT
>NZ_HG942058.1 GCF_000612665.1 Neobacillus dielmonensis
ATGTACTTGACGCTTACAATACTGTTTTGAATCATCATAACACACAAAAAAAACATACAATTACAAGTCTTTTTTGCACTGTTCTGCCACTATTGTTCAATAGAAGGCTGCATTTTATTTGCAGTCGGTTCTTTTAGGAAAGCTCCCCTTTAGCTTAACTACTTTCTTCCCAATATCATCGAGCTCTGCTTCAAATTACCTAAAACTAGCAATTTATGTTATTATCAAAAATAACTTACTTATTCTATTGCTTATTGGAGGTTAAGTACTATGTTTTCTATTGAATTGTTAAATGCTATATGGCTTTTTTTAGTGATATTTATGTTGCACGACTTTGAAGAAATAATCAGTGTTGAAAATTGGTCTCGGAAAACGGAACACTTAGTTGAAAATACTAGTAATTGTTTAAAAATCTTAATTTGGAAATTTTGGAATATAAATTCACATTCCTTTGCAAAAAGAGATGTTGTAATATTTTTAGTTGGTTCTACCATTGTATTCCTAAAAGTTGAATTTATAGATAGTGGTTGGGCAGCTACATTATTTTTGGTCTTTTTATGTTTTGTACTATTACATAACCTAGTTCATATCATACAGACACTCATCTTGAAATCTTACACACCAGGACTTTACACCGCTATTGGTATTGTTACCCCATATACAATTTATCTATTTTACAGATTAATATAATTGGGTTGTTACACAATTGTTTCCAAATAAATACCGCATTATTCGTTTTTCTTCTTCAAACTAAACTGCCACGTTCGTATTAATTCGACAAAAAGAGCGTAATATTATTTTTTTATCTATTTCTTCAACTCTTCAATTGAGAGAAACTATATCCTAAATCCCTTATCTCTGAAGTACTTTGTTTAATTTCTTCACCTTCTTTACCCCGATAAAACAATGCCTTATATATGACATTACACTTCTTATTGAACTAAACTGCCCGTTCGTACAAAAAGAAAAAGCTGCCGGAAATGACAGCTCTGAACTTAAACTCTTGCCCCTTCTCAATATTCATTAACACGATGTTCACAAACTTCGACTATAAAAAAACGAGCATACCAGCCCGACAATTTTCATATTAATAGTTATTTATCACTGTTCGCAAGCTTTTTTACCGATTTTGGGTCTTTTAGTATCGACGAGTCATTGTTAGTTCTGTGAACAGCTCATATCTTTCGCCTGATTTTTGACACGATACATCGCCGCGTCCGCATTTTTAATCAACGCCTCGACCGTGTCCCCATCTTCTAGAGAAAATGCCATACCTATACTTGCTGAAATGAAAATTGTATTACCCGCAATCATAAATGGTTCGGATATTACATCTTTAATCAGCTCAACTAATGAAGTAAAATCAGCCCGACATTCAAAATTAGTTTGAAGAACCGTGAACTCATCACCACCCCAGCGAGCAACAAAACCCCTGTCTCCAACTGCGTATTTCAACCTTTTTGCAGCTTCTATAAGAAGTTGATCTCCAATATTGTGGCCAAAAGAATCGTTGACGTGTTTAAAACCATCCAAATCAAGTAACATCAATCCGTGAGATTCATTTTTAGATTCTTCCAAAAGTAGACTAAGACGTTTCTTAAATAAACGCCGGTTTGACAAATCAGTTTCGCTGTCGTGGTAGGCAAGGTAGGCAATTGTCTCTTAAGCTTCTTTACGGTCTGTAATGTCTTGCCCAACACCAATGGTTTGTATAATTAATCCAGATTGGTCCCGGATATATTGAGCTGTAGTCTCGTACCATCGATATTCCCCATTTTTATGACGGAGACGACCGGTAAATCGAATCGAATCTTGATCGATAAACAACGAATTTCGATGCTCTAGAAATTTTTTATTGGTGTCTGGGTGGTTAAAAGATGCTGCGGGTTTCCCGATGACTTCTTCTGGAGTATATCCAAGTAATGCCTTCACATTTGGAGAGATATAAGTGAATAACCCATCAGCTGAAATAGAAGAGATAATGTTAAGGGACTTTTCTGAAATTAACGAGAACATCTGTTCAATATCTGATATTTCCTGATTTTAACTAGGCTCCGATTAAAATTTTGATTTTATTATTATATTTCATCTTAATGTGTAAAAGCAAAGGGTATTTTTTACCTGATAACAGAAAATTCACTATCGGCTTTATTGAACAAATCTGTCCCTTTAGTACAACAAGTAAATGGATTGCCGCAGCAATTCTTCCTTTCCTCAAACACCCGTTAGTTAAGTGTACAACTTCACAAAGTTACATCGATTTTAAGTATATACATTGAAACTTTTCTTACTCACATTTCAATTTATATCATATAGAGCACCTTCCAGACCAAAAGGTACTCTATACACAAGAATCATTGAACTCCTTGTTATTCTTTTCCGCTGAACTCTATGATATTTAAACCCTCGGATGCCTCTGGTGTTTCAAAGAAACTAGTGACATGATTAAACACCGCTTCCGTGTCAAAAGCTGCTCTTTCGGGTTGTTCGGTACGCCTTTGTGCAATTTGACGTAAGCATTGCTCGTTATTTAAATTAAGGAAAATTAGTTGATGGCTTGCATTGACCTCTGACGCGATATCCAACAACCACTTTCGCTGTTTTTGAGTGTTGCCTGGAAAATCCATCACGACATCTGTACCGACACTTAATATGTTTTGGACATGCTTTTTCACCAACGGTTTGAGCTGAGCTGAGAATTTGATATAGTCATCAAATGCTGCAATTTGATTGGGATAAAGAGATGAAAGCCATTCATCCTCAGACAACAATACCGCATGTTTATCTATCGCCAATTGTTTTGATTTAGTTGATTTACCAGCTCCCATTTTCCCACAGAAAAAGTATAGCGTCCCCAATTGTTTCATATTATTTACCCCCCCCCGCGCTTTTTCTAAATTTGAACTTTTTACTTTGTTAATTCCCATTGATATTCTCCGCTTATTAATATTTAGACGTTAAGATTTATAATATCCAATTCACTTATTCTACCAATTTATTTATATTCCTTCTTACAAACATGGTCCTTTATTTAAGTTGTCGAAGCAGTCAGATTTTCAGCATATGCACAGCTTAGTTTAGTATTTTCTTTTCAAGAACTATTTTGTGTAATCCTTTTTCAATAGTATATATCAATGTTCTGTAATTAGTTCTCACCCAACCAGTGAAATAACTACTTTTGCTAATTAATCGTAGGACAAAAAATGTCTTTATGAAGTTCTATAATACCTTTTAATACATCGGCATTAGGTTTTGAATTATAGAGATGGTAATATTCCCTCATGTATTTATTCTCTTTTTAAATAAGGCAATCCTAACCCGCACATTGTCCCCATTATTAATATAAAAACTATCACTTTTGTTGAACATGTAAAGATGGCAAAATCATCCTATAAATAAATTAGAAAGGAGCATCCAATAACATGGCATTAGAAATGCGAACAAAATGTGAAAGCTGTAATGATTCAATTGATGACAATTCTCTGGCTTATATCTGTGTCTATGAATGTACTTTTTGCGGTCCATGCACGGAAGAAATGAATAGAATTTGTCCAAATTGTGGAGGAGAACTTGTAAAAAGACCTAGTAAGCCACAAAATGTTTGTTCACTTTAAAGTTTTAAAAAACAGGGATTATCCCTGCTTTTTATTGGTACACTATCAATCTTTAGTTCATCACTATTATTTTATCAGTTTAAAATAAATTGGTAAGTTAATGGTTTAACTGTTTTGGGAACGGAACCATGCATGTTACCTTCGTTCCGTTTCTATGTGAGGACTGAACCTCGAAGGTCCCTCCTACGGTCAACATCCTGTCAGACATCGAGTTTAAACCAAAGCCATAGTGGATTTCATCGGTTCCGATACCGTTATCGGTTATCTGCATTAGAATCGCGTCGTCTAAAAACTTAATAGATAGAGAGATTTGTGTGGCATGTCCGTGTCTCACAGCATTGGTCAAAGACTCTTGCAGGCATCGGAATAAAGAGGATCGAACTAAATAACCCATTGAATGCTCATGCCCTTCTGTATGGATGTCCACTCTAATTCCAGTATGCTTGATGAATTCATCCACTAAGTCTGTGCAGCTCTCCACAAAGGTTTGCTCTTTTTCTTCTACAGGTAACGTGTGAATCGTCTGGCGCAGATCGGAGAGCCCTTTCCTAGCTAAATTGGATAGTTCTTTAATATATTGATTGGCTTCTTCCTTGTCTTGAATGTAGGGTAGTGCATCCAAACTGGTAATAATGGCTGTAAAGACATGACCGACGGTGTCATGCATATCTTTCGACAGCCTTCTTCTTTCTTCCAGTAGGGTTAATTCTTCAATCCTTCTAGAGTATTGTTCTAACGTTTTAGAAAAAACCTTGAGGTTAGAATAGTTGTCCTCAATCATGTTCATCTGTTTGATAGCATTCTGAATTAATTCATCCGGGGAAAAATTCCCTTCTTCTCCGGTTTTTTGTTGTTCTTCACTTATCTGATGAGCAGTCGTTATGACTTTGCTAATTAATCTCTTAATGTTGGTGACCGCCGTATTGAAACTTTCTGCCAACCTTCCTAAATCGTCTTTTCTGTTTATTATTAAACGAATACTGAAGTTCCCCTGCCCTAATTCCTTTACGGCGTTGAGGAAAAGTTTGAGCGGAGACAAGGTTCTTCTTAGGGCAAGTGTTTGAATGGTAATGAAGAAGATCAGTAACACGGTAAAAACAGTGATCAATCTGGTGAGAACCTCTAGCTGGTCTTCTCTTATTTTACTGGCACTCATATCCATGACAAACATGGCGATAACTTTGCCGTTTTCATCCTTAAAGGGAATCAAAATACTGGACCATTCACCAAGCATATCACGATAAATCCCGGAACTTTTAGTTTCTCCTGTACGCGCAATTTCCTTGTACAACTTTACGAAAGTAGGGTGCTGTACCACTAGGTCGCCAGGTCTCATGCCAATATCCAAGTAGTTTTGATGAATGGCCAATGCCATGGATTGGTCTTTTTCATTTACTCCAATGTCCACGATGACAACCTGTGCAATATTTGAATTTTGCTTCGTAATTTCTGTCAATTCTTTTAAAATTCTTTGATGAACAGCGGAATTTAAGTCATGATTGGTTTGGATTTCCTTAATATCCTGAAGGTCAAATCGGCTGAATGCCATTTGTGCGACCCCGCGAGCCTGCTTATCCAGATTTTCAGACATGAGTTTCCCCTGGATATAATAACTGGCAGCGGTAAGAACGGTCCCGATTAGGATGATGCTGATAGTAGATAAGAGTATGGTCCGTTGTACAATGGATAACTGAAAATATTCCCCGATTTTTTTCATGGTATATTCCTCTCAAACTATGAGCTTTGGAAAAGATGCAACTCAATCCATCTCTTCCAGTCATACATACGGATTTTATTACCATAATTATCCTATGCCTAAAGGCCTAGGGTCAATATAAAAAAACAAAAAAGCCATGGTGAATGGTTTATAACTTAAAATGGTGGTGGCCCTTTAATCAAGAATGTATTTCCACTCTCCCTTTGGAAAATGATCCTAATAAGTTGACACAATGCAGAAAGCTCCCTTCCATGTGATGAAGGGAGCCGATTTTTATATGAAATGCTTTTGAAAAGATTACTTATAAGGAATGCTGGTGCTTTGCCATCCTCTGTTACTTCTTATACATAACATTCGGAAGTTTATGTGTTTTTAGCTCGTTCCAAATAACCTGGCTGGCATCCATTTGCTGACTTGTCAAACCAATCAATTTCGGAGACAAGTACTGTGGCCCCCCTGGCCAGGTATGTCCTCCGCCTTCAACCGTATATAAAACAACCTTTGTTCCGAACTTGCCCCCGTCATACACTTTCCTGCATATTTTCGTTGGATCACTATCAACCTCTTCTGCCATATAACTGATTCTCGGTTCCGTAACCGAACCATTCGCTTCAGCCCAATAGTTGATGGTTTCTGAAACGGATAATAATGACCCCGGTCTGCCTTGATATGGTACGACTGGGTCTGTATCTCCCATTACAAAAACGGTGGTAATGGGTGACTTTGGTGCTTGTAAGGAAAGGCTGGTAGCAAGCTGTCCTGTTACCGCTCCAATGCCGGCGATTCGATCCGATAACTCCACAGCTAGACGATTTGAGAACATGGAACCATTGGACATGCCAGTTGCATAAACCATTCTTTCGTCAATATTATAGTTTTTCGTAAAATAATCGATTAGAAATGAGGTAAAGCCAACGTCATCCACTCCTAATAGAGTTGAGTTTGGACTGGTTCCTACATTCCATTGTCTGATAAGAGGGGAATACGGGTCAAATTCATTGTTCTCCGGCTGGATAATTTCTCCCGTTTCATTTATGACGGTGCTGTCAGGAAAGACCACAATAAAGCCTTCCTTTTCCGCAATTTTATGAAACTGTGTCAGGGTTATTTGTCCATCGGAATTGCTGCCTGAACCATGAAAAGAGAACAATAGTGGCACTGTCTTCTTTCCTGTGCAGGAACTAGGAACATAATACTTGTAGGTTCGCTCTATTCCATCAAATGTCATCTTACCTATTTTCATAGCGTATGTAGGTTCTTCTGAAGCAGTTGCCGAATTGATCCCATTATTCAAATGAATCAAACCCTTCCTCTTTATTATTTGCAATATTCAAAATAATTATATCAGGTTTCCTGTTACTTTTATACAAAATATCCCACTAAATGGAATCAACATCTTTATTATAGTACTCTCAAATTTTCTTCCAATTAATATTCATTTTTCTATTTATACACGATGTGAAAAAATGCAGACCCCCTCATTTTGAAACGGGCACAGCCAGCCAGTGCTAGAATTAATAAAAAAGACCCGACATGCATACATCTCTGGTCCTTCAATCAGTCACCTCTTAGGAGATTTTTTTCTCAATAATCATTGGTTTATCCCCAGACAGGAACCCTAGGGTCATAACAATGATAAAATAGTTTAGTTTTTAATACCATCTAGCCTCATATTTGCAACTATTTCGGCACCTTTTTTGTCATTACGAACTTCAACAAGTTTTGGCTTTAATTCATCCGTTTTATTATCCTTATAGATTTCAAATACCGCATACCCTTCATTTCCTTCATCATCTCTCCAGTTATCACTAATAAAGCCATCTGTTTTATATTGATACTCTTCATAGACTTTCGTGATATCTGGATATTTGGAAGGATTCGAAAGATAAATATCATAATAATAATGTTCGTTAAAACTGTTTTTAACGCGACCATTATGAATATTATAATCTCGATCTCTTGTTTTATGCGTTTCCTGATGGACAACATCTTTTACTTCATAGATTTTTACATCTACTAACTCATTAGAAGAAGTAGAAGGTGGATCCTGAAAATAATAAAAAGCTAACACCCCCAAAACTACAATTCCCAATCCTAATTTAACTTTATTCAATCCTTTTTGCCTCCGATCCATGGGGACGGTTCTTCTGGATCCTTTTCTACAACTGAGATTATGTACAATAGAAATGTCCCTGTTAATCTATGTGAAAAATCCCTCTTGTTAAATAGTCAATTCTAGAGGAATATATTCCGTATCTAATATAATACTTTCATACTTTATATTCTATACACGTGTTATTGGTACACTTTAGACAGCAATTTGGCCAATCCCGTCCAGCAATAGCGTGTAACTGGGTGGCTGGGTAGAAAATAATCCACTTGAGTGCGCTATCTATGGGAAATTGTTTTTTTTGGATTTAAATGAGAGACTGCTAACCATTATACCAGAAAACCCAATTTTAAACATGATAAACCGGAACTAATAAAGGAGTTTCCCTGTATTAATTCCGGTTTATTTGTCTTCATCTTTTTTGATTAACTGGTGTTTAGTGAAATAAGAAAAATCGGGGGGTATCTGGAACAGCTTTCGATTATTTTATAGTATAATAGTTTTCTAATTTCTCCCGCATGGCCCTCTTTAAAAACTTCCCAACCGAGGTTTTAGGGATCTCATCCATAAAGATCACGTCATCTGGAATCCACCACTTAGCAAACTGTGGTTTGATAAATTCGATAATTTCCTCTTTTGATACCAAGTCCTTGTATTTGTCTTTCAAAACAACGACAGCTATTGGGCGCTCCTGCCATTTTGGATGTGGCAAACCAACTACTGCCGCTTCCGCTACAGCTTCGTGAGCCATGATAGCATTTTCCAGATCAACCGAAGATATCCATTCTCCACCACTTTTTACTAAGTCCTTTGTCCGGTCCACCAACTTGATAAAGCCCTCTTCATCGATTGTGGCAATATCCCCTGTATGCAGCCATCCATCTACAATGGCTTCCTTCGTTTTCTCTGGTTCCTTATAATAGGAATCCGTAATCCACGGTCCCCGGAGAAGCAATTCTCCCATACTCTTTCCGTCCCATTTGACTTCGCCATTCTCATCAATGACTTTTACATCCACTCCCGGAACCATGATTCCTTGCTTCGCTTTTAATTCCAGCTTTGCTTCATACGGTAACTCCTGCTGATAGCTTTTTAAACGGGTAATGGAAACAAATGGACTCGTTTCTGTCATTCCGTAAGCTTGATAAAACGGAATTTGATATTTTTCCTCGTAATTTCTAATCATGCTCTTTGGAGCTGCGGATCCACCATTTACAATCATCCGTAAACTTGAGGTATCATACGGACTAGATTCTAGTTCATTTAAAATACCTAACAAAACAGTTGGTACGGCTGCTGTTAACGTCACCTTTTCAGATTGTATCAATTCCAAAAGCACTCTGGGGGTAAAGTTTGGTCCAGGTAACACTTGGTTCGTGCCTAGCATCGTTGCCGTAAATGGCAGGCCCCATGCATTGACATGGAACATAGGAACGATGACAAGAGCCGTGTCCGATTCTGAAACGCCAATTCCATCTGCCATGCTTTGAGCCATACTATGCAAGACCATGCTCCGATGAGTATACAAAACACCCTTTGGATTTCCTGTAGTCGCGGATGTATAGCATATTCCTGCAGGTTCACTTTCCTTAATATCTGTGGGATATTGATAGGTTGGGTCCCCGTTTCTAATCAGCTTTTCATATAGATACAATGTACCCAGTTTTGAATCGGGAATCTCTTCCTCATCGGTCATCACAATAATGGATTCGACAGTTGGGATTTTATCCTTCACTTTTTCAATAATAGGAAGAAAATCTTTGTCAACCAGCAAAACCTTATCCTCTGCATTGTTAATGATATAGATTAAATGCTCTTCCGATAAACGAAAATTAATCGTATGCAGAACAGCTCCCATATTGGGAATCGCAAAATAGGCTTCTAGATGCCAATGATGATTCCATCCTATAGTACCAACCATATCCCCTCTGTTCACACCAAGTTTCTCTAAAGCACTTGATAACCTTCTAATTCTTTCACCTATTTGTTGATACGTGAATCGCTGAATCCCTGTTGAGGTTCTCGACACCACCGTTTTCTTAGAAAAATACTTCTCCGCTCTTTCAAGCATAGAAATCGTCGTTAATTGAACATCCATCATACCTTCATTCATCCCCTTTCTGGATTCAAGGACCCAGCGGGATGGTTCTACTGGCGACTTCAGGCCCACGAGAACCGTCCCCTTGGCCCCCCTTGGCGACCCTAGCGAGCATTGACTGTTGGTTTTAGCGTATGTTTCAATACTTTTCCGCTGGCGTTTCGAGGTAAAGCGTCAAGGAATTCTACTTCGGCAGGCAGCTTATATTTGGCTAGTTTTGTGCGGCAATAGGAAATGACGTCTTCCTCTGATAAAGACTTTCCTTCTTTTAACACGACATAGGCTTTTGGCACTTCACCGTAAACTTCATGAGGAACGCCGACCACAGCTGCTTCGAGGATTTCATCCATTGCGTATAATACTTCCTCGATTTCGACTGGATAGACATTTTCTCCGCCGCGGATCATCATGTCTTTTTTCCGGTCCACGATATATAACAAGCCATCCTCGTCCAATCGGCCCAGGTCGCCGCTGTACATCCAGCCATCCTTCAGGGTATCCCGCGTTGCTTCCTCATTTTTCAAGTATCCCTTCATGACCTGGGGACCTTTTACAATAATTTCCCCCACTTCTCCAACCGGAACATCCTGCCCGTATACATCGACAACCCTTACTTGGGTATGCGGCAACGGCTCTCCAACGGAACCAATTTTATCAAGCGCATAATGATCCTTTAGAGTGGTCGCGCCAGGAGAGTTTTCCGTTTGGCCATATAAGTTTTGAACCTTTACACCCGGATAAAGCGTTTTCACTTTTTTCACCAGTTCATAAGGCATCGGCGCGGCACCGTACGTAAACAATCGCAATTTGGACAGGTTGGTTTGAGCTAGTTTTGGTGTATTAAGTAAAATGCTATATATTGCTGGTACACCAAAGAAAATCGTGACTTCTTCCCTTTCCATCGTTTCTAATGTTTTTTCCGGTGAAAAAGCTTCCTCAATAACAACTGTTCCGCCCCGCAAAACAGTAGGGATGGAAAAACAGTGGGCTGCAGCACAATGGAACAGCGGTGTCACGATGTGCATCCGGTCTGAAGAAGTGATCTCTAGGGATTCGGCCCAAATATTGGCAATCGCCCGGACATTGCCTGCAGAAAGCATCACACCTTTCGGCTTTCCGGTCGTGCCGGATGTGTAAAAAATAACAGCCGTATCTTCTTCCCTAACTTCAGGTTTGGTATAAGAAAGGTAATCATCGGCAATGACCGTTCTGAAAGATTCGTTGCCGCCCACTTCAAGAAGGTCTTGGAACCGGGTAAGCGGAGTTTCCATTTGATCTAACACGTCTTTTAACCGTACATCATAAATAAGGGCCTTTGCCTCGGAATGATTGAAGATGTACTCTACTTCAGGAGGAGCTAGTTTTGTATTGATGGGAAGCACGGCAAATCCGCCAAGTTGACATGCATAGTAAACAATTAGAAAATCATCCGAGTTTTGTAGATAAAGGGCAATAATGTCTTCTTTTTTATACCCTTTTCCTTGAAAATAACCTGCTAGATTTACAGCTTTTTGAAAAAACGCCCCGTAGGTCGTTTCCCGATTTTGAAAAGATGTAATAACCTTATCAGGTTGTGTCTGCGCATGTTGTGTCAACTGTTCAAAAATAAACATAGTACACGCTCCTTTTAATGTGGTTAGGATAATTATACTAGATGTAATATTCTGACAACAATAGTTATATTTGTTATTAGTTTCTATTTTACGGTTTATTTTCTAATGTGACTAAGGGGCTTTTGTTTATCTCGTAGAGTCCCATTTTTTCACAACAAAGTAGCACATAACTAATATAGAATTTAATACGAACTATTTTCTATTGAACATGTCTGTTAGTATTCCTATTTGACTATCAAATAGCACGCTCTTATCACTCGTCCTTCATATAATTGGTTTCTTTTTATTTTCCATCGGTTATAATTAAAGTAGAGACTGAATAAATTAAAAAAGACCAGACATGCGGTTACATGTCCGGTCCAGCATTAGAAGGTTCCCTCAAAAGGGGATTGGCTATTACCGTGAAAGATAATCCACCCGAGCCGCTAACTCAAGGGTGGATTATTTTTTATGGTTAAACGACAGAATGGCAATGACTAGACTGGCAAAGGCAAGCGTAATCATTAGTGTTTCAAAAACCGTCAACCAGCATCACCCCCTTTCCATTGGGAGTGTGCCAACCACCCTTGAGAACTCCTATTCTATTGCACCTACAGTATACCATTTGCGAAAGCAGAAAGGAACATGCGTTCGATTAATAGTTCATCAGTACTAGTTTCCTTTCCCCATTTTACAAAGGGGCCTAACAGCCAACTCAATATATCTTTTTGAAATCAATATTATTATTGAAAACTTCGCCAACATTATAAAAATACCTTCGCCAAATAATCCCCAAATCCTTTCATGATATGTATTCCTTGTTTTTGCAATTCCAACCATATTTTCCGATCAAGGGAGAACGGACTCAGGTTTTGTAGAAAATCCAACTCTTGTTCGGAAAGCTCTACATGGTAATACGTTTCCCCATTTTTTATCATTACCTCGTAGTTTGTTAGCCTCATTAAATACACCTCATAGTTAGGATCCCATTCCTGAAGCTGCTTTTCGATTGTATTCGAAACAAGTTGTAGTTTTGGGACATATACCCTCTAAGGAACCCTGTTACATTCATCTTCATTAACTCCTTTTGAAAAAAATAAAACCCCTTTTGCAATGGATACAAAAGGGGTTTTGACCGTTTTATCATCCAAAGCAAATTGCTTTGCTGGTTGAAGCACCTTACATATGCAGGTTGCTGTGGCGTCATAGAGCCAGATCTCTCGGCCACTCTTGATAACTATTTAATTACTTTTATTATACTTCAATTTACTGGATGGGGCGATACTATTCTTAAAAAACTTGTCATCCTATGGTATTATGGACTACGCGTAAATATTTTGGAAATTCAGTTCCATGTATACCTTCTGTTTTTCAGGTTTACATTTTGTTTATCACTTACAAAGTCAAAAATATTGTAGCAGCCAGTTCATAAGGGTTCCCCCGTTAGTCTATTAAGATCGATTATTTATTCATCCTAATATTGCATTGGATTAGAAATATTGTTAGCAGTTTCTATTTACAAGGCTTGCGCCACTCGTCAAGCTCCAATTTTTTCATCATGGATGAAATTCCTAGCGATTTTGCTCTCGAGCAACGAACGGATGTCTTCTTGTACTCGACGTTCAGTACAGCCTTTCCTGCATCAACAAACGGTTTGTATTTTCCACATTCATTATAGGCAAAACATTCCTCATTGATGGCAAAATCAAAGTACGGTTCAAGAGTTTCGAGCTGATCTACATCGTTTTTTAACGCAATGGACATGCCACGATCATGAGCAAGTTGTGCCAAAACCTTGTTATAGACGAGCTGATCATTGGAAGTGAGGGGGAATCCTGTGTTATTGGCGTATCCGTCCACATTATCGGCCTCCACAGCATCAAACCCTTTCGCTTTACATACATCCATGCGTTTCCCCATAATCGGAAGTAATATGCTTAATTGACGGATGTCCAGCCACTTTTCTCCAGCCCAACCATCTAGTTTTTTTCCTTTAACAGATGATGGAAAACTTGATGCATCACTACGCCAATCCTCCCAAGAACCAGCAGATATATAACAAATGGTTCTTGCGCCTCGGTCTTTTAGATTTTTTACATCGGATGCAGCAGCATCTTCACCATCGAAATCATAAATAGTAATGCCGCTTATGTACGAAGGCATCGATTTGAGCTGCCACTGCCACTGAGTTGCATATCCAGACGGTGGTGCCCATATTTCTTTGTTTACTGTAGGTGTAGATCTTTGGTTAAATGTGACTGCTATGAGGAGTAAGGAAAGGAAAGTACATATATAAAAGGTGAGGTTTTTCTTCATTTCACCCCTCCAATCCGGATAATCGTTCATCGCTATCTTACCATAATTCTACTATTTTATGGAAAAATAAAGATAGAGGGAATAGTGAACTCTAGGTGATTAACTGTATACCGTAATAAGGGGATCCACCCTTGAGGAAACCGGACAAAATAAAATCATGAAACAATTTAGATGTTATAGATAGGCAAATCATCTTTTACTGAACAAAAAAGGAACTTAAAAAACGCAAGTTAACCATGAAAACTTGCCTATTTTAGGCTCCTTCGTAATTTTATTTGTTTTAGCACCGGATAGTATAATGAAGAAGTTCACAAGTTGCCACAATCAACAAACTCTCCATTTCATAAGGTAAAATCAAGTAAAGAGTACTTTATAAAAATTTTCCCTACCTAACTGGTCAAGGTAGTCAATCTTTCTTTTTTCATAGAAGTCTTCAGCATCTCCTCTTTCAAAAAACCAAACACTATCAATAAAAATGCTCAATTTATATACGTCAAACAAATGTTTTTGTTCCACAATGCTTAATGGTCTATGTTTGGTATATTCTTCAATAATCTTTTTTGCTTCGTTTAAGTTCAGCACCTTGTATTTATCGTAAGTCCAAGCCCAGGACTCAATCAATCCAACAAGGTCAAAAAGAAGATACGTGTAATTTGCATCATCAAAGTCAAGTAAAGCAACAAATTTATCATGATTATAAAGAATATTCGAAGTGTGAATGTCTGAATGGCAAATTCCCATCGGCAATGATTGGGGAAGTTCTAGTGTAAGCAGTCCTTTATCTAACCAATTAAATTTCTTACTTGCTTTTATAGAGTTAATTCGTATCGATGCGGCTTTTGCTTGGTCTCGACAAAACTGTACTCCATAGTTCCACCGACTTTCCTTATGGATTGGCGAATAATTTTCTGTAACTTTATGTAACTCAGCAGCCTTTTGAATCACTATCTTTTTTTGTTCTTCATTGGGCTTTTCGATATGATGTCCTTCTATGTAATTATAAACAGCAAATGGTTTCAAATTATGGATACCCACAAAGTTCCCAATATTATTTATATAAGGTGACTGACAGGGAAAATTGTTTTCATTTAAGTAATTAAGCAAGTTGGTTTCAAATAAAACTGAATCCTTTTTACGATTTTCGTAATACCTAAAGACAAAGCAGCCCTTCGTCGTTTGGACTTTATAATTGGTTTGAACAGTTCCTTCCAAGATAGAATTAGAGTTAATGTATTCACCAAGATTATAATTGGCAAAAATGTGTTGGAATTCTTCATTCGTAAATACTGTTTTTACAGCCATAATATACTCCCTTTAACTAATTCATCTGTTTACATTTAACATAGCGTTGTTCTTAAGCTAACCTACCCCTATAGTTCGATAAGAAAGCTTCATTATATCTGCAGTCAATTCTTTAAGGAAAGCCCCCGTTCATTTAAGTACATTCCTCCAAACTATTTTATTTTTTTAAAAAAGCACTCAATTAAGAAAATTACCCCAAACTAAATGCTTTATATCTTCCACTTCTTTAACTTCTTACCTGAACCACTCCATATTTCCAGCAAATCTTTCGGAACAAGGGAATTCAATCCTTGCTTCACGACTTCTTTGGATAGATCTAATTACTCCTCAGTAATCGGGTTGGCTATTTGGTTTTTCCTGGTAAGTAAAAACATAGGGGACAATTTCATATAGATAGTGTATTGCAAGTGAATCAAAATGCTTTTTAGATACAACTTCTTTAATTTGTTTGTAAGTAAACTCATCTAAATCCCATCGAATTATGCAATCACCATCTGGAAGCTGAACGTCCAATTTAATGTATCTTCCAACTTTATCCTTAAATACCTCAACGATTCGGAAGTTATTTAAATTTATTGACATAGCATTTCCCACCACCCCTCCTATATTTTCCCTCTACCTAATTCGTAATCTAATCTTGCTTTTCCTTCTTCAACTAAAATGGCCCCTTTTCTTCAATAAGAAAAGAACACCCCTTATAGAAGGAATGCCCTCGATAGTTTAAGTAAAAATGTTCATAATTATTTAATTCAGGGAGACAAGATAATCAGCAAGTTTATCGAAAGTACCCTCAAGATCTTGTTGAAGCTTTGGAGCCATACCTTTGTAGGTTTCTTGTTCCTCAGCAGAAGCGTTCACAGGGAAACCTATCAGTTTTAAAGCAGTTTTACCTTCGTCATCTTCTAGCGTTATGATATTCATAATTTCAAGAGGCCAGCTCACGCTAAAAGGTGCTCGGACCGTATTTCCTTGCTCATCGGAAAAGGAACGGATATAAGCCACTTTCTCAGGTTCGACAACCTCTTGGTATGCAAATTTCCCCCACATAACCTGATTTCCGACAGGAGACGTCTGAATGCCTAAAAATTCGCCACCTGATTGAGCGTCCATTTTAACGATTTCGAGGATGGCCCCCTTTGGTCCCCACCATTTCGCAAAATGCCCGAGCTCTGTCCATACTTTAAATACGAGTTCGCGAGGGGCATCGAAAACACGCGTAATTGCAATTTCGAAAGATTGATTCAAATTGTTATCCATGAAAATCCTCCTTGTATTTTGAAGGGAAACTATTCCCCCTACTTTGCTACAGAGTTTTTGAAACCTGAACCAGAAATACGGGTTACTTTGTCATACTACATTCAAATTAACTATGAATGTTTTCGATATTTATTATAAAATACATCTATTTATTCAAGAAAATAAAGTGTTTTTGCTATTCTAAAATGACCGAAAGTTGACGGTGTTGCCTGTCCAGAGTTAGACGGTTATAATGTCCATAGATACATACTTCGGAACATTTCGACATTTAAAATTCTGGAGAAAGGAAAAGACGCCTCCCATTATGTATATCTGCGCCAACAGATATACGGGAGACGTCCCCTAAAAAAACTATATGGTTATTGTAACAGATTATAAGCTAATTGAAAACAATGGAGTTTTTGGTTAGAAGTGCGGGGAGGACTCCTTCGCCCTGTTGTGGGAAAAGCATGAGCGTTATTGGTACTAGAGAAAGAAAAGCAAGAGAAAGTTCTGGAGAGACAATAGTATATAATATTCGGCGTTTAGGTTGTGATCAATGTGGCCAAATTCATCATGAATTACCAGATTTCTTAGTTCCATATAATAGATATAAGGCAGAGTGTATAGAGTCGGTTCTTTCGAACCCCTCAACACATGATGTTCCAGCTGATGAATTTACTTTATTTCGTTGGTTTGAATGGTTTCATTATTTCGTAGATTACTGGGCTAATTGCCTCCTATCTATTATGCTTCGAACTAATCAGGATAAGGTCCCTTTGCATCTGACGTCCGCAAATGCAGAGACTGCACTTCATAGAATAGGACGACTGGTCGGGAATGCCCCTAGATGGCTGGAGAGAATTGTCCGGCCGATTGTAAATTATAATTTGTGGATACAGACCCGTTCCGCATTCTTGTCCGACGATAGCTGATTTACACTCATGATAATCACTTATATAAAGGAGTGTTATCATGAGGGATCAAAAAAAGGCAGAAGAAATCGCAGTACAACGGTTTCAGCTTATTGCCCCGCTCCTAGCGGAAGGGCTAGATGCTGGAAAAGCAAAGGAATTGAAAAATCATATATGTAAGACCAGCGGTCTGTCTGAAAGGACAATTAGACGTTATCTTGAGCAATATCGTAATGAAAGTTTTGAAGGGTTAAAGCCAAGAAGATTCTCGGGAAAAGCGAAAAAAGAGGCTATTCCCGAGAACCTATTAGAGCAGGCAATTCTGCTTCGTAAAGAAGCCCCTACCAGAAGTGTGGCACAAATTATTCAGATACTCGAGTGGGAGGGCTTGGCTGAATCAGGACAGCTGAAACGTTCTACCCTTCAAGAAAAGTTAACCGAACGAGGATATAGCACACGGCAAATGAAACTCTATTCTCAAACTGGAGTAGCAGCAAGACGATTTCAAAAGAGTCATCGTAATCAGCTGTGGCAATCAGATATTAAATTTGGGCCTTATTTACCGATTGGACCGAATGGCTCGAGAAAGCAGGTCTACTTAGTCGCTATAATAGACGATGCGACCCGATTTATTCTGCATGGCGCCTTTTATCCTACCCTTGATTCAAGGATTATAGAGGATGCCTTTCGTAATGCCATACAAAAATACGGTGTTCCAGAAGCCGTTTATTTCGATAACGGTAAACAATATCGCACCAAGTGGATGTCTCGTACATGTTCCAAGTTAGGTACGAGACTAATCTATACAAAACCGTATGCCGCTGAGTCAAAAGGCAAAGTTGAACGTTTTAATAGAGTGGTAGACTCTTTCTTGGGTGAAGTGGCCCTAGAGAAGCCAACTACCTTAGATCGTTTGAATGAGCTTTTTCAAGTATGGCTTTCAGAGTGTTATCAAAATAGACCGCATTCCGGCCTTGGTGGAAAAATGAGCCCTGAGACTGCTTTTCGAAGCGATAAAAAAGCACTTCGATTCATTAACCCGAATAAACTAGCGAATGCTTTCTTGCATTGTGAGACTAGGAAAGTAGATAAGGCTGGATGCATTAGTTTTATGGAGCAAAAATATGAAGTAGGTCTCTCCTTTATTGGTCGTCAAGTGGATGTTGTCTATGATCCTGCAGATTTGGAAGAGTTAACAATTGAATACGAGGGTTATAACCCTTGGAGAGCAAAAAAACTGGTGATTGGAGAAAAGTCCGGAAAGCGTCCAACGTTGCCTTCACACCTCCAAACAATTGAAGTCGATTCTTCTAGATTGCTTAAAGCTGCCGAAAAGAAGCATCAAGAAAGAAAAGTCGAACAAGCTCCAGCTGTTTCTTTCCGTGCAGTTTGGAAGGAGGATGGCAAAGATGTTTGAGGGCTTTTACGGAATGGAATATACTCCTTTTACAAGGGATGTCCCTACCACTCAACTTTATGAATCTCTTACGATGCAAGAAGTATTGGCCTGTTAAAGTATGCGGCAGAAAGGCAATTATTTGCCGTATTAACAGGCGATTGCGGTACTGGTAAAACCACAACAATCCGGAAATTCGTCGATGGCCTGGATCAGGGGAAATTTCAAGTACTGTATTTATCTGATTCGAAGCTAACTCCTAGGCATTTTTATAAAGGATTATTAGAACAGCTAGGTTCAGAAGCTAAATTTTATCGAGGGGATGCCAAACGGCAGCTGCATCGTGAAATTGAGTTAATGAGAGGGATTCATGGAATTCAGCCGGTTGTCGTGGTGGATGAGTCACACCTTTTAGATCGAGAAATGCTTGAGGAAGTTAGATTTTTACTGAATTTTAAAATGGACGCGCAAAGTCCGATGGCTCTTATCCTTGTGGGTCAAAGTGAATTATGGGATCGTTTACGTCTTCAATCATACGCAGCTATACGTCAACGAATCGATATCCAATTCAAACTAGGTCACTATGATCGAGCACAAGTGGATGCTTATGTCTCACGACATCTAGAATATGCCGGCATTGACCAACAGATTTTCTCAGATGGTGCTTTAGAAGAGATTCATCGGTTTTCTGGAGGGACACCGAGACTTATTAATAAATTATGTACACACAGCCTCCTATATGGAGCCCAAAATGGGCGTCGTATCATTGATGATCATATGATTAAGCATGTCATTCAAGGAGAACTGTCATGAGAGAAATAAAAACTTGGACTGAGATGGAATATAATGGTTACCTCAAGTATTGGGAGTATTATTGGGCTGAGGGGACAAGGCTCTGCAAGGTGCTCCTTGGTGAATCTTTCAAAATCCACCTTGGAAATGGATTAGAAATACCGTGTCAAATTGAATTTGGTAAGGACTGGTACATGATTATTGGTCCCAATAAGACAAAATTTTATTTAAATCCAAGAGAAACCTATCAGATAGTCATCTAGTATAAAATTAAGGGAAGCAGCTGTAGTTTGACTGCTTCCCTTAAATATTGGACATAAAATCCGTCAAAAACAGGACAAAATACCCCGTCAATTTTCTGACATTTAAAAGAGTTATTAACAATAAAGCATTTCTTATTCAACTAAACTCCCCCGTTACTTAAATAAGAAAAAGACTTCACTCTAAATTGAAGTAAAGCACATGTCAGTAAAATAAAAAGAAAGGAGGTAGTCCATAAAAAAAGGCAGCCTCCTTAGATTTATAACGGGATATTAAATTTTCCCTTTTGCTTTCGCTCCAGACTAGCGAAATAGGAACGCATTAGTTTCATGGAAAACTGAAAGATGGGACTTTGAATAAAAGTATATGCAAATGTCATAATAAAGACAGGACCACCCAGGATTAAGCCGATAATCAAGATGACACTCTCGACAACGATTCTTGCTCGGCTGACCGATAACCCGGTTTTTTCCGAAACGGAAAGCATGAAACCATCCCGTGGACCGGCCCCAATTCCCGCAGCCACATAGATTCCTCCGCCAATGCCGGTTATGATGATACCCAATAACAAGATTAGTAGATTCAACCACCAATTCTCGTTTTCACGAGGAAGAATGTTGAGATGCAAAAAGAAATCCATGATTGGGCCAATTGATAAGGCATTTAGAAAGGTCCCAATACTAATATACTTCCTATCAACGACAAGTGTAATCAGCACCAGTACTAAGCCGCATATGACACTCCAAGTCCCAATCGTGAACCCGAACCGTTGGAACAGAGCGACGTTTAATACCTCCCATGGATGTAGCCCCAAGGATTGAACATTCACTGCTATCGCATTTCCTAATCCAAAGAAAGTTAAGCCAAGAAAAAAATTAAAATACCGTAATAGCCATAGTGACATCTCTACACCTCTACATCATATATTTATTAACTACTTTAGATGAAGAGGCCTAAAAGAACAAGATAATTGTTAATTGGAGTAGGGTCGCGACCAAGGTTTTCCCTTGGTGCATTCCGTTCTGTCTGAGAAATCCAGTCCGCAACCTTGTTTAACATTTCTTGAACCTGTTAGTGGGTGTTTTATTATAGGTTTAAGAACCCTATGCATGCAGATAGGAGGTTTTTACTTACCATATGTCATTAGTAAAATTCCGCTTATTTGTCCGACTAAACTGCCGTTCGTACAACAGGTTCAAAGGTGTTCAAATGTAAAAAGCCAGCGTGCCTAAATCTATGAACTGTCCTCAGTGTGGTGCTCCATCTGATTATCTTTATGCTAATAATGGAGGTAAAGGTCAGTATCAGTGTAAGGTGTGTTCGTGCTGTTTCAGTGATAAAAATCGATATTCAAAAGAGGCCATATTAAAGTGTCCTCATTGTTCAAAGGCTCTTGAAAAAATCAAAGAACGAAAAGACTTTGACGTTATCAAATGTAAAAATAATGACTGCTCTTATTACCTTCAGAAAATAAACAGTATGTCTTCGAAGGTAAAGAAACAATTCAAAAAGGATCCCCAATCCTTTAAGTTAAGATACATTTTTCGGCAGTTTAAGATTGACTTTCAACCTTTGTCTAAAGAGCCTCCTCGTAAGCCCAAAGTAGATTTATCAAGGCTTTATGTGTCGCCACATACATTGGGGCTCATTTTAACCTATCATGTAAACTATGGCCTTTCGGTCCGAAAGACGGCTGCCCTCATAAAGGATGTTCATGGAGTATCGATCTTCTGTAGTTCTGCATTTAATTCTTCAATAGTAAAACAATGTGTATTTCTCAATGCCGCTATGATCCAGGTTGGAAATTGTACCAACAGAGCCTTCAACACTTGCTTTATCCTTTGGGCTGCGCACACGTGCCGGAATAATGATTGTATTGTAATGGCTGGCCATTTTCTTTTACGTTAGATTCAATACAAGATCTCTGAAGTGTGCTTCGTGACACCCGTTTTCAGATTATACGAAACCACAATTTGCGTTACACCGCCAAAATATTCATAAGCATGGATATGTGCATTAATCCAGGAACGCTGGTCCATTGAAAGCGTCGCTTCCGCATGCGTGAATTGACTGCACGGCAATGTAGCGATAAATACGTACGCTTTTACTTTTTCTCCGGTATCCCTATCAATGATGAAAAGTGTGGATCCAGCCCAATCAACCTCCATTATTTCGCCAGGTTTTCTCCGAATACGCATCGTCGCCTTGTATTTTTGAGCATAGTTGCCGTAATACCGTATAAAACTCCGATAGTAGTAAGGAATCGCGTTATTCGCACGGCTTCTCGCCTCGTATTCGTGATGCATGAGAGATAGAGTGACATTGGGTTTAACCAGCTCTTTGTGGATGTATTCAAAATCAAGAGGCTGCCTTCCGGAGCCTTCCATAGTCTTTTCAGGAAAAAGAAATTCCTCAATCCATCTATCATTCCATTTCTTCCTTTAACGGACATTCCAACCCTTTCTTTCCAGCCATTTCAATAACTTCGGTTACTTTCTGCCGCAAGCTGCCCGTACTGGCGGCAATACCTCTTAAGCTGATCCCCTCGGCATTTAATTCCAATATCTTGCGATAATGGATTATAAAAAACCTCCCATATAGTGTCATATCGTTAGATATGCTCACTAATTATACGGAAGGTTATGGATGGTAACTAAGTTGTCTTTTAATGGTAAATTTCTTGGCACTCCCTGGTAAAAACAATGGCAGAGGTGGTACATTTGATTGGCCCTAATTACATGTAAAGCTACCAGTTAGTTGAACAAGAAAAGAGCCGCCATCGCAGCCCCTTGTTGAACTCTTGCCCCCGTTAACTTAATTACGTTTCTTCACAAACTTATATTTATTGTTCATGTACACTGTCTAAAGGAAAACAAATAGTAAATGAAGTTCCTTGTTTCAGAATACTTGTAGCATCAATGGTTCCACCATGATCCTGAATGATTTTCTGACAAATAGAAAGCCCTAGCCCCGTTCCTTCAGATTTCGTTGTATAAAATGGACTAAAGATTTTTTTTAGGTCTGTCTCTCTTATACCTACACCCATATCACTAACCTCAACAACCGCTTTGTTCTCAACATTTAACAATCGAATTGTAATATCTCCATTTTCAACCATAGATTCCATGGCATTGTTTATTAAATTAACAAAAACCTGTACTATTTTATCGAAATCCATGCTTACAAAAAGATGGGGATTGTACTCCGTGTATACGATTTTGTGTCCTGAACTGATGACTTTGGATTCTGTTAGAGAGATTACCTTTTTTAGACACTCATGGATAGAATAAGTTTGGTATAAAGAAACCATTGGTTTTGAAAATTGTAGGAATTCCACAGTTAATTTATTCATCCTACTAACCTCACCTTGGATTAAATCATACCAAGGTTGTATATTATAATCATGCTCTTTGGAATGTTGAAGGAACCCTTGAATGATTGTTAGGGGGTTTTTAATTTCATGTGCAAGTCCAGCAGCCATTTCAGCTAAAAGCTTGTTTTTTTCTTCTTTATAGTGTAATTCTTCACGTTTCTTCTCTTCTATGAGGTAATTCTTTTTTCTCTCCATTTCAATGATATATTGAATGATGAGCACTACAGCTAGAGAAGTTAAGTAGTCTGATCCAATTGCAAGAATGCTATAGGAATTTCCAGGGGTATAAGAAATTCGTATAACAGTGTAAAAAGTAATTAAGACAAAACCAAGAAAAATCCCCTTTACGACTCCTTTGATGTGAAATAAAAATTTACTAAGTAAAATAATATAAATCGAGTAACACCAATTTAGTTGCGTTGTAAAGTGAAACAATAGTAACGCTATTATTTCTATAGTCGATATATAAATAAAATAACGGAGATATATCCTTTCCAAATAATTGCATGTTATAAAAAGAATGCCTAGTAATATGATTAAAATATTGTTTTGAGATCTCTCCAAGGTTATCGAAGAAAAAATAACAAATATAACATAAATCGGCAAGACGATTTGATACATTAAACGAAAAAACATAGCTGCTCTGCTCTCCAATTCAATTACCTATGGTTAACCAACTAAGTATACACAATTTTACGATCAAGGACTCAGTATAATTTTACATTTATGTTAAAAAAACTGTTTTTGTGTTCGTGGTGTTCAATTAACCTGCTCCGTTAGTTAAATAAAAAAGGCTGCCGTAGCAACCTAGTTAAAAAACCTCCTTTACAAATAAGAAGTTAGAACACCAACGGGTGCGCTCCCATTCTTTTATTGTTTTTTTAATTCTTTAACAATTTCGCTAATGCGTTTTTCTACTTCATAAAGGTTCTGTTGCATCCGATCACGCCGACCCGTCAAGACCTGCAATTCCTTTTTTAATTCCTCTGTTTTGCTCATGATTTCCCCCTGCTGTTGATTGATATATCATTAGTATGCTTGTAGCCGCCGTCCTCAGACAAGGAAGAAAATGTCTGCCTTAGTGGCAGACATTCTTTGATCAAGGTTTAAGACAGCGAAAGCACCTATTTTTTCTGATTTTGATTCATATTTGTATTGCATGTGTATAAATATCGTATTTGTTTACTCACCTACTAGTCCATCACCATCTCGATCGTCCATGTATTTATAAAGCCATGAATCGCGCGTAATTGGCATTTTAAACCCAGCAGCTTTAGCTTCAGCGATTGTAACACTTCCATTATGATTGGTATCTACCTTACTAACATCTTCATTACTACTTACCGTTTCGTTTGCTGCTACATTGTCTGTTTTTGGTGGCGCACTGCTAGTGTCTGTCGTAATCCCTAAATTTTTGTTCACTTCATCTGGGTTTACATTGTCAAATTCATCTGTAATACTTCTGCCCTGAATTTTGTATGTGAATTTATAATGATTAGGAGTTTGTGTCTGAGAATTTGGGTATGATATCACTGCTACGAAATCCGTGCAACCACCTGCATCTCGAATCACTTTCTCCATATAAGCTTGATCACCGTGCCGATTGAGAGTGCTGTCCTGAGGTGTAATGTTATATGCGTTTGATACTCCTCCAAGTGAGTCAGCAATCACATGTCCTTGGTCTAAGTCTGGACTCTCTGTGCCAGGAACCTTTGCTTCATCAGGATAGTATCTGCCAGACGATAAAACGTGTTCTGTTTTCGGATTTTGGAGGGTAACATTTTTTGCCTCAACACGAATTAGCTGTCCGTATTCATTTGTAAAAGCCCAATATTCCCTGTCGCCAAACCCGATATCAACTCTGACATTCGGTTTTCTATATCCTGACATATCTCCGCCATCAACTGCAATTAGTGTATATTTACTGTAATCAAAGTCACCATTAACACTTGTTATCGCTGGTGTACTAGTGGCACTAACTGAGTTTGATTTTTCGACTTCATCTTCAGGTGTATCTTTTTTACTTTCAACAGTGGCTGCTTTCTTTTTGCTTACTTCTTGAGTATTATTTATTTTCATTTTTTCCTCTTTGCTAGTTGTTTCATTTGATGAACAAGCTGCAAGGAAAACTAATAAAAACGCCATAAATAAGTAGGTTAATTTCTTCATATATTGTCCCCTTTTTTTAGATATCTGTAGAAACACCAATACTATTATACTACTAAAACACTTTAAATATAATCCTAATGTTATTAACCTAGTATGATAAAATTCCTTATTCCATTAAACTGACTGACACGTTAGTTCAAAAAGCAAATTGACCCTGCATCAATCTTTGCCGGAATACCAAAAAAGACATAAAAAAGACCGTCGTGAGACGGCTTTTAATTAAAGTAAAGATTTATATTCCCTAATTATTGCTGAAACAAATCTTCTGTCTTAATGACTTTAAAATCTGAATTCCGAACCGTATATCTCTCGGTAGGCTGATTGGGATACCCAACATTTCCATCGAAGAAGGTGATTACTGTGGTTCCGTCATTATTTTTAACAAATTGATTAAAGCTTCCCCCAGCCCCGCTTATATTCGACCAGTGTAACGTAATCGTATTGCCCGAAGATCCTTCCTTGACTATGCTCCATAAATCCCTTTGATAATTTCCCCATATAATATCTTTTGCGATTGCATTATCCGTATTCTTATATGTGTTCTCATAAAATTCTATTGCTTGATCCATACTTCCCCATGCATTCTCTTGGAATGTAAATTCGATAAGCTGCTGTCCTTTTGGCACTGTACCATCTGATAAGTATTTGTTGTAAGCCACGCCTTCAACAGTTAAACCTTCAAAATTACTGCCATTTCTTTTCAATAACAAAGCATGTTGCTGCTTGCCTTCGCTATTTTTTATCGTTACAACAGTATACCCATGAGGATCTTTATTTTTAGCGATTACATAAGAAAAATGGTACACGTAATTGACTGTTAATTGCCCATTGTTAAAGTACCAAGTGCTACTTACACCATCCTGTTTTCCCGATGCCAGCCAAACACCACTGACTTTATCACTCGTCACTAGTACTTCAGAAGATGTTGAACTTTTAGAGGATGATTTTTTTACTGCCGGTTTTGTTTTTTGTTCGGAACTATGTGATGTCGTTTCTGTTATTTTTGTATGTTGTCCCGAACTTTGTGGGGAAGTTTTGGTTGATTCACCGTTCGTTTTTCCACAACCAGAAAGCACTACCCCAAGTAGAACTACCCAAAAAACTATTCTCTTTTTCATTTACATTCCCCCCCTTTTTATATAATATGTTTTTCTTTATTTTAACATTTTTGGTTCAATTATACTCCCACTAGTGGAGCAAGAAAAAGGGCTGCCGCTGCAACTCGATTTTTCAACGAAAGTCCCCGTTACAATAAGTGTTATCCTTCACAAAGATTGGGTAGCCTTAATGCTATGGATAATAATTCTAATTCATCCCTTTTTGTGTTGTTATGGTTACCCCCTTTTATGTCTAAAGTTTCATTCCCATTAGACACCATTCTAACTCACAACTTTAGGAGGATCCCTACCATGATGCAGCTTTGCCTAACTCTTACAATGTTTAGTAAGACTAAAAGCAAGCTATTTTGTATTTTCTAATTGGTGTATAATTTTGTTATGTAATTTTATACTAACGTAGGTAATGAAATGAAGATTTTGTTTGATGAAACATAAACTTCCAATGACGGATAGTATACAAGCAGGAATATTTGGTATGGATATGCTGATATATCTGTTTGATGGTCAGCATGGAAAAACCATTATGCTTAATGAAGATTTTATGGTTCAATTATCGAATTAATAAAAAGTGACTTATCTAAGAATGCAGCAAATATGCCTACTAAATCTAACTGGTATTTCTATGGACGTGCTGTAACGAAGGACGCAATTGGAGACAATATCCGGCCGACAATTATGGTTCGTGAGAAGTCTGGCAAGTTTACAACTAATTTTAATATCAGTGACCACGATTTTGCTGTAAATATTGATGCTATTCTGGTGTTTAAGGCGGATTTCAAAAAACGTTTAGCAAGTCATTGATGAATAATAACAGTATAAGCATATTCAAACTATTTGATGGGATGATTTCATAGGCAATTCATTCTCCTTTTTTGTGTGGAGGAAAACGTCATTTATCATTTAAATGAAACTGCACCTTTAATTCAACAAGAAAAAAATACCGCCATAATACTATGTTTTATCTCTTCAATTAACTGCACCTTTATTTTAATAAAAAATGGCAGCTGATTTTAAAGTAGCTCAGATTTTCTTTTAAGTACCTTAACCTTTCCTGACCCATTGATTTTTTGAAAATTGCACCTTTTCAAAAGACACTAGTATAATACAATTTATAATAGCCTATTGATTTTGGAGTTCTGTAGAAGTGAGGTAAATACAAATTGAATCGAAAAATTATGAGTTTAGCTGTTGGAAAGCCGAAGGAGTATCATTGGAATAATAAAAAGGAGTTTTCTGGAATTGGAAAATCGGCCGTACAAGCCATAAAGGTGGAAAAAGCTAGCATTGTTGATAATGATGTTGCCAATCACAAATTTCACGGTGGACCCGACCGTGTAGTATGTTTGTACCCCTTCGAGCATTACTCTTATTGGGAAGGGGTATTTCAAAAAAAGCTGATATTACCTGCCTTTGGGGAGAATATTACGGTCACTGGGATGACGGAAAAACAGGTTTGTATTGGTGATATCTATAGAATAGGAGATACTATTCTTCAAATAACACAAGGGCGGGTACCCTGTATATCAATCTCCAATTATAACGAAGAAAAACAACTTTTAAAGAAAGTGGTTGAAACGACTCTAACGGGTTACTTTTTTCGGGTATTGGAAGCAGGTACCATTCAGTTCGATTCGGAAATCACGCTTTTGGAAAAACACTCAAAAGAAATATCCGTTTCTTTTGCTACACAAATTCTTTTTCATCAAAAGGAAGATAAAGCATCCATTGAAAAAATATTGACAGTTGATGCTCTTGCAGAGGACTGGAGAAATAGATTTTTAAAATTGCTATAATTCTACTCTTCCCCTTAAAACGCTAAAACCTAGCCTAAAAAGCTAGGTTTTTAATGTATCTCTTTGAACTAAACTGTCACGTTAGCAATTTGGAACCGGGATCACCACAGTCGCCCAAAGGAAAACACGTTCAAGTAGACCTAATTCCCTCTATTAATAGCTTTAAAAAATAGGAATATGACCAGAAATAATGCCAAACAAACTGTCCACCATTTTACTTTTACTTTTGTTAATAAACGGTCAATGATAAAAAAAGAGATGGCAGAAGCAAGACTAAGAATTAAAAACACGGAACCAAATAAACAATGCAATAGAAAGGAACAAATTTCTCGAGAGTAAGTCGATTGAAAAGTCTTTTTACTAACCCAATCACTAATTAGGGATGTAATAACCCCATACGAAACGACAAACATCAAGTTTAAATAATATAAGTTAGCAAATGAATTCATTTCAAATCCACCTGGAACAGAAAAAATAACTGCAAATAACAAGCTGCTAAGTATGGCCGCTAAAATTTTCCTTCTTACTGAAACAGACATTTGCTTCCCCCCTATTCAAAAATAGATTTGTCCTGTTTCAGTTTTATTCGTCATTTGTAAAAAAGCCTTGTGCCAGCCACAGTACTGGTTTTTGTTCTTCTATATATACAAAAATACACTTTTTGAAAGACTCGGAGTGTAAGTCACCAGCTATTCTCCACAAGTTACCCTTTGTTTTCTTCCGCTTACTGTCATTATACAGACTAGAAAGGAATTTCATCATACAATTTGATTAGAAAGACAATGAGAGGAGGGAAGGTAAAAACATCTATTGACAGACATCGAGTGATGAATCGACTATACTTTAAGTGAAAAGAGGTGTCTGAAATTTGAAACTTTTCCTTAATATTGACAAAGCACTTAAAGAGACGAAAGTTACCATCGAAGCCCCTGAGATGGATGAAAATATACAGGAACTCATTGACAGCATCTCTGGAAGGGAGCAACAATTCCTGATAGGTAAAAAGGGAGAAATGCAGCATATTCTTAAACCGGATGACGTCCACTATTTTCACGCTGAAAACGAACAGATTATCGCCGTTACGGGTGCAGATTCTTTTATTGTAAAAGAAAAATTATATGAACTCGAGGCCCTGCTCCCTTCAAAAAAGTTTATTCGCCTGTCAAAATCGGTGATCGCCAATCTAAATCAAATGAGCCGGTTTGAAGCATCATTCAATGGTACACTCTGTATTCACTTCAAATCAGGAAAAAAAGAATATGTGTCTCGTACCTATGTCCCTGCAATTAAGGAACTTCTACAATTGAATAGGAGGAAAGGAGAATGAAAACTTTTATAATGCGTAGTTTCATCGGTATTTTCTTTGGAGGCTTTATGGTGGTTTTAATCACCAACTTGTACATCCTTTTCGGTGGCTACGAAATGATAGATGGACCCATATTTTTAAAAAACTCCATAGGTTCTGTTCTCTGCGGCTGGTTTTTTACAGTCAGTTCATTGTACTTTGAAAACAGGAGTTTGAAACTTTTCCAACAAACCATTCTTCATTTTTTAACTGTTACGATCCTATACCTCATCTTGGCACTCACGATCGGATGGATCCCATTTACTATCCTAACTATTTTGTTAACCTTCTTCATTTCCCTTGTCGTCTACACGATCTTCTGGATAGCATTTTATCTTTACTTCAAAAATCAAGCACGGAAATTAAATGATGATTTAAAAAGATTATGAGAATAGATGCATATGAGCGACAGGGATTGCTCATACCTTCATAACGAATGAAAAAGGCAACGGATACTTGAACTGACCCAATAAAGTTAGACAAATATTTTAGCAGCTTTTAAGACTTGAGTTCTGTATTCAACTGGACACAAGTCTTTTAATTTTGCCTTCATACGTTTGTGATTGTAATAGTGAATATAGTCAGCTAATTCCCGTTCAAAATGCTCTATACTATCAAATTCTTGTAGATAAAGGAGTTCGGACTTTAGTAAGCCAAAGAAATTTTCCATGACTTGCATTGTCCAAACAGTGACATACTTTGGGTAATTTGGTGCTGTTCTAAAGTTTTTTGGTACTGTTTCATTTGATAATGCCAACCTTGGTCTAAATGAAGAATCACTTGGTCTCCTGGCTGAAGACGTTCAATTGCTTGGTCCAACATCTCTCCCACCAATTTATAAGCAGGACGATTCATAACGCTATAAGCAATGATCTCCCCGTTACACAAATCAAGTACTGGAGAAAGGTAACGTTTCTCCCCAAATAGGTGGAATTCCGTTACGTCTGTTACCCACTTTTGGTTCAATTTACTTATGCTTTAGTTCAAAAATTACTTGCGCTTTGATTTTGTTTGTAATTTTTCCTGCATTTAAACTAAAGCATTCAACTTTTTTAAGTAGGCATTCATCATCTCTAAACGTTCAATTTTCGCTTGTAGTGCTTCTACTGACCCTTCAATTGGTGTTGGTTTCTTTGATTCCTTTTTCATGGATGGACGCCCCTTTTTCTTCTTCGATTCCAGGGCATCCATTCTACCTTGTTCAAACCGTACATACCAAGTTCTAATCAATTCAGGTGAGGAAAGATTGAAAATAGCAGCAGTTTCGCGATAGAATGTACCCATTTCGTTCATATATTTAAGTACATCCATTTTATACTGTGCAGAATAGCTTGTATAGGATTTAATAAAGCCGCTTTCACCTTGATGCTCATAAACACGAACCCAACAACAAAAAACACTGTCGTTAACACCAATATCCTCAGATATTTTTTTCATAGATTCTTTCCCTGCACATACCTTAAGACACTTTGTATCTTTTCTTCCACTGTAAATTTGGCCATAAAAACACCCCGTAAAGTTAGAATCGTGTCTAACTTTTACGGGGCATATCAACTCCGCTGCCTTTTCGCAATTTCTCCGTTCAATTATGTACCTCTCGTCGCAGTCTTTATTGCTAGAATTGGCCTATTCTCCTCGGAACACAGGCTTTCTCTTCTCAGCAAAAGCTTGAATGCCTTCCTGAACGTCTTTGGTTCCAAAGCATTGTTTAATAAATCCGTATTCTTGTTTTAGAATCGTGGTAAGATCAGTGTCAGGGCTTGCAGCAAGCAATCTTTTAGAAAGCGTCATGGCTACCGGCGGTCCTGCCGCTAATTCCCTGGCAAAATTCATCACCTGCTCCTGGAGTTCTTCATCAGGGAATATCCTGTTCACCAATCCAATTCGTTCTGCTTCCTCAGGGTAAATGTCCCGACCGGTAAAGATCAATTCGGCAGCTTTTGCCTGCCCGACCAACCGCGGTAAAAAATAACTCATTCCCGCATCAGGGCTAAGACCGCGGCGAATATATCCAGCTGTTACCCTTGCATCAGCTGACATGAAGCGGATATCACAAGCTAGAGCTAGCGCGAGTCCTGCACCAGCTGCAATCCCATTTATGGCAGCAATCACTGGTTTGTCACAATGCACAATCCCCAATGCTTGATGACCAACCCATCCCAATTCATCTAATTTTTGATGACGAGATTGGGCTTCTGGATTTCTCTTTGCATAATCGGTCAAGTCAAGCCCTGCACAGAATCCTCTTCCTCTACCGGTAATGACAATGACACGGACTTCATCGTCAGCAGAAGCTTCTGAAATGGCCTGGATAATCTCATGACTAAGCGTATCGTTTACGGCATTCAGGCGCTCTGGTCTGTTCAGCGTTAGTGTCCGGACCCCATCTTTCGTTTCGACGATAATATGTTCCACTTTCTTCCTCCTCTATTATTTCATTTTCTTCCTGACTTTTATTTATTAACTATTCTGGCTATTTACAGTATAACACACTACTTAACTATCAAAAATATTAATCTGCCAGAATAGAAAAGACAATGTGGAAGAGTCCCCTTTCTCATAAGGATATGTTGAACATTCCAACCTATCTCGGGGACTCTTTGCCTACAGAACCTATTCAATGACTCTATGCAGAGTTAAAAGAAATCATAAAAGGCTGATTTCATTTTCGGGACCTTTTTTTCAAAAAGCTCCATCTCTTTTATAGATCCCTTTAAATAGCCCATTTCAAAAAGCTCCATTGGCCTCCTGTATCCAAATAAAATGGCGGTAAGAGAATTGATGTTTAACTGAATTCCTTTTTTCGGAGGATGGGCACACTGGCCTCCTGTTTTTTCTTTATAGATCTTCATTTCTCCATTGCCAAGCAAATAGCTCCCGTTATTCCAAGGAGCATAGGTATCTTCAAGATGCAGGAAGATCAGTTCATTCTCTTGTAAAAACGGAAGTTTTCGTAAGCATTCTTCCGCATCCACCACTCTTGCCATAAAATAGGGTGTTACCTCAGTTTGCACCTTAGGCTGCGACAGAAAATAAGGAAAAGGATCCTGGCTAGCAAGATTCAGCGTCACAGTTTCGACCATGGAGTCATGCTGGCAGATATAATTCCACAGCCCTACTCTCGCTTCATGGTCAAGAGCAACGAACTCCTCCACATCCAATTTCCTTTGCTTTACTTGATAGAGGAGATAGCCCTTTGGTTCATTCTCGGAAGTGTAATAGACAGCAACCTGTGAATCATCATCATATACATGTTCTTTCCACCATTTTGTGTCCCGTTTTAACATGCCCGTATGTCGGGTGCAAATTTGTTCATACATCTTTTCCAACGCTTCATGATGAGTTTCTTTAGAAAATCTCCTTATCAGTCCAGGCTGTGGTTCGAGGAACTTTAAGTTGATCTTTTCAAGTGTTATTTTCTTCTGTTCATTTAAGATTTCCCAACCAAACTTGCGATAAAACGAGATATCAAATGGGTGCAAAAGCGATACAATTTGATTATCGTTTCTAAGGTGTTTTAACGCATCTGTAATGAGGGCTTTCACATAACCGGTTCGTCTGTACTCAGGATAGGTAGCAACTCCAGCGATTCCACCCATTGGCCATTCAGCCTCTTTCATAAAAATCGTAAATGGAATAATATGTAGCTTGGCAGCTAAACGGTTCTCGTCCCATATTCCTAAAATTTTATGGTTTTTCATGGCTTCTTTTCTAGCCGGTATATCAGCTTCCTGAACCTTATATTGAAACGCATACATCGAAAGGTTCAGGGATTCTAGGTATTCCTTTTCTGTGAGTTCTCTGACCTGCATCAAGATTTCCCCCCTTGTTTACTCCATCTCAACTATTCTATGAATTTAATGATAAAATAAGTAGCTGATTTATCCTACAAAAATGGGTATAAGACTTTCACACCCGTTAATTTATATTTAACGAATCGCTTCAATAAACTTCTTGGTAATCTCCATCGGTCTGGTTATAGCAGAACCAACCACTGCCGTATAGGCTCCATGGTCAAATACAGCCTTTAAGTCCCCAGGCGACCAGATACCGCCCTCTGCAATAACGGGAACAGGAATTTCTTTCGCCATCTTTTCAATAACCTCAAGGTCAGGGACATGATGACCTTTCGTGTAGTCGGTATACCCAATTAAAGTGGTTCCGACACAATCGAAACCCAATTCATAAGCTAATTTCGCTTCTTCAAACGTAGAGCAATCGGCCATAAAGAGTTGGTTAGGATACCTTTCCTTTATAACAGGAAATATCTCTTGAATCGTTTTCCCATCAGGCCTAATTCTGGTAGTTGCATCTAAAGCAATAATCTCTACCCCTTCTTGATAAAGGCGATCGATTTCTTCAAGTGTTGGCGTGATAAACACATCCGAGCCTTCCATATCCCGTTTGATAATACCAATGATGGGTAAATTAACGTTTTTCTTGATTTCTCTGATATCTTCCACACTATTGGCCCTGATACCAGCAGCACCGCCCAGCATCGCAGCGTACGCCATTCTCCCCATAATAAATGGGCTATGAAGCGGCTCATCAGGCAATGCCTGACAGGAAACAATTAATTTTCCTTTAAACTGTTCCAATACTTTATTTATTTTCATTTAATGCATCTCCAAGTTGAAAAATTTACGGTATTCACTTCGAAAGAAACTTTGCTCGTTCCTCCGCCGGAATGTAATCACTATCACATGTGCAAATATATCATACAGGAACAACATCGCCAAAAATTTTTCACTCTAAATTGTTAAATTCAGTCGGTGTCTTATCTCGGACCGCACTGAAGCAACTTTGCTTCATACCGTCCTTGATTACTTTTTTAAACACCCCTTTTCAAATATATCGTCTAAAAATTAACTACCCAATGCTTGGAAAACACACAGGATCAGTCGTTAATGGCACCCGTATTAACGACTGTTCTCTCGGAAAAAACTTCGGACCCGCCTCTAATAGCCCCTATTAACGACCGTTCGCTCAGAAAAAAGAGAAAAACGTTATACCGGTCGTTAAAAGCCCTTATTAACGACCGAACTCACGAAAAAAACAACTGCTTTGTTGTTAATAATTCATATTGAATATTCAAGGGTTACACTTAATTAATAGAGAAAACAGCCATGCCTAAAAGAAACCCAAATGACTAGAAGTGTCTCTCTCTTTAGCAAGCTTGAACTAAAAGGTATAATGACATTAAAAATGAATTCAGAAAGAAGTAGATGAAGTTGAGCTTAGTAGAAGTGATTGTTTTAAAACAAGAAGATGCTCAAGCAGCTGAGAGTAACGGGGCCGATCGCCTCGAACTAGTTTCCGCTATGAGTGAAGGTGGGCTGACTCCAAGTTATGGAACCATTAAGACCGTTGTAAAAAGTGTGACAATCCCCGTGATGGTCATGATTCGTCCCCATAGCTATTCCTTCGTTTACCGAAAAAAGGAATGGGATGCGATGAAAGAGGACATTAAAATGGTAAAAGAACTCGGGGCTGCTGGCATCGTTTTTGGAGCTCTCACCGATCATAAAACAGTGGACAATGAGTTACTAGCAATGGTGGTAGAAGAAGCAAAAGGTTTATCCGTAACGTTCCATCGCGCCATTGATGAGACGGATCCGTTGGAAACCTACAAGTCCCTTTGCCAATCTCCGTTTAAAATGGATCGAATTTTGACCTCAGGTGGAAAGCGGTCCGCCCCAGAAGCTCTGGATACGATACAAAAAATGATAGCCGTTTCGCAGGAAACACAAAGTCACCCTATTATAATCCCGGGTGCAGGCCTTAATCTGGATAATATTGAATTTATCCATAAGAAGCTTCGAGCCAAAGAATATCATTTTGGATCCGCTGTTAGAATAGATGGAGATTTTAATAATAGAATTTGTGGAGATGCAATCCAAAGAATCAAGAGTCTGGTGGGCTAATAGGGCCAATGGGAAGATTCCTAACCATGATTTCAACCCAATTTAAATAGTGGAACAAATACTTATGAGACAAGGATATTCAGGCCGTTCCAGGTACAGATTCCACCTATTTCTTAAATATAACCATGGCGGTGTATTTTGTATCTGGATTTACCCCATATTCTGTATGGGAGCTTACAGCGAGAGGAACCGTATTGTATTTAACATCAATAAGCTTTCCTTCCGCTAATGACCCAAGAAAATCATTCACTAGCCGAACAAGATCAGTAAAGTCTGTACTTTGAAAACCTTTGGCCTCGTACATTTTTTCACCCTCTTATCATAGAAATTTATCGCTATTAAAACAAAAGGGTTGTCGTTAAGACACCCCACTTCATTTAATAGTTGTATGAACACCCCGTTAGAAAAGGGCTTATTAATTTGAAGAATTTTTAAAATGAAGCAAAGTAGAAAAATAATACATTCTAATGATGTTAGAAAATAACGAGGATGATTGGTAGTTTTTTTTAAAATGAATTACTTGAAATTCGAAATGAGCTTATCCGATCTTTTGGTTTATTATGTCTAATACTTGATTTTCGGTAATACCTCTAACGACACCAAGTTCACTAATAAACATTTTTCGTGCGTTCTCCAGCATATGCTTTTCGCTTGAATTGAGCGCTTTATTTTTGTTAATTCGCATTAGATCGCGTACAACTTCAGCACCGTCTTGAAGGTTACCTGTTTTAAGTTTTTCCGTATTAATCTTGAATCTTTCCTTCATTGAAAGAGTTGTATCGGTTACACCATGATAAAAAATATCCATGACGTGTTCAAGATTAGTTGAATCGGTAGCTAAGCGGATTCTTGCTTTGTCAGCTTTTGCAACAGGAATCATGACTTGCATTTTATTGATTCGCATATTGATTATATAATACTGCTGTTTTTCGCCTTGAATTTCCCTTATTTCGATTGCTTCAATAAGTCCTATTCCCTGCATTGGATAAACGATGTAATCACCAACATGAAACAACTAACCACCTCCAGAAATTTAACACTTCTTTATTATACCACACTTAACTATAATAGCAAATTTTTAATTATATCATCCACAAAAAGTTACTGTCAATATTTTTCTCGTGATCTAACATAAAAAAAAATATGGCTTTCCACCCATGCTCGTTGTGTGTTTTACAAGATGGTTTCGACATGACCACCCTCATGGTTCATTCCTATCAACTGGAAATTTTATAAAGTACTCAAAGGAAAAAACCTCCTTTATGCCGAAATAATAGTTAAAGGGGTTGACCAAGTGAATAAAGTGGAATTATTAAAAGAACTGAACAATGCCTGTCGAGGTAATTTCTTCTCCATAGAGATTCCTAAGACGACAAAAGAAGATGAAAAAAACATTGAAGAACTTGTTGCGGAATTGGAAAGAACAGGAAAAATAAAATTAAGAGAATGTATAAAAAGGGAACAATCGGTTTTTTTACATGGTATATATAAGTATGCAACCAATTAATCGTGGCTATTTTATTGCTCGGGATGATTCAGCATCGTAAAACCATTCCGAGACCGAGAAACAAAAAGAGTGATTTTTGGAGAAATACACAATGGAGTCCTTCTTGGTTAACCTTTAGGGGTCAATTACACCCCGCCTACCAAGGGGACTCCTTTTTTATGTTCTAGAGAACCTATTAGAGTTATGAGCCATTGTCTATTTCATCATGCATTCTTTTTTCGAGAGGTCATAGTGGTCTTTTTTCGATTCCCATTACCCCCTTTTCCCCCTGAGTCCCGATTCCCTTTATAACTTCTCTTTGATTTTTCATGCTTTGATTTCGGCCTACCGGCATATCGCGGCGCCTCGGAAGTTAACTGGACAGGAACATCCTTTGGCTCCTTGGACAACATTTTCAAGGCAACGGAGACTAATGCAATCGAATCGTACTGATCGAGCAATTCGCTAGCTGCCCGTTTAAACTGGGCGTACTGTTCCTCTTCCACCAATTGAATCATCTTTTCGACTGCGGCTTGCTGGATTGATTCCCTCGCCTCTGCTATTGTAGGGATGGATTTACGCTGGATACTTCCTTTCGAAGCTTTTTCGATACTGCGGATCTGTCCGGTTTCCCTTGGGGTAGCGAAGGTAATAGCTAACCCTGTCTTCCCTGCTCTTCCGGTTCTGCCGATTCGGTGAACATAGCTTTCCGGGTCTTGAGGAATATCAAAATTGTAGACGTGCGTAACTCCGGATACATCAATTCCCCTCGCCGCCACATCGGTGGCCACTAAGATATCAATGTTTCCCTCACGGAATTTATTCATCACCACATCACGCTGTCGTTGATTTAAATCTCCGTGCAAGCCATCAGCAAGATACCCTCTTTTATTCAAAGCATCACTTAATTCATCCACGCGTCGTTTGGTTCTGCCGAAAATCACGGCCAATTCTGGGTTATCCACGTCTAATAGACGGCAAAGCACTTCAAATTTATCCCGTTCATGTACCTCATAATAAATCTGCTTGACCGTTGGAGAAGTAACAGCCTTCGCTTGTATCTTGACTAACTCTGGATGGTTCATAAACCTTTCCGCTAGATTTTGAATTGGTTTTGGCATGGTAGCGGAAAACAGCATGGTTTGTTTTTCCTCAGGCGTCTCTTTAAGGATTTGTTCGATATCCTCTAGAAAGCCCATATCTAACATTTCATCCGCTTCATCCAAAACGGCCATTGAGATGCGGTCCAACTTTAGCGTTTTACGTTTAATATGGTCCAATAGTCTTCCGGGTGTTCCCGTAATAACCTGAGGTCCCTTTTTTAATGCCTTAATTTGGCGATCGATCGACTGCCCTCCATATATAGGGAGAGCCGTGACGCCCATGTATTTCGCCAGCCGATTGATTTCTTCTGATACCTGAATCGCTAATTCTCTTGTAGGTGCAATAGCGATCGCCTGAACATATTTCTTGTTTGGGTCCACTTTCTCCAAGATCGGTATGGCGAAAGCAGCCGTTTTCCCGGTACCTGTTTGTGCTTGACCAATAATGTCCTTCCCCGTCAAAGCGATGGGAATGGCTTTCTCTTGAATAGGAGATGCTTGTTCAAATCCCATATCCGTAATGGCTCTTTTAATGGGTTCACTAATGCCTAATTCCTGGAATGTAGTCATACCAAAAAACCCCCTCCTATGCTTTACTATTTTTATCTTGGACTAAAGTCCTTGATTGAATGCACATCCAAATGCAATTATGACAAGTTGGTTAAACTGACAATAATAAATGGAACAGGACTTGTTTACATAATGTTATTAATATCAACTATAAACAATTTCAAAAGTTTCTTTAAGAAACCGGTATGCAATCGTTTTATTAAGTAAAGGGAAATTGGATAAGAATATATATAGGAGGAAAAGATTTAGGTTATATCAAAAAAACTCCCCTTGCATCACCATATGCATCAAGTTCATTGTCTTAACGACAATACTGAAGAAGAACTCGAGGAATTGTCGTTAATAAGCCGCCTTAGCGACAAAATTAAAGAACAGGTATGAGAAATTGTCGTTAATAAGCCATCTTAACGACAAAATGAAAGGAAAGTCATGCGAATTTGTCGTTTATAAGTCAAAGGGTGCCAAAAAATTCTTAAACCAGATAATGAATGAAAATTTCTTAATTATTATGTCAACAATCCCCTGAATTAAAAACACATGGGACCGTTATTTAACCACTCTATAATGAAATATGAAAAACACAATGTTGACGAACAGCGCCAGTCACTGTTCACTAGCTTATTTTTAATTTGGAAATTTTGTTAACGAAAATAGCTTTTATTTTTCTTAAGGACATAGGTAAAGGCAGCGTTGCCTTTGCATGTTAATTCCCCATATAATCTCTTAAAAAAAGCCAAAGAGATCCAATACCTTTGGGCTGTCATAGTCATCCTATAGTCTATAAATGTATTTTTTTGCGAAAAATAATGAAAGCCGTTGAAATTTTAATCGTCGTAAAATTTCAACGGCTTTTTCATCTTAGAGGCGAGTTTTTTCCCAGCCTCTTCATAGCTATATGGATTTGTGCTGCCCAACTCTATGCCTAAACCCATTTACAAGTGGCACGACAATGATGCCGGCGATCACGATCTGCATGATGTTACCTGGGATAGAACCGAATGGCTGGATCCAGTTGCCATAAAGGATGACTTCTGTAAAATAGTAGCCGACCACTTTAATAATCAGAGCAACAGCAACTGCCAGTGAATGAACGAATGCCTTTTTTCCGGGCATCTTTTCAGCAATAAGACCTGCTACAAACCCCATTGCCCCAACGATAACAAATGTAAACGGCGCCCATAGTGCCCACCCCGAAACAATATCAAACAGAGCCATTCCGAAGGCACCAGCAACCGCACCTGATTTTTTGCCAAAAACAAACGCGGCAATCAAAAGCGGTACGTTGCCCAAATGGATGAGGCCCCCGTTTCCCATCAGCGGAAGCCGGATGTTGATAAACATGGTGGCCAAAAACGTTAAAGTAATTAATAGTGCATTGAGAACCAGCATTTTCGTTTTGTTTTGTTCTGATAACATGTAAATCCCCCTGTTAGTGTTCAATTAATAAAAAAGAATCTCCTCTTCTTTCATGATTACTAGTATAATAAAATCTGACAATATAAAAAGTGTCACTTTTTGAAAAAATAACGTGGTCAGAGAGGAGCGGGCCCGTATGGATATGCTTATGTTTGAATTGAGTAAAAACACAACAAAACCCTTGTATGAACAGCTTTATACTGGTATCAAGTCAGCTATTATGAGCAAACAAATTGAAGTGGGTACCAAACTGCCCTCCAAAAAAAAATTGGCCGATTTTTTAAATATCAGTCAAACAACCATTGAAGTGGCCTATGCCCAGCTGATGGCAGAGGGCTTTATTGTGTCAAAACCGCGGATTGGTTTTTATGTAGAGGATATCGATGAATTACCTTTTATCGAAACAGAACAGGCAGAGTGGCCAGTAGAGGACACCGATGAAAAAACGTTCCGATTCGACTTTCACCCGGGAAAAATTGATACGGATTCCTTCCCTTTTTCACTGTGGAGAAGATATGCAAAAGATTTATATGATCGACCATCAAAGAACTTATTACAGAGTGGAGAACCTCAAGGGGAATACACGTTACGGACTGAAATAGCCAAATACCTTTATCAATCACGGGGGATTGTGTGTAAACCAGAGCAAATTGTGATTGGTTCGGGAACGGAACAACTCCTTCCGATGATTTTAAGGCTGCTTGAAAATGATTCAAGATTCGCCCTCGAAAATCCCGGCTATTCGGCGATACCAAGAAATCAGCTACAAAACATTGCAATCCCGATTCCGGTTGATGAAGATGGATTGATAGTGGATGAACTTGAAAAGACAAATGCGAATGTGGTTTACATTACGCCCTCCCATCAATTTCCGACCGGTGCGGTACTTTCCGCAACAAGAAGGACACAGCTATTGCATTGGGCAGCAAAAGCAGAGAATCGCTACATCATTGAAGACGATTATGACAGTGAATTCCGTTACACTGGAAAACCCATTCCCGCACTGCAAGGGATGGACCAAAACAATAAGGTCATTTATATGAGTACGTTTTCCAAGTCATTAATGCCGTCATTACGAGTGGCTTATTTTGTTTTGCCTTCTACCTTACTGAAAAAATATAAAGAAACATTCAGTAATTATTCAGCGACTGTCCCGAGATTCGACCAGCATATCGTTGCCAGCTTCATGAGAGACGGTAATTTTTCTAAACACTTAAACCGGATGCGGAAAATATACCGTAAAAAGCTTGATAAACTGACCCATATCTTTAAAACGTATTATCCTGAAGTCATCATTACTGGAGATCAGGCCGGGATGCACATTTTAATTTCCATTCCTTCGCCAATTAGTGAAGATCAGTTAATTAAAGTTGCGGCAGAAAGCTCGATCGCCATTTATCCTTTATCCGCTTACCTGTTAAAGCCAATCGAATATAAGTATCCAACCTTTCTGTTAGGGTTTGGCGGTATCCCCTTAGAAAAAATCGAGGAAGGCATTCATCAATTAATGCAATGTTGGGGAATAGCACAATAGTTGGAAATCCATAAAAAAATACCGGAGTTGGTCTCCAGTATAAATGATTTCAGTAAGATTCTAATGTCAAACCCCCAGTTCGTTAATACTTTAATGCTTGGGGGGCTGGAACCATTTTTCGAACGAACAATCATGCGCATTCATCAGCCGTATCAGAATTGCTGAGGAATGCGAAACTCTTTTGCTTCACCGTTCACTGCCTTTCTTCAGTCAATTTTGTAAGAAAAAGAATCCATTAAAAAACGACTTTGTTACTCGTACAAAGACGTTTTTCTACTAACGTATAACTAACCTTGATATCCTTCAGTATAAATTTGGAAAGTTACACCGAATTTATCTTTTATGACCCCGTAAGCAGGACTAAAACCTAATTCTGATAGTGGCATCTCAACTTCTCCGCCATCCTGTAAGGCATCAAAAATTTGGCGAGCTTTGTCTGCATTGTCAAACGTGACACAAATGGTCACCAGATTCCCTTCTTGAGCTGGTTGACCAGGGAATGTATCTGAAAGCATAATCACTGATTCCCCAACCCTTATCGCAGCATGTGAAACAAGGTCTTTTGCATCCTCAGGAAAAGGAAAATCTGGGGTAGTAGGCATTTCACCATATGTAATTATTCCTGAATTCTCTGTATGAAATACCTTTTCGTAAAAACCAATTGCTTCTCTTGCAGTTCCGTTCAACTGTAAATAAGGAATAAATTGCATTTTCTTCTGCTCCTATGATTTTTTTTGGGAGTAAGTCCCCACAATATATATTACCAACACAACATGTATCGTCCTAAAATTCTGGTTATTTTAATTATTTCGTGCGGGCATGACCTTGATATTCTTGTTTCACATCTTTCCTATGAACAATGTAATAAATGAACACTGCTTTTTCTTAGAATGGCAGTACATCTATTTAATTTGGAAAAGTTAAAAATAGACAAGGAAAGTATCAAAACTAGCCTATTATCAGCTCTAGATGTTTTGGAATCTCTATTAGTTCTTCTTTAGCTATAGCCACCCGTTAGTTCAATAAACTTATTTTATAAATTTGTTTATTAATTGCTCTGTTGTCAGTATTGTGGCAAATTCATTGTGCAATGTAGCTAGAGATATATTATGTATAGTTGCTGGATTGTAATAGGTATCATTGTGGTCCTTCATACCAAAGGCTGCTGTTGCATCTGAAATCAGATAAGTAGCAAAACCTAAATTACCACTCATTCTTGTAGTTGTTGAAACACAATGAGGTGTTGTCAAACCAGTTATAACAACTGTTGTTATTCCATTTTCCTTTAAGTAGTCTTCTAAATTAGTGCCAATAAAGCTACTATTTACTTTCTTTGTTATAATTAGCTCTTCATCAGTAGGTTCAACCATTTCTTTTATAGCAAACCCCTCATTCTTCGGATAAAATACAGAACTAGGATTATCGGAAGTGTGTTGTATGTGTATGACTAACCATCCTTTTTCTCTCCATAGCTGTAGTATCTTTCTAATGTTTTCTTCTGCATTTGGGTTATTTCGCTCCCCCCATTTTTCATCATAAAAGCTTTCTGTACATCAATAATTATTAAAGCTTCATTCTTTTCCAGCATATGATTTCCCCCTAAGTTGAATCTTCCATTGGTATCTCAACTATAGAAAAAGTGCAGCTGTATGGAAAGGAACAATTCCCGTTTATTTAACTGGACAGTTTACTTTTTTTCATCCAGCCAAATGTCAGCTAGCTTCTGAACCACTTCTCTCATCTTTTCAATCGGTACACCACTAAATCCAAATTGCAGGACTGGATACCGGTGGGCGGGATTTTTCCAAAAGCCCTTTGTTGGATATACCCTTACCTTAACCCTTTCTGCTTCAGCAACTAATTGCTCCTCCGTTTTAGCCACCTTGATTTCTGCTAAAAGGTGGATGCCCGCATCCTTTGAAAAAATATGAACACGGTCTTGAAAGTACTCCTCGAAACAACACTTGAATGCCTCCAATTTCAAGGCGTTTTTTTTGCGCATTCTACGAAGCTGATTTCCAAAGAAACCAGCTTTCATAAACTCCGCAATCGTTAATTGCATTAGTTTTGATACCGGCTGTTCATATAGGCCCTTATACTGATACATCGTTTGCATCAGTCTTTTTGGGAAAACCATGTAACTGATTTTTGCAAACGGGCTTAGTGTAGAGGAGAGTGTCCCCATATAGATAACATGATTTCTACCCTCATCGAAGGTCTTGATAGATGGGATAATTTCATTCAGATTTCGGAATTCAGACTCAAAATCATCCTCAATGATATAGCTGCCTGTTTCTTTTGCCCAGTTCAGTAAGTCAAGACGGTTCTCCAATGACATAATAACCGTTTCCGTCCCTCTATGAGAGGTATGCACATAAATTGCTTGCGGTTTATAGCTATGTAAACCTTCCCAGTCAATTTCTTCAGATAGAATAAGAGATGGTGCCTGAAACAGTGTCCCAAAAATATGCCGAGCTTTATTGTAGGTCGGCTCTTCAACAGCCACCCTTTCTATGCCCTCCAGTTTAAAAATCGATGCGAGGAAAAACAGGATTTGCTGGATTCCTCCCCCAATCATTATTTCATCCACATCGCATTTTACCCCTCTGCTGGTTTCCACATAAATTTTTATTTGCTCCCTTAAAGGCGCCTCTCCGAACACATTCGATAAACTTAAGAGTGTATTTTCATTTTGGTCTAAGGTCTTCTGAAAGCTCTGTTTCCAATCAGAATAAGGAAGATCTTCCGATTCTATATTGCCGTAATAAAAGTCTATTACCTCTTCTTTATCCCCCTCAGATTGGAAAGTCGTCATTTGCTGGTGCTTGGATTCTGTAAACATCATCTCATCCTGAAAATCTATCATATATCCGGACTGAGGTTTACTGCTGATTAAACCTTCAGCCAGCAATAATTCGTAGGCATGAAGAATTGTATTTTTCCCGACCCCTAAATCAATGGCCATTTTTCGGACCGAGGGCAGCTTTTGCCCGTTTTGAAGATCTCCGGTAAGGATTCGATTTCTGATTTCCTTGTATACCTGCTCGAATAATGGCTGAATTGAATTTCGGTCAAGATTTATGAAAAACTCAAGCATAAAGTTCCCTCTTTTAATGATGTATTCTGACAGGCAGTCGTTTTTATAATGCTTTTTTCCTACTCTTTATACGTTCTATAAGTAATACCTAATTCCCTTTTTCCTTACCGGAAATAAAGTCCTGGATGCCCATAGTACGGAAAGAGCCGGCCGACCAAATGATAGAAGACTAATTTCATCTTAGCTATAGTAAAAAAGTGGGGAGTTGATTAGATGTTTTTTCTGGGACTGATAGGCAGTTTCCCATAATACGACAATATTGTTAAATTTCTTATACATGGAAACCCTCCACATTGTACCCATGATAAATATAATAACTGTCACTATTATTGATCATGCAAAGTTGCTAAACTCATTCTATAAACAAATTAGAAAGGGGTACCAATACAATGGCATTAGAAATGCGAAAAAAATGTGAAAGCTGTAATGATTCAATTGATGACAATTCACTCGCTTTTATATGTGTTTATGAATGTACTTTTTGCGCTCCATGCACGGAAGAAATGAATCATATTTGTCCAAATTGCGGAGGAGAACTTGTAATAAGACCTAGAAAGCCACAAAATATTTGTCCCCTTTAAAGGTTTTTAAACAGGGATTATCCCTGTTTTTTTATTGCACAATTTCTATCTATCTGTTAGGAATTCTGAGTTTGATAACGGTATTCTTTGTTCATGGACCTATCGACATCGACATGAGTAAAAAAAGAAAATTAAGTTGATAAATGTTGTTTAGAAAGGACATCCTGCAGCATGGCAATATGGGATGTCCTTTTTTATAAAAAAAAGGGTTATTCGCCACGGTTTCGACCACGGATTCATGCTGAAAAAAAAAACTTCATAGCCCCACTCTCGTTTCCTGGTCAAGAGAAACGAACTGCTCCACCTCCATTTTCCTTTGCTTGACTTGATAGACTAGATCCCCCTTCGTTTTGTTCGCGGAATTGGAATAGCAACTTGTGAATCATCATGTTAGTCATGTTCGTTCCACTACTTGGTGTTCCGTTTTAACATTCCCGAATGTCTTAAGATTTCCCGGCCAAATTTCCGGTAAAATGAAATATCGAATGGGTGCAAGAAGTGATACGATTTGATTTTTGTCTTTCACCTGTTTTAAGGCATCCGTAATGAGGGCTTTGACATGGCCGGTTCGTCTGTACTCAGGAAAAGTAGCCACCCTTCGATTCGACCCATGTGCGATACATCTTCCTTCATAAAAACCGCGGACGGAATGATATGCAACTTGGCAGCCAAACGGTCTTTATCCCAAATTCCTAAAACTTTAATGTTTTTCATTGCTTCTTTTCTAACCGGTATGCCGCTTCGCTTCCTGAACCTTATATTGAAACGCATACATGGAAAGATTCAATGATTCTACGTATTCCTTTTCCGTGAGTACCCTAACTTGCATTAAGACCACCCCATTGTCAACTCCAACTCAACTATTCTATGTGTCTAATAATCCAACAAAATAGAATAACGTATTCAATTTTATACCAATTAACAAATGACGGAGTCCGCAGTACAACCAAGAAACTTCTTTAAGGAATTGGCGAAAAATAGCAAAAAGACGATTAAAGATTGATAATCGCCTTTTTGCTTATTTATTTTCTATAAAAATTGCTCATCTTCTATCGTTGAGAAAAAATGACTTAGGATTTTTGCTTTATTTTTAACATCGGTATGTATACACTCAAAAGCTTCAGTTAAGGCCTCTTGAATTAGATTCTTTGACAATATCTTTAAATCAGCCGAAGGTAAGAAATAGAGGTACATTGGAAATCCACCATTGTTTGTTGGGAATTCATAATTAATATGTAGCCTTCTGGCACTCAATCTCTCATAAAAGTTGATTCTTCTTAATTGATTTTCTTTATCTTGGCCTTCTACAGGTATTTCGACCTCAAAAAATACACCAAGCTCATCTTGCTTATAATTAGCAATTTTATTCATAAGAATCTTTCCATAGCCTTTATTCCGATACTTATGAATAATTGCCATATAGTCGAGCCAAATCGCATTATTTTGTATAAACTCATAAATAAAAGCATATCCGACTTTCTCATGATTCGTTCTATCTATTGCCAACAGTAATTTATAATCTCCGCTTTTTAAAAGGGATTCAAGTTGCTCGAAATTTTTAAGTTCTTCTACAGCAAAGTCTTTAATAAAATGTTGATACACAAACCCTAATTCTACTAACCCACCATTCACTATCTCGATATCAGTCAATTTTCACTTTTTCCTCCTTCCGAACTGGACCTCCATCCAAACTGTTAATAAATTTTTTAAAATCCTCTTTAAAATTGGCTTTATTGGGTTCATGATCAAACCAAGCCCTATGCAGATTATACTCTTCTTTTATAATTGGTTCCCAAGTTTTCCAAAATAAATCTGTTTTCTTTCTAAAAAGAAAATTAATCCGAGATTCATCGTCTCTAATATGTTTGTCATAAATGGTTTCCATCAAGTTATAAACCATAAAAGCATAAATAGAATATTTTTTTTGAAACTCTCCATCAATATTAATATAATTTGCAGTTTTATTATAGACACGCAAGGCTATACTTTTCCACAGCATGTTTTAGGCATTCCTCATTATTGCTCAAAGTGACCTCATCAGCAATCGGCTTTACCAAATTTCGGGCATTGCCCATTGCAACCCCTAAACCTGCGTATTCTAACATATCCATATCATTAAAATTATCTCCAATGATAGCGACACACTCGCAATTTTTGTTGGGAACACTTGATGCTAAGATTTATAATCTGGACGCCCCCCTTTTGAGAACGTATAAATGGACTGAACTTGAAAATGTGTAATTTTTCTATGATTTTATTAAAAAGCGGAGGAATGAATTTGAATGACCAATACAAATATATCTACAAAAGGGTAATAAAATAGGAGGACAAACAAAGGCAAGGTGTTAGGCACTACTTGCGTATGTTTGTCCTCCTTATTTTATAAGAGACATCTAGTCGTTTATTTCTCGCATACTTTTAAAAAGAATCTCCTCTTCACTTTATCTCCAAGGGCTTATGGCCGTTCTAGCACGGCTTTGCGTTCTCGTTCAGATTAGATAGTTCTCAGATTCCTTCGTATAATGTTTCACTCGGTCAAGCTGACCATTCTTTAGTTTGGTTGCCCATTCAGGATCAGCCAGCACTGCACGACCGACTGCGACAAAGTCATATTCACCTGCTTTAATTTTTTCATCAATCAAAGCTAAATTGTCTACAATTGTTCGGTCAGCATGATCTTGATTACTCAGGTATGCACGGTTAATACCGACAGAACCGACGGCAATCGTTGGCTTTTTCGTAATCCGTTTCGTCCAGCCGGCTAGATTTAAGGATGGATCTTCATCTTTAAATTCAGGTTCCCAAATTCTTCTGGTTGAGCAGTGGAAAATATCGACGCCCGCTTCCACCAAAGGTGTAAGGAATTGTTCAAGCTCCTTCGAGCTATTCGCTAATTTCGCTTCATAATCTGTTCCTTTCCATTGTGAAAATCGAAGAACAATCGGAAAGTCTGGGCCCACTTGCTTCCGGCAAGCACGGACAATATCTGCCGCAAATTTGGTTCGCTCCCCTATATCCCCGCCATACTCATCATCACGCTTGTTCGTTCGTTCCCAAAAGAATTGATCAATTAAATAGCCATGCGCCCCATGCAGCTCAATTCCATCAAAACCGATGCGCTTTGCGTTTGCGGCCGCCTCAGCGTATCGATCAATCATATCAAGGACTTCCTGTTTCGTTAACGCCTTTATTTTCTCATTACTTTTGCCCTTTAAAGTGAATCCAGACGGACTCACAGGTGGTTCCTCCATATTGGGTTCAGTGCCTGCTTTTTTAGCCGCACCTACATGCCATAATTGTGGAATAATTTTGCCACCTGCTTCATGGACTTCTTTCACAACATGTGCCCAGCCATTTAAGGCATCCTCACCATAAAAACGGGGTATATCGGAGCTTTGTACGGCTGCCGGGTGGTTAATCGCTGTCCCTTCTGTGATGATGAGCCCAATCCCATTCTCTGCACGTCTTCGGTAATACTGAGCCACATTTTCCCCAGGGACTCCTCCTGGCGAAAAAATTCTTGTCATGGGTGCCATCACTAATCGACTTGCTAACATCTCTTTTCCAAACGGTACTGATTGAAACAAAGTATGACCAACGTACGTTTGATCCAAGGCGAGCACTTCCTTCCACTAGTTCGTTTTCTCAAGAATACCTTTATTTTACAGGTTTAATAGAGAAATAGAAATCGATAAGTCCTGCTTTGTCAGGCACCGATTTAAATCAATTTATGAATGAATAACCATTCACCTTAGTTTTACTAGAATTAATAATTTCTTTAACAGCCGGCAAATGCATATGCCAGTAATCTTCAAAGAGAATAAAATGGTGTTTCCATAGGTGAATCCTACTTTAATAGTTTCCAAATCACTTATTAAAAACCATCATGAACGTTTAAGAGAGGCTTTTAATTAAAATTTCTTCAATCTGTTTTGTATCGATAGGATGAAAAAGATGCGCTGAATTGTTGAGTAAAATGCACTCCGCTTTTTCTTTTTTTGAAACACTTGTTAAAAATTCTTCTAGTAACTCAAAATGGACATGAAAATCTTTAGTACCATGAATAAAAGTGGTTGGAACTTTTATTTCTTTGACTTCTTCCTTTACATTTATATTTGGTATATTTTTAATAAATTCATCTGAGTAGACTAATTTAAATCCTTTGTAAAAAGTATTTACTAAATCTTTAAATGAGTAATCTTTTGAAAAAAACATATCTAATGTAATTTTGAAAAGACCAGGGTGTTTAATTTTTTCATCAGAATAAATCATCGTATTATACTTCATTTGATATTTTCTAAGTACGCCCCATTGTTTATAACTATCTGTATAGGGCGGTTCTCCAACTTCTTCTAATTCCTTTAAGGCTTTTTTATCATTTCTTTTTATCGCTTCTTTCTTTATCTGTTCATAAGAAAGTTTATCATTTTCTGTCCAATTGATAATTTGAGACAAGCCAGTATAGGAATAGAATTTATTGGGATATCGATTCACTAGATATATACCAATTAAAGTTCCAAACGAATGAGCTGCTAAATGCACCTTTTCCACTTTAAATTCACTTTTTAAATAATCTACCATTTCGTTTGCGTCTTGTAAAAATTGTTCAAAGCTCATTGTATTTTGAGGAATATCTTCGTGGTATGATTTACCTGTACCTCTTTGGTCCCAAAAAACAACGGTATAATGTTTCACAAGTTCCTTAATATTTGAAACGACGGTGTAATCTTTTCCTCTAGAAGATACACCTGGTAAGGGCATAGAGGGACCTCCGTGAATAAATAACATAACAGGATTTGAACTATCATAAGATTGAATTAAAATAGTTTGATTAATTTCACCAATAACAATGCTTTTAACAATATCTATACCTTCTTTTGGAATAATAAAATCTCTTTTACTGAACATAGGCGACCTCCGTTGACTTAATTATATTATTTAATTCCGCATAAAGGAATATATTACCTTTATATTTGCTGCGTTTAAGCATGAAATGCGGAATTATCAATGATAAAAAAATCAACATAGTCCTTTAACAGAGCCTATAATGAAATAACAACCCCTTCTGCCATGGTACAAAAGGGGCTGTTGCCGATTCATCATCCAAAGTAGTATTGCTTTGCTGGGTGGAGCACCTTGCCCATGCAGGTTGCTGTTAGGTCCTAGAGCCAGATCTCTCTGCCACTTTTGATACTACTCTATTAATTCAATTAGACTACCATTTTATGACTATAACCTTTTTTCATTAGAGAACACGAGAAACTGTCCTCTCCTTACTACTTTTGATAAATTCGTCAAACAACTTGTTCATGGCTGGGCTATGACTTGCCATCGATTCAGGATGCCATTGAACGCCTACGGTAAACGTGGTTGGGTGAATAGATTCCACCGCTTCGACGATGCCATCAGATGACTGTGCAACCACTCTTAGGTCCGAAGCCACATGACCGATGGCTTGATGGTGGATGCTATTCACTCTTATGCGCTCTGAGCCGAACAGTTGAAATAATAGGCTATCTTTGGAAATCGTTACCCAATGGGTCTCCTGACTGCGTTTCACCTTCTGGGTGTGTTGGATACAGTCTTTCACTTGACTAGGAATATCTTGAATAAGCGATCCGCCCAGTGCCACATTTAATACTTGGATACCTCTGCAAATGGCAAGAAGGGGAATATGGTGTTCAATTGCATACTTTGCGATAGCAATCTCAACCAGGTCCCGTTCCAAAATCACCTGTCCTAACTGGGGATGGGGATCTTCTTGGAAAAATTGAGGATCGACATCCTCACCTCCACTCAGAATAATCCCATCACATAAGGACAGCGTTTCTAACGCCAGCTCAGGAGTAATATAAGGAAGAATAATCGGCACACCGCCATTGGCAGCTACTGCTTTATGATAGTCTTGGTGCACGTATATCCCTTCCATAAAGAAATTGTGGTTCACATAGGCACCGGTAATGCCGATAACTGGTTTTTTCATTTGTTGAATCCCCCTATGGTTCTCTTATTCTAGTACTATAAATCATGCCTGAGCATCCCTCAACCTTTTTGTCAGCAAAAATAGTACATTAATTACTCTTCACGGCTTCCATAGCACCTGCTGTGATGAGGGTATACCTTCCCCATAGGGCCAAGCAAAGGTCCATGTTACTGCCAACTAACCATTCAAGATTTCGTCACCAGGCTGAAGAACCTCCACGCCCTCAATTTCAACGGTTTCAGGATACTTGATGCCTGCACCGGTATTTAGGCACACCACCTGTTCATGCTCTTGAATCCAGCCTTGTTCACGTAAAATCCTGGCTGCTGCGAATGTAGCAGCTCCCTCTGGGCAAATGAAGTTGCCTTCAAGAGAAGCTACCTGTTTTTGCGCCTGTAATAAATCTTCTTCTGAAATCGCAATCGCACAACCTTCTGTTGCATAAAGGCTTTCCAGTACTAAGAAATCCCCTAATGCTTTCGGGACGTTAATCCCGAAGGCAGATGTCGTAGAGTTCTCGAAAAACTTGGATTCCTTTTCTCCTTTTTTCCAGGCTTCTACAATCGGGGCACAGCCTTCCGCCTGCACAGCTACCAAGCGAGGAAGCTTCCCTTCATCAATCCAGCCTAACTGCTGCATTTCAAGCAATGCCTTATAGATGCCAATGATGCCGACACCGCCGCCGGTTGGGTATAAAATCACATCCGGGACCTTCCAGCCAAATTGTTCAACAATCTCGTAGCCCATCGTCTTTTTCCCTTCAATCCGGTACGGCTCCTTCAGGGTTGAGGCGTCGTATACACCGTGATTTTGCACGAGGCTCGCTACGACTTTTCCGGCATCACTGATCAAACCGTTAATTAAATGCAAGTCTCCCCCTGCAATATAGACTTCTTTCCGAGTGATTTTCGGAGCATCAATCGGCATCACAATGGTGGCCTTGATGTTGGCCTTTGCCGCATATAGCGCCCAAGCCGCTCCGGCATTCCCGTTTGTCGGCATAGCTAATTGCTTTACCCCTAGCTCCTTCGCTTTGGAAATTCCAACACTTGCTCCTCGTGTTTTAAAGGAGCCCGTAGGAATGATTCCTTCGTCCTTTATATATAAATGCTGAATTCCATACTCTGCTCCTAGTGATGGAAGCTTCTCCAACGGGGTCATACCTTCGCCTAATGTAACAACATTTTCCGCATTATGTACAGGCAGTAATTCATGATAGCGCCATAAGCTATTGGTCCGATTCAAAAGCTCCTTCCGAGAAACGTTGGCTTTTACTTCTTCCAGACTGTAGCGGACCAATAATGGGGAGCCGCATTCACACAATTGCTGTACCTTTTGTTCCTCATAGGTCTTGCCGCATTTTGGGCACTCTAGATGAGAGATGTAGCTATACTTTGTCATTTTCTTTCCCCCTGTAAAATGTAATTAAGCTCTATCAAAAATATAGAAACTTTAAAAGTATATTGTGTTCCCATTCAGCCAAAATTTAATAAAACTAGCAACATCTCCATATTATTCCTATTTTTCCGATTATTCAACTATGATTTAACGCATGCATCGAAGAATGGTTTATATTTGGTTAAAGCAGGATAAACCAGCCTCTTAATAATAATGGAGACTGGTTTTGAGGAATAGAAGTCTACCACTTTCTGGGGGATGAAAGGACTACTGGAACCCCTTGTGATCTCAATCAGTGACTGGTAACGCCTTCATGGTGAAGGAAATTCTTTTATTAGGTGGCGTTAGTACACTTTCTCTATTCCTCGTGGAACAATGCTATGAAACAAAAATATTCGAGGCGTGACTGGCTAGTGCAAAAGATTAAAAATCGATTCTTATTTTATAGTGCATTATTCAGGATTAATCTAAATGCCTGTTTTCTTCGTTATAGTTTTAAAACTGACTTTTGGCTGAACTTGCCGTCTTCTATGATTAATGCATTGAGTTGTCCGCCGAATGCACATCCTCCATCGATACCGATTACACGATTTGTGCCAAAATAAACGCTGTTCCGCTTATGAATTCTTCTAGTTGGAGTATGTCCAAAAATTACGGTCTCGGGGTGATTATATTCATAAATGAATTCTTCTCGAATATTCAAAAATTCTACCTTAGTTGTTTTTTCCAACCCTTTTTTCGGATGGATTCCTGCATGAACAAAAATGAAATTGGAATCCCTTTGAAATAATGGTCGAGATTGCAAAAAATTTATTTGATCTCTAAAATTTTCCTGAATGATCTTTCTGACTTCCTGCTCTTTTTGTTGATTATTTAGAAGTTGTGAGTATTCAACTCTCTCTATCCCAAGTCTTTGTAAGCAGCTATTAATGGTAGCGATTCCGCCAATGTTTCCGTAATAAAAGATGATTTCCTTGTCCTCAAGCCATTGTAAGAATAAGTGATCATGGTTGCCCATTAGAGCCGTTGCTCCTTGACTACACCATTCTCTTACTCGATCCAAAACATCCAAACTATTAGGTCCTGTGTCCACATAGTCTCCCAAAAAAATAACTTCTTCCGGTTTTGCTTGTGTTTTATGTAATAGTATATCAAGCTCGGCCAAACAGCCATGAATATCAGAGATAACAATTTGTCTCAATTTTTCACCCTCCAAAATGCTAGAATCACTTTAGGGACTTCCCTGTACTGCACCCCAAAAGTTAGAGTAAACTGCGGCTTTTGGGTTGTTTTTTATGGGCAAATATAGTGATGAATTTAAACATAAGGTGGTAAAAGAATATCTTGAAGGAAAACTTGGATATAGAGCCACTGCCAAGATACATGGGATTAAGGTGTATTCAAACATTGACAGTTGGGAGAAAGTTTACGGGAAGTTCGGGCAGGAAGGGTTAACAACTAAGAAGCATCCTGTAAGCTATCCTGTTCAATTGAAGATGGATGAAGTTCTTCAGAAATGGTGCAGCCCTTCACTTTGGGCTAACCCACCCTACGATTTCCGTGTCTTTAAAGGCAGGATGAGCCTTTAGAATTTGAGCAAGTCTAGATCGAAAACCTGGTTTCAATTCGTCACTAGCATCTCCTAACACTGCGTTATAAGTTGGTAGATTGTTTCGTTACTCTCGATTTTTATTATAGTGCCAATTTTCAAGTCATTTTTCAATCAAGAGTGAAAGTTACGAACAATAATATTTTTTAAACTTATTTTACATTCGGATTGAAATCAAATAAACCATCCGGTTTACTTAGCATATGGTTAATCATTTGCTGACATCACAGAAATTCAATCAACTATTATTGGTTTTATAACTACCAGAATACTATATTTAATGAACACGATTTGTAAGCAGTCTTAAACAAATATTACTTTTTTATTAAGCCAACATCTCTGTTTTTTCTATTTTTAACTTCATCCATTTTTGAATAGAAACTTTCCTCTAAATCAATATCAAAATAGTTGGCGATCTTAGTGATATAGGCCAAGCAGTCTGCAAATTCTTTACCTAAATCCTCTCTTATGGAAGCCTTAGCTATTTCAAATGCTTTATCCTCTTCCATACCTTCATTTTTAAAAGTGTTGGTCATATTGAAAGCTTTACGGAGCTCCTCAGCAACTTCAGCAACCTCAGTCGTTAGTAGCATGTAATTATTTAATAAAGATGATTTTGCTTTCTCATAATTGTCAGTTTTTATTTGCCAATTCATTTCCTTTTGATATTGCTTAGAAAACTCTTGTAGTTTTTTCATTTTTTGCACCCCATTTTTTTACGTCTACAATTATGATACTAGTAATTCTACATGATTAAAATAATAAAAAATACCCCACCAAATTGTGACGAGTTTATACCTTATAATATGTTTGGCTTTTTCCAATCACTATGATATTTCCAGCTGCTTCATGTAAGCTTTTAGATCTTCTACAAAAACAAACTCCTTTGAATAGGCTAGTATAATTTCCGCGTTTCTTACGTGGTTTATATTGTTTTGCGAGTCGGAAGCAAACCTTAATTTGTCACGAGTATTATTCAACAAATTAAAATGACATGGTCAACAAATTGCCTACTTGACTTGAGTATAATAAATCGTTGCATGTAAATAGCGGTTATCCTACTTTCCTCGCTCTGCTTTATTGGCTCGCTTATAAGCGTAACCCTTGTTCTCTATTTCAAGATTTGAAAAAACAATTTTTTCATAAAGTCCTTCACGTCACATAAGATGCCAGCAAAGACATTGATTTGCTAGCATTTAATTTGCAGTTGTTACTTTAGACCATTTTTATTGGGCTGTGTTCGTTCCAATACGATAGCAGCTACTATTGGCAAATGATCTGATGCTAAAGTGTTTATTACTTCTTTTTGTTCAATTGATATGTCTCCTGAGGTAAAAATATAATCGATACGTTCGGAAGGATACGAAGCCGAATAGGTATAGGCTTCAGGACTATCGGCAAATACATCTTGGAAATGTTTATACATCGACTGAATTTCACTGCTTACTGGTCCGCATTGAAATCACCCATAATTACTTTTGGTCCTTCTGATTGTCCTGCGATATCAATAATTTCTTGCGTCTGGATGTGACGTTCTGCCGTTGTTAAGGCCAAATGTGTATTAAAAAAGTGAAGTTGATTTCCTTTTACATTAATCGTCGCTTCAAGGAGGCCTCGCTGTTCCGTTTTTCCAATCTTAGTTAAGGAATGATTTTCGGAATGCAAGATTGGATACTTACTTAAAATTGCTGTCCCATACTGACGGCGAGATTCACCTTCATTTAATGGAGCCTTGTCCAAATTGGCTGCATAAACATAAAACATTCCCATTCGCTCAGCCAGCCACTTTGCCTGATCTTGAAAATCGCTGCGTTCAGACCAGTGGTTGTCTACTTCCTGGAGTCCGATGACATCAGCCCCTTCATCCTCGATGGTCTTGGCAATTCGTTTCAAATCTAGTACTCCGTCAACGCCTTCAGCGTGGTGAATGTTATAGGACATTATTTTAATATTAACCGATCCCCTTTTGGCAAACTCTATTGTAATCTTCGAGGCTATTGATTGCATCCCTGTTAAAGAAATTATACTGTTTCCGCCATGAAAAAGTGGATTCCCAGCCCTTCAAATCCCAACGTCACGTTCTTACTTCACGCCAATATCACGTAGGTTAAATCCTTCCAGAAGCCACACCAATTATGTGTTAACATAATATTATGAATGTTGATTTTACTCGGAACTTCCCTATATTAGTAAATATTATTGGACTATCAGTTTTTTAAATATTAAAGGAGAACCACAACAGAGTTCTCCTTTCAATTTGCCGTTCATAGCTAACCTTCCAGATTGAAAAGTTCCTCTAAAACAAACTCAACTCCACATCATCAAAAGTCCGTCCGCCATGCTGCAAGACCTCTCTAATCATTTCACCTTGTTTCTGCTGGCTCAATTCCAACTTCCAGTAAACAGGAAAACGCCGGCTGACGTCCAGTTTAATCAATTCAGGCGGAGCCAACACTATCCACTGGAACCGCAAAATATCGGCAATCGAGAAAATCGGATCCAAAATATGGGCAGAAACCGCTTGGCCAAACGGATTATCGGTAATTAAAACCGACCAGTTGTTGTTGTGTTCCTGCCGTTTAAACGTCATGATCATCATCATAATCATCGTTCTAGCTGCCAGCAGCTGACCGCCGCTCCCCTTGGCTTCCACCTTTGAACCTTTATTTAACGTCTCCCAATCGGTGTAATGGTGCTTCCTCGGTTTTTCATATAAAAACGCATTGGTCGTCTGAGGCTTATAAATCGCCAGTTTCGGATAACGATTCCGAAGCGAAACCAGCACCAACTGATTATCATCGATATATTTCCTCAAGGTACTTTCAGGAATATTTTCAATCGATTCATCACTTTCTAGCAGCTGCTCGATAGTTTTAGTAAAATGCTCTCGCAGTAAGCGGCGATATTCTTCTTCATCAGCGGTTTCAATTTCTTTTAAACGCTCGATTTCCACAAGCGGGAAGGTGTATCCTTCCTTGTTCTTGATTTTCATCCTTTTAACCATGTCTTTTAATGATTGAAAAATTCGAATCACTCGGTAGACGGCCCGGTCCACCCAAATTTCCTGGGCATTCTCGGCTTTTTGTTTGTCATCCTTCAACTTCAGCAACTCGTTTTGGATAAACTCCATGACACTTAAAACAATATTTATCCCCGAACGAATGGAATCACTTTCTAGCTGTGGAAGGAGGTGTTGAAGGCTGCTCTTTAGAGGTCCATCAATTCTCTCATCCTGAAGGACCTGGCTCAGATCTTTCAATCGCTCTTTAAAACCTTTATGATATTGGGTTTGACGATTGGTTAATTCATTATTTTGGCCGATCCATTTTTGAATTAGTTTTTCCGGTTCCTGCTTAATGGGGTCTTTATATCCGTCCGGGATTTCTCCAACATGCTTGAAATTAAGGACATGGGTTTTTAAAATATCCTGTTGTTTTTCCAATTGCTGCTTACGCCAAATTAAGTCTTTTATAATCTTTTGCTGGTCATATAGATCTTGCTTAATCTTTGTCAGCTCTTCTTCGATTTCTTGCTCTTTATCTTCAAGGTTCACTTCCGCCCAAGGGTCAGAACTGCGGTGGTGGTTCCTCAGGATTTGTTGTTCTAGCTTCAACTTATTATTCCGTTTTTCAATAATCTGTCCGCCAAGAAGGTCGGCCTTTCTCCTTACAGATACTAACTTATCAAGGAGCTGTTTCAATTCCACCTGTTTCCCTTTAAGTCTTTCCTTAAAAATCTCCCTTGGCTCTAATGGAATAGCTTTGTCCATCCATGCCGGCTCAAGCTCTTCTAAAGCAGTCTTTTTCTGTTGCTGATCCATGAATTGATATTCTCTTTTCGCTTTCTCCGCTGCCAATTCACTATTCGCATTATGAATTTTTTGCTGAAGAGATTGCCAGCTCTTTACCATCGGACCAACTTCATAAAAGATGGAACGCCTTAACAGTGGTGTCTCTTCTTCATTCATATGGAGAGCCTCGCTTTTTGGAAACTCGATATCAGGAAGAATCTCTTTTAAAAAGCCTGTTTGCATCTCCGAATGCATTTTCCAATGTTCAAATGTCTTTCTCCAGTTAGCAAGACGTCCTTCTCTCTCTTGTTTATCCTGATCTAAAGTACCTATACGTTTAACAAGTACCGCTTCTTTTGTCTGAGCCTCCGATTTCAAGTCACTATATTCTTGAAACTGCTTATAAGCCGCTATCCAAGACTCCATCTCGTTTAATTTCCTCAGGCCAATTTGCCGGTCTTGGTCATTTTGCTTCATCTTTTTCACAAGCTCTTTAAGGGTCGAGTCTATCGAAACTAATTCTTGTTCTAAAAGCTTCTTCTGACCTTCGAGATCCGTCAAATGCCCGTTGAGATCTTCCTCTTTCTGAAGGATTTCCTGATAAGTGGTAACGGAAAGAACTTTTACCGTCTCCACCAGCTGACCAACATCCTCTTGCCTGGACCTTACCTTCTCTAAATCACGGGTAAAACCAGCTGTCAGGGCAGACAGATTTTCCTTCCACCGGTTCCATTGATCGGGTTGAAACGCCATCGAAATTCCTTGTTCCCGAATAATCTCAAACGGTAGGGAGAATGCCTGATTCATCCTTTCTCGTATAAAAATCGGTACAGGAGAATGAAGCAATAACGTTTGTAAACTAACTTGATTAATGTTCTTTTCCCAATCCTGCTGATGAACCACAATTCCATAGGCCAATAACGGATAGCGTTCCATAACTAAGGATTGTTCTTCCCCACTCAACTCCTGAAGCAGCTGAGTCCCATACATGGTCGGAATGCCTTCATCCGCCAGCAGGTCGGCAATTTTCTTAACATCATGGTTGGCCACCCAATATTCCCCATTCACCAAAGATGTATCCAATTGGTGATACCAGTACTCTTTTTGGATATGGTCATATTGGGACCGCAATTTTTCTGCTTCCTGTTTCAACTGCTCGGAAATGTCCAGCCAATCATCAGCAGAAAAGGCTTGAAATTCCTGGTCAGATAAAAAGTAGCGGCACCAATTTTTATGAAAGGAATGTTCCGCCTTGATTCGTGCTTCTTTTTTCTGTTTTATTTTATGCAAGTCAGCTTTTTTCCCGCTAATAAGGGCCTCAATTGTTCCTAATTGATGTTTTGCCTGCCCCTGCTTTTGCTGCAGCAAAGTCGTTTCCGCTTGCATGTCTTCTAAAGCCGCCACAAGCTCCTGCATTTCTTTCGAAAGTTTACGCTGGACACTATCCGGGTCACGGTTAACATCCCGCCCGTATTTCTGCTCCATCCCTATCGCCTTTTGGTTATGGGCCTTGATAAAATTCGTATAAGTGCCCAACTTGGACCGAACACCATTTAACTCCTGTTGTTCGAGGTTCATTTGCGATTGGATTGATTTTATTTCTTTTACGAGCCTCGCTTCTAACGAATGGAACTTTCCCAAATCATCTCGTATTTCTAATTCAATCGTCTTCCAGTTTTCCGCAAGCTGCAACTCGATTTTTTCCATCTGAACTTTTTCTTCATTCAAATTCTGGGTTTCTTCTAAAAAATCTATCCGGGCATCAATAGCTTCCAACGCCTGAGTGGATTCAGCATAATCCTTAAGGGCGATGTCCACATTTAATCCATGTTCTTCCGTTTCAAGTACTTGTTGCTTCTCTTCCAATTCCTTGACACGCTCTTCAGCCAGTTGGATTTGACCGGAAATATCCTCATACGAACGACATTCTTTCGCATACTCCAAATTATCCTTTTGCCAAAAAAATTCAGCCTGCTGCTTTTCGGTATTCCGTTGATCCTCTTCCCACTTATTCTGGTCAAATTGATTGGTCTGCTTCTGTTCTTCCATCCCAAAATAAAGATAATTCGCCCGGTCATGATGCTCCTGCACCTCTACCTCCAAGCTTTGCCCTTCTTCTAACGTGGCTTTGATGGGCACCAGCTTTTCCTGGATCAGCTGATAAGCTTCCTCCCGTTTTAAAAGCTGCGGTAATTTTTGAGCAATAATCGAATTGTCCCGAAAAATCTTGATAAGATTTTCTTCCTGGTCCTCTTGCAAATAGGCACTAATTTCCGGAATAATCAGATGGTGAAACAATCCAAAGTTATCCAGGCCTTTTTTAAAATAATGCTCAATCCCTCCCTCATCCCGGTTAATCTCTTTCATCTGGCGCCATTCCGCTTTTTCAATGCCATAGGAAGAGAGATATTGGAAATAAGCATTTTGTTTCGAGCGGGAATAAAATTGAAACTGCTGCTTATGTTTCTTCAGCCAGTTCTCCCACTCTTCATATGTAGTGGTCAGCTTTTTCTCCTCATCGTATAAAGGAATGGTATCAATGGTCCAATCCTCTGGTTTGCGGTATTTGCTCGTATATAAAAAGTACTGGGGCTCTGTTTCAACTTCATCGTTGTCTTGGGCCGTCTTGCGTGCCGTCACGCAAATCCCGGTCACTAACCACTCAGCGGGATAGGTATCTAACCGCCATTCCAGCGCCACATGAAAGGTATAAGGATTAAACTGCTGCTTTTCATTATAAAACAGGGCATCAATATGGTTCTCCCCATTCTTTCCCCAAGTCGAAAGCGGCATCAACGCTTGAAACATCATCTGCAGCAGCATCCCTTTACCGCCGCCATTAACCAAGGTTAACAAGGCATGCTGGGGCTCTTCCTCATGGATAAAATCAAAAATCGTATTTTCATAGTGCTTTTTCATCTTGTCATACCGCACACCGGTAATCCGGACTTTTTCAATTCTAGGCATCTGTTTCACCTCCAGCCCTTAACGTCGTCAGCACAATGTCACGCATTTCTTCATAGCGCGCTTGCTGGTGATAGCCTTCTTCCAAACGTTCATATAACTCTATTCTAGGAATCACGCGCTTTTCATCCTCGATAATATAAACGAGTCCTTCGTCTCTAAGCACCCTTATGGCTGTATGGATAAGTCCAATATGTGTCCTTCTTGTAGAGGAAATTCGTTCGTCCTCGTTTTCTGTATCCGAATCGACTGCCATCGAGCCCCACAGTTCGGCCATTTCATTGACCGCCAGCCCATAGGCCTCACTGAACTTCCCTTCGGTATCCTTATTCTCCTTATCCCACTCGGCCAATAGCTGGGTCATATTTTTTTCCAGCAAATAATAAGATACACCGGCATGTTCCCAGCGAAGATTGGAGGTGGAAGGTATATCAATTTCCGCTAGAAAAACGAAAATAATCAAATTCATCAGGTAAAAATGCTTCTTCGTTTCCACTTCCCCATATCGTTTCTTAAATTGGGTATAAGAAGTGGCAAAGATCGATCCTTCCGGGCGGGCAACCAAATGAATGCGGTCGGCCGTTTGGATAATCCGTGTCCTCGATTCCTCCGCTAAAACTTTCAAGGCATCCCGAACTCCGTCCTCTTCAAAATATGGACTCATCATCGGATCATTCGTTAACACCATTTTCCGATTCAATAATTGAAAAAAGATCTTGGCCGCATCCTGCAGCTGCTGTGTTGAAATACTCAAAACATCACTTCCTTTAGGTGCCTGGCACCATTACTCCGTTATCCGCAAGACAAACGGGGAAATACTTACACCCTTCCACTGAATCATGGGCTGATTGGCGTCAATCAAAGAGGAAATGGTCTTCCCCTCTAGCTTGAAAAATCGATCCTGTCGGCGGACTAAATGAGTGAGCAGGATTAACCGTTCATCCTCATGCTCTTTCTCGGCATCCAATTCAGGAACCGCCAAAGACTCACTGTGAAACAGCATCCACAAATCGACCGTTTCCTTTTGTTCCAGCCACTTCTCCTGTAGCGACTCAGGAATATCTCGCAATCTGGAAAGATAGAACTCTCCTTTTTCCAGCAGTTCAACAAAAAGCGGCTCCCACAATCGGACTACCTTGTCCCAATCCACTTCCCGCTTATGATGCTCTACTTCTTCGGTATCCTCTTCGACAACGTCTTCTTCTTCATCTATCAGAATATCTGTTTCCTGCTCCATCCAACCCCAATCCAGCGGATAAATAAAATGAGGTTGTGGCGAAAACAAAGGTTCTAACAGCATTCCCATATCATCCGGGTGTGGAAGTCCTTCGAGCACCAGCCAATCCTGAAAATAACTCTTCTGAAACGTCACATTCTGCTGTTTCCAAAAGAGATTGGGAAATTCATAGCGGAGCTCAATTTCCAAGCGCATATTCTCCACCACATAACTTGCCAGCTGGTCATGAACCCTTCTGGTTTGTTCCAGTTTCTCGGCTATTTCATAATGCTGATTGGAAGACGAAATCCGTTGCAGCAGCTGTCGCATTTGCTGAAAGCGGGTTCGCTCTTCCTGAAATTGCTCCTTTACCTCTTGTTCACGGCCGCTCCTGAGTTCATGCTCTTGTAGAAAAATAATCTTCGGATTCCGCTTCATGCTTTCCCGATAATCCAATTCCCTGGCAATCATCCGTTTTACCCGTGCCATCAAATCATCTAACCCGGAAAGCGCCTGTTGAAAATGGCCATTTTTCACTAAGTGCTCAATATACAGCTGGTCAATCGTAATCTCCAGTTCCTGAAGGATTTCCCGGCTCATAAAAATTAATTCTTTCGCTTCATCCGAGCAGCGATACACCGTCTTGCCGCCTTTTTCCCACTGGGAGGTTTCCCGGTCTTCCACTAAATATCGAAAACGATGTTCCTTGATTTCTTGTTCCTTTTCATCAAACCACTTGGCGGTAAACGGCTGATGCAGTTCAGCTTGTCCGCTCCAAAGCAATCCGTCTACAAACCTCTGAATCAACTCATCCTGATTGTCGGGCTCCAGGTTGATCTGTAATTCGTTGATACAAGATTTCGTGATTCCTACCAAATCCTGCTTTTTTCGATCTGGATTATTTTCAATTTCGCGGTAAAATACCTCCAAGAGGACACTTAGGGCCAGCATTTGTGCATAATCCTTCAAAGCTGCAAGCTGCATGCCAGATCCCAAATTCCATATTGGGTTTAACCGCTTCATTCGTTCCCCAAAGCCTTGCCATCGCACTTTCATACTTACTCCTTTATCCGTCCAATATTATCAAGAGACAGCACTTCCTGCGGAACTCTCCGCTTCTCCTCCCAAAGCTGTTGGATCCGTTCAGCCAAGTCCGGTCGTCCATGCTGCTGAAAATCTTCCACCACCCGTTGCAAATAGGTACGATTCTCATTTTGATTCTTTTCTGTGTGGTTAGTTAAATATGTATCAAGCATTGCTTCATAAATTGATACAGCCAGACCAATGTTGGCAGAAGGATAGGTTTCTTTTAACCTCACATAAATCCCCCATCCTTCCGGATCAATATCCCCGACATAATCAATCGTTACAGCCTCCATGTTGGTGATATCATGTAAGAAATTAAAGCTTTTCTCAATCTTCTTACCTTCTCCATAAATCACCAAATCCGGTTGAATCCCCTTAATATCCTTGCCACGATTGATTAATAATCTACATGTATGATAAAAAGATTGATTCTCTACGATAAGAACGGTTTTGGCATTTCGAATGTCACCATGAGGCGCTAGCCAAAAAGCAAACGGCTCCCCATAGACTCTAGCTTTCAAATCATCCAACGTGATCTGCAATCGCTGCAACAATCCAGTACCCTCATTGGCAAGGAATTTTTCTTCCCTAAACAACTGAAACGATCGCTCTTCCCTTGTCACCCAGGTGTATTGTTCGATTTGTTTTAAAAAAGAATAGAGGATTTCGATTCGCTTCCATTCTTGAACGGTTTGCCATTCGGGATGCTGCCGGTATTTGCTTAGATTCATAAGGTTAGATACAGCCATTATTTGTGTATCACTCCACTGAGTCGCTAGGACTGCCTTTTCCAGCCACCATTCGGTATGCAAGCTAGGTCTTCTCCCGTTCAAAGGACTTTTCTTAACGGGGGTAACAATACCCTCTTCTGTTAATTCATTCATGATTTGAACAAAATAACGGTAACCGTTCTCGGCTTGATAGCGGATGGGTTCTTTTAGTTTATCTTTGATGAGGTAATTTTCTAGTTGTTGGATATGTATCTTTTTTCGTTTGGTTGGCAATTGAAGCGCTTTTAGATATTCCTGTAACCACGTCTTCATCTTATCCTTCATCCGGTTTCCACCTTTCCAACTCCTCCTACTATTTTACTAGATTTGACAAAAAGCGCCAATTGAAAAATACCAGTCCCCGATGGGCCTGGCTATTTGATATATGCTAAAACATATTAATTAACATGTAAGACTTTTTATTTTAGTTTTATTATACAGTTTATGTTAACTTTCAGGACTTCTACTAATGCAATGTAAACCTTCCTTTATTATTATTAAATTCTTTTACTTTCTTACTTTTATTTACTGTTTTTTTTTGACAAGACTTAAACGAGAAAGTCTTCAATTTTGTTGCATAAAGTTCGATATTAACTTGTGTTATATTTCCTAAAACTTATTCTAATTTCCCGTTACTTTTCTCAACCATATATTTTTCCAAACTCTTATCACAACAATAAACATAACAACCTTTCATTCCTCTTGTCATTAATGTCTTATATGTATTTCGGATTAGTTCCTCAAGTGGGTCAGTTTGACCTTTTTTTGGTTTAGCAGGTTTTGCACCTTTATCTTTAAACTCGTCCCGCCTAATAATAGTCTTTTTGGTATCTTCATTATAACCCAGGTCATTACCGATGATGACACCAACATAATCCATTTCTAGTCCTTGTACGGTATGAATACAACCTATTTGATTTGAACATTCAGGGTGAATGGCCCAATCAATTCGATTAGGGTCATTCCATGGTAAGGCAAAATTATGCTCCTCAATAATTACATCATCGGGGAGTTTTCCATTCACACTTACTTTATTCCATCCCCAAGAATAACCAGCTAAAAGTCTTCCACCACGCTTTACAACAATTTCCTTAAATAATTGTTGAGGAGTCGAAATGACTTTAAAATCAAAATCCCCTTCAAGCTTAAATGTTTCTTTTTCATTGTTGAGTATGCTATCTAACCAAGAGATATAATTTCCTGATCCTGAACAGCGGTACTGCGACTCCAGCTCAATTTTATGGATTTCGGCTCCAAATCTCGCAGCTTCTTTTTCTACTTCTTTAACACTTCCAATGTCTTTCTTAGAAATTTTTTGTAAATCATCTATAAAAAATACACTTATCCTTGATGATCTAATTATTTGTGTAACCTGATTTTCCCCTTCAATCTTTTTTTTCATATGGCCTTGCTCTTTTAATCGATGGGCTTCATCGCAAATTAGAACATCAAAATAATTTTCAGGTGCATTCACATAAGAGGCTGATCCTTTAAATAAATCCCTTACCTCCAAATGACCTGAAGATCCGATTAACTTTTTTCTAAGAACTTCTCTAAATGCTTGATTTGGAGTTATATACTCTACATATGCTTTTTTGTTTAACATATAGCCCATCAAATTTAACCCAATGACAGATTTACCTGTTCCTGGGCCGCCCTCAATAATAATCACGTGTTTTTGTTCAGTTTGTTTTCTAAATTGATTATATTTGCTTACTACCTTTTCATACGCTACTTTTTGTTCATCTAATAACACAAACTCTTCATTGCCCTTTAATAGTGAACTAACCGTTTCCACTAGTTTTTTTGATGGCCTAATTTTAGCCTTTTCGATTGCTTCAGCTATTTCCCTTCCATTACCTTTAGAAACAAGTTTACGAATATTTTTTGACAATTCCCGATCTCCAAATTGGAAATACAGCGGAGATTCTTGAAGATAGTTGCTATACCTTTTATCAAGAAGCGGCTCCCCGATACTTGCCATAATATAGTTATGTAAATAAGCACAAGAATGAAGTTGAATATTAGATGTATCACTATATAATGACTCGTTAAAATTCTGTAAATATTTCTTATAGGATGAGGCTTGGTAGGACGGATGCACTGTCTCCCGTTCCCTTCCCCCTAAAAAGGTGCTAACGATTCCATCCCCCTCAGCAGCCTTTGCTTTTTGCCATTGTTTCAATTCAATAATGACAGCATTTTTCCTTCCTTGTTCATCTTCCCCTGCCACTAGAAAATCAATTCTCTTTTCAGAAGACGGAAGTTTATACTCTAATAATACATGTGTATCATCTTTTAAATCGGCATCTCTAATTACCTTTGCCATTTGTGGAAGTGAGTTTTCCCAAGACCTTAGTTCGCTACCGGAAACTACTTTATTCATTTTTGTTAAGACATTTTCTTTTAGGACATAACCGATTTTTTTCTCATAGATATGGTGTAGAAATTTAGAAGAGGTCTCATTATAAATAATCATTTGCTTACTTCCTCTTTGGTGATAACTGGATATTTTACTGCATTTTTATTAAGCTTACTAAAGACTTCCTTTTCTAGATCAATCTCCATTTTATCGGCTAGTTGCACGAGATAAATTAATATATCCGCCATTTGTTCTCTAATATTTTGGTTTGACTCAGCGATTGCTTCTTCACTTGTCCTCCATTGAAAATTCTCAAGCAACTCACTCGCTTCCAGAGATATTGAAATAGCCAAATCCTTTTCAGTATGATATTGTTTCCAACCTCTTTCATCACGAAAGCTTAAAACTTTGTTGCGAATGGTATTCATCTTTCTCTCTCCTAAATTCAGCAATATACTTCATTATTACCTTATTTTAACACTTCTTTCCTAATTCGACACCAAAGAACAAATGCTAATCAAAAAAGCTTTCTAAGAGTTTATACTTTATTCACTATTTAGTATTAATTAATTACTTATCAAACAATAATGTAACATTTTTTAACAATTTCTTATAATTCACATCCGGTCTCATACGAGAGTTAGAAACAGTATTGCGAAATTCATACTTTTTCGAGATCTACATTGATCTAATATTTATTTATGTAATTCAGCATAACCCTGAGAATAAAACTTTGACAAATTACCACTAGGGTGGAGTTAAAAGGTAATTGGGACGTGTTTATGGAAAAATACCTACCGTAAAGAAAGGGTCTATAAAGGAAGCATCTATAATTTAATAGTAGTTGAATTTTCTCATTTTGCCTTGGCCAAGGATCCAACATGAATTTCTCACCTATTGGCCAACAATCAACATCGACTCATCTTCTGCAATTAAGTTGGTATTATTCTTGATTAATTCTTCTACATCGTGCTCATTCATGCCTAAATCAGAAAAACTTGTAGGCTCAATAGGCACTGCCTCATTGTTCCTTATGTAAAACAATTGTCTCCCTCCATCCTTTAAGAGGTGTAGCTAATTGAAATTCTTTATTACCACTCATTATTAAATCATTCCTTATTTTAGTTTTTCCAAATGATGGTCAAAATTACTTTTTCCCCGCTCTAAATTTTCTTCCCGTAAATTAAATTCCATCTTGCGTAACCGATAAGTTTCATGCGGCGGGACATCTTTTAGTTTTATATTTTCTTCATTTAAAATCATTAGCAAATCTGCTTCTGATGAGAACAAGTCAACATCTATTAAAGACCTGCCTGTATTTTTATAAGCCCGAATGGTAAACACGTATTTTTGAAATTCTCCACGTATGTAAGATGTTTGAACCTCAGCTGGTCGAAAATCAGGAAAATCATGTCCATCGGCAGTGGGATTATATGAAAATTCATAAGCATCACTTTCTCCATATTCCAATGTCAATGGCTTGTTTCCTTTTCCATTTCGCGCGATGGCAATGATAAAAAATTACGGTAAATTTAAGTAATCCGCTGAACCGCAGTCCCCATTACTGGGATTGGCCCAACCTTCGAATGGTTCATCATACGGATGGCTATGATAGGTGCCCAAACAGTTTGAAGTTGAAAATAATTGTTTAGCAGATTGAATGGCTAAATCTACCTTCGAATCCGGCATCACGGAAACATCGTCCCGTCCAGCTACGCTACCAACAGGAAATGCGTAATCACACTCCACTGACTTTTCTTTATCCATTCCAAAAATGAGCCCATGCGCTTCAGAATGAACCTTTTTTGTAGTGTGTGGAAAAAATTGTACTGCGTCTAAGATGATTGTTGATAGGACATGGTGAATAAATTCTACTGGTTTATTATTTTTACTTAAACGTGACTCCTTCTTAACTTATCTCATAAGTTACAAATTTTTTTAAAACGTTCGGTTCTTCTTCTGATACGTATACCTCTTTACATGGAACCCCAAGTAAACGATCCGCCAAGTACATAAATCGCAACTGCGGTTCACGCAAAAAGTCTTTTCCCTTTTTGACTTCGGCGAAAAAACAGGAGTGGGTATTGAAAACAAATAAATCTAGGTTTTCAATTTTGTAGCCTTGATCATATAGGGTTTTTCCCTTTTGGCTAAAAGATTCATATTTATCATTACCAACCATCATTTTAATAAGATCATTATACCGTTTGTATTTAGATGTTTTTGAAAATAAATCGAATTCATTATTAATCACATAATATCCAAGGGAACGGAAATATCTCTCTGCCATCCACTCTCCAAAACCATAACCATTCGCCACACCATTCCCCTTCCAGGCTAAAGCAAACTCTGGTACGATAGCCGGATCACGCTCTTTCCAGCGAAACAATGAATCTTTTTCCGTTGGAATCATCAGTTGCTCTATTTCAATTCGCACTGTATCTCCCCCCGCAATTTTGGATTAACTTGTCTCTCATTGGAACTCAGTTCTTAATTTTTATTTTCTCTCCCAATAGATGCATTAAGCTCTTCCATCAGCTTTAAAAATAGGTATTATTTCGACAAACCTTGAAAATATCCCTTTAATATATAGGAATAAACTCCTATAATATCTGTTAGGACTAGAATACTTTTACACTTAGAGGCTGAAATGATATGAATCACTGAAAGAAAAAGCGTTAGAATGGCTTACCCAGCAATGCGAAAGTAATGGGCTCAATGAACAAACAAAAGTCTTCATGAATGTTCCGGTTTATTTTCAGGTAACAGGATTTGCTGATGGACCTAAAATTTACATACATCCGACTGATCTCGGATTAGAATTTGGTTATGAGGCGGTTCAATGGCACGGTCACATCCCCTATCCAGGTATGATCAAGAAAAATTTAGTAGGTTGGGAAACGATGGAATCAATGAGTAGGGAAATGCAGCAACAGATATTGCTTGAACTGTTAATGAAGACCATTAACTCAAGAAAAAGACAATATCGGAAATGTCAATTTTGCGGAGAAAAGGTGGCGATTGAACATCGATTTGATCAAGATACTTGCCATGGATGCGCCACTGAACAATATGGGGTTGTCTATTAAATAAAAAGTTGGTTCAAATAAAAACTACTTTTCTATTAAAATTATTCCCTTTCACGGATATTAATTATTTAAGTTAAAATCTTTATGTATAGTAAAGACACCTGTTGTGTTTCCCTAAACAGGTGTCTTTAGTAAATTATTCGTTGTATTGAGTTCTCCATCCATTTAATTTAAGTCAATGAAAGAAAAAAAACAGAATAATACATATGGATGTAGCGTTTGCGATATCTTATGGTATACCCGAATTAAACATCCCATCAGAAAGACATATTATCAGATATTCCTCACTCACATTTTTCTTTATTTTTTTCGCAACTCTAGTATCTTCCTTACTAAATAAATCCCACCTAAACCAATGCCCCCCCATAACGGTGTGGCGATCCATGGAGTATACGATTTATTGGCCGGCCAATGTGAATTATCTATAAAGGAAATGAGCCCCGTGCTGTCATTTATCGTTGATAGGATAACAAAGCCAGTAGTAACGGCTAAGATAATGTTTTCAATTTTTTTGCTTCTCTTAGATTTTTCCATCTCTGTTATGGACGAGAGAGCTTCAATTTCAAGATGCAATTCATCCATTAAGTCCTCAATTCTTAGTACCCTGCGGAACATCTCATACAATGCCGTCTGATGAGTAATAAAACTAACTTGTTTAAAGGAACATCTTAAAATAAAGAAAACCATCTTGGATTTTAGGCTTTCCATATCCTTTTGGGCATCTTTTTTATCCTCTAAATACTCTTCCAACGTAGCCGGAAGTCTTGAGGCCAAAATAGAAAAATATTGCAAGGTATAATATTGATTCAGCACTAAGATATATAAATAAAAGTACACGTCCCTGATATTTGCTGCATGGGTCTCTTTAAAAAATGTATCGGATTCATCATTTTTCAAGTAAGCAATGTGAGCCGCACCCTCTAGCGAAACACCCCAAAAGCTGTTTTCAAATAACTGAATAATTTCATCATTGTTGTCCGGATCATATTCTGATGGGGCCGCCGCATACGTTTCCTTAAACGACCGCCTCATTCGAAATAGATAGGTAAGTAACTGCTTATTATTGTCTTGAACACTATTATAATTAGAATCCATTAATACAGAACTATATATCAAAGCATAACTTGGCAGCTTCTTTATTTCTTCAAAATAGGTATCTACGGTGACGTTACTCAAAAACTCTTGAACTAGTTGACAAAAAGAAACTTTCTCCTCATCATATGTATTCTTGCCCGTTCTCTTAAAATAACGCAACTCATCTTTATATTGGTAGATTTTCTTCAAATAATAATTACATAAAATAATATCATCAATCTCTTGACCAATCGGGTACTTGATATCGAAAACAACAAACCCAGTTTGTGTTTCAAATAGGTAAAAGTGAACACCAGAAATGGCAAACTGAAACTTTTGCCCATCAGGTGTAAATTCCATTAAATCATTATTATTTTTGGGAAGGTTAAAGGTCGCTCGTGCCTCGTGTTTTAAGGCAAATCGTGTACCAATCGCTTCATTTTTATGGATGGAATCCTTATCAATTAACCGATTAATGTGGGCAAATAAACGATGTTGATTAAAACTTTCCTCTTTCCAAATTTTTTCTGATTCGTTATTTTTCTTCTTTACAAACTCCGCATTGGTTATTTTTTCAATCGTTTCCTCATAGCTTGACTTGATGGCAAAAGGTACAATCAGGAAAGTTGATTGGGTTTCACTTTTATACCTGTACATTTTAATGCCTGCCTTTCTTTCCATTTAGTTCAGATCCAATATACCCCATCGACTTTCATTTCAAGAGCCGAGATTTCGTTGTAACAAATGATTGGCAATCCGCCGAACATATCCTACACTTCACTACTTTAGCTTCGTTTTTTCTCCTGGACCCATTCTTCTAAGTTGGCAAAAAAATCTTGATTCAGCTCATTTTTGCTGTCAGGTTTTAATAGGTTCGTAATATGCTTCACATTATTTTGCCATTCGAATTCGATAACTGGATAGGAATTCCAATCTCTATCAAATATCCCGTCACTATATATATCTGATTGGCAAGTAACAAATACGTCTTTATTTAAGGCACTCGCTATTCCTGCTTCAAGATGCAGCCAGCCGGAAGAGTATTTTTTATGTATTTTATCTTTTTGTTTTTCTCCACCTACTCGATCGCGTAAAAAGTAAGCATGGCTTCTCTCAAGACCAATCACAATCATTGCCTCACATTCTAAAACAGTGTCTGTTACTCTTCCTATGGGGTCCTTCTTTTGATATTTGCCGATCGTTACCCGAACAGGTTTAATTCCCATTTTTCTGAGTCGGTTAGAGAAAGATTCTAGGAAAAATCTTTGGAACTCTGTGTCGGGATTGACGGTACTAATGAAAACTGGGATTAAGTCTTCGTCATTTATGGTTTCATTTTCCTTGATAATTCGTTCTAAATGATTAGAAAAGTTTTTTGTATATACCTTTAAAATAGTCTGTATAGAATCAAGAATCATATCTGCAGCACTTTGCGCAGAATCTTTGGAATGGCCTGTATCATGCACTAAACCATTACGGATTTCTCTGATTAAGTTACATCTATAAATGATTTCTTGTGGAATTTTTATTTCATTATTTCCTTCTCGATTATTGAAATTTCTTAAATGTTCTATGTAGTCATTTAATACTTTAAAATCGGTTTTCTTAGCCTTTAATTCACGCATGAAATCAGCTAAAAACCCTTCTAAAAATACAGCCCCCCATACTGCCGATGCAAAATATTGCTCCGTGTTAAAGTTCATCGAACAATTTTGCAAATGATCAAAAGTAGATTCGGAAAGATACGGTTCATATTCAAAAAATTCATATCTTTTTTCTGGCATTAAACTCACCCTTAAACAAATAGTTGTTATGTACTGCAAAAAAAGTTATAGGCTAATTATAGTACAAAATGACCATTCAAAGAATAGATTTCTACCTATCTTAGTAATAGATGGTTCTTACAAGCATAGATAGAATTAGAACCCCATACCGTTACGTTTCCTACTTATCTGAGTCAACGGACGCCATAAAAGTGGATTATCGTGTGGCTATGAGGTTCATCCTATTATCTTACCTTTTTATATAATTTTTGATTAGGTACCACTTGTTCAAAATGGTTAGCGACATTCTTAAAAGCAATCGTTTCTTTATCTCCGAGCCCCAAGATTCCAAACATCCCTAAACTATCATAGAAGAGCTTCAGTACATGATCCTGCAAAGTATGATTAAAATAGATGAGAACATTCCGGCACAAGATTACATTGAACTCGTTGAAGGATCCGTCCGTTACGAGATTATGCTGGGCAAACACCATGTTCTTTGTAAGGAAAGGATGAAACTGCACCCCATGACTCGTCACACTATAGTAGTCAGAGAAGCTCTTTTTGCCGCCTGACTGTAAGTAATTGTTTGTGTACTTCTTCATCTGATTTAGTGGAAACAGCCCTGTTTTGGCCTTTGTTAACACATCGGCATTAATGTCGGTGGCATAGATGGTCGCTTTTTCGTAGAGCCCTTCTTCAAGGAGCAGAATCGCCATTGAGTATACTTCCTCTCCCGTTGCACAGCCGGCATGCCAGATGCGGATGGTAGGATAAGTCCGCAGCATCGGGACAATATTCTCCCTAAACTCACGGAAAAAGGTCGGATCCCGGAACATTTCCGTCACGTTTATCGAAAAATCAGCCAATAACCGCTTCAAGCAGGCCGCATCATGCAACAATCGTTCTTGCAGACCGGAAATCGTCGAAAGCCCCTCAGCTGAAACGCGATACCAGATCCTTCTTTTAATAGAATGATAGGCGTAATCTCGGAAATCATAACCATACCACTCATACAGTGCTTGAAGAAGCAGAGAGATTTCCAGCCTTTCCAACCGTTCCTGCAAGCCGGTATCAGTTTGTTTTTCCATCGGCAAATAACCACACCTTTATGAGCGAAATTAGCTGTTCAGGATTGACGGGCTTCGTGATATAATCTGAGGCCCCTGCTTCGATGCATTTGGCCCGGTCATCCATCATCGCTTTCGCTGTTAAAGCGATAATCGGCAAACTCTCAAATTCTGGCTGTTTCCGTATTTGTTTCATGGTTTCATAGCCGTCCATTTCTGGCATCATAATATCCATCAATATTAAATCAAAATCAGTTGGGTGCTCCGAGAGCGTCTGCAGGCACTCCCTGCCGTTCTCAGCAAAGGAAATTTCCATTCCGCACCCTTCTAAAATATTCGATAGCGCAAAGACGTTGCGGACATCATCATCCACTATCAGTGCTTTCTTGCCTTCCAGATAGTTCCGATTGGATGAGGTTTTTACCGTATGGGAATGCTGCATAATTGGCTGTGAGTCGCCTTGATCACGTAAAAAGAATTCAAGCTCTTCCAATAACCGCTGCGGCGCAAGGGCATCCTTCATGATAATCGTATGGGCCTGTTTTTTCAGCCACACTTCCTCTTTTGCAGTTAACTCCCGGCCTGTATAAATGAAGATTTTAATTCCTTCGTTTACTGAATGGGCCCTGATTTCCCCAAGGACTTCGAATCCGGTTGTATCCGCTAAGCCTAAATCGAGAATCATTCCGTCGAATGCCCCTAGCTTTAACTCTTCTAGTGCTTCTGCACCTGTGGCAACAGCTTTCAAAACCACATTTCGATTGCCGATCAGCTCCATCAAGCTGTTTCGCTGCCTCCGATCATCATCGACAATTAACAGCCGTTTAATGGGCTGAGCGACATCTGTTGAGATAGGCTGATTAACTTCTTTTGTCTCTGGATCTTTAACAGGGATCTGGGTTTCATGTTCTTCTGCGGCAGAGGAGGCTGCCACTTCCTCCGCTGCAAGACGCCATTCTTCTTGAACAGATTGATAATCTCCTAAATAAAAAGTAAACGTACTACCCTTTCCTTCGACACTATCCACCGTGATTTTCCCGCTTAATAGGATAGAAATTTCACGACAAATGGATAACCCTAAACCGGTTCCGCCATATTTTCGGCTGGTTGTACCATCAGCCTGTTGGAAGGCTTCAAACACCAAATCATGTTTGGACTCTGGAATTCCGATCCCCGTATCGGAGACCGCGAAATAAACGGAATACGGATCAGCCCCTTGGCCGATTTCCAAAGTGACCTCTCCCTGATGGGTAAACTTAAACGCATTAGATAACAAATTCATTAATACCTGCTGAATGCGCTGGGAATCATTATAAATGAATGTCGGCGTTCCTTGCTTTCGAACCACATGGAAGGTGAGTCCTTTTTCATTGGCGACCTGCTGAAAGCTCCTTTGGGCGAATTCCATTAGGTCCTCTATAGACACGGCAGCGGGTTGAACGTCCATTTTTCCCGACTCTATTTTCGCAAGGTCTAAAATATCGTTAATGAGTGTGAGTAAATCACTGCCAGAGGAGTAAATCGTTTGAGCAAATTCTACTTGCTTTTCGGTTAAGTTCTGTCCTTGATTATCACCAAGAAGCTTCGATAGTATGAGCAGACTATTTAACGGCGTCCGTAATTCATGAGACATATTCGCTAGGAACTCAGATTTGTACTTGGAACTTAACGCCAGCTGTTTCGCCTGTTCTTCCAACTCCCTGCGGGCCCTTTCCATTTCTTGGTTCGTCTGGGCTAATCTCTTATTTTGCATTTCAAAGATTTCTGCCTTTTCTCTTAACGTCACGTTCGTTTCTTCCAGCTCTTCCTGCTGGGCCTGGAGTTTTTCCTCTGACTCCCTAAGCGCGACTGTTTGTGACTCAAGCTCTTCATTCGTGGCTCTTAATTCCTCTTGCTGGGTTTGCAGCTCTTCCGATTGAGCCTGGAGTTCTTCTGTCATTACTTGTGATTCCTCAAGCAGTTCTGCCAAGCGGGCTCGGCTTATGATGCTTTCCATCATGATTCCGACATGTCCAACCAGTTCTTCTAACAATAATTGCTGCTGGTGCGAAAACCGGTTGAAGGAGGCAATTTCCACTACCCCTTTTACGTCGCCCTCAAAACTGATAGGCAAAACATAGATTGTGTTCGGAGAAGCCTCACCTAGGCCGGATTGGACTTGAAGATAATCACTAGGAACATTGGTTAGCAGGATTGGATACTTCTCAACAGCAGCCTGTCCAACGATTCCTTCCCCAAAGTAAAAGTAGTTGGGCCGGTTACCACTTTCGTAAAAGGCGTAACTGGATAATCGGTTTAACAACGGTTTCTGTTGCTCATCATATTCTTTCAGATAAAAGACCGCTTGGCAGGCTTCGATGAGTGGTACAACCTTTGATAAAAAGGTGCTTGTAAAGGCCTCAAGTTCGTACTTGCCGCTTAAAGCAGCCAGTATATCGGCGAGATTGGCCTTAATCCAGGCATATTCCTGATTTTCTTTTCGAAGTCTCTGCTCCTTTTCAACCTGCTCGTCTAAGGACTGGGTCATCCGATTAAACGACTCCGCCACCTCACCGATTTCATCCCTATTGGTGATAACAATCCGCGTTTTCAAGTTGGCGGTTCCGGCCGAAACATCGGTCATGACATCGGCTACACTTTTTAAACGTCGTGCGGCTCTCCAAAGGCCTCGAATCATCACAACTAGTCCTAATAGGAGAACGGCTAGCGAAATCATCATTCCCCAGATCAAGTTACTCCGGTACTCCTCGGATGCTTGGTCTAGTGACGTTTTCATACCCTTTTCAAAGGAATCAATAATGTTCGTAATACTTTGAAAATACTCATCATGAAACTGTCTACTATTGGTTTCCATCAGTTCGATTGCTTCATCGCTTTTCCCTTCGCTTACGAGGAGTAGGATTTGGTCCTTATAGGCCATAAACGTTTGATTGGTCTTGTTTAGTTCTTGGAGCAGTTGCTTCTGCTCTGCTGTTACTTCATATTCTTGAAGCGAAGCAATCTTCTGATTAATCGTCTCACTTTCTTCCTGGATGCTGCTCATTTCCTTATCAAGGGATTTCGTTTGGGGGTAAATGACGAGATTTCGTAATTCGATCGCCACATCTTTCATGTCCGTTTGGACCGCTTCGGTCTTAAAGACCATTTGGTATTTTTCTTGAAGTTGATTGCTCGTTTTTGAAAAACTAGCAATTTGATACCAGCCCACCCCTACTAGAAGTATAACCACAAGCGGAAGTACACTAAGGCCCCATACTAATTTTGTCTTCATTTTCATGTTCATTTCCTACCTGCTGTTCTTGTTAGTAGTTTCTCCATCACTTCTGGTTCCACTGGAGGGCTATAGAGGTAACCTTGCATTTCTTCGCATTTCAGCTGTTTTAGTATAGTAAGCTGTTCTTCCGTTTCGACCCCTTCGGCTACCACCGTCATGTTCAAACTGCCAGCTAAGGAAACAATCGCAGCCACTAAGGCGGCCGCCTCTTTCTCTCGATTCGAAAGGTCCTGAATAAATGATTTATCTATTTTAAGGGTATGGAGCGGAAACTTACGCAAGTAGTTTAACGAAGAATAACCTGTTCCAAAGTCATCCAAACTAATCTTAATCCCTTTGCGCTTGATCTCCTCCAACACAGTCGTCACCATCTCTACGTTCCGCATGATACAGGTTTCAGTAATCTCTATCTCCAGCCATTCAGGGCTTAGACCCACTTCCATTAGGATTCGCTCAATTACTCCAACGAGTTCTTTCTGTAAAAACTGCTTTGCTGAAAAATTGACCGCCATTCGAATCGGTATCATGCCTGCATCTTGCCAAGCTTTATTTTGGCGGCAGGCCGTTCGTAATACCCATTCGCCTATTTCTAAAATCAATCCGGTTTCTTCGGCCAATGGTATAAATTCCAGTGGAGAAACCATTCCAAGACGAGGATGGTTCCATCTTAGAAGCGCCTCCACGCTTGTGATGGCCCCGGTTTTCCCATCGATTCTTGGTTGGTATACCAGCCGCAGTTCCTTTTTTTCCACCGCTTTGCGCAAATCATTTTGCAACGTAAACTTTTTATAAGAATTAGGATTCATCCCGGCATGGAAGAATTGGTATTTATTTTTCCCCTGCTCTTTGGAACGGTACAGAGCCGCATCCGCATTTTTCATTAACGTAATTTCATCTTCACCGTCAAAAGGAAAAACGCTGATGCCGATACTGGTTGTGACATGCAATTCGTATGCGTCAAGATGAAAAGACTCTTGAAACGCAGAAAGAATGCCTCCTGTAATTTCAACCACCCTTTGTTCGCTCGTATTAGGCAAAAGCATCACAAACTCGTCCCCACCTAATCTGGCTGTAAAATACTCGTTGTTCGAGCATTTTTTTAACCTTTTAGCGATTTCTTGCAGCAATTGATCGCCTAGCAAATGCCCAAGTGAATCATTGATATACTTGAAATGATCCATATCCATATACAACAAAGCAAGATTGTGATTTTTCGCCTTTCCTTCGGCGATTAATTGGTTGACCTGATCGTGAAACATCCTGCGGTTTGGCAGCCCTGTTAATCCATCGTGATATGCCATATAGGTAATTAATTCCTGTGATTGGTTTAGATGCTGATTGACCCTCTCTAACTCAACCGTTTTTTTCATAAGACTTTCGGTTTGCTCCATCAGCTTTTGGTTCGTTCTGTAGATGTCGACAAACCCCTCAACTTTCGCTTTCAAGATATATGGGTCAAAAGGCTTGAGTATGTAATCCATTGCCCCGACAAAATAACCTTTGAAAATATGCTGCGAATCCATATTATTGGCGGTTATGAAGATAATCGGGATATTTTTCGATTTTTCCCGTGATTTGATCAGTTTTGCGGTTTCGAATCCGTCCATTCCCGGCATTTGCACGTCGAGTAGAATGGTGGCAAAATCATATTTCAGTAAGTATTTTAATGCTTCTTCCCCTGAAAATGCTTTGATGAGTTGGTAATTTTCTCTCTCAATAATTGCTTCTAATGCTAATAAGTTTTCCACACGGTCGTCTACCAATAAGATATTTACTTTTTCATCCATTTGATTTCCATCCTCATCTGCCGCGATTTTGTCACTCGCACATAAATCGGTATTTTTTCACATTGATTATTTCAAAATAAGGCGTAATCTTTAAAATTTACGCAATATTAGTCACAAAATGTGACTATTTAATCATATCATAGTTCACATTTTGTTTTGTAAAGAATTTTACGAATGATTTACTTTGTAATTTGCGTTATGTTATACAGTAAATAGAGATTAGGTGGTCATAGGATGTTTCATTTATCATTTGGGGAACGACTGGCGAAATGTCGGATTAAGGTTGGTCTATCCCAGGCGGAGCTGTCTGAGCGAGTGCAGATTTCAAAAAGTACATTAGCCATGTACGAAACCAACAAACGAGAGCCAAGTCTTGCTACGATTAATAAATTATCGGAAAAGCTTGGCGTTTCGACTGATTATTTAATTTCTGGAAAGGAAATGGATATTTCAAAGCTGTTAAGCAATTATTGGGGCGCCATCCCCCATGTCAAAGAAATTAGCTATAACGATCCAATTATTAAACATAAAAATATTGAAACGTATTTTAGTACTCCTTATAGTTGGCTGAATGGAGATGGAGAGTATATCTGGTATACCCCTAAGAGCCATGACTATATTACGGATGGAAACGATGTTGAACCGTGGGTGCTGATTTCCCTGCAATCGGAGGTGGATAATGGTGACTTGGCTGCTGTGTGTGTGAATGGGGAAAGTGCGATACTTAGACGGATTTATTTTACGGATGAGCAGCTGACCCTCATCCCTTTTCATCCCGCTAAAGATACGGCGCCGATTTTTTGCCACAAAGCGGAGATCAAAATTCGCGGGAAGGCCATTGCCATGCTGGAAACACGGCTTTTTACATAACCCATTTAATATATTGTTGCTAATGTGCCACTTGTGGATGGCGAACAGTGCCTATCACTGTTCGCCTGAACCACTAGAACCGTCCCTGTGGAGCCGCCTGTGGTTCCGTGGTTCCTGTGGTCACTTTTGAAGGGATTTTTGCAGGGAAGTTAACTCATGCTGGATGCTTGGATACCCGTTTATTTCAGGAATGGGTTTTATGGCGGGTGATTTTTTGCGATTGGCGGCATTCGCCATTGTTTCACAAGCATAAAGCATTTGGGAAAGGATTGGATCTGATAGTATCGGACGTTCTTCATTTCTTGAGCAATTTTCTAGTAAATATCCTAACTGTTCGATGGTAAATACGACTGGCCAGTAATAGTCTAGTGCTTGTTTATCTACTGGAATCTCACCAGAAGCTGTATCATATAGTGTTTTTAAATTATTGATGTTCGTTCGCATTTTTATGACTTCTCTACTTTTTCTCGCCTGAAAACCTGGTCCTTGGTCAGAAAAAAGAATGAATAAAAGCTGCGCCTGACTTCGAATTGTTTTGGTTATTAAATGAGGCAGCCGACTAGAAGCAGATTGTCTTCCTACGAAAAATACTCCTATTAGACCAATGACACTACCGACCAAGATATCCATTAATCTGGCGGATGCAAAATATGTAAAGGTAAAGCTTCCATGGCTCGTGCTTTCCGCCATAAGCAAAGCATTCGGTGTAAAGAACAGAGCAGCAAGCCCATAATTTTTTACAATAAACAACTCTGTTATAAATGTTAAAAGCAATATAAAGACAGCAATCATGTATCCAGAAGGGTGAGCCATTAGAATGAGACTTGCGATCAATATCCCTAGGATGGTACCAAATGCTCGCTGAATCGCACGATGATAGGTAGCGACAATCGTAGAGCCTGACATCACCGCTACACAGGATAACGGTATCCAAAAGGGCCGGGTAAATTCAAACTGATACGCAATCATCGCAGCGATAATAGTGACAATCCCAAACCGTACAGCTGTAATAAAAACGATGGAGTTTTTATCAAAGGCCCCCATAAAAATAGTCCTAAGTGATCGTTTGGAAATGAGAATTTCTTGATTAATCTTAGAAGTAGGTTCACTCATGATGGCATCCGCATCGGTCATTTGTTTGAATAAATGTAGAATGGATTCATCCATCTCTTCCGGCAAAAGATTTTGTTTAGAAACACGTTCATTCTTATTTTTCAAATCAAGGGAATGAGCGATTCCCCGAATAAATTCCCCTAATTGTGGTGGCAATGTGACGTTCGTTTTTGAAAAGTTTTCAAGGACATACAAAAAAATCGAGTTGGCATGCTCCTTTAAAAGTACTAATCGATAAAATTTGTCTATATTTTCCCAAGGGATATATCCCACTGCTAGTGTTTCTTCTGCTTCCTTTAAGCTCGACATGACTTTATGTCTTGACTCATGATAGTTTTCTGTACCAACTGAATCAAGAAACGAAGCCAATTCTGCATATACTTTTTTCACTACACCTGTTTCCGGGCCATGTGGATCAAAAAACCAACCAATCATGGCAACCACGAACGAAAATGCCCCTCCTAGAAAGACGAGGCCGGCACGCAGCCACACAAGTTCTGGATGAACCGGCATGCCCGTTGTCATGGCGAATACTAATACGAAAAAAATCGCAGAAGGTCCGGTAATTTTTAAAGCTCCAAAAATAAAAATAGCCACTGCTCCAATAATCCCCATTAAAATCGCGACTGCCAACGGGAAAGGCGCCGCAAGCGTCCCTAAACAGGAGACCAACATCATTCCCAGTATGACAAAAAATAGCTTTTTGGCTCTTTGGGCATAAGGGATATTAAATACATAAAGATAAGTAAATCCTCCCATTCCAGCGATCAACCCATATTCGAGATTCCCAAGAACTAATCCAATCATCACCGGCAAAGAGGCAGCTATTCCAGCAGAAAATGCCTTTAACCAAGGAAATGGCCTCTTATTAACCTTTAATGCCTGTTTGATAATCGATGGAGATTTGGGATTGACGGATTTAGGCGTTTCATTCATTCCAATTGCTCCTTTTTAACATCATTTAGGTGCTATGTTGCCATGGGGACGGTTCTTCTGGCGCATGATGAGCCGGGAGGTCCCTTCTTAACTTGTCTTACTATTTTTTCCTTGCATATTTTATTTTACAACTACTTTATTCTTCTCCATTTCCTTAAAAATCAGGCTCAAATCCATAATAATTCCTTCTAGGTGATTAGGTACTCTGTCATGATTACCTTAAAAGTATGTTTCGGGTTTACATTTTCATGCTTAATGCAACAAAAAAATGGCCCACACTACTCCTTTCCAAAGGAGTAGGTGTGAGCTATTTTTTAAAGTATTTTAGTTAACAGTTAAAATAACACAGTTCTCGAACAAGGAGGAAAGATGAAAACTAATTTGTAGTAGTTTAAAGTACTTGATAACTTAAGTTATTTGATTTGGGATGGCAAAATAAAATTATATATCCAATAATTGTTATGAGGTTTTCTGAATAAGCCAGTCATTCTAGAGGTTTAACAAGAGATGTATTATATCCAACATTCGACTATTAATAGAAGGTTTAAGATAGAATTTAACAATCTAAATCAATCACCGCTTAAATGTCTTACTATTTGGTTCCTTTCTGCTTGCACATACCTTGCACGTGAAGGATCCACCCTATGAAATGTTATGTACAACTACATTGCAACGGATGAATTTGTATATTTTTTTAAAAGAGCCGCTTCTTCCAGAATGCGTTCACTATTTTCATTTGTAAAAGCATGTATTTCCCCTACTTAAACCCATTGATCTGGAAAAGCCTGACGAACTTCCTCCCCATTCATTTCATCACACCTCCTTTCATAATTTTATCTTCCATTTTGATTGTAGCCAATATTAGTTCAACACTCTCTATAAACACTAACATCTATTATTTCTGCAATACAAATCACCCAAAAAATAGAAAACATTACCTGTAACTATTTGCCAACTCCATGAGAACCGTCCCTATGGCAACCTAGCTTACCTGATGAAGACAAAAAACCCTTCTCAATGAAGAGAAAGGTTTTTTGCTATTCTTCTAAGGTTAGTTAGGCGGATTTGCGATATTATCAACCATGTTTGTTAGCGTAGGAAGTTCGTTGTCTGCAATATAACCATATGATGCAACAACACCCTCTAATGTAGCACCATTATCTCCTTCAGCTAAGGAAGTATCTTTTGCTTGTGCTTTTGCGATAAAATCTTTCGCTGCATGCAGGTGATCAATAGCCAATTTCACCCTACGATTAGATTCTTCCAAATACGCTTTTGCTGCTGGATTTGCCATAACATTCTCCCTCCTTTCATTTTAAGATACTTTTAATTTTATGAATTGTTATGAACAATTGATTGGACAAGCGTCGGAAAACTCAGCCTATTTTTTCCCTCTATCGAATAGACATTCCATTGTGTTGTAACTGATAGTGTATATAAGCCCCCTTCAACTTCTTAAAGATTATTTTAGATTAAAATTCACCAATCATGATTTTACAAGTTACCTACTGCCTATTTCCTGGATAGTCTTAAGTGTACTAAAAAAAGTGCCAAGCACCTCCGAATTTCTAGGAAGTGATAGACACTTATTCAAAAGTAAAAATATAAAATTATGTTTAGTTATCTAAAGTGCTCATTCTATCTGCATACTCTCTTCAGGTCAGGACTTCCAAGAGGATATGAGTGACATCAGGGAATCATGTCTGACGTCATTGACACAGACTTTGGAGAGATCGAGGAACAAATGGAAACTGGCACTAAATATGTCAACAGCCAAGGGGATACTTCCCATGTTTGCCAAAAGAACCGTCCCCATGGCGACCAAAAATTAAACTGTTGTGGTAGCGTATTTTTCTTCTAATGTTTTCTTTAAGAATGACGCTACTTCGAGCATTCCGTATTTTCCGGCTTTTGCTTCTGCAACCGAGTTATAGTTCGTGTTGGTATTGATATCGTACGTGTAAATTTCACCTTCCGCATTTCGGATAAATTCAATTCCAGCCACTTGAATTTGATTGCCAGCCAAAACCGTTTTATATTTTTCTAAGATTTCGTCCTCAAAGCCTTCAATGATTTGGAACTTAGGCTTCTCTTCTACTTCTTCTCCTACCGGGCAGAACAAGTCACCAATTTGGCAGGCATCCGCTGGGCAAAGTTCAAATCCTTCTGAAGTATCCACCCTAACGGCATACACAAAATTTCCTCCCACAAACTCACAACGAGTGATATAACTTTCAGGAGATTGAATGTATTCCTGGATAAGTGTAATGCCATCTACTGGTTCTTCGAAAGTAGGTCCTTCCACATATGCTTTTAAAGCTTCAAGACTTTGGAATAATTGAACTCCTAATCCTTTACCGGCACGGTTATGCTTCGTGATGAACGGTTGTCCGGCAAAGCTTTCTGCTGCCTTAATAATGTTTTGTTTTCCAACCGCCGCAATCGTTTTAGGAGTCTTCACACCATATTTGTTTAACTCTAAATACTGCAAAACCTTACTAACTTCCAGCCTTAGCGCGCTCGTCCCATTTAGCACTGTACGGCCATGTGCTTCAAGCCAAGCCAATACTTGTCCAGTAAATTCAGCTGCAAAACGATGGTCTCGCGTATGAGAAGAAGCACTCATCCGGCTATAGAAGATTCCTTCTGGTGGTTCAGCTGATAAATCTAGTGTTCCTTGGTCTAAATGCCACTCTTCATAAGGAACACCCAGTTCCTCTAATCTTTTGGTTAAATGGACTGTCCACTCACTATTTTCATGGATCACATATACCTTGCTCATTTTTACGTCCCCTTTCTAGTTCTTTAGTAAACTACGTTTTTGTTCCACTAATGGCATAACCTGTTGGGCAAAGCGTTCCATTTCCTCTAGTTGCGGGGAAAATTGTAATAATAATAAGTCTAAGCCAGTTTCTTCATATTGTAAAATTCGATCCGCAATTTGCTCCGGCGTTCCTACTAAATTAGGACGGAGGCCACGATTGGAAACCGAGTAATCCTGTAATTGGATTTGCTGCTCCAAATGGGATTTGGTCGTGAAGTCTTTAAAGCCAGCATAACCGCTAGAATCCTTCACCGTCGTAATTTTTTCAAGCTCCGCCTGCGCCTCTTCTTCTGTATCGCGGCAAATCACATACGCCGCCATTCCGAAAGATTGAAATGGCACATTGCTAGTTTGTTCACGGCGTGCCTTCATATCGGCAATTTTCCGGTCAATCTCTTCAACGGTTCCCCCATGCATCACGTATGCATCACACTTTTCTGCAATGGTTTGCTTGCCTTTTTCGCTTTCACCGCCTGCATAAAGAATTGGATTTGGCCTTTGAACCGGTTTCGGAGCAAGTTTCGTGTCTTTTAAATCATAGAATTGGCCAGAGAAATTAAACGTTTCTTCTGTCCATAACCCTTTAAGTACATCGATAAACTCCTCGGTACGAGCATAGCGCTCATCATGTTCCGTAAAAATTCCGCCATATTGACGCGCTTCTTCCGCCCACCAAGCAGAAACCACGTTTAGAGTAAAACGGCCATTAGAGATTTGATCAATATTTGCAGCCATTTTTGCGGCTACAGCCGGATTATGAAAGCCAGGGCGAATAGCGGTCATGATTTCAATTTTCTCCGTCACCGCTGCAAGTGCGGCGGCTGTGGACCAAGCTTCAAGAGAATCATGCTCCGGTCCTTTAATATCATTTAAATATAATTCAGCTATTAAAGTAGTGGAATATCCCCATTTTTCAGCTGATTGAATGACGTTTTTTGCATATTCAAAGGTTGGCGGCATACTTTCGTCATCAACATTACGTAACCAGCCTCCAAAAATCGGTAACCAAAAACCATATTTCATGTCTATTCTCTCCTCTAGCAATCTAATTATCTAGTTTTCCTATTTACTTAGTTGGAATTGCGTATAAATGAAAAACTCTCTTCATCAAGAAGAGAGTCTGATAACCCTCTCCTCATCTTTCAAGCAAGCGCTTGATGGAATTGGCACAGTATTCAAAAGAACCTGCTGCCGAGGCTTCAAAGGGCCAGTCCCTCCACCTCTCTGGATAAGAAGAAAAATGTAAATTCAAATTTATTATAATGCGATAATAGTTTAAATTCATCAAATTGTCAATCAAATATTTCTAGTCCCTAAATTTGTTTTACGTTCCCTCCCTCTTTGTTATGAATGAGGTAGGAATGGCCCTCAATTCTAGATATGAAAAAGCCCCGACCGTCCACCCTTCCCGATCATCTAGTAAAAATTTTAACCGCCCTGTCCTTTCCCCCTATAAATCTATATATAAAGGGAGAAAGGAGGTGAGGTAACATGGCACAAGGATTTCTTGAAACCACAAAGCTTCGTTTAGTTTTTCAAACTGGGATGGATGATGAGGGCAAACCGATTCAACGTTCCAAGACATTCAGCAATGTCACAAAGGCGGCTACAGCTGACCAATTGTATCAAGCTGCAAATGCTCTCTCTGTTTTGTCTGTCGATCGGTTAAACAAAATTGAGCGCAATGACAGTTCAGAAATTATCGGTTAATGGCACTGGAAAAGTGTAACGATGGGAGGTGAAAACAATGGCAAAAACACTGGAATTGGAATTTGGCACGGAGTTTGGAAAAACGGCCCGGATTTCCCTCGAAAATCCGAAGGAGCCGATTGATGAAGAAGTCGTCAAACAATCCATGGCTCAAATCATTGCATCTGACGTGTTCGTATCACCCAGCGGCAAGCTGATTGCTGCAAAAGGGGCAAGAGTCGTCGACCGCAATGTTGTCGAATATGAACTAGCTTAATAGAAAAACGGAAAGGCCGGATCAGCAGAAACCGGCCTTTTCATGTAGCCCAGGGGAGTCTCCAGAGGGACGGTTCTCATGGCGCTAATCTAACAGTTTAGTAGAGAAAGGAGTGAACGCTTGTGGAACAGATCATTCCGCTCATCAGCGAGGTAGGCTTCCCCATCGTGGTGACCATTTATCTGCTTTACCGGATTGAGGCAAAGCTGGATTTGGTGGTTCAGTCGATTCAGAGTCTTCCTGAACGAATGAAGGGGTGACGCAACAACCTAGCATATACTTGCTTTGAATATGGCTGCAACTTCTTTTGGGGTGGCAGCAATTGGTTTTACTTGACACTTCCAAGACAACTTAGGAAACACAGCCAAAGCCCAGCCATTTTACGGTTGGCATTCCCATAGGAATGTGGCGCAATATTAAATTGAAATAAAAACGCCCGTCATGTTCAAACATTTACGGGACGTTCATCATGAAATCGTATTATCCAACCTTCAGTTTCTCCTCATTTATGATGATACTCCATTTCAAATATATAACGGCAAATCGCTTGGGCGACGCCGTTATTTTCATTGGTGTCCGTAACCGCGTCAGCAATCTCTTTAATGGCTGGGTCGGCATTTCCCATCGCGATGCCTAAACCTGCTGCCTTCAATAACGATAAATCATTGAATCCATCACCAATGGCCAGCACTTGACTCATGTCAAAATCTAATAAGTTACAGACCTTCCGAATCCCATATTCCTTCGTGGCTCCTTTAACGGAGATTTCCAGACTTTTCGGTTCGGATTGGGTCACCTCTAACCCCAAATTGGTGATAACCGTTTTTAATTCATTAATGACAGAAATGTCTTCATTACTCAGACCAAATTTAGTCCATTTCTCCTTTAACAATGCCTTTGTCCATTCATCCTTTCTAATATATCCCTCAGCAGTGTACCCCCAAAACCAGGAATTACTTTCAATGGCCAGATGGTATAACCGTTCGATATCGCTGGACTCCATAAACCTCCTTTCCAGTAATACTCCCGGTGCTTTCCAAATTTCAGCTCCATTCAGCAAAACCATCGGCGAGGTTAATCCAAGCTGGGTCCGGTAATCTGCTGTATTTCGATCGCCGCGGCCTGTAGCAAACGAGACACCCCCCCCCGCCTCTCCTGCTTTCTTAATCCAATATTGAGTCTCAGCTGAGATTTGTTTATTATCTAAAAGTGTGGTTCCATCTAAATCTAGTGCAACTAAACGATAATTTGGCAAAACCAGGTGCTCCCTTCCAATTTATTAGACCCCTCTTGTCCTGCCGAGAAGTCTATTAACTTTTTCACGCGATTGATTGGCATCATTTAACGTACTCATTTCAAAATTAACAAAGTCATCCCGTTCCTTCGAAGAAATCAACTCCATAATGCTTTCAAACGGAATTTCTCCGTCTCCAATCGCTAAATGCTCATCCACTTTTCCATGATTATCATTTAAATGAAAGCCTTTGATATACGGCTTGAGTTTTTGAAGTTCCGAATCGAACTCATCTCGGTTGGCCAGAAATGCATGCCCCGTATCAAAACAGACCCTAATCTTTTCGTTATGAACAGCATCAAGAATTTGGATTAAATCATCACTGTTGGTACCAATTTGTTTCTCATAAGGAGGGACATTTTCTAACAGGAGCAAAGAGCCATCTGGTAGGTCATGGATCTTCTCACTATAAAACTGCTGAATGTTTTCGATGCCTTGCTCATGATTCTCAGACTTTCCCGGGTGAAACAGGATATACTCACTGTTAAAAAATGCAACCAACTCCATGCATTTCTTCCAAATTTCCTCCGTCTTGAAGCGAACAGCTGGATTATCAAGTGCCGGATTAAACTCGATATACGGTCCATGAAAGTTAATCGATGCTCCGTAATGTTGTAACAAACGACGAAGTTCCTTCCGTTTGGTTGGATCCCAGTCCAGCATGTCATATCCAAAACCTTCACACATCACTTCGATAGAACTCCAACCATTTTCTAATAACTTAGCAATGCTCTCTTCGATTGGCAAATGGCGTAACGCAAACGTCGAAACAAGTGACTTCATTGAAATCCTCCTATTCTTTCGAAAACGCAAAGGTCAAATCAAAGCCCACTTCAAACATCCGCTTCCACGGTGAATACACATTCTTGAGATCAATCTTCCCTTCCTTTATATCAGAAAGATTTTCCTCAACAAATGTTTCCAAGTAACCTTTGATAATTCCTTGAATTTCATTAAGATGGCCGGAAATATCAAAATACGTTACACCCAGACGAGGTACATCGTCCATGGCCACGGCCTTTCTGGCAATGGTTTGATAGCCCCAATCTTCTACGAGTCTTGAATAATAAAATTCTCGGCTTTTCCGCCTTCTCTCCCCATTCTTTTCAGTACGCTGATAGTAATAGGATTCAATAATCGTATGAGCGATAACCGTTCCTAACGTATTTCCGGAAGTATTCCATCCAGCATAGGCGTCCAGTTTTTCCAGCAGCCCCTGTTTTTTCAACATAAACATTAAGGTTTGGTCGCTTCCATTGCAGGTGGCAACATCCGCTAATCCAATCACTTTCCCCCAGTCATATTTTAAGGCCTGGACAAATTCCCGATAGTTAATTTCAGAAAAATATGATCGGTGCCTCTCCCCAAATGTTTGGAATGGTTCGGCCACTCCTGATTGGCTGACTGCAGGGGAATGGGTAAATAAAATGGCATCTGCCTCACTGGCATAATCCACGATGACACCGCCCATTGCCGTGATATGGGACTTGATGCTTTCTTGCAAACTGCGGTCTTCGTATTTTGGAATGATATAAGGGCCTTTCGTAGATGAATAACGAATAGACAGTGCCGGCGTATAGTGATGGGCTTCACAAAAGACCTTGGCCAGCAGGGTGCAGCCGATTTCGTCAGCACCTGGATAGATGGCCACCTGATCCCATAGATTACACTTTTCCACCTTGCACAACAGCTTGCTTTGTTCCTGGGAACTAAACCCATATTCGGCATTGTCGTCAAGAGGGATAATCAGAAAATCAATCAGCCCTTGATCAGCCATATCGATCGCATACTCGTTGGTAAAAGCATTGACCTGCCGTCTGCCGATAAAATCAGTGATCACATTCTGTGGTATTTCATCCGTAAGGAGCTCAAGAAGCTTCGCATCATCACCTGTTAATTCCCCGCGGGATTTTTTATCCAACAGCTTTCCATAGTTAGAGATTCTCTCCCCATAAACTTCATAATAATCTGGTTCTTCATCACTGGAATTATAGCCTGGCACCCTCATAATCAGATTAAAGGCAAAGATTTTGAGCTGCGGGTTTTGTGTTTTTAATGCCTTGATCACATCCAGCCTGTTTATGCATTCTTCTTTCGATAAATGATGAAGCCTTGAGGGGACGATTCCTCCATATACCAGCATATCTAGGGATAGGATTAAATAGTTAGCAGTTTTTGTCTCCTTCATTAGCCATTTTTGGAGTCCCTCTACATTGGCAGGTTGTTTCTTTGCCCCTAACAACTCCCTATCCGGGACATGAATTTCCAGGTCTGTCATGGCCGCTAATTGTTGCGGATATTTTAAATTGCATGGCCGTTCATCAAGTGGTAAGTAAACGACTTTCATAACCTCAACCCCTTTTTCTTATATGACCAATTGTTCCGCTTTACGGATGGTCCGCTTTGTTACTTGATAATTCACCAAGCTTACGATGCTAAATGCACATAGGATCGGTAAAAACTTGGCAAATGTGGATAGAAAGATCATCAAACAAGTAACCATTAGTGTGATTGTTGGTGTTGCCGGTCTAGTAATAGTTAGTAAAGCAGCTTTTCGAATAAGCTGGCTCATTGGCAGGTCCAAATCAATCAACAGCGGGTAAATATATAAGGAAATAAATAGAAACAAAAGTCCTAATAACACGAGAATCGGGAAGAGCCCGTACTTGATAATAACACCATCCATCTGCCAAACGACGAAATAATCTCCTACCAATAAAATCGCAACAATGGTTTGTAAAATTCCAATCATAGAACTTTTGAAAAAGTACTTTTTAAAGTTAAGAAAAAAAGTTTTGGTGATGGGTGGTTCCTCTTGATGCGACCATTCTTTCATGACCGCTGTCATGGCTGCGGTCGACGCAAAGACCGTCACAATCGGGAGGGATGAAACAAGCCATAAAATATTTAAATAGCAATAATTACCGATTAGCGCCATTACTTTGTATAAAGTTCCCTCTGGAGAAAACATTTCTCTCACCTCCGCACTCTTGATGAAACAAGACACCACAAGCCCGCTTGCGGTGTCTATTACAACTTGAAAAGATTCAATCTGTTTAGCGGGCAGCCAGTAAAATCGTTTTTAGGTTGGCAACAGATTTCTCCGTTCCCTGCTTGGCATCACCTGCCCCTTCAAATTCGACAGACAACCAGCCTTGATAATCCGCACTTTTCAGTTCAGTAATAACATGGTGCAGATCAACGTTGCCTTCCCCGGCTGCTGTTCCGGCATATCTTTTTCCAGCTAACGATTGAAAAGCGTGCTCCTCATACGTACTGTCCACTTGAATAAAGTCCTTAAAATGCACGTGGACAGCATCGTGTTTCAGTGCCGTAACCGCATCCTTAGGATTTTCATCCACTAACAAAAAGTTCCCGGTATCTAAGGTGCTCCTCACATTAGGTGACCCCACCGCTTCAATTAATTCTGCAACCTGTGCACTCCGGCCGGCAAAATAGCCATGGTTTTCAATGCCTAATAGTACACCCTTCTCTTCGGCATATTTCGCACTTTCTTTCAATCCTTCGATGATCCATTGTTTGCCCTGCTCGAAAGAAATACCTTGGTGCACGTCTCCACTAAAAATACGGACGACTTTGGTATCCAGCTTTTTGGCGATATCCACACTTTTTCGTACCCTTGCCGTCTCCTGATCCCGTTCTTCTTGACTTTCCTTCACAAAATTATTGGTAATATCATAGGCACTAACCTGAAGATTCTTTTCTTTTACTCTTGATAATACTTGGGGGATTTCCATCTCTTCATCATTCCAATAGATATCCAATAATTCTACGCCGTCAACCCCAATGGAGGCCGCATAATCAATAAACTCCAAAATAGACATTTTCCCTGCAGCCACATATTTATGTAAACTATACATACTGACACTCGTTTTCATTACACCTCATCCTTTTCAGTTTCTTCTAGCCTCTTGCCAGCAAGTACTCTGCTACAAATTTGATTCTTTCCTCTTCATGAAATGGATTGGGTTCATGGCCGTTTTCCGGATAAATCTTTAATTCTATTTCCTTGTTTGCCAAATGGTTGTAGGCAGCGAAAACGGTAGAAGGTGGTGTCACGATGTCTTCCAAACCAATCGACATTAACGTTGGAATCTTAATGTTCGGGCAAAAATTCATGACATCAAAGTATGCTAGATTCTTCATTAACTGGTCATAGTTCTCCATTCTTGGGTCACGGAATTTTACATAGCTTAATAGTTCGAGATAGGGGCCACTGCCTGCCACTTGAACGGCCCTGCTAAAATGGGACAGAAAAGGATAGTCAGCCATGGCCAAACATAGTTCGCTGCGCATTGCCGCAGCAATTAAAGTTAAGGCTCCGCCTTGCGATTCACCGTAACCCCCCACCCGTTCTGAATCAATCTCTTCCAATTGAAAAGCCCAATCTACACAGGTCAGTACATCCCGATAGACATTTGCATAATAATAGTTTTCTTTTTTCTCAATCCCTAGTGTCATCCACCCGGGGATTTGATTTCCATTTGGATATCGCGCGTAATCTGGTGAAAATCCTTGCCCGCGCACCTCAAAGCTGATAACCGCTATTCCCTGCAGCGCCCATTTCAGAAATTCACCGACTTGGCCCCTGCTTCCCGTATAGCCATGAAAATGCAACAATGCAGGAAAAGGACCGGGTCCCTGATTCGGAACGATCAGCCATGCGCGAATCGGAGTTTCATCCCAGGACTTAATGGAAACATCGGCAACCTTAATCGAAGCTACAGGATAATCAAGCCAAGTGATTTCCGAATCAATAGTTTCTGGGATAAAGGAATTCATCTCTTTCCAGAAAGAATCAAAGTCGGCTGGTGCCGTTAAAGTTGGTAGATATGTTTTTAATTTTTCTAAGGGAAAATCGCCGATTGAACGAAGCAACGTAAGCACTCCTCTATTAGATGTTAGTACATCTTATCTAAAACAGCCTTAGCCGTTTTTTCGATTGATTGAAAAATGTTTTCTTTTAACCTTAAAGCAACCACTGTTGTTAGAATATCCAGCAAATGCAGCTGCGCAATTTTTGAAGAAAAGGCTCCGCCTTGAAGCGGCGTTTCCTTTGATGCAGCGAGCAAAATGACATCGGCATATTGAGTAATCGGGGATTTCGCATGATTCGTTATACAAATCACATAGGCCTTATTTTCTTTGGCAATCCGAATTGCATCCACAACGTCCTTTGTACTGCCGGAAGTTGAGATTCCAATCACCACATCTCGTTCTCCCACAAGTGCTCCATGCATGGCCATGATATGGGAATCGGAGGAATGCTCCACGGTAAAACCGAACCGCATAAATCGGTATTTGGCATCTAAAGCCGTAATGCCTGAAGAGCCAATGCCAAAGCAATACAGCCGTTTTGCCAAGATGATGGCATTTACCGCCTTTTCTAAACCTTGGGATTGCAGCAAATTGAGTGTATTTTCAAGGGCGTGTGTATTCTGATTGGTAATCTTTTTTGCCACCACCTCCAGATCGTCAGATTCCTCAATTTCCCCGTGGACCTGTTCATCTGGACTGACAAGATTTTGGGCAACTGCCAGCTTGAATTCTTGGTACCCGTGGTAGCCAAGCTTCCGGCAAAACCGGATGACGGTCGTTTCACCGACGCCTGCCTTTTCTGCCAGATCAGTTACGGAGGAATACACGGCTTCCTTTGTGTCGGCCATAACAAAGTCGGCTACTTTTTGTTCTGCTTTGGTCAGGGACTTGTAAATGCTTGATATCATGATAATGGGGCTAGACGTAGTCGTACTCATTTTGTTCCCTATCCTTCCTGTTATTCCATCATTTGACTATGAAAAGGGTGATGATTTAAAAAGTAATTTCCATCCCCTTTTGACTAGATTCATAGATTCCGCACAAAATTTTCATAATCTCGACGCCATCTTCCACAGGACTAATGGTTTCTTTTCCGGTGAGGCAGCAATCTACAAAATGATCAATCTCCGCCTGAAATCCTTTAACGAAATCAAAGGTAAGCATATCTACCTGCGGAGTTAAATTGACGACTGTATCATACTTTTCCGAAACAATCAGCAATTCCGGTTCGATTTCTGCCCCGCCTTTGTCTCCATATAATTTGACAGACATTTCATCCTGCTTGGCATGCAGTGTGAAACTGACATCCACCATTAAAGAGGCCCCGTTTTCAAAACGAATCAAGGCAATAGCAAGATCCTCTACCGTATTGTTGGAGGCATCGAAATCAGCTGCTTTGTAATAAGACAGGTTTTGTACATTTGCCCTGTTCCCCAATTTGTTATAGGTGTTTCCACTTACCGATTTCACTTTGGGACGCCCCATTAAATACCAGCATAAATCAATGACATGGACCCCTAAATCAATCAGCGGGCCGCCGCCGGAACGCTCTTTATCAGAGAACCAGCCGCCGGGATTGCCCAAGCGGCGCAGGCACGAGGCTTTCGCATAATAAATCTCACCAAGTTCGTCATGATCGATAAACTGTTTCAGAATGTTTGTATTGCTGCCATATCTTCTGACAAATCCGACCTGAAGGAGCTTCCCTGTTTCTTTTACGATCTGTTCCACTTGCAAGGCATCCTTTACGGTCGTACAAAGCGGTTTCTCCACCAGTACATGCTTTCCTGCTTGCAGAGCGGCCATACTGATTTCCGCATGGGTGTGATTCCAAGTGCAAATACTAACGGCCTCCACTTCCGGGTTTGCTAAAAGTTCTTTGTAGCTGCTGTAAGTGTATTGGGCCCCATATCTTTCTGCTTTCTGTTTTGATCGTTCGCTATTCAAATCACAAATGGCAATAATCTCGGCCTGTTCATTTATCGAGTAAGAATCTAAGTGGAGATCCGAGATACTCCCGCCGCCAATCACACCGATTTTCAACTTTCTCATTCTCAAAACCTCCAATCGTTTTTAAGGCTGTCTTCATATGCCATTTTTCCTATTTGAATAAACATTAAGTGCTACTCTATTAACGACTGTGCTGGCGTTTTTTTCAGAAGATCGGTCGTTAATAAAGGCTATTAGCGACCGATCTGGCGATTTTTTCGAGCGTTCGGTCGTTTATATATAGACCATATGTTTTTACTTCTTCTAATAGTAGAAAAAGAACCAATCTATTAGAAAATGGTTAGCTACGGTCCAATGAAACATTTCGGTTATCCTGGTATACCCACGGCTGTATGGCCGCACCGATGAGACCAGCATCCCCGCCAAGCTGTGTTGCTTGAATGGCTACTGGCTTAACAAGAGATGGGATTCCAAGCGTTATTACTTTGGACCGCACTTTCTCAATAAACCAGTCCCCATCCTGCAGCACCCCGCCGGTCAATAGCACCATGGTAGGATTGAAGGTATGGATCATGCTGACGATCCCGTAAGACAGGGCACGAATGGCTTCCTCTACTACCTCAGTAGCAGCTTCATTGCCGGCTTGCATCCATTCGAAAACATGCTTACTGTTTAATTCATCGGGATGGTGTTTGTAATAGACCAAGCCGTTATTCCCAATCGATTCATCCGCCAAAATCTTCTCCCTCATCCTTCGGGCCATACCGGTGCCTGACGCGTACGTTTCCAGGCAGCCATTAAAGCCGCAATTGCAAGCTGGACCATTCATATCCACCACAATATGTCCAAGCTCTGCACCGCCACCCCAGGCACCGCGGATAATCTTCCCTCCGGAAATCACTCCGCCGCCGACACCAGTACCCAAGGCAAGGCAGATTACGTCATCGTTGTTTTTTCCGGCGCCGAGCTGCTGCTCCGCAAGGGCAATAACATTCACATCGTTATCTATATAAATAGGAAGATTCGTTTTCTCAGATAAAATTTTTTTAATCGCCACATCGTTCCAATCCTTGATGTTTGCGGTCCCCGATAGTACCTTCCCATGAACAAAATCAATTTGTCCCGCAGTCCCAATTCCAATGCCAATCAGCTGTTTATTTTCAAAATGGGCGGATTCCGTTAATGTAAAAATAATATTTTCCAATAATAGCAAAATCGAATCTCTCGTTCCCTGAGGAGTTGAAAATACCTTTTTCGTTATAATCTCACCAGATTGATCCACGATTCCCGCAGAAATCTTCGTTCCGCCAATATCGATGCCAATTGCGTATTCCATCCTTGTTTCACTTCCATCCGTATCGTGTCATGCTACTTTTGTCCTTTAGGACCCTAAATTAGGTTCTTCTCGTTTCAGTTCCTCTACAAAACGCTTGGTGATTTCTTGCGGCCGAGTAATGGCCGTACCTACAACCACTGAATACGCTCCATTTCGATACGCTTCAATAGCTTCGTCAGGCGTTGAAATTCTTCCTTCGGCGATAACAGGTACCTTGCAGGAAGCAGACAGCTCCTTAATTAAAGAAAAGTCAGGCCCGGTTAATTGGGGGCTATAAGGAGTATATCCGGAAAGTGTGGTAGATATCAGGTCACACCCGAGATTTACCGCCTCGATTCCCTCTTTGACCGTTGAGACATCGGCCATAATCAGGCTGTTGCTATTTTTCCTGATATAGTTCACCAATTCGCTTAACGTGACTCCGTTTGGACGAAGCCGTTCAGTGGCATCTAGTGTAATGACTTCTGCGCCGGATTCGATTAACTCCATTACCTCTTTTAAAGTTGGAGTAATAAAAACATCACTGTCCTGGTAATCCCTTTTAATGATACCGATTACGGGCAGGCCGGTGGCTTTACGGATAGCAATGATATCTTCTTTCCCATTTGCGCGGATCGCAGCCGCCCCTCCCATTTTTGCTGCAAGGCCCATTTTCGCCATAATTTCTGAACCATGCAGGGGTTCATGCTCCAGCGCTTGGCACGAAACAATTAATCGTCCTTTAATGATGTTTAAAAACTCCTGTTTTTCCATCGTCTCACCCTCTTTTTGGTCAGAATCCAATTGTTTTTCAACAAGGAAATTTATCCTTTTACTGCGCTGCTATATGCGCCTTTAATAAAATAATTTTGGAACATCATGAACACGACCAAAATAGGTATTAATGCAATGATCGCACCGGCTGATACTAACCTGGTATCCGTAACAAATGTCCCTTTTAAATCATACAGACCTACTGTCAGTGGATAGGCATTAGGATCCTGAAGGACAAGCAGCGGCCATAAAAAGTTATTCCATGAACCAATGAAGCTTAAGATGGCTAAAGTGGCTAGCATCGGCTTTACCATTGGAATCAAAATATACCACCAAATTTGCCATGGTCTGGCGCCATCAATAATGGCCGACTCATCAATTTCCTTTGGGATCCCCAAAAAGGCCTGCCTCATTAAAAAGATACCAAAGGCAGACACGGCCCCTGGAAGAATAACCCCAGCAAATGAATCGATCAAACCTAATTTCTCTAAAATTAAATAAATCGGAATCATCGTTACCTCGCCGGGAATCATCATCGTTGCCAGGATGACTAGGAAGACCGTATTTTTCCCCTTAAAATTCATCCGCGCCAGCGGAAATGCTGCCAAAGAGCAGAACAATAAAGGGAGAATCACTCCCCAAAAAGCTAATATAATGCTATTCCATAAATAAAGCGGGATGGGAAGGGTGTTCCATACAGTCATAAAGTTTTCAAGGGTAATGTTTTCGGGAATAAAATTCGGGGGAAACGAAAAGATTGCTTCATTTTTCCCTTTTAGGGCAGTGGACAATGACCACAAAAATGGAACAATCATGACAACTGCTGCCAAGGTCAAAAAGAAATAGGAAACAATTAGGCGTCCCGCTTTCCGCTTATTCGGCAGATGGCGTGTTTGTTTGGTTTGATCGATTTTAGGGACTGTATTGATGTTGGTTTGTGCAGGTTGCATGGAACTGCCTCCTTTTATGTCTCTTGATCTAACGTTCGTTTATTTAACAAGGTTAGTATTAAAATAATAATAAATAAGATAAATGAGATGGCACTTGCGTAACCCATTTCCAGCTCCTTAAACGCCTTTTCAAACACCATATAGACAACTGTCTTTGAAGCCCCAATCGGTCCACCCTCCGTCATTGTCAGCATTAAGGTGAACTCTTTAAAGGCTGACATGGTGGAAATGACGGCCGTAAAGAAGATGATGGGCTTCAGCATTGGAAAGGTAATATGCCGATGTTTTTGCCAAAAATTCGCCCCGTCCAATTCCGCTGCTTCATATAAATCAGTCGGAACCGACTGCAATCCTGCCAAATAAAATAACATATAATACCCAAGCCCCTGCCAAATAGTCACCATGGCCAAACTCGGCATGACGAATTTTCGACTGGTCAACCAATCAACCGGATTAACTCCGACTAAGCTTAATAAGTAATTAAAAATTCCATCACTAGCAAACAACCAATTCCATAAAATAGCGGTGATGACGACGGAGACTAGCGCCGGGAAATAGTAGATTAGCCGGTATAGTTTAATAGCCCGTAAGTTTTGATTCACTAGAATGGCCAGAAAAACAGGCAAAACGACGAGTGCAGGTGTTACTAAAACCCAAAAATAAAAGGTATTGCGTAACGCACTCCAAAATTCTTCATCCTGGAATGCCGTTTTAAAGTTGTCCAGTCCCACCCACTCGACTGGCTGGAATACATTATAATTGGTGAAGCTAATTCCCAGTGCCGCAAGGGCCGGCAGCAGGGTAAAGGTTGTTAACAATATTCCCGCCGGCAGTAAAAAGGACCATGCGTGTCTTGCTTTATACATACAACCACTCCTACGAATTTACGATTGCTGTTACAAGAAAAAGGAGGCATTCACTAGACTTATTCCATCTGGTGAATGCCATTAAGAATGTTTAACCTATCCTTCGATCCTGTTCTTTATGGATGCCTTTGGAACTATTTCAGGAGATCATTGATACGTTTTTCAGCATCATCCAATGCTTTTTGCGGGTCTTTATTTTCTAGTAAAACCTTTTGGAATTCTTCATTTACTGCCTTATTAATCTCGGAGATATTTTCAACTGGAGGGAAAATATTTTTTCCAATCTCCAATTGTTTTGCGGCGTAAAACTTGCCTTTTTCTGCCGGGTCATCTGAATTTTCACCTTGGGTAAAATATTCATCCGCGGCTGCTTCCTTTACAGATGGCAAAATGGCAACAATTTTAGAGAAAGCTAACTGGCTTTCTGCATTGGTCACAAACTTAGCAAATTTAACTGCCTCTTCAGGGGACTTTGTTTTTGCTGATACGGCAATATTCATAATCGCCATATGCAGGAATCCTGACGAGCCACCCATTGCTGGAGCTGCATCTGATTTTTCATATACCTCTGGAGATAAGTCTTTAACTTGACGGAAGAGCTGAGGACCGGTTAACCACCAAGCGACTTTTCCTTGGGCATACCATTCATTTGTTTTTGCCTGGCCTAATAACAGTTCCTTTGGAATCAATCCCTTATCGAATCTTGCCTTAAACTCCTTGAAGATTTTCAGCGCTTCTGGCGTATTGATAGCTGCCTTTTTCAGGTCTTTTGAAACGATTTCGACTCCATTTTGCGGCAGGTATTTGTGGATTTCGTTTGGAACACTGCCGTATACACCTAACTTATCATAGAGGACTTCGGTCATTTCCCATGCTTCTTTTTCCGTTGCTGGCGGATGATTGAAGCCTGCTTTTTCCAACAATTCTTTGTTGTAAAGCATGCCTCCTGTGGTCACATACCAAGGCAGGGCATAGGTTTTATCCCCTAAATTTCCAGCATCCCACACACCATCAAAATAATCATCTTTCACATCGGCTGCTTTTTTCGTCAAATCCATAACCGCGCCAACAGCCGCAAGCTTTTTCAAATAATCGGTATTCAAATTCATGACATCCGCGAGTTTTCCGGATGCTGCTGCAGTCAATGTTTTTTGTTCAACCGTGTCAAAGGGGAGATCTTCCCAAACAACCGTCACACCTGGGTTTTCTTTTTCAAATTGATCGATGAGGCCATTGATGTAATCGTCAAATGTCGGGCTTAACGCAATCGTCCAAAACTTAATCTCAACATCTTTTTTCTTCGTCCCTTCACCGTCGCCGCTAGCACTTTCTTTGTTTGAGCATGCGGTCACCAGAAGAAGAGAAAAGACAAGCAATAGAATTGAAAGCCTTTTCAGTTTCTTCAAGATTTTTTCCCCCTTAGTAGATAAATAGAATGACTCCACCTCTCCAATTGAACATTTACTTCAATTTTTTCGGAAAATGGTGGAAATATTCTTCATTTTTAATTTTATTTGAGAAAAATTGCCATGTCAATACAAATGTACTAATTTTTGGAATAGTTTCAAATTACTACAAATGTTCTTTTATAAATTGAATCGTGGCATCTATATGCGAACTAATTCCCGGCGCATCATGGCCGGAAAACGGATAAGCGATAATCGATTTATCGGAATGAATATGATTATAAACACCATAAATGGTTTGAGGAGGACAAATTAAATCTTTCAATGCTGCCGTAAGCCTTACTTTACTGGTGATTTTGGAGGCCAAATTCAAATTGTCAAAATAGGAAAGTGTTTGAAAGACTTGGGCACTTTTTTCCGGAAACCGGCTTAAGTATTCTTCTATTTTTACAAGCGAGCCCTCAAATTTTTGCTGAATCGCCAGTTCGAGATTGCACATATTGGGAACATCGGCCACTACCAGCTTCGGACGCTGATCAAGGGCGGCAACAGCCAATGCAATCCCCCCGCCCATACTAGCTCCAAGCAGGCAAACACGATGGTGATCAATCTCCGGTCTAGTAAACACAAAATCGATTGCCCGTTTACTGTCCATATATACTTTCCGATAATAATACTCGTTTTTATCTAATAAGCCTTGTGTGGCCCATGTTCCAGCAGAACCTGAGGAGTAGAGCGAGTCGTCCCCACTCTCGCCATGCCCGCGGCAATCGACAGCAAAAACAGCGATTCCTTGAATGAGCCATTTCAAATAGTTGGAAACAGAACTTTTATTTCCACCATACCCGTGAAACGTAATGATACAAGGGAGTTCCTGATTCCTTTCTTTTGGCACCATATAGTACCCTTTTATTAACGTGCCGCCGAAACCTTGGTAGGTAACATGGAACGCCCGAATTTGTTCAATCGGGTAGTCTATTTCTATGAGTATCGGCTGTAGCGGAACCTGAGCGGATTCTTCCAGTGTAGACGTCCAAAAAGACTCGAAATCCTCCTCTTTTGTCATTTCTGGTTTATAGGTTTTGATGGTTTTTATCAACGTTTCGATTGAATACAATTTTGTTTTCCTCCCGTTTCACTCTTTAATCTCCTCAGTTTTTGGACTTCAAACACATAGCAAGATGCCGTCATATGCCACCTGAATGCCAATAGGGGCAAAGATTTCTTCCAAATCCTCCTGCATCAGCCCAATATTATGGGAAAAGTGGGTCACGATGATTTGGCTATTTTCATCGATTATGTTGTTTTGTTTAAAAAACGTTTGGATTTCCTTCACTGCCTCAATGTTTAGATGATTGCGCCGTTCTGGCAACAGTCCATTCGTGCAATCGAGAATCGCTGCATCCAATTTTTTATCCTTAAGCCAATCCCAGGTAGCATCCGGAAACCAGCCGGTATCATGGCCGTAAAAGATTGTTTTCCCGTCTTTTTCAATGTAGAACAGCAGGCATGTTTCAAGTGGGTTATGGTCTGCAAGCAGCGGTGTGACTCGGGCAGTCCCCACTTGATAGGTCGTAAATGGCTGCATCAGCGTGTAGGAAAAGTAAGGTTCGGCGTGCAGCAGGGCCTCTTTGCATTTAAGAATAGCCACGTCATGTCCGTAGATTTCCAGTGGGTATGGGAAGTCGTGGGCAAAACCAGGTGTTCTCATGCCAAGGTCCTTGGGATTAAAATGATCCATATGGGTGTGGGTAAATAATAAGTGTTCCACCTTTGATAGGTCCAAATCATGGGTAAGGACATGATGGTAGGTATCAGGTGGAAAATCAATTTTTATCGTATCGTCAATGATGGCCGAAGAACGGGTTCTGATATTTTTGCCGCCTAACTCTCTGGCTTTTTTGCAATGCAGGCAATTGCAAAATATGCCTGGAAACCCCTCAGCTGCCGCTGTTCCAAGGATCTGTATTTTCATAACTATCATCCTCTCATTCTCATAAAATAATGTCTTCGACCAGTTGAATAAAAGGACAGGTTATAGAACCTGCCCCCAATCCATCTTACTTATCACTACGAATCATTTTTAAGAACCCTGGATTATGATGCGGAGGTTTAGATGGTTCTGCAAACTCCTCCTCTACAATATGCCACCAATCGAACCACTCGAGATAAACCAGGTCAAATAGCATGACGCCGTGAGTTTTTTCCATGTCCTTCCTTAATGCTTTACGGAACTGCTCTGGATTATTACTATATTGGTTTAAATATAAGCTGCCATAAACAAAGGTAGCCTCGTTAATGACGTCCATGGCAACCTCCGCTGAGCCTTCGACACTATGTTCCGCAGGTCGTCCGTTTGCCAATGCCTCTTCCTTTGTCACATCCTCAAAATACGTTCCGGTCATAATAAAGTCTAATGTTTCGGCATAACCGGTTTTGTTATAATCTGGGCTGGTCCAGTCGTAGGTTGGCACATGTGTCCGGCTTGCCCAGTTGACTCCCTCACTATAATAATCGGAATACCAGGCACCAACATAGGTGCTGAAATAGACGTCCTTATTAATCTCGTGGACTCGCTTTTCCGCTTTCTTAAAGAAGGACTGGATGTTCCCTGCCCTCCACTCAATCCATTTTTGATACAAAGGGCCTGGAACTATTTTTTGGCCGCTATCATCAAATTGGATTTGGAAAATGTCATTTGGGAAATTGGCCACTTTTTGGCCGATGTACGCTTCAAACTTTTCACGGCTTAGATCACTGAAATCTGCGTAAATACTATTATATCTGGCACGGTCTAACACAATTCCATCTACATCATAGTTCTTTGTTAATTCTTCTATGATCCCTAATTCATATGTTTGAACATCGTCACGGATCGGATTGACGAATGTAGCATTACCGGAAGCCTGTGAAGCTGGGACCAGCTTCGTTTCAGATTTGGAAATATCAATCGTATCACCGACTTTCACATTATTGAGAAGCCATGTACGAGCTTTTCCATGTCCGGATAATACGTAACCGTTTTCAGGCACCTCTAAGGCTGGACCATTATACGTATTCCGATCAGAAACTTGCGTAACCGTGTTGTTTACAACTTGTACTTCCGCCCCCCAGCGATTGGCAGGAGATACTTTGTTTTTGTCTGGTGTGTATACAACGAGGTAGTCTGTTTGGCGAACAACATTGGAACCGTTAATTTTTAATGTGCTTCCATTGGCAGCTGTCGCGATTCTTGCCCCTTCATAGATAACGGATTGCCATTCTGGATGTTGGTATGCCGGGCCTTCTTGGTCAAAGGTGCTTCCCTCCGAGAAGACGTTAATCGCGGCATGAACCTTGATGCCGTGTTTATGGGCTTCATCGATGACTGTTTGCAGGAGGTCGTAATCTTTTGGATACCCTTGAAATTTAGCTATTTTCTGTGAAGTGCTTGCATGCGGGGCCAGATTGCTTTTGTAGGCAACAAATCCTGTGGAGTTCTTTATATCCAAAATGATGGTGTCAATATTGGCTCTGGCTGTCTTGCCGACAATGTCTTTCACCTTTTCTTTTGTGTTGAGGTATTCTATGTTGGCGGATAAGTCATACCATAGCATACGTGCTTTTTGGTCTTGGTTGTTGACGAGATTTTTTAATACCTGATGCCTTGAGTTATCATTTCCACCCTCCGCTGCGGCTGGAATAAGAGAGAAAGTTACCAAGAGTAAAGCTGTCAAAAAGGCAAACCATTTTTTCATCCCCATGCTCCTTTTCTATTCTTTATTAACCCTTCGAGTATGTAACCCACGGTGTAAAAAGACTCACCTCCTTTCCAAATATTGGTACTAATTAAATAATAGCATAATTACTGAAATGGGTGAATATTTTCTCTTTTTTTAATAACAAAATAGGATTTTTTTACCACTTTTTATCACTGATCATTATCTCGGTAAAAAAAGATGCTCTTGGTTTTTACCGGTTCCTACCCCACGGAAACTCCTTGTATACGATTAACCAAACGGATTATCTATTAACAACCATGCTGGCGATTTTTCCGGCTGTTCGATCATTTATATATAGGCAATATGTTTTAAGCAGTTGAATAAGCAACAACCCTAAAAAAACGAGGTGGACCCAAATAATGGTACACCTCGTTTTTTATAACCTCCCATGTTTCTAGCTATTTCTGCTTAGCTCATAAGTATCCAAAATGGTGTTTATGATGTTATGAACCTTGCTTGAGTCACCAATGAAGTGTAGTTAAGTCTCTCCGTTCATTATAAAAAGCTGGTCGTTTTTTTATTATTTAATAGGAACCGCTTCTTTCATTAACCTGTTGCCCTCTGAGTCATAAACCATCAGGAAGTACTCCCCATTTTCTAACGTCACTCCATTAAAACGTGAATAAGACAAATCCCCTGGTTTATTTGAATTAGATGCCGAGCTAAACTCTCCCTTAACTCCCGCTTGAGATTCAATTTTAAAATGAATATCTTCACTCTTGCTTTGAGATAAATCATAATAAACTGTTGTTGACATTGGGGTTGTCACTACTTCCCGGATCGTGATTAAATCTCCGGAATCAAGCGTAATTTGCTTATTCAATTCAAACACTTTTTTCTCTTCCATTAACTGCGACTGGTTCACTTCTACTTTAAAAACCCAAGGTCGGTTAATGACTTCACGGTCCCAACTATCGTAACTAATTTCTATGTTTACCTTCTCCGAATTGATTTCCTGGCTTAACTCTATGTCATTAAAAATGGTAAACATATGATTATTTAATTCCACCGTTTCTCCCCCAGTTGAAACCGCAGTATCTTGCCCATTTATTTTTACTGTGGGGGTAATAGCGGTTTGATAATCCATATCTACATGACTGGTTGGCTGAAAGGTGGAACTTACTAATATCCGATGATCGTCTATCATCACTTCATTTAATGTCAATTTGCCCAGTTCATTTTCTGCAGTTTGTCCTATTTCTGTTTTATAGGAGGAATAATCAAGATTTTCATTACTGTTAATATATTTCTCTATTTTCTCACCTATAAAAGGCATATCTGCAACCGTTCCCTTATCAAGTGTTACTATTACACTCAACAATAGAGCAGCCACACTCATGCTTATCGGTATCCATTTATTTCGAGATCCCTTAGAAGAGAGGTCTTTTTTAACCTGCTTGAGAATTCTTTTCTTGTCTATTTTTGATAGTTCGATTTCTTCAAATTCCTGCAAATCAACTTTTACATTATTTAACTCATGATAGATGGTCATTGTTTTACACCTCATTTCTCATTAATAAATTTCTCAACTTTTTTCTCCCCCTGGAGAGTCTGTTGTAAACCCAGGAATCTTTTGCTTTAAACTCAGTTGCAATCTCCCTTGATGAAACTCCCTCAAGATAATATTTTTCAAATATGGCCCTTTCTATATCCGACAGTTTTTCTAACAAGCTCTGCAAATCAAGCAATTTACTTTCAGACACGGTTTGGTCCATACTATTCTCCGTCCATTCTGATTTGCTTAAATATGTCATTTCCTTTGCTGCTTTTCTTACATAATCGATCGCTTTGTACTTAGCAATGGCAGCGATCCAATTCTTAAACTCGTTTCTTGATGAGTCGAATGAATCAATATGGTACCAAATCGACACAAGAACATCTGCGACGCACTCCTCTTGGTCTTGACGATTTCCCTGAAGATAGTTTTGAATGATGGCATATAGTAAGCCGCCATATTTATCAAGTAATATGGAAATGCTTTTTTCATTTTTCAATTTCATCTGTTCCACTATGTATGAATCATCCACTTTCACCTATACCCCTCCTTTGTTTGTTTTTGGTTTCATAAATTAATACGGAATCCGTTTATCATTCCTATCACCGATAAAAAAATAATCCGATAGAAATATCTATCGGAAAATCATAAGTTGAATGATCACCACCATAAAGGTTCTTCTTTTCCCGACTAACCGGTCGCTACGTTACACTTTATTGAAAAATTTATACGTATAAAGCAATAATCCCATAATCCAGGAACCTTACCCCTCAATTAAGCTATTTAATCCAACTTGTATTTCTTGTTCAAATGGTATATTCTCTGAATCTACGTCTTGCTCGTGTATATAAAAGATTAATACATTCCTTTTTTCAAACAAACTATATGAAACTAAATTCATGGTTGCCGTTTTTTCAGTAAACTCTTCTAACCCTTTCTCACGGGCTTGTTCATTTTCAAACTCATATATATAAAAACGCTTTCCGCTTAACTGGTATGCTTCTGGCTCCGCCTTATTCAACTCCGAGCCAAACGAGTTACTATGTGAGAATGTTGTTTCTATTAAGTCTACTTTATTCTCCTTTAAGACCTTTACTACATCTTCTACTTCTATATGCGAACTATCATTTACTTGTTCAGATTGACATGAAACCAATAATAGCAATAGTAAACATAAACATACTATCCTATTCATTCATTCACCGTCCCCGTTCGTACAAAATGGGTTCGCTTTGGCCAGCTCATTGATAACATAAAACCTCTTTTGTTGATTCATAGGGTTATATGTATAAACTAATTAATCCAAGTCCAATACCAAGTTTAGCCCAGTTGATGAGGTAAACTTTGTATTCACTCCTTGTAATAGACAATCTGGCTCGTGGTAGCAAGTAATTTCCCTTCCGGCGTCCATATCTCCGCTGTCTGATCGAAGAAGCCATCGTGAAATTGAAGTGCACGGGCATGGCCTAACACCTCTTGATCGGCATGCGCGTTGAGTTCAGCTGAGTCAATATGGAAGTAAACGGTCAGGGAAACGGTGCCAATGGGTACGACTTGTTTTCGCCGCACGAAAATACGTGGAAAAAAGGCGTCGCAAATCGCTGTCAGTGATAGGAAATCCATGGGTCTGCGCGGTTCATCACGAATCCATTGGATGGTAACAGAATCGGCTGTGTCTTCTGTTTTGGGTTGTGATGGCAGCGAGAGCCCTCCTTGGATAATCCGTATGTCGTAGTTGTTCACCCAAGCTGGCCGTCCCTCTGCCGGCATACTCTCTACTTCATTTGCGGTTGGAACGGACGGAAATTGCGCCTCGGTGGAGGACCAAGTCTTGCGCCGATTTGCGAATACGGCTGTTCCCGTGATGATCACTTCGTCATCCTGAGTAAGCTCAATCATCCAATGCTGCGTTGAGCGGTTTGTTCTGGCCGGCCTTGCTTTGATGACAAAATCGCCCTCCGCAAGTGGCGCTGCATAGTTGACGGTTAGCGCCACTGGCTCTCCTTGACGCGCTGGATGGTTCATTGCGGCCCTGAGAAGGGTGGCCGCAGTCACTCCGCCAAATGGTCCAATCATGTTGGCATAACATTTTGATGTCCGACCGTGGTAGTTGCCTGACTCCTCAGTAAGCCGTGTGGCGGCATCAAAAGGATGGTTTTGTTCAAATAGATTCATAACATCATTCTCCTAGCCCTGATTTTTATTCTCTAATTGCTCCACAATGCCCTTGATCATGGTGCCGTATAAAGGCACTTCCGCTATTTCCTTATTCTGATAAGTCCGAATATAACATATTTACAAGTGTCTTGTACACACGTCGGGTCCTTTCCATACTAGTTCTTTCAAGTATGGTCTTACCCTAATTTTAAAAAGGAAAAAAACCAGTCCTCTTAATAACTCACTTTTAAAAATCAAAAGCCCCTGGCTCACACCAGAGGCTTTACAAAAAGAGAAACCAATATCTATTCAATTACCAGCAAAATTGGGCTTTCCCGTTTCCCCTGCATGATCTGGTTTGCCGACTGCTTTCCCTTGATTATAAGATAGACCAAAACCATACTCATATTTATCCCCAGCTTTATTTTTATAGGCATAATCAGGATATTCTTCTTTTGCAAAGCTAGGAACATCACCGACTTCTTTAGCAACTGCATCCGCACTGGCCGGTATTGCCATTGGCAGCTTGCCGATTGGGTTAAATTCGCCGCGAATCACATCGATGATGGCTTCAGGCTTCGTTCCATAAGTGGCTAGAACGGCAGCAGCATTTGGTTCAATCTTGTCAATCAACCATGGACTGATAAAGTTAATCGCCGTGATGGTTGGGACGGTTTTTTCAATCTCTAGGATCCGGTCTACATTTGCAATCCCTGTTTCAGGACCTATTGTAATCCGTGGATTGTTGTCCCAGTTGGATTGAGCCGGTTTCACCCAAACGAACGCATGAGTGGCGTCTTCAAGTTTATCTACAATCGTGATCGAGCTGTCATACTTTTTGATTGCTTGTTTAAACTTCTCGTTTTCCTCCGCATTGACGCTGCCCGTAAATAGTTCCACATACAGTTTTACCTTCTTCAGCTTGGCATCTTTTAAAGGCAGGATGTTTTTATCGTTGCGTAATAGTACGATGGACTTTCGGTGTGCTTCATCCGCTTCCTTTTGTGCTTCTGGATTATTCACCACATCCAGTGCTTCTTGTGGATCTACATATGGGTCTTCAAACAATCCCAGATTCATCATCTCACTAAGCAGCAGGGTAACGGACTCGTCCACTTCTGACTCGGAAAGTAAGCCTTGATTGACAGCGTCGATAATTAACTGGGGGTCAGAGGAACCTGAAATCAGATCGGTACCCGCCTTCACTGCTTTTGCCACCTTTTCTGCAGGTGATAAGTTTTCAGAGCCCCAGGCATTGGATCCTACTGCTCCAGTATCGGAGTTGACATAGCCTTTAAAGCCCAAGCCGTTCCTGAGGAAATCTAAAATCCCCTTGTTCAGGGCAAATCCGACTTCTTCAAATTGCTGGTTTTCACTATACCAAGGTAATCCTTGGTCAGCACTTGTATTGCTTGGGTAAGCATAATACGGCATCACCGCAGTGACATTGGCCTTAATGGCCGCCTGGAAAGGAGGGATATGGTACTTTAATAGACTGCCTGGAGTTGGATACGGATTGAATTTTCCTTCTTCAAAGTGAGGATCCAATCCGTTATCACGGGCCCCTCCGCCAGGGAAGTGTTTCACTGTAATCGACACACTGCCTTTGCCCAGTTTTTCTCCTTGGAAGCCGGTTATCACATTATAGACCATTTCGGAAGTTAGCTTTGGATCTTCTCCAAAGGTATCTTCGATTCTTGCCCATAGAGGATCGGTGGAAACATCCGCTGTATAGCCGTATACCTTGCGAATTCCGGCCGCTCTCCATTCTTTGGCAGCAATTTCACCAAATTCTTTGACCGCTTCCGGATCGCGTGCAGCGGCCAAGCCTAATGGTCCAGGCCAGAAGGTATGTACGCCCGTACCCTCACTATTATTGGTATAATCCGTTGAAGCGTGGTTTCTCGGGTTGGAAGTGACGACAACCGGAATACCCAGCCTCGATGCTTCTCCCAATTCCTGCAGCTGATTCGTATATTTGGCAATCACATCAACAGTTGGAGTCTGCCGGAAAATGACATGACGCATGTTCTTGGCACCAATCATCGGGTCATTTGCCCGCACATATCTTCCATCTGTTGGGTTGGAGATGGGTGTATGGGTATCGATCAGCATCATTCCTGCTTTTTCAGCCAGGGTCATTTTTCCAACGAGGTCTTTCACCCGCTCACTGACCGATTTTCTCCAGTCTTCATAAGTATCCAGGCTCTTATCGCCATCTAGATCTCTAAACTGATATTGCCCGATTTTCAAGACACCTTTTTTGGCTGCTTCAATTTCTGGCTGGCCCGTTTCAGAGTTGGCAGGAACACGATACGTTTCTACATTGGCGCCCGAGTTTCCTGCGTTGCCTGCAGACGGGTCTACATATCCTAAGTCCTCATTGCCGCCTGCACTAACAGAAGTCACCATCACCGGTGCCACAAGTGATAATGCTAAAGTACTAGTCATCATTGTCTTTTTAAGTTTTGAAGATTTCTTTCTGATTCTTGAAGATATTGAAGCCATTTTTTTACTCCTCCCCTTATTTTAAAACGCTTTCATTTTTTTAAAAAAAGAAAAAGAAATTGCACCTCCTCACACCTAAAACGAAGGTTTAGTTTGTTCACTTAACAAACTATTAAAAATATTCTAACACTTCGAAATTCCTGTTTCATGGGAATTTTTTCCTATTTATACAACCTTTATTAAGATCTAAAAGAATAGAATACGGCTGATCTTACGCAATGGCTAGCCGTTACCAAAAAATATCATCCATAGGGGGAATCGGTCTATTTTCAATTTCTTTTACTTTCTTTGTTATGTCCTGTATCCCATCCACCATCACCTTTTCAATAATCGTTGAACGATATCCGGTTTGCCGCTTAATGCTTTGAATATACTGAAAAGCAACACTTGGAACTCCAGCTTGATCCCTTGCTGCAAGATATCGGCCACAAGAAATTCCCGTTCCTTCAATATTTAAAGACACTTTAACGTAAAACCTCATTATATTACCTTCTTTATTTTGTATATATACTATATTATAGAACGTTTGTTCCTATTTTGTATATAAAAAATGAGGTGATATCCTGTATTATGATTACCTACCGGTGTACGCGAAGTATGTGACATTGTACTTTAATAAATGCTACTACGATCATTATAAAATTGGAAACAATGTTCTGATGGTCAAAATCGTTTCATTCATCCGGTTGAACCAATATTGAATTTGGAAAATTAAGGATAGAGGGAAATGTGTGTTAAAATAGTGTTATAAAACGTAATTTTATTTTGAGGAGATGATTCTTTGGTTAGTTTATTGGAAAACATATTCCAATTCTCAGCAATAATACTACTCCTTTGTTCACTCTTTTATTATAGACACTTCAAAAAGGTTAAGAGAGAGAGAAAACTAACCTTATTTGAACTTTCAATCTATGTCATTACACAAATCTCCATTTATCTTTGCGCAGGCAGTTATCTACTGTTGTTTTTGGATAAGAACTTCGGGTAAGAATTGTTAAAGAAGAAAAGTAATAAAAACAGGACGGTGACCACATCAGTCATCGCCCAAGATATTTTTTATGTTCTAGTAGAAACCGATTTGTTAGTCTATTTGGTCTCCTAAATGAACTACTTTCAACGTTTATTCATTGCCCACTGGGAATTCAATCGTAAATGGTTTTAATTCTTTAGATGGAACAAAGCTGGAAAAATCAAAGAGCAGCATGGTGTTTTCTAGCTTAAAATTCTCAATCCTTTCTTCTTCACCGTTTAAGTCAAAAGTTGATTGGAAGTGTGCTGCTGCTTCATCTATCATTTTTACCTTATTAAAGGGAATCCCGTGGTTTTTAGGAGGCCATGGATTGTCCGGGTCGATTTCGCTAACATAATCCTTATCTACCAACCAGAATTGGTATGCTAAATTGTGGTTGATGGTTTCAAGTTTTTCTTTGCTCAAATTCTGTGGAAGGCCTGTAAGCTGATAATCGATTACCAAATTCCCACCTTTTTGCGACACAGCATTTACCTGCAGGCCTACATTGTACCGTGTGCTTTTAATTGCAAATGACTTTTTGTCTACTAACTGCTCAACTTTTGGGTCTGCGAAATTTATCTGTGGATAAAAAGTAAGGGAAGTAATATCTGAATTGAGCTTGGTCATCTCTGTACGAACGGTACGATGATATCCATCTTCTTGTTTTGATTCCTCGAGATATGTTGGGTTTCCAAGTTTATACACTTTTCCTTTATTATCCACTGCTTTTATATAAATTTCATCACCCTTGTACTTCTGCACCGTTTCATAAACAAATGAGGATGACGCTTTTGCGGTTAGAATCTCTTTTATACGGAGTTTGACCCCATCATCCAGGTATTCTTGCTCCTGATTCATCACAAGGGAACGATTTTTTTCTTGTTTTATGGGAATATCAAAATTCCATTCACCTTCGATCCCGTTAATATTATGAATCGTTATAGGAAGAGTAAAATTCTCCTTAAATGTTTTATACGGATATTGCATTTTCCATTGAAATTCATACCCATTTTCCACTTTCTTAAGGTCATTTGATTTTCCCCTTAGCCAAGGGTCATCATCACCTTTATTGTGTTCGAAGTTCATATCAAAGCTTACTTCTCCTTTTTCGTTTCCCCCCTTTTCAACTCCTTCATCTACAAATCCGGTAATGGATACGACACTGCCATCAAAATAAGCGCTTGTCAGCTTTACGGTCACTCCATTTTTTGTAATGGCTTGGTTTAATTCTGTCACTGCATCCTGATTTGCCAACTCTACACCAGTCTCATCATTAAATTCCTGAAAGATCCCGCCAATTAAAGGTGCCTTGGCCAAAACTTTATTCATGGTCGGATTAACAAAGCCTGAGGTAACGGTAATTCCAAGTAGTGCAGCTGCAGTTGCCACACCTGTAAGAACCTTCTTTTTCTTTGCCGTTCCCTTATTGCCATCCTTGTTAATCCCTTTGGAAATGGCGCAAAATACTTTTTCTTTCGGCACAGGTATTTGCTCTATGGCTGTGTTGAACTCCTGGTTATCCATGGCATTTGTCCTCCTCATTTTTATAGAATTTTTTCAACTCTGCTTTGCCTCTACTTAGATAAGTTTTTACCGTGCTCTCCGGGATTTCCATGACACTGCTAATCGTTTTTATCGAGTAATCGTAATAATAAAATAAAATAATCGCAGTTCGATAATTCTCACGTAACTGCTGAATGGCTTGAAGGAGCTGTAAGGATTCCTCCATGTTTGGATTTACCGTACCCTGCAGGTTTGACAATATCTCATCACTCATCGGAACAACCTTGCTTTTCCTCTTTAGGATTTGTCCCGAACATCGTATGACAATTCTGGTGAAGCAGGTCATAAAATACTCCGGACTTTTTAATGAATGGATGGATATAAAGGCCTGATAAGTTGCTTCTTGAACAACATCCAACGCATCTTCCTCGTTATGTACATAAAGATAAGCCGTACGGTAAATTCTTTCATAATGTAGCTGAACCAATTTTTCAAAGGCTCTTTTATTCCCTTTAATGGCTTTTTTAACCAGCCGGTAGTTTTCTATTTCCATCTAATGTGTCCCCCTTTACTCATTAGTGGGATCAATCAACAAAAAAAGTTTCAAAAAGTTTTAATTGGATACCAGGGTACCAAGGGGACGGTTCTGGTGGAACCATCCATTTCATGGCAATAAAAAAGCCATGAGAACCGTCCCCATGGCAGCTAAATCGTAAAAATCTCCCCATCAATGGTCCATTTATCATTAGGATGTTGCGCTTCTTTAGTGATTGTAAAGAATTGAAACGCATCATCTTCCGGATTCCATTTTACCCTATTTCCATATGGTTGAATAAGGTTTCGTTCTCCTAAAATGCTAATGCTATTATCCAGCAAAAAGTGTGCGATTTGTTCTTGTGGCAGATTGATAGATGCATTTAATCTACCGACAACTTCGTCTAGATTGGATGAGTCATGATGATGAAACGCACTGATTATTCCATCTAAAAGTGGTTTCATCACAGAAACGATCTGAACATGCTTATCTATAGGAGCTTTAATACTTATTTCCAGTCCATAAAAATCAATATTTGTACGATCTAGAATGCTGACCGTTCCCATTTTCATTGCGTGCCATATAGAATGGGGTTTTATCTCACTAGATAATTTTGGAATTGGAATATTCCTCCATGTTGCCAATGTCCTTTTCTTTATCCTAAACTCTGAAACTTGCTTCTCTTCTTTTCCAATTGTATAAGATTGGTAATGGTCAAAATGGTTTCCATTCACAATTGGGGGCTGTGAGTATTCTCTTTCAAATTGAAGGGATGTTATCTTTAAGTGACTAAAGGCAGCAAGGCCCACGTTATAAAATAATACAATTTTCAACATCAAAAAAGCTTTGGTCCATCGATTTATATACAGCTTTTAAGGATATGCCGTCCCCATGTAACATCTTTAACTGATTTCTAATCATATCCCGCAATTCCAACTGCCAACCCCTTGGTTCAAATGGAAGTCTCTTTGAGGTATACACTTCCAGCATATTGTCTTTTGAACCGTGGATCATATAATGGGATTGATCGATTGGTTGTTTAAAAGTTCTTTGCACTCGACTAATTTTCCCAAACTCTTTTTCCTTATTGCTTTGAATTAATATTTTCCCTTCTTTCATGTTTTCATTATTAATGAGGCAATACGTTCCCCTTGCTACTTTATTTAACACGCGGTATTTTGACTGAATCGATGAAGAGCCATTTCCTCCATGTGATACAGGTACCATGTCTGCCATCGCTGTCCCTATATCCTTCCATCTTTCCCCGTACCGCTCGTCTATCCATTGTTTAATCTCTTTTATGGTTCGCTCCCCACTAAGATCATCAAATGCTGCAAGTATGGCTTCAGGAAGTGTAGGCATCATTATCGCTCCCCTTTCGAACGGCCTATGGGGGCTCACAGGTTGTTCACGATTTTCCGGTTATCTATCTTTATTGAATTAATACTAGACCTATTGTGACAAAAATACTCAATATTGTTATCGCGGCCAAGTACATCCCTCTGATTGCTCTACTTTTTGCTGAAAAGTAAAAGTCACTATCGTTGTATTTTTTCATCAACGGATGCGAACTGAAAACCTTGTTCCAAATGATCGTTAACCAAGAACGCAACATAAATAGGAAGCCGAGAAAAATCAGTACTTTTATCCAAATGGGTGGGACCCTAACCATCGCTATGGTTGTCACACTGATGAGAGTAAGATAGCCCCTTACATATGACTTGTTTCGGATAAAGGTTTTGATAAACAATTCCATAAATCCAGTGATGGGTGTACGTTTCTTAAAGATTCTTTTGGACTTTCGGAATAAAAGTGGTTTGTTTCTCTTGATCACAACAGGCTTTTCCATTTCCGGCGCGGCCGCAAAGAAAAATTGGATTAAACTGGTTTTCCGTTCCTGTTCCATGTCAATCAGCCTATCCATTGAACGGTTGAACCTTAATTGCCGCAAACTGAAGTAAACCAGTACAGATAGGACCATACCACAACCTATAAAAAGAGGAAGGAAATTTCCCTTTCCAATTATGATAAAAATCCACTGGTTAATCCAGCTGAAGACAAAGAATACGACGATTCCTACGATGATTTGACTGATTCGGGATAAAGTGTTCCTTAAAAGATATTTTATAAACATAAAGCATGCCTTTAACGAAATAAAGTAAATTCCCCATGAGGTAATTTCTAACCATCCCATGTGATAATGATGGAGTAAAAAGGGCAATAGGATGAAGATGGCTGCTACCACAGTCAAGGTTTGAAGAATTATAGAGTAATAGTAGCCGTATTTTTTTAACTTCCAAATTAAATCATTCTTTTTAATCAAAAAGACTTTGTCCGCTTCCTCCACATATGTTCGAATCGTTCCTGCCCATGAGATGAGATAAAAAATAGAAAATATAAGAATCAAAGGTATGTCATGAAACCAAGTCGGAAGTTCGCTCCACCATGAACGGTAAATGATGGAAAAAAATACAGCAGCCGGTATGATGATATATAACATGACGGTCCAGTCAGCCACCGATTTAATGACATTGTATTGATATTTCCAGCCTTTTACCCAGCGACGAAAAAAAAGATCCTTACCCTTCATTATCGTTACCTTCTGCTAGGAAGTGAAAGCAATCATACAGTGAGCCCGATGGCAGCTGGCACTGACGCTGTATCTCCTCTAAAGTCCCTTTCGCTACAAGGCGCCCCTTGTGGATCATAAGAAATCGGTCACATATTTTTTCCGCTGTATCTAATACGTGCGTTGACATCAAGACGCCAGCACCGCGGGCTCGTTCCTTATCAATTGTTTCAAGAAATAGTTTCATGGCATTAGGGTCAAGACCCATAAACGGCTCATCAATGATGTACAGTTGTGGATTGGTGATGATCGCAAGGATCAGCATGGCTTTTTGCTGCATACCCTTTGAATACTTGGTTGGATATTCATCGGCCTTAACCAATAGATTATATTTTTCTAGCAGATCCCTAACTTGTGTTTGGTAAACTTCCTCTTGAAGCCCTTCCACTGCAGCAACAAAATCTAGATGCTCCCATAATGTTAATTCATCATAAAAGATAGGCCGTTCCGGTATGTATGAATAATTGATTCCAGAACCGTAAGCCACTTCGCCCTCTACATGATCAAGCAGCCCTAAGATGGTTTTAATCGTTGTACTTTTGCCAGCCCCATTCGGTCCAATTAGTCCAACTAACTCTCCTTTTTCAATGGAAAATGCTATTTTCTTTATTGTGTCATTGTCTTTCTCATAACCCGCTGATTTTATGTCTACATTCAATAACTTCATTCATCAAACTCCTCATACCTATTTGCTTCATTTACTATTTTACACAAATACTCAGATAATTCATAAAGTTATACTCAGTAGCTTGCTCGGAGTCCAACCCCTGGAAAATAAAGCTGTTTTTGTATAGTTTGGCATTTAAAGAAATGGGCTATTTTTTGTATATGTGAACCTTCTCCAAACCCAATTCTAGTTATTAAAGGTTCAAGGAAAATTAAAACTAAGACTATATAGTAATTAAACATTTACTATAATTTAGTATCATCCTTGACTAATCACGAAATTAGTAATAGTATATTTACCATATTTCAAAGAAGGAGAACAAGATGAACGATAAAATTGCCCAGGAATACATTGCTCTAATTCCAAACCTTTTTAGTAGCTTTAGCGAGCTAAACAAGGGTTCAATAACTCTAACACATACGCAAAATCATGTTATAGAGTTTTTATTTACGCAACAAAGAGCGGTGAATATTAAAGATATTAGTAATGGTTTAAATATTACTAAACAACAATTGACTACTATCGTTAGTGAGTTAGAAGCTCAGGGTTATTTGGTGAAGAAACCTGACAGTAAAGATAAACGGGCTGTGTTAGTTTCATTAACATCAAAAGGTAAGGAAATACAAAATAAAAAGTGGTCCGAAATTTATCAAAGATTTTTAAAAAATTTAACTAAAATAAGCGAGGAAGAGAAGCGAGATTTAGCCTTCGCTCTTCATAAAGTGAATGTCTTATTAAAAAAAATGGAGAGTGAAGAATGAACCTAAAGGTCAATCACAGGAAAATCCGTAAATATTGTGATTTTAGCAGTTGGTTAGAATATATCCTATTCCAAGTGTAAAAGGAGAGTTAGAAATGGATACATCAGGATTAACGTTTGGAATTTATCCGCTTAGCGCCGCAGGTACACCTTTTGGTTTGGCAACAGGTCCTGCTGATGATTATAAAAATATTCAGGCTGCGTTACGGGAACTTCAAGGCAGCTCTACAAAGTTGTTTCCAAGAACTTACCTCATCTATACCAAGGAATGGGAAACAAAAATGTTAGCAAATGCAGATCGATATCTTGAATCCAATTTATTGGGGGATTTAACTATTGGATGTGGGGATTGGACACAGAATCAGGAACCCGATATCGAACTCGAACATTGGATTGATTTTATTAAAAAAATCCTCAACAAGTACGGTTCTCATCTGGCTTCTCTTCAAATTACAAACGAACCCAATTTATCGTTTATGGAAGGTTCGAAACCTTATATCATACAAGCCTTGGTAGAAGGTGTAATTGCAGCAAAAAAAGAAGCTCAATTGCTTCATTTGCCAGTTAAGATTGGCTTTGGTTCGGTACCGGAAAGTCCTGCATCGGTCCCACATTTTTGGGATAACCTAGCGAAAGCTGTAGATTCGACTTTTATTGAATCCGTTGATTTTGTAGGACATAATTTTTATGTGGATGTATTCGAAAACAAGCCACTCGAGATAACTGAAGTAACTTCTTCTGTTGAACGTACCCTTCGCGGTTTAAGAGAGAATCTTTCTATTGTAGGCATACCTACTTCAGTCCCAATTCGAGTAACTGAAAATGGTTGGCCCACTGGAAAAAACCCTGTAGCCAATATAGAAAGGTCATATGAACGTCAATCAATCGTAATGGAAACGATTATAAGAACCATCTATCGTTTGCGAATGGATTTCAATATTACCCATTATGAACTTTTCGGACTCCGGGATGCAGACAGTTCAAAAGAGGACCTCTTCCATCAGTATGGGATTATGCGTGACGATTATTCTCCGAAACCAGCTTACCATACATTTAAAGTATTGATTGAAGAGTTGGGGCTTTAAAAGTGTCCACGGGTGTCCACGGGGACGGTTCTAGTGGACTCATCCATTTCATGGCAATAAAAAAGCCATGAGAACCGTCCCCATGGCAACAATGGCAGCATAAGCTTAATCTTCATATTCCTTTTCAAACACTTTGGTACTTCTAACCGTGTCAAAGTGACGGATTAATTTTTCGATTTGGTCCCGTTTTGATTCAAAGAATGGCGGTAACGATAGCTTTTCGCCTAGCGTTTCATATGGTTCATCCCCCATAAAGCCTGGGCCATCGGTGGCCATTTCGAACAGGATTTGCGGATACACATTTGTATACAAGGAACCGAAATAATACCGCTCCACATAACCAGAATTCGGGAGACGGAAGGATTGCATCCGGTTCATCCATTCGTCTAGTTCAGCCCGGTCCTTGACACGGAAGGCTGCATGGTGAACGGTTCCAAACCCTTGACGTGCCCGAGGAAGAATCGTATTATATTCGACGATGACCGAAGCTCCATTCCCGCCCTCTCCTGTTTCAAACAAATGGCTAGAACCCTCGGCTGCGGTTTCTTTAAATAATAATACCTCTTCCATCAAGGCTTTGAAGTAATCGATGTTGGAAATCCGGACGAAAACCGGTCCTAATCCAGTGATCGCATATTCTAGAGGAATCGGTCCTTTTTGCCATGGTGTCCCGGCAGCCACCCCTTTATTGTTTTCATCAGAAATCAATTGGTATTGCTGATCGTCGAAATCAACAAATGACAATGTCTTTTTGCCAAATTGTTCTTTCATTCCTGTATGTTCCACTTTTAATCGGTTAAACCGTTTCACCCAGTACTCCAATGCTGCATCATTTGGAACCCGAAAGGATGTTTTGAAGATTTCATCCGTCCCATGAACGCCTTTTGGAATACCTGGAAAGTCAAAGAACGTCATATCTGTACCGGGGCTTCCGACATCATCGGTAAAATATAAATGATAGGTTTGAATATCGTCTTGGTTCACAGTTTTCTTGACTAACCGCAGCCCTAAAACATACGTAAAAAATTCATAAATTTTTTCTGCGCTGCTGGTGATGGCTGTAACGTGATGTACTCCTTTTAATTCGTTCACTCTATTTCCTCCTTAATATACGGACAACATATATGTTTTATAGTCTCCAAAGAAATCCAAATTAATTTACCCTTATCTCGAATTCGAGATATCGGATTAAAAAAAAGCAACACTTGACCTTTGTACAAAATTTGGCCCTTTTGTTGTGTTGTCATCTTTAAATGTGATTATCACTTTATCTCACATCCGAGAATCTTTAATACAAAATAATAATATCTCTACTCGACCTATCTGTCAATTCATTCGTTTTATATGGTTGTGTAGCATCTTGAATTCATCATCTTTAACCAGCCTTCTCAGAAAGCCTTCCTAATTCCCCGTCTGTGAGAGATTCGAAGAGTTCTGCTGACTTTTTCTTGTTTAATTGAACATATTTACCTTCAGCATCTAGGACCAGTTCTACTCTGTCTTTATTTGGACTAATCCAAAGCTCATACAGCACTACTTTTCCTTCCGTACCGGGTTTTTTAGATTGAAAAGCAAAGCGATAATCAGCAGGGCGAACCATAGAAACCTGTGCATTTGTCCAATCTATATGATCTACTATTTCTCTGACCTTTTGTACTTGTTCATTCTTCTTAATAACTTTAAAGTCTTCGTATACATTTTCATCCCCCATCCGCTTCTGAACTTTAATTAATTGTTCTTCAGCACCTATTTCCTTTGAACAACCTGCAATAAAAATGGAAATGATTACAGTAAAAACTATAAAATACTTCATTCTATTCAAGATATCGCCCCCTTTATACAATAAGACGTATATGCTTTGGAATCGTCTCAAATTCCTTTTTTAAAAGTGGCTTCTGTGGACTCACACTATTATAATTTCTGGAAAATATTGTATCATCCAAAAGGATTATTTATACTAAAACTAGCACGATAGAATTCTAGAAATTACGAAAAGGAGGAAAAACAATGAAGCTTGGCGCTTTTTCTGTAAGTCTGACGGTCAAAGACATACATAAATCAAAAGCTTTCTATGAAAAACTAGGATTTGAATCCTTTGGTGGGGATCTTTCTCAAAATTGGCTGATTCTCAAGAATGAGGATTGTGTGATTGGTCTTTTTCAAGGGATGTTTGAAAAAAACATTCTTACCTTTAATCCTGGATGGAATCAAAATGCAGAAAATCTCGAATCGTTCACAGACATCCGCGAGATTCAAAAGCAGCTACAAGCAAAAGGAATCAACATGCTGACAGAACCAGTTGCGTCCAGTGAAGGACCAGCACATTTTATAATAGAAGATCCCGACGGTAATCAACTTCTTATAGACCAACACCGCTAATTCCGGTCAGCTCTAGGTTACTCTATTCAAAATAATAGGGCTGCACAACGATATTTTCTGATTCATTGCCACGAGGGCGTTCTAGTGACTAACAAAGCAGGGCTACACCGGTAACGGTTAGCCCTTTTGAATTAATGAATCGCTTTTTCCCCTACATTTTTCTCTTTTATGGCTTTTATCATTTCAAGCATTTTCTGATTTTTCGAGTCAGAGAACAACTCCAGCATTTCTTGATAGACGGTGTCTTCGTCCTCCCAATTGGTAATGACCTTTGATTTCGAAAATATCCGGGTGTACCTTGAGGATGTTTGTTTTGATTTCGTTGAAAAGGACAAGCCCAGTGATTCCAGCTCGTGAATCATAGCTAACCGTTTCTCCGGCTGCAAAGGCCCCAATTCCAGTGTTAGCTTTAATCGATCGTCCTTCAAACGTTCAAACCAATATGTGAAAGTCGAATCGTGCCACCACCATTTTTCCCGGGTTCCACCATACGTCTCTTCCAGTTCCCGAAACACGGGAAGAAGAAAAGAAGCCACTCGATTTTGAATTCGATATAGATGCGAATAAATTCCTTGAGACTCTACGAATCTATTAAAGGCCCCCTCTGACAATTTTCCCGTGGAATGGTGGTCCAAATAAACATCGGATTCATCCAGTTCCTCCTCGTCCTCACCTGCTTCCAAAGATTCCACAGCCAAGGCTATCTTTTTAAATAAAGAATGGAGCGAGGAATCATGGTATAGCTGACCCATGCCATCGAGAATCACTTGTTTATTAGCCCAATCTGATACTTCAGTTGTTTGCGTATAGATTTTGGTATATTTCTTGCCTTCGATTTTGGCTGATGAACGGATTGGAACGCCTTGATTCTCCAGCGCGGTTAAAAACTTAAGTCTTTTTTCATAAGGGGTGGGGCCCACTTCCACAGAGAGCTTCAACCGTTCATCCCAGGTTCGTTCAAACCAGATAATTAAACCATGACCTAACCAATATCCTTGTTCGGGCTCACCAATCGTCTCGGCGAAATCCAGCCATTCTGGTAAAATAAAGTTCGGAACTTGAACATGTGCACGATAGACTTCTTCAGGTATGTCCTCCATTTTCACAAACGACAAAAATGCTTGGCGCAAGACATTGCTGCCGATTTTAAAAATAAAGTCGATCGTTTGCTTTCTTTTTTCATAAATTTTCTTTAAGGCCTGCTGTTGTTGCTCCGATACTCCGGTGATTTCATCCAAAAGCTTCCGAAAGCGCGGCTGTTTGGATAGTTCTTGATGCTGACTTACATATAAAGTATCAATTGCTGCCTGGTTGGCCTGGTAAACATCAAGAGCCAACTGGATCGCTTCCTCATCCTGAACGAGTTGTTCTTTTAAAATCAGCGTGTAAAAATTTAAAAACTCATAGACACTGTCGGACATTGCTTCCCGATTTAACTCGATATGTAATTCAATAATCTCCAATACATCATGATAGTCTAATATCCAGTAATCTGGAAATGATGGTGCATCGCTAGCAAGAGTTAGGAATATAGGAAGGATGGTATACCCGTCCGCTTCAAATCGATTTCGAGCATAGGTAAGGTAATCCTCAAGCTGACCCATCGATTCGGCCGCATGGAATTTGTTTTCAATTAAGACCACTAGCTTTTGCGATGGCACGACGACGAGCAAATCGATGTAACGGTTGGTGTTTGTTTTGACTTCGCGGTACACTTCCGCATCGGAAAAGGACGCATACATATAGGAAAGAAAATCACCAACCAATGTTTTATCCTCATTTTCTGTCCGCGTCCCTAATCGCGACAGCAATTTTTTAATGAAAAAACTCCCCAGCTGATGGTTTTCGTTTGGATCGAGCAACCAGGCGAGTACGTTAGAATGCCGGATTTCAAACTGGTCGACCCGGAGCACTTTTAGAGGATTAAACTGATGAAATTTTTGGTGCAAACGGGCAAATTCATGGGAATGATCCAGTTGGGCAATCGAATCAATGGAATACATTCTATTTCTACCTGCTTTCTTTGTTGGTTCTAGAATTATGTTAAATAACCACAATGGTTTTGTTCAAGTATTTTGACTTTCATATATATCCAGGACTAACCCTTAACTTGGTTAGCCCATATTTTAAGAATCCGATTATTGTAGATTAAAGAAAACCTGTCCGTCCATGAATTCCCCGTAACGGAGCTGTGCTTTTTCGCCTGTTTTGACCAGTCCTGCAATATATCCTTCTTTTTCATTCCCCACATACATCTCAAATGAGAACTCCGGATTGGTTGTGGCAAAAGAGTCCCCCGAATAAATGTCGCCACTCTCGCTGACCATTTTAAAATTCATGATTCCATCAATGGAAAATGCTAAATCCTGTGTTTTCGATTCCGTGAATTTCACTTTTGCCTTCACAAGCACCCATTCATATCCATCTGGGGCTGGCTCATTGAATTCATTCATGGATTTAAGTTTTTGGAATGCAGCATCACCGCGAATCACGTCTTCCATCGTTAAATCAAATGTGATTGGGAATGCCTCACCAGCATCATTATATACCTCATCTTCTACGGCAGCCGTTTGTTGAAATGGAATGGGGTTGGTTCGGGAACCCAACTTCGATACCGGTTGCTCTTGTGCCTTTTCTTCACTCTGCTTTGGCTGCTCTTGTTTTGCCGCTGCCTGCTTTATCGCGACATCCTTTGTGTCTTGGCCGCATGCCGCAAGCGCGGTAACTGTTGCCAAGGATACTAATAATAGTTTTACTTTTTTCATTTTTATGTCCCCCTTTTTAATCTTGGCTTTTTAATGCATCAGGATAAACAATTTTGTCAAACACCGTTTGGGTCGCTTGGTCTTTTACATAAATCGTCACTTTATAATCATCTGGTTTTACCCCATTAAAAAGTTCGACCATCATGCCGGACATCCCAAGGCCTAGTGCGGCAAAACCATCCAGACTGTTCTCATAAGCAGCTTGATCGACAATCATCGTAAATTCAGAGAAATTGTTTTTGTAGGTAATGTCCTTAATGGATTGATAGTCTTTTCCGCTTTTTGCTTCTTCGATGGTTTGGATAACGTTGCTTTTCATTTCCTCCATCATTTCTTTATGATTTGATTTTGACATTTTATAGGTCACTGAGCCGTCTTCATTCTTTATGGCGGTGATTCCCTCTTTTTGGGCATTGGCAACTGCCTCATCCACGTTTTGATCTTCAAACATGCTTGCTGGCAAAGTAATTGTGACATTCAATAATCCTTTATCGACATTAACTGCCTTCTCTTTTCCTTTTACCTCGTTCTCCGTTTTTTCTGCTGAACATGCAGCCAGCAGCATCATGGTGGCCACTAGTAATACACTCATTATTTTTTTCATCTCTTTTTCCCCCTGTTACATGATGAACTTGCTTACAACTAAATCATACTAAAAAGGGTGCACCAAAATTGGCACACCCTTGAGAATATTACTGATTCATTTTTACACTCAACAATGGAAAAAAATGAACTGTTTTTAACCATGCTTATGCTTTTGTTCTTCCTTTTTCCGACGCTTCTCTTCCTCTTTTTTAAGTTTTTCTATCCCTTTTTTGAGTTTTTCATCCACTTTTGTTAAATTCTCTTTCGCATTGTATCCTCCATTATTCGGAGGAATGACCACTTCTTCTTTCTTTGGTGGAACTTCTGCAGCATTGATTCCTTTTATATAAAGCTCATTATCCACTCGGTAAACACTAGCTGGTTGCTGAAAATTGGCTGTGTCCGTTCCAAAGGCTTCCATCATGGATTTAAAAAGTAACTGTGAGATTTTCGTCGTATTTCCACTCATATAAGTACCCTGTCCATTTTGCGCGTATCCCGTCCAGACGGCCATTGTGTATTGTGGGGTATAGCCGGCAAACCAGCTATCATTCGTTGCATCACCAGGGTATCCATATTTTGCGCGGGTTTGTGCTTCAAAATTGGTCGTTCCTGTTTTTCCGGCAACATCCAACCCAGGAATATTGGCTGTTGTACCTGTACCGTCATCTACCACGGTGCGCAGCATATCGGTAACCATATAGGCCGTATAATCCTGCATGACTCGTTTTGGTTTCTCCGCGAAATTGACGGTTTTACCGTTTGCTAAAACAACCTTTTGGACAAAATGCGGTTTGTTGTATTCTCCGCCGTTTCCAAAAGCACTGAAGGCCCCTGCCATTGCTAATGGACTAACCGTATTGCTTCCGATTGCGTAGGATTCATATACTTGGTTATTCCCAAACGAAATACCAAGCTGTTCGGCAAAAGTCTTTGCCTTATCAAGCCCAACTTCTCGGAGTGTAAGTAGCGCTGGAATGTTATAGGATTTTTGCAGCGCGGCACGGCTGGTAATCATTCCATGATACTGATGATCCCAGTTTGAAATTGGCTGGCCAGTAGAATAGTTCGTCGGCTGATCATTGATTAAATGCCCAGTGGACCATTTTAAATTTTCAATGGCCGGACCATAGTCAAAAATCGGCTTGAACGTTGAACCTGGCTGCCTTTTAAGATCAACTGCCAAGTTGTGTCCCAAGAAATTTGCCTGATATTCGTTTCTCCCGCTTCCAATCGCCCTGACCTCGCCTGTTTTTGTATCCAAAAAGACAAAGGCTCCCTGAAAATTTGCATCCGGATAGGCAATGATATCATTGGTCTTCATCAATTTGTCCGCATAGTCTTGTGCTTTGGGGTCAAGAGTCGTATAAATCGATAATCCATCGGTGCTGACGTCTACATTCTTCAGCTTCCCTTTCATTTCTTTTACCACTGCATCCAAGAATGCCTCATAAGGCATGCCTTGTTGCTCGTTTTTGGGTACAAGGCCCTCGGTTATTGGAACCTTGGCAGCTTCGAGCATTTGCTTTTCAGTAATGTACCCGTGTCTTTGCATTAAACGTAAAACGACATTGCGCCGGTCCGTAGCCGCTTCTTTGTTTTCCGCTACTGACGGGTCATAATGATTCGGACTCTGCGGCAGTCCTGCTATCATGGCCGCCTGTGATAGGGTCAACTTGTTCAATTCATTTGCATCGAGCCCATAGTAGTTCTTTGCTGCTGCCGCCACTCCATACGAGTGGTTTCCTAAGTAGATTTTATTCAAATACATCATGAGAATTTCATGCTTAGAATACTTTTGTTCCAACTTGTAGGCAAGTTCCCATTCCTGCACTTTACGCTTCAATGTTTTCTTAGGAGTCAAAAAGGAGTTTTTAATCACCTGTTGTGTAATGGTGCTTCCACCCTGTGATCCGAAATCTCCTGTCACGTTCACGAATATAGCTTTTGCTGTCCTTTTATAGTCGATCCCTTTATGTTCATAAAAGCGGGAATCCTCCGTAGCGATAAAGGCATTTTCCAACACTTTTGGTAATTGTTCATACGCAATCTTTGTCCGCTTTTCCTTCCCGTATTCGTAGAGGAAGTTTCCGTCTTTATCATAAAACTTCGTCGAAAGCGGATCGACTAGTTTAGAAGCATCGAGTCCAGGAGCCCCCTTTGCCATTGAGGTAATCGTAATCGCTCCTGCCCCTGCCGAAATAAGACCAAGCACTAAACAGACAATGACCAATTTTTTTACCAAGGATCCTTTTTTGTGTGGTCTAACACTTTTTTGTCTATTTTGTTCTTTTTTTTCAGCTTGTTTTCGTTCCCCACGAGTTTGATACGTTTCTTCAGACATTTAACTTCTCTCCCACTTAAAGCCTTTTCTATCTTTATGAATTTATGAGATTAACATTCTTCTCGTCGTAATCATGAACTCCAATATAACGGATTAAAGAACAATTGATCCTATACTCCCCTTGGTCACCTTTTGCAAGAAGGTATTTACGATGTTCAATCTTTTTTACTATTTCTTGGATAACTTGTTCCTTACTAACATCAGTCTCTTTAATTATTCTTTCTCTTTTAATATCATCTTCTAAGGTATAACAAACCACAAACTCTTTCACACCTGACTCCCCTATTCCTATTTACCATGTTGATTATTGAAAAAAACTTCAGTATTCGATGGATAACTCGAATCTATTTATATAGGTTCGAAGCAGTCCTTAAATTTTAGGGGGGGTTATTGGTTTTACAATCTACTACCACTTTTGGCAAAAATAAAAAAAGACGCAGATTAATCACGCTTATAGGAATATTATATTAAGATTATTTATACAGGTTTGTTGGGTCACCATTTGCAAAAAATGAAACTACCCGACCAATTTAAACCTAATTCAGAAGATGTATGCTTTAATTTTTCCGTATCCATATCATCACTTACTAGCTATTATTTCCTATTTCAGAAATGAGTATGATCTTCCTTGTACATTCGAGGGAATAGGTTAAAGAAAAATACCTATAGTATTTGGGGACATTAAACAAAGGGTTGCTGCATTTTTTCTCGTATTAAATACAGCCGGTTTTTCAATTTTTTCTGTATTTTTTTATCTTGACTGAAAATAATAAGTTCAGGGTGATGAAATGGCAACTGCAAAAGTCGGGGACAATATTTCATTTAATCGTGATGGGAATAGCTATGAAGGAATTGTTACCGTTGTGAGAGAAAATTCTGTTATAGTGCAATATGGATACAATAAAGAAAAAGACGAACCCATTACAACAATAGTTAATCATAAAAATTATAAAATTGCTAAGTAAACCTTGTGAAAAAGTATACTAAAGTAACAGGCGCTTTGCAGAAGGACAAACTGACATAAAAAGTGGGAACTTCAATTGAAGTTCCCTATTTTTTTGATTTGCTGAAGTTGCTATTGATATATGAAATCGCAAACGAAACTAAAAGAGAACGGTTTGCTAAAATAGCACCCACACCTTAAGAATATAACTGGTTCATTTTTTGCAATTCTTCTCTCATCTGTTCCACCAATGTTGGCGGAGAGATGATTTTAGCCTTGCTCCCCCATCCGCGCAGCCAGTTAAAAAAGCCTTCACCAATAATGGCTTTTGTTTTTAAAATAAACGTATGATCATCTACTTTCCTGATATCTGCATCCAGTCCAAACCTATCGATAATGGGGTTGATCAGCCCATGATCATAGAAGGCAATCTCTACCCACTCTCCGTGCCCGGAGAACATGTGGAAATTAAGATGCAGATATTCATCAATAGGATAATCTTTCGGTTTGAAACGCTGCTCCAAAACCTCTACCTCTCTCATTCTGTCCACTCGATAATTACTTAAGCCTTCCTTGTTATCCTTTTGGCCAATCAGGTAATAAAAACCTTGATCCCAAATGAGACCATATGGATGGTAAAGATATTCTTGTCCATTGCGGTTGAGCTCAAAAGTACGGTCTATCCCGAAGCTTCCGTATTTAAACGAAATCACCCGTTTTTCATCAATCGCCTGATGGATTTTGTCAATGTACACCTTCGTTAAATGATAAATGTGGTTCATCGACTTGTTGTATGTAATGGGGCTTGGCAGCGTTTTGGCAATATATTTGCTGGTCAGCTGGTTTAGTTTCCCGATAATATTTTTTGCCTGTTCCTCTGTCACAAATCGGGCTGACAGGATGGCATCCACGAGCATGCGCAGCTCATAGGTTTCAAATAACCTGGATTGATGGCTATAAACCACTTTTCCGTATTTCTCTTCTTCCTGAAGTACTTCAAACCCACTGTCATTTAAAGAATCAATATAGCGTTTAATCCGTTTCTTATCGATTGCGTCATTGGTCGCTAAAGACCGCTGCAGTTTTTCAATTAAATCCACAGCTGACAACTTGTGTTCTTCATCTGTCTCTTCAAATAAAATCCTTCTAAGTGCCAATATAATCGCTGTATTTGGGATCTCCGCCAAATGAAAAAAGTCTCCCTCCGATAAAGTTTATATACCCTGCCCGTTCCATTTAAATGAGGTCGGGCAGGCATAATAATTAATCCTCCACTAATTCTCCTTGAGAAAAATGGATCATCGCCCCGACAACTGGCATGTGAATCCATGCTTCATGGACAGGACGCCCGGTCGCTTTCTGTAACGCTTCCGCATAAATTTGCAGCTGTGGAAGATAACTGGACGCTTTTGATAGCCAGTCTGCTTGTTTTCCTGGGAAGGTTTTATGGTCGATTATGATCCATCCTTTTGGCGTGTCGAGGAGCAAATCCATCCAGCCTGAAGCCTTTTGCAATCCTTTTTGCAGGTGGATTGGCCATTCGCTGTGTTTTGCAATCATGTCTGGATACTGCTGCCATACAAACTGCTCCAAACGATCTGAGGCTTCCAGCATGGCTTCGTCTGAAAGGGCGCTAATGCCAAATCTTTCCCTTAAAGCTTGAGCCATGGCCAATCTATTGGCCTTTTCCTTAGAGCGGTCATCTGCCGCTAGAAAGGCATGGACCATATCCCCAAGTACGGCCATATCAGGATTGCCGGACAATGGCAGGCGACTGCCAATTCGGTGGATTTTCGCCGCCTGCGTCTCACCTTCTGGCAGCGCTTGTTCCCCTATTTGTGATGGGTCAAGCTTTTGTCCACTTGGGCTAAACCGGGCTGGTACAAATGGTGCCCCAGCTTGCCTTTTTCCCACATAAACCACTTCTGCTCCAACAGTAGGTGTAATTGCTCGCTCCGGCTCTTTTTCCATCGATAACACCCTTATCTTACAAGGGAAATACTGACCTTTGACGATCACATTACCTGCCCTGTCTTCCTGTGAAGATTGGTCTTGATTTCCAGCGGGAACACCAAAGTTCAAGATGACCGGATTACCTGTTTGGTCAGTCAACTCATTCAGCCAGCCAATTTTTGAAAAATCACGCGCAGCAAAAACCAGGTAATCTCTTGCCCGGGTCATGCCCACGTACATAAGCCGCTGGTTTTCATCGACCAACTGTTGCTGTCTGTGCTGAAGTTCTGGCGCCTGTTCTGTATAGGCATCGAGTGTAACATTGCTTGTTTGTTTGCCGTATGGCCATGGCCAATAATAGAGACGGCGCCCCTCAAGTGGGGCTTCCACGTTAAAGCCTGTTGTACTGACAGCGGTGACGCGGTCAAAGACAGGCAATTTTTTTCTTGTGGATGATTTATCCAACGAATTCAAGATGACAAACGGCCACTCCAACCCTTTAGCTTTGTGATACGTTAATACGCGGACCGCATTTTCATCTGTGGATTCCGCCACCAGATTTAATTCTTTATTCTGTTCCACTCCGCCGAGGAATAATAAGAATCCGGTCGTCGTGGCGGCAATTCCATTTGTTTCTGCTTTCTCCTCGTAGGTTGCAGCCAATTTGCGGAGTGCATCGAGATTGGCCAGGCGCTGATCGCCATTACCCCACCTGATAGTCACTTCATCTACCTTCGCTACAACCAACGCTAAATCGAGTACCTCGGAAGGACTCATTTTGATAATTTTAGTCCGAGCATTGTCGAGTTCTTGAATAATAGGCTCTGCTGTGATGAGTTCCGACCTCTTATCCTGGTCGAACCAATTCGCAAGCCAGCGCCCTTCCCCCCATTCATCCGAAGAAAAGTGCAGTAATTCAGCTAACGCTAATGTATCGTTTATGTCCACCAAATAGCGCAGGGCCGCAACTGCAAAGATCACTTCCGGTGTCTCCAGCAATCCGCTTTCTCCCACCGTTGCTGCGATCCCAAGCTTCGCCAGTGCCTCGGTAACTTTGACACACTCTTCATTGGCTCTGCAAAGAATTGCAATATCACCTGCCCTTAACGGACGCATTTCCCTGGTTATTTTATCGTAAATCCTATAGCTGTCCTTTTCCTTTAATACTTTTTGGACCCCAATTGCCAGATGGGCTGCATCCTTGGGTTGACTGCTGGACTCGGGGTAGGACCATGTTTCCACCGCAAGGGCTTGTCCTGGGTGATCCTCCCGCTTGGGATCTAAGGCAATTCGCTCTGCTAGCATTCCTCTTGCTCCAAAGACAGGCACAAAGATGCTGTTGACAAATTCCACCAACGACTTGCGTGAGCGATAGGAGGCGTCGAGCACTTCGATTTCCAAATCGGGGATGCTGGTCATAGCCGTTTGCATCAGCTCGGGGTCGGTCCCTCTAAAACCATAAATGGCCTGTTTTACATCCCCGACCCATGTGGCTCTCTCGGCAATTTCCCGCAGCTGCATATTCAAGGCCATTTGCAAAGGGCTGCTGTCTTGAAATTCATCAACGAACACATCCGAAATGCGGTCTTTCAAAGCCTCCAGATTTTCATCGTCTTTGAGCAGACCAAGGGCCAAAGATTCCTGGTCAGTAAAATCGATGAAACCTCGTTTGCTTTTTTCCCTAGCATAAAGTTCCATCGCCTCAGCAGCGCAATGAAATACAGCCGTCATCGCGGCTTGCATGTCCTGATGCAGTCTTGGGTGGTGGTAGTGGACTGAAGCGGCCGCATGAATGGGCGACACGGCCTCCATGCTCTGCTTGCCCGGGGCTAGCTTGCTTAATTTCGCCCAAAGCTGCCAGGTGATGAAACCATACCGCTCCCAATCGACAAGCGCCCATTTAATCGTCGTGGCGGCTTCGAGCGTTTTCTTGGTTTTATCCCCGCCAGGCAGCACGGATTTAGCGGTGATTAGTGCTGACTGTAAATCTTGATCCAGTGATTCGGGGACACCAAGGGGCTCTGGCAGCCAGGCGGACATGATTTCCCAGGAATAATCGGCGCATGCCTGAACATCTGACGGGCTCATGCCGTTCTCACGGGCCAGTTTTAATACCTCCAGTACATTTTTCCGCCAATCCTGATCACCGGAATCGTCCAACCCAAGACGGATAAACACGTTGCGGTAATCCCGATAGAATTGGTCTATGACTTCGGCGGCAATATTATGAAATAAGCTGGAAGCTTCCGTTTCCGCCAGCACTTTTTGTTCAGGAGAGAGACCGAGTTCGAGTGAGAATTCCCGCAAAAGACGGCCGAAAACACTATTCATGGTCCCGACATAACCATCCAGAATGCGGGCGGCAGACACCGCATCACCCGTTTCGAGCAGCTTAAGGCGGACGCGTTCGATGAGCTCATCCGCGGCTTTTGTGGTAAAGGTGGTCGCCAAAATGTTTTCCGGTGGTACCCCATTCCGGATAGATTCTAAAATTTCATTCGACAGTCGATGGGTCTTACCCGCCCCAGCACCAGCACTTAACATTTTCAGTTGTCCGCTCATTTTTTCACTCTCCTTAAACCACACAGATTGTGGTATTCGCAAAACGTACAAGGCGGGTCAATCACCGAGGCAAACGGCTCAAAACTCTGTCCCTGCCCACTGTACATATCTTTGTTTTGTTCTGTTTCCGGTATGCCAGGGGCGATAATGGTCCCAGTTTGCAGCTGTGCCCAGACATCCTCTACCGCTTTTCGTAAAACAGCATGTGACTCAAGGAGCGACGGGCCCTCCACATGGTAGTCAGATGGAAAGTCGTCATGCGGCAAACTGAAGAAATCACCACTGCGCAGCATGAAATAAGCGACCGGCAGTTCCTCCTCCTCATGGTCAGTCAAAAGCCAATGATACAATGTCAATTGCACCGATAATGTCTCCAAACGCTCCTTATAGCTACGTGGCCATTTAGACCATTTGGCATCAAAGAGGATTTTATTTCCGCTTCCGGTTTCTCCGACAAGATCCAAGCGGCCTTTGAAGTCCACCCCATCCTTCCATGACTTGCGCAATTCCAGCTCAGTATGGGAAATTTGGATACCGGCGTGATCCAGCACGGTGAAAAATTGCTGCAAAGAGTTTTGCAATTTAAATCGAGTTTCATTTCGAGTAATACTATTTTGCAGTTCCAATAATGGGGCCGCCATCAATGGTGAAAGCTCATCGAACAGTTCCCCGGCTCGAATTTTGACTTCCTCTCTACCCCAGCTTGATTTTTCCATAATCAAGTTTTCCAAGATGGCATGTCCCAGATTTCCAAGCATTCGGGACTCATTTGGTAAAGACAAAACGTTTCCCGGCTGGATATTAGCCGCATATCGAAAAGTCCATTTTAGCGGACAGCCAATTAAACTCTCAAAGCTGGTGGCGGATTCTTCCTGACGCGGCCATACAACATTTTCGGGAATATTCCATGTTCTGATTGGGTCCGGTATAGGACGCCGTTTCAATGCCACCCGTTCCCATCCCTCGCTCATCGGGTCCTGAGAGGGTTGTTTCCGCAGCCGGTCCGCTTCGATGGTTATTTTGCTGACCGTGCTAGTATCATTGGCTACAGCAAAGCGAATCTCATCCCAAAATGGATGTATCGGGATTTCTTTCCCATTCACCCTTGCCGGTGCAAACAAAATCAGCTTGCGCTTCGCCAATCGTGCAGCCCGTTTCCAAGATTCAGCTTCCCGTTGCCGGCTGACTGACTCATCAGCCAATTGGACGCCATGTTCCTTTAACCAGGCCCGTTCTTGTGAGGTCCATGTACGGGCGCTTGGACCCGACATGTTTTTAACAAATCCCCACCAAATGACCGTGTCTGCTTGTCCCCAGATTTGGCCCGGATGTTGGACCATCTGCCATTTGGATGCTTCCACCCCGTAATCAGGTAATTTGGCCCCATCTCCCAAGACGGATTCTAAGATGCGTTCCACCTGTAAATGGGTAACCTTTTGTACACCTAGCGATTTCACACCCTCAACCACTTCTTGGGCATGCCGGATCGCCTGGACATACAACTGGTCATTCGTCATGGAGTAATTCGTCGTGGCCCATTCGGTGACTTTCTGGCAAATTTGGACTAGTTTCTCATAGGGAATCCCTTCATTTGGATCGTAATATTCATGACGGACCCATATATCGAGCTTTTCTTCAAGGTTCTTCCTGCGCTTTTTCTGTTCCTGTTCATCTAGTCCTTCCGCCATCCACTTTTCCTCTGATATCCGGATGCCTTCCTCAATGGCCTGCATCCATTGCGGACTTCCGATCCCCGGATAAGAAGAAAGGGCATGGGCCAATTTATAACGAATCCGTCCTGGGACAGGAGATGTCGGAATGGTCAATAATTCCAGCATTCGCTCTACTCTTATCGGAGCCCAGTAGGTATCAATGGTTAACGCTAGTACCTGAAGAACAGCACGCCATTTCGACGGCGTTTCCACCCCTACAGACGGCATCCCCCTGCGGTGGAGAAGCTCGTCCAGAAGCAGCGACCCCTCCCCTTTCATTAAGACCGTGTTATCTGTACCGTTTTCCTGAAGCCAACTGATCAAATAGTCGGCCGCATCCCATTCTTGTTCAGAACGGACCAGAAGTAAGCTTCCGTCCCCCTGGGCCTGTCCAAAAGATATTTCACCGGATAGGACACTTTGCAGCAAGGCCAAGTCTGATGATGAACCTTGTTCGGATTCTATTGTTGAGGTCGGGGTCTGCTTTTGAACTTCTACACCACATGCTTTGATCCTATCAATCAATTGGATCGCCCAAGGGTCCCAAATTGTTTCATCTTCATCAACCATTGTAATTGTATCTATGTTTACTGAAACCGATTCCTGTAACTTCGACAGCAAAGCCAGGACTCTGTCCGAAAAGCCCTTCGTTTTGTTTGGATTGGCCAACTCCAGCTGTGCTAGCGTTTGCAGCCATTTGCTGCCGTCCATATGGATGCTAGGGTCCCAACCTGCCAATATCAACTCATCACGGCGGCGCAGCAATTCTTTTGCCGTATTCCATGAGTCTGTTTCGAAAGATTTCGAGAATGGCATGTTTCCATTGTCATGAACCCGAATGAGTTCTTGCCATTCGGCAATTCGGATGTTTTCTGAGACTTCAGGGGAAGTAAGCCCTAACTGGGTTTCCAAAATGCCAATCAAGCCGTTAAATCCTGTTACAACCGTACCAACCTCTGCCTCTTTATCTCCTAATGCATCCGGATAGGATGAAGAGTCTAGCCAATACCCTAGAATGATGTTCAAGATGGGTTCCTCCTCTTCTCTATTTAATTACACCTGAGCAATAGGTGATAAACTTCAATGATGCCTGCCAATCGCCCAAATATTCCCTGATTCCATTTTAGCCAAAAAGGTGCACCAAAAATAGTACACCTTTTGAAAAAATAGTATTATTGTTTGTTTTCTATTTGAGTGTACAATATTCTCTACTAAGTTCCGATGTTGACGTTATAACCCAGGGAACTTGAGGCAAATGGAATTGTGAAGTCCAAAGTATAGTATACACTACCAAAGAAGGTGGAATATTCCCTTCCTGAACAAGATGAAAAGTTATCTCCAATTATTGCATCTATGGGAATTTGGGGAAATCAATATATTGGTAAAAGATCTACTTTTTGTTTATTCTGTTTGACACACAAAAAAAGGACCGCAAACTTCCTCCGGCCCAGTATCTTTTCTATTATCGGCAGAACATTTTACTTATGTATCCTAAGCGTCATACGGTCGTTAGACACTCCATTTTAATTTTTATCACGTTTCTCCCCCAATTATTTAGACTCTTCCTTCAAGTATTTGCTTACGATATTGCGCAGTTGAAAGTAACTTATAACCTCGTAGCTTAGGAATCATGTTTTCAAGCAACATAACGGCCTTTTCCTTTTCCCCTGCATAAACCGCCTGGTCGACTTCCAACATGTTTATAAAAAAAGTGTCTGAGATTTTCGCTCTATTTGCTTCGAATGCACCCACATCACCTTCATTAATGGCAATATCCGACAAAGCGTACCATTTTGTCTTATGCCCGCCCATTTTTTGAAGTAGCTCTTTTGCTTTACCATATTGTTTCCGCTCCATTAAAAGCATCGAGAGGGCAATTTGTTTTGTTTTTTTTGAACGGATATTCCCAGCAGCATGTTCCGCGGCCGACAAATCCCCTTGCAAAAAGTGGTGAAGAAATTGCAGATATTGTGCTTTGGATTTTCTCAGGTACAACATCATTTTTTCAGTATCTTTTCCAAATAAAAGAGGGTTTCGAGCCATGAAAAAAACAAGCACAAAAACCAAAACGCTAGACATAAGCCAAATAGGAAGCTGAAAAAATCCCATCAAAAAAGCAAATAGAATGAAAATCAGTAATAACCAGATCATAGAACCTTTCCTTAACAGTTTTTTGTCTTACATTATTAATTGGGAATCACTTCAAGGGAATGCCGTGAATTTAATTATAAAAGTAAAATTATTTTCTCGGAGTTTTCTCTAATATATTACTATCACTTTCATTATACCAAACAGCTATTTTTAGTAGTTTCATTTTTCAGCAAAATCATTATGTAGTTGAGCCATTTACTAATATGTTGAAATTTATAACAAAAGGTATAGCTTTCCTTTCATGCGACCTTTATTCAACGGAGCTAACCGTATTTGATGCTGTTTTTTATAGCTGTCACTACTGCTCGGACGGGATATCCCATTCATCTATTCTTTAAAATCCGATTCACCCTTTCAAGATCAAAGTCCTTGTATCCTTGCATAATCCCCCATTGTTTCATATGTTTATGCTCCGGATGCGTGGGGTTCCCAAGTATTGCAAGAAATTCCTCAAAACCGAATTCTCCACCAACATCCTCTGGGGGTATGTTCCCCTCTCCAGAAAGACAGATAGGAGTATTCACCTTATAATCGATTACCTTCTCCACTTCCAACTCATGTTCCCAGTTATCACTAAAATCGTATGTATATCTAAACCTCCTATATGCCGGGATCCAATCTGATAGCTTGACATCCTTTTCAAGTTTCCTTTCAATCTCCTTAGGATAAGCAAACGCCTTTTCATCACAGACAAGATTGATTATTGGCTTTAACCAGAGATTATGATTACCTCCCAATCCGGAAGCAGGAACCTCTTCAAAAATATAAAATTCATGGAGATGATTATCCTTCCAGCCAAAAGCTGTTTGGAGAATTTCATGCAGATTAGCAAACGTCCCATAGAGTGGAACCATTATTTGGCGCCAAACAGGATGATTCTCAAGCTTCAGAGTAACTTTTACTTGAGCTGCCCTCATGCTAAATATCGGTTCACCCGCAAAATTCTCTAGGTCTTTATACATTTCTTCTCTTGGACGGATATAGCTGTTTTTCCCTTCACCAACCCATTCGCGACTAACGCTCTTGCTTAGTTCGGTACTAAAAATCGTGTTTTCATTCAATAATTCTTGATGATAATAAACAGATTCGCAAGCCTTGTTTAGCCTTGACACCGTGGTTCGGTTCTTCGTCATTGTAAAAGTCATTTTTCCAGAGTCTAAAAGGAATCTTTTGATGATTTCTTCCTTTATTCCCTCTTCCCGCAACGTTTCACGGATCCCTTCAAATATACAATCATCAATTTTTTTAAGATTTGTCGCTGTCAGTCCGTACAAAACAATTACATATCTATTTGAATCGTTCACCACTACAACCGTTTTTCTACGATATAGTGTAATAAGTTGCGTGCTAGGAAAATACGGGTTTTTCCTCAGCCACAGTCTCCCCCTTTAATCCCCAGCTGGTCTAAAAGCTTCTTTGTACATTGTATTAACATAAGGATAGTCCCCCATAAGGTTTGCAAGATTAAACATAATTATATCGAGCCGACATAAAAAGGTAAAATAATCATGTTGTGTAAATACTACTCCTCACAGGTGGTGATTATTGATGGTTCTAATAATTTCTTGGGTGAATCTATCCTGCTCTTCATAGTTAGGAGAATGAGCAGATTGTTCAAAGCATACCCATTCTTTACGCGGTGCCTGAAGCTGGTCGAAAAACTCTTTTGTTGGTTGGTGAGGAACCGTTAAGTCATACTTCCCCATCATAAGCGTCACTGGAACTTTGACCTTTTTTACCTCATTGCTTAAGTCAAATTCTCTTAGTTCCTTAATCATCTTTTTCATACTAAACAATTGACCATTCATATGCCTAACTACGTCAAATAGTGTATATTCTTTACTCTTGATTAGTTTCATTGCAAAATCCCTTACCAATTTACCATCATGAGAAATCCCACCGCCCAATATCTCCAAATACTTTTGATGTACTCTGTCAGATTTTAAATGGTCCCAAGGTGGTCTCCCTATTTGCTTTAGCTTTTTTATTGCTTGTTCATGGTTCTGTTCGACTGCCCTTACCAGCAAAAGGTCATATGATAAGGCTTCCGCTTTGCTCATACTTACAACCTGGGAAACTCCAAAATAATGGAAGTAATGTTCAGGATAGTTGTTGACTGCTAACATCCCAATAATACTTCCCCATGAATGCCCGATAAGATAAATCTTCTCCTTTTGAAATTCCTTCTTCAAAAAAATGGATACTTCTTGTAAATCTTCTAGAAATTGAGCTATATTCATCGTTTCCGCTGGGATTTTTTTTGAATAGGATAATCCTGCTCCCCTTTGGTCCCAATTAACCACAATAAACTGCTTTTCAAGTTCTTGTTGATAGTGTCTATTAAAACCAATCTGTGCGGCTCCAGGGCCTCCATGAACCAATAGCAATAAAGGATTGTTTCTATTATCTCCCCTAATTAACATCCATTGCTCGACTCCACCAATAATAATCCTTCTTAACTCAGCTACAGCGTTTACACCCTCGATTTTTAGAGTAGTTCTAGTGAACAAATGGTTCTCCCCATTTCTATTAAAATATAAATCCACGTACATAGTGGCATCCCATAGATAAATACATCTTACAGGTTTCGAATAAGATTCTTACTCTACCCAACTGGACTCATTCAAGTAACACCCCCACAGAACCTCCCCCTTCAAAGTGCCTCGGTACGCTCATAAAAAGCCTGACAACATTTTGCCAGGCATGATTTAAACCAGTTTAAAGTAGTTTTATCTTTTTCAATCTTCTCTGCTTTTCCTTCTCTTCTTTCTCTCTTATTTTTCTCCTTTTGTGCAGTCTGCGAAGCATGGCCATCAGATTCGCTGAAAATCGCTTTTTATTACATTTTTCGCAGACTAGACCTAGCACTTTTTCCGTTTGTCTTACCCTGCCGTCAACAATGATTTCTTCATAGATTTTGTACCCTTGTCCCGTTAATTTCTTGTTGCAGTCCATTCATTCTCCTATGTTGATGATCAAGGTTATTCCCCCAAAGGTGCTTTTATAGTTACTTGCAAGTTTTCCCTAATTCACCTGTTGTTCTAGGACTTGTCCAATTACATGCTATTGTTCCTATGAACACCTTAGATTTTTTCTTTTACTTCATTAACAAGCCTTAAGACAGTATCCAAACTTTTTCCTTTATAAATCCACTGACATGTCCCATATTTTTTTTGCTGGGCCTCTTTCTTGGTTAGAATCGTTAGGCCCTCTACCTTTTCTACAGGAACATTAAATTCCACAATTAAATTGGCAGCTGAATCTTTTATTTTTAAGATTCTGGTCATTCCTCTATAGAATGTTACGCCCGTGTTTCTTTCTTGATAGGAAATATGCTCCCCTAGTACACTATGAATCTTATCGATTAACTCGTTTCCAAATGTGAAAAAGGTATATCTTTGAGCTGAAGAAGATTCCTTGCTTACTTCCGGCTTAATCTTCTCGATTTGAATGACGTCTTTTTGATCAAACTGAATAAATGTTGGTTCCAAAAGAGCTTCTAGCATTTTTTCAATAATTCCCCTGTCAGATTCGGTACTCAGTTCTGTCCAAAATATCTCCAATTCTCCTTGATTGGATGAAAAAAACTGATGCCATCGCCCCTTTTTATCACCCGGGACTGGTTCATAGGATTCCCGGTAATGACTGTACAAACGATTTAAAAGTAGCTTTGCCTTCCCTATGTATAAAATCTCTTGTTGACTGTTTTTATAAACATATAGTCCACTTTTTAAGCCAACTTCATTTTTTAAAAATGACTTTACAGTCTCTCGGTCGTTTATAGTTTTTGGTACTTCATGGACTAGTTTAAAGCTTTTCCAATTCTCGTTATCATGGTTTATTGGCAGCAAACCAAGTTCCCTTAACCATTTCTCATAATGATGCTCGTACATCCAATCCCCCGTCCTTGTCGCTTCATTTATTTCTCATTGTCAACCTGTTATTGTTCGGCCAGTCCAGTAATTCCATGACCATATTCACCTATTTTTTGGTTTCTTTGTTTAAGTCAATAATAACAGATAATTCTTATATATTGGTATAATATGTGAAAAATTTAGGACTTTAGGACACAAAACATATGGCTGGTACCAAAAAGGAAGGATATCAAAATTAATTTTGTGATTTTATATACGACATGAGATAGAATGGTATACAAAAACAGCAAATTAAGAATGTGAAGCAATTTTTTTAAGGAGATTGAGGTATGACAGAATTTTGGGAATCAAGCTTTATAAAAAATCAAACAATGTGGGGATTTGAACCCTCAGACTCCGCCATCTTAACCAAGGACTTGTTCGTTGAAAAGCAAGTCAAGGATATTTTGATTCCTGGCATCGGTTATGGCAGAAATGCAAAGGTTTTTATTGATAATGGAATAGATGTAACTGGTATTGAGATTTCCAAAACAGCAATTGATTTGGCAAGGCAAAATGGGCTTACTATTCCTATTTTTTATGGTTCCGTTACCGATATGCCCTTTGAAAACAAACTATATGATGGAATTTTTTGTTACGCTTTGATTCACTTATTGAATCAAGATGAGAGAAAAAAGTTTATTAGTGATTGCTATAATCAGCTAAAGCCAAACGGCTATATGACTTTTACTACTATTTCCAAAGAAGCCCCCATGTTTGGAAAGGGAAGACAATTGGGGAAAGATTATTATGAGACTCCAGCCGGGGTTAAAATGTTTTTTTATGATACCGACTCGATTAACCAAGAATTTGGGGATTATGGACTGACCGAAATTACGGAAATTGTGGAACCACATAAGGACCATGACGATAAGCCTCCATTTACCTTTCTAATGGTAACATGTCATAAAGGATTATAACTACGATTCAAAGAGGCTTAGGTTTAATAGACATTATTATTACCAGGCGACATTACTTGTTTAGATGTCACCCAAGGCCTTTTAAAGTGGAGTAGAAAACAGAAAACTATGAATTATAGGTTTAACACATTTAACCTTTACCCTACAAAAAAGCACTCAGAAATATTGATATAAGACAATACTGAGTGCTTTTTTGTTTAAGTTATATTCCAATTGATAAGGTAATTTTTCCATCTGTTAATTCATAGTTCTTAATATTCCCAAATGGAACCTTCTTTACTTTCTCCCAACCGTTAACATCCATTTTGATTAAATTCCCGTCATATGATAAAAACGGTGGGTTATGAAAGATTTTTTTATTCAAAAAGTTTAGATTAAGAGGTTTGAACTTTTCAATTTTAAAATGTATTTCCCTGTTTTCCATTTTGACCGGCAAAAGTTTTATTAAAAAGGATATATCCTTTTTAATCATTAATTTTTCTACTTCCGTTTTTCCAGTTATCGTAATTCCATCCTCTGCGATAACGACAGAAGTTTCTTTTACTTTGTCCGTTTTTTTAATCAGTTCATGGATCATTTGTTGAGAAATGGAAATGGGTACTCCTTTCTCATCCCTTATTTTATTGACACCATTTTTCACTTTTTCTAAAAAGCTCATATTTACAACAACCCCTTATAAATTTTTAGAGAAAGTTTCTTAACTACCAATTGCTCCAACTTAAACGTGGGATCAAGGTATTGTTGTATTGTCATTCTAAAGGAAAATTACTGATTTAGCATTGGTAATTTATTAGCAATAATTTTTACTCTCTACATTTGCACTGTTCAACATTAGGTTGATAATGACAAAAATAAAGGGAAACCCAATTAAAACAGGTTTCCCTTTCATGTTATAAAAAGCTATTTCGATTCACTTAAACAAGGAATTTCTAAACGATCCATATTAAATCTTCTCAATCATTCTCCAACTAGCATAAATAAGACAAATGACTATGACATTTTTTATTGCGTTCAAAATCATTCTGTTATATTTCGTTTCTTTTGCATTGTCATCATTTCGGACTATTCGCAAGTTAATATTATGAGGAAACCTTTCAACAAGACTAAAAACTCCCCAAGCTATTAGTCCAATAAAATGGAAGGCCTTTTATGCTTTTTTTTCTCCCCCATTGAGAAACAACTCCATCTGAATCAAACCTCATTGGGATTTGATTCGGTAAAGATGACCAGTAAACGAAAATATAAATGAAAGTGACCAATATCAAAATGACAGATACTAAATCGAGACCTTTCTCCAAGAGAGTTTTTTGTAGCTTTTCATTTATTTGGTTTGTCGTACTCATACCCGCCTTTCGTTTAGGAGACGTCATTTAATAACAACTTTCCAACACCATTAAAGCAATTTATTAATCCTTGTATGTATGTTCGGACATACCGTTAAAGCCATTGGCATCATAAACTACTGCTAGTTCGGATACCATGTTTTTAAAATAATCTTCCGTTCCGGGGTCCGTGTTTTTTATGAAGCCTTTCTCACTTTTTCATAGTCTTTTTCTTTTATGACATAAATCCGTGCTTCGTATGCGGTGTTGGCTGTTTCTTGATACATATTGGTAATCACATTTTTAAATGTTTCGGGTGTTATATTGCCTGTGTCCTTGACGATCATCTGTGTGATGATATATTCCGGCTTGTACTTTTCTATGTACTGTCTTATCGACATATCAATATTGGATTCCGCTCGATATGTATCATAAAGAGATTCGTTTATTTTTGTTGTGACAATCGTGGTTTCTCCGTCTAACCCTTCTGATTCTAAGTAACCTTTTACAATATTGTTTATGGTTCTTCCGAACATTCTTTCTAAATAACCATCACCCCTCTGTAAGTGCTAGACTAAATT
>NZ_HG942059.1 GCF_000612665.1 Neobacillus dielmonensis
GTTAAAAAATCAACATTATCGTTTAACAGAGCCAAAAACAAAATAAAAAACCTCTCAATGCAGAGGTTTAAAAAACAAAGAGAAGAGTCCCAATGGTGCCGTCGCTTATCAATCCCTTGTTTTGATCCCGCACTCAGCAGGTGGGTGTCCTGTTTTGAATTTTGTAAGTCCCCTTACTCGCAATGAGTGAGGCATTTACGCCTTTCAAAAACTCCAGACTCCCAATAATAAAATGTTCGGTCAAAACATTAGGTTATACAACGTACATTTCAGGACTCTTCTAACTTGAGTTAATAATAGCATAATCTCCTGCAGCCATCAAGATGCCCAGGAAAATGTATGCCTATTATTTAGGAACATTTAGTGACAAATTTAATTCCTTTAATTGTGCCTCAGAAACCTCACCAGGCGCATCGGTCAGCAAGCAGCTTGCACTTGCCGTCTTCGGAAAGGCAATCGTGTCACGCAGGTTCGTGCTGCCCGCAAGCAGCATCACCAAGCGGTCAAGACCTATCGCAATGCCTCCATGCGGCGGTGTCCCATATTCAAATGCATTCATCAAGAATCCGAATTGCTCCTGAGCCTGCTCTGGAGAGAAGCCAAGGACTTTGAACATTTTTTCTTGAATCGGGCGCTCGAAGATCCGTAAAGACCCTCCTCCTAATTCATAACCGTTTAAAACGATATCATAGGCTTGGGCGCGGACTTTGGAAGGGTCGGTATCCAACAGCTCCAGATCTTCACGGAATGGCATCGTAAATGGGTGATGGGCTGCATAATAACGGCCCTCTTCCTCGTCGTATTCAAGCAACGGCCAATCGGTTACCCATAAGAAATTGAACAAGCTTTGGTCAATTAATCCAAGCTCTTTGCCTAACTTCAGCCGTAATGCGCCTAAAGCATCGGCAACGACACTCTTTTTGTCAGCAACAAACAACAATAAATCGCCTTCAGAAGCTTCTAACGTAGCTTTTAAAGCTTGTCCATCCTCTTCAGAGAAGAACTTAGCAATCGGCCCTTTAAGACCATCCTCCTCGACCTTCAGCCAAGCTAGACCTTTTGCTCCATAACGGGCTGCATGCTCTCCCAAAGCATCGATGTCTTTGCGGGAGTACTTGTCGGCAGCGCCCTTCACATTAATCGCTTTAACCTGACCGCCGTTCGCAACCGCTCCAGCAAACACCTTGAAGTCAGAATCCTTCACGATTTCGGAAACATCAACTAGTTCCAATCCGAAGCGGGTATCCGGTTTGTCCGAACCATAACGGCTCATAGCTTCATGATAAGTCATTCGTGGGAACGGCACAGAAACATCGATGCCTTTTACTTCCTTCATTAACCCAGACATCATCCGCTCCATAAGTGCGATAATGTCCTCTTGGCTCAAAAAGCTTGTTTCGATGTCGACCTGAGTAAATTCCGGCTGACGGTCTGCACGCAAGTCCTCATCGCGGAAGCAGCGGGCAATTTGGTAATACCGTTCAATGCCACCGACCATTAACAATTGCTTGAACAACTGCGGTGATTGTGGCAGCGCGTAGAATTCACCAGGATGGACCCGGCTTGGCACTAAATAGTCACGGGCACCTTCTGGGGTGCTTTTTGTTAAAATTGGTGTTTCAATATCCAAAAACCCTTCAGAATCCAAGAAATTTCGGATTTGTCTAGTCACGTGAGCACGCATTTTCAAAGTTTCAAAAATCACCGGACGGCGGAAATCTAAATAACGATACTTCAAGCGTACATCCTCTGAAGCATCCGTTTTGTCAGTAATCATAAATGGCGGTGTTTTGGCTTCGTTGATAATCGTAACAGCTTCCGCTTGGATTTCAATCGTACCGGTTTTAAGATTTTCATTAATGGTCCCTGCTTCGCGGGCAACCACCGTACCAACAACATCCAAAACAAACTCATTTCTAATTTTCTCTGCCGTTTCCAATGCCTCTTTAGAAACATCCGGATTAAACACAACCTGAACAATCCCTGTGCGGTCACGTAAATCGATAAAAATCAATCCGCCTAAGTCACGGCGTTTTTGTACCCAGCCTTTTAAGGAAACTTTCTCTCCTACTGCTGCTTCTGGAACTTCACCACAAAAATATGATCTGCCATACAACATGATAATCCCCCTTACCTTTCCATCCCCTGAATGTACTCAACAAAACCATCCAAATCAACTTCAACTTGGTCGCCAGTTGCCATGTTTTTAACATTTATCTTGTTTTGATTAAGCTCTTCCTCGCCAAGAACCGCAACATACTTTGCATTTAACCGGTCTGCAGCTTTGAACTGGGCTTTAATTTTTCGAGCTAAATAATCACGTTCTGCGGAAATCCCCGCCAATCGGAGCTTTTGCAGCAATCCGACCGTGTAATCCTTGGCTTCTTCGCCAAGGGCAGCTAAATAGCAATCGATTCCTGGATTCACCTCTAGTTCAATGCCTTCAGCTTTTAGAGCTGCAATAAAGCGTTCAATACTAAGGGCAAATCCAATTCCTGGAGTCTCAGGGCCGCCGATTTCCTCAGCTAAGCCATTGTAGCGGCCGCCCCCGCAAAGCGTGGTGATCGCTCCAAAGCCTTCCGCATCGCTCATAATTTCAAAAGCGGTGTGGTTATAATAGTCCAGCCCGCGAACTAGGTTCGGGTCTACCTCAAATGGAATATCGAGCTGGGTTAAATATTTTTGAAGTTTATCAAAATATGCTTTTGATTCTTCATTGAGGTAATCGATAATCGAAGGAGCCGATTTCATTAATTCATGATCGCGGTCCACTTTACAATCCAAAATCCGAAGCGGGTTTTTTTCTAAACGGCTCTGGCAGTCTTTACAGAACTCGCCGATTCTCGGTTTAAAATGATTGATTAGCGCATCACGGTGAGCGAGACGGCTTTCCTTGTCCCCGAGGCTGTTAATGATCAGCTTTAATTTCTTCAGTCCCATTTCCTTGTAAAGATTCATCGCAAGAGAAATCACCTCTGCATCAATGGCAGGGTCGTGGCTTCCTAATGCTTCAACACCGAACTGAACAAACTGGCGGAACCTGCCTGATTGCGGCCGCTCATAACGGAACATAGGTCCCATGTAATACAGCTTGACGGGCTGGTTGGCGTTACCATACATTTTTTTCTCCACAAACGCTCTTACCGTAGATGCTGTGCCTTCTGGCCGTAAAGTTAAGCTGCGGCCGCCCCGGTCCTCAAACGTGTACATTTCTTTTTGAACGATATCGGTCGTATCGCCGACGCCGCGGGAAAACAGTTCGGTATGTTCAAAAATTGGTGTACGAATTTCTTGGTATTGATACTTTTCACATAGATCCCTAGCTTTTTTTTCAATCAGCTGCCACAGTTCTACCTCACCCGGCAGAATATCCTGTGTGCCTCTTGGGATGTTAATTGACATAAGGGAATCCTCCTTTATTTCAACGATATAAAAAAAATTTATTCGCGATATGTTGGCTCAAAAATAAAAAAACTTCCATCCCTTGTTATTTAAACAAGGGACGGAAGTTCATCCGCGGTTCCACCCTAGTTGAAGCGCCCCAAAAAGAGCCGCTTCCTCTCAAACAGTTAACGCCTGCCACGTTCTTCTCCTACTAGAGTCGGACTTTTTCAGAGAGAAGCCTTCGGAGTGTTCTTTCATTAAGATTCATGCAGAAATGCTTTCAGCCTAGGGCATTTCCTCTCTTTTCCATGGAATTGGCCTTAACTACTATGCTCCATCATTGGTTACTTCAATATAGTATTTTATTTATATAATGATACGGAGCATCGATTCCAATGTCAAGAAGGATTTAAGTCCTCCCTAAATGTTTTTTTAACTTTTTGACATCTCCCATCGTTAGCCCGAATTCAGAAGCAAGTTCAAAGGTTGTTGACTCATGTTCTTTTTGGACAAAGTCGTGAAAATCAACACCAAACAGCCGACCGTCCATGGATTGTACATTTCTGCCTTTATCACTCATCCGCATTGCTAATCGCTCCCCTGGTCTCAAGTATATTCCTAGTATGTCCAACCCTGAGGAAGAAATTGCATGATAATTGTCTTTTTGTAGTTTTATTGGACCAAATTGCTAATTTAGGAATGATTTTCTGGCCCTTTTCCGTTAAAATATATAATGGACATTTTAATAAGGAGGGTTCTATGTTTCGAAAAAATAGCATTCTATTGGTCTGTATCCTACTTATTTTTGGAACCTTCCTGCCCTGGGGAAATACAATGGCTTCGAGTGGCTCGATTGTCATCGCCACGGACATGGTCAATGTTCGGAGTGGGCCGGGCTTAAGTTATTCCTTAGTGAAGCAGGCAAAACGCGGTGAAAAATATCCAGTCATCAAGGAGAAGGGAGACTGGGTGCAGATTCAGTTGTCTACCTTTAAAACGGGCTGGGTCGTCAGTTGGCTCATTGCCAAAGAGAACGGCGAATCAAAAACAGCCGTAGCCAGTTCAAGAAATACCAAAGCCAAAGCGATAACCGAGCAATTGAGGGTGCGCTCAGGACCTGGGACAAGCTTCCAGATCATCGGTTTACTAGCTAAAGGCGAGGAAGTACAAATCCTCGATCAAAACGAAAATTGGTATAAAATTGATACCCAATTTGGGGAAGGCTGGGCCTCAAAGGAATTTTTCAATACTTCCACAAAAACAAATAACAAAACAGAAACATCCACAACCAATTTAGGACGAGTGAACGTGGATCTTCTGAATGTCCGTGAAGAACCGTCCAGCAAAAGTACCAACCTTGGAAAGCTGACAAAAGGGACAAATGTTACCATCTTATCCGAAAAAAATAATTGGATTGAGATTAGCTATTCTCAGTTAACAGGCTGGGTTAGTTCCGAATTTATTACAAAGCAATCGGAAACAGCGCCCGTAACCACCAAAAAAACAACTAGTGATACAGTGGGAACCATAACAGCAGATAGCCTAAACGTCCGCTCAGGGACCTCCTACAACTCCAGTATTGTGGGAACGGTGTCAAATGGGGAAAGTTATCCGATTATGGAAGAGAAGAACGGTTGGACAAAGATTGAATATAAACCTGGCAATTATGGCTGGGTTGCCAGCTGGTATATCAATAATAAAATGTCTGATAAAGAAAATGGACAAGCCAGCAAGGCAAGCAAGATTACCATCTTACAGGATGGAACCAATATCCGAACTTCGCCCGATGTCCAATCGGATGTCATGCTTCGGGCAGATGAAGGGGAGCAGTTTCCCGTTATTAGTGTTCTGAATGATTGGTATCTAGTAAAATTGGATAATGGAAAAACCGGATATGTGGCCGGCTGGGTCGTCACCACCAATGGTTCTGCCAAAAACATCGTCAAAACCGGCGCTGCTGGCTATCTGAAGAACAAAACCATTGTCCTAGACCCAGGACATGGCGGCGGAGATAATGGGACGACAGGGGCCAAGGGAACATTGGAAAAGGAGCTAACACTCCGAACTGCTCGTCTTTTATATGATAAATTGGTCTCGGCTGGGGCAAATGTCTATCTTACGAGAAATAGTGATACTTTCATTTCACTGTCATCTAGAGTAAGGGCCGCCCAAGTTAATGACGCCGATGCTTTTATCAGCCTTCATTATGACAGCAATTTAGACCGAAGTGTCCGGGGGATGACCGGCTATTTTTATCATTCCTTCCAAAAACCGTTGGCCAATACCGTGTATACAGCAACAGTGGGACAAACGAAGATGAAGAACCGCGGCGTTCGGTTTGGCGACTTTCATGTTATTCGGGAGAATAATAAAAATGCCACTTTGATTGAACTTGGCTATTTGAGCAACCCGGAAGAAGAAATGACACTTACATCTAGCAGCTTTCAAGAAAGTGCCGCCACTGGCCTATTCGAAGGATTGGCCAGGTACTTTAAACAATAAAAAAATGCTTGGTCCCATTTTGGGCCAAGCATTTTTTACGCCTTACTCTCCACAATTAAGGTGACCGGACCGTCATTGGTCAACTCTACATCCATCATTGCACCAAAAACCCCGGTTTCTACCTGGATTCCTTTGTCGCGGAGCATTTGGTTAAACGCCTCATAAATTTGAATAGCCTGCTCCGGCCGGGCAGCCTCGATAAAGCTGGGGCGCCGCCCATTTCGGCAGTCTCCGTATAAGGTAAATTGCGAAACGGACAAAATTTCACCGCCAGTATCAAGCAGCGACAAATTCATCTTCTGGGCATCATCTTCAAAAATTCTCAGGTTCGGAATCTTTTCCGCCAGATACTTGGCATCCTCCACGGTGTCGCTGTGGGTCACGCCTACCAAAAGCACGAGTCCTTTCGTAATTTGACCCGTCACTTCCCCATCCACGGTTACCCGGGCGGCTTTGCTCCGTTGAACAACAATTCGCATAGTTCCTACTCCTTAGTTCATCAATCGGCGAACCGAATAAATATCAGGAATTTGTTTAATCCGGTCAACTACCTTTTGCAAATGAGCGACATTGTGAATCGCAATCGTCATGCTGATAGTAGCCATTTTATTGCGGTCCGTTTTTCCGGTGACAGCATTGATATTAGTTTTTGTCTCATTTACAGCCTGTAGGACTTCATTTAGCAATCCTCTACGATCAAAACCGCTGATTTCAATATCAACATTGTATTCCTTGCGGTCATTTAGCGAAGATTCCCATTCAACTGGGATCAGTCTGCTCTGGGCGTCATTTGTATCGATATTAGTACAATCTGAGCGGTGTACTGAAACGCCGCGGCCCTTGGTAATATAGCCGACAATTTCGTCTCCAGGTACCGGATTGCAGCATCTTGACAGACGGATTAACAAGTTGTCAATTCCCTGAACCCTTACACCCGACTCCCGTTTTCGCGACGAAGTCGGTACTGCCTTTAATTCAGTGATTACATTGGTAATGCTGGCGGATTGCTCCTGATCGCGTTTCTTGCGCCATTTTTCAGTCAGACGGTTGGCAACCTGCAGAGCGGTAACACCGTTATAACCGACTGCTGCATACATGTCCTCTTCATTGATAAAATTAAACTTCTCAGCAACTTTTTTTAGATTTTCTGGAGTTAAAATTTCCTTCACATCAAACTCCATGCTGCGAATTTCTTTTTCTACCAATTCCTTGCCTTTTTCAATATTTTCATCACGGCGCTGCTTTTTAAAGAAGGCGCGGATTTTATTTTTAGCTTGGGAGGTTTGTGCCAGCTTGAGCCAGTCCTGACTAGGCCCATAAGAGTGCTTAGAGGTTAATATCTCAATAATATCGCCTGTTTTCAGCTTATAGTCCAATGTGACCATTTTTCCATTTACTTTTGCACCGATGGTTTTGTTGCCAATTTCTGAGTGAATCCGGTAGGCAAAGTCAATAGGAACAGAGCCTGATGGCAATTCAATGACATCGCCTTTAGGTGTAAAAACAAACACCATATCAGAGAAAAGATCAATTTTTAAGGACTCCATAAATTCTTCTGCGTTTGCCGTATCATTTTGGAACTCAAGAATTTCTCTAAACCACGTGAGCTTCTGTTCAAACGTCGAACTGTCACTGACCGTTTTACCCTCTTTATAAGCCCAGTGGGCGGCAATCCCGAATTCCGCAATCCGGTGCATTTCAAATGTCCGAATCTGCACTTCAAGCGGGTCACCCTTTGGTCCAATCACTGTTGTGTGCAGGGATTGATACATATTGGGCTTCGGCATGGCAATATAATCTTTAAAGCGTCCAGGCATCGGTTTCCAGCAGGTATGAATAATGCCTAAAACCGCGTAGCAATCTTTTATGCTATTCACTACGATCCGAACTGCCAGCAAATCATAAATTTCACTGAATTGCTTATTTTGCAGGGCCATTTTCCGATAAATGCTATAAATATGCTTTGGACGGCCGGAAATTTCTGCCTTGATGGCAACCTCTCCTAAACGAGCTTTAACCTCATCAACGACATCATCAAGATATTGTTCGCGTTCTTCCCGCTTCTTTTTCATGAGATTAACGATGCGGTAATATTGCTGCGGATTTAAATATCTTAAGGCTGTATCCTCGAGTTCCCACTTAATTTTCGAAATTCCCAATCGATGTGCTAGAGGGGCGAAAATCTCAAGTGTCTCGTTTGCAATCCGGCGCTGCTTTTCAGCGGGCAAATGCTTCAGTGTCCGCATATTATGCAGCCGGTCAGCCAGTTTAATTAAAATGACCCGGATATCTTGAGCCATGGCAACAAACATTTTCCGATGGTTTTCTGCCTGTTGCTCTTCGTGCGATTTATATTTAATTTTTCCTAATTTCGTAACACCGTCGACCAGCATGGCCACTTCGTCATTGAATTCCACTTCAAGATCTTTTAAGGTCACTGGAGTATCCTCAACAACGTCATGAAGAAAACCAGCCGCTACCGTTGCCGGGTCCATCTCCAAATCTGCCAAAATGCCGGCAACCTGAATGGGATGAATGATATAGGGCTCGCCTGATTTTCGATATTGATCACGATGAGCATGTTTCGCGTATTCGTACGCTTTTTTGACTAATTCTACATGCTCTTCGTTTAAATATTTTCTGGTTTTATCAAGGACTTGGTCGGCTGTTAACACTTGATCATTCGCCATGAGATCACCTTTATTTTCTATCTCAATTTAGTTTGTTTTCCGCAATGGTCTGCCTAATTAGTCTCTATTGGACGCCGAATGGCAGTATAGTTATATATAATTTCATTCTATAAAAAATTGTTACTATTTTAGAATGATTGTTACTATTATCGATAAAAATAACGAAGATGTAAAGTAATTAAGACATAATTTCTACAAATATTGAAAAAATCTGTCGAAAATCAAGAAAATATTAACAAAGAGAGCACTCTTGAAGCGAGTGCCCTCATTGATACATTAATACTTCATCAGTGTTAAAATATCATATCCGTCTAGTTTACTACGGCCATCTAAATAACTTAATTCGACAAGGAAAGCAATACCTGCTACGACACCGCCAAGCTCTTCCACTAACTTGATCGTCGCCTCAATCGTACCGCCTGTAGCCAGTAAATCATCGGTAATCAGAACCCGTTGGCCTGGTTTGATAGCATCCTTATGAATGGTTAAAACATCTTTTCCATATTCCAGCCCATAACTGACTTTAATGGTTTCACGAGGTAGTTTTCCTTCTTTGCGAACAGGGGCAAAACCTACACCAAGCGCATAGGCAACCGGACATCCAATAATAAATCCTCTGGCCTCCGGTCCGACGATTATATCAATTTGTTTATCTTTGGCATATTCGACAATACTGTCCGTTGCAAACTTATATGCCTCGCCATTATTCATTAGCGGTGTTATATCTTTAAAAACAATCCCTTCCTTTGGATAGTCTGGGACAATGGCGATAAATTGTTTTAAATCCATTCTTAAATGGCCTCCTCAATTATCACTGACTCTTGAATGACTTGGTCAAACCAATCTTTTAACTCTTGATAAGAAGACAATAATAAATCTCTTTCAAGTGCATATTGAATTTGTTTTGTTTGGTAGATGTTTGAGTCAGCTAAATCACGCTTTTGTGATTGTTTATTTAAACTAATAAATCCATTGTTTATTGTAACAAAATCCAGTTCAGAAAACACCTGGGACATAAAAACAATTGTTTCCCGCTTCCAGCCCCGCCGTTTCGCAATATCATCTGCATAACGTTTTAAATCAATCGGTGCAAATTTCATTAAAAATGCATAATACCATTTAAAGTGATCACGGCTCGGGATCATGCTAAAGAAATCACTGGACTCTTTATAAAAGCAAGCATAAATCCTCGAAGGACAAGACCCTTGCAATAAATGGGTCAGAATTTCTTTAGAAGGTGGTAAGTCAGCTAAAACCAAGTTACCATCAGCAGACTGAAATGCCTGTGCTGCTTCAACATCTTGTATATAGATTGCATCTGCTTTTAGATGGCTATCTAATTTATCAAGATTTTCTTTGTTAAAAACAATGACTTTCCGATTGACCTCAGGCACCATTCGGGCTAAGCTTCCTAACGTGGTCTGCCCTCGATAATCAAATAACTGCCAATCGTCAATGGCAAGATCCTGCACAAAGATTTGCGGTTTACGTATATTGTTCCATTCATTAATCGATAATTCTCCGATTAATGAAAGTTTTGCAGCAGGGGAAATTTCGTCCACTAAAGCCCCCAGGCCAAAACCTATTCCATCTAGGCTTGCCCCGTTCTCGTTTAATAACACTTTCAAATGGTTCTGGTCGCTGCCAATTTTTTTAATACTTGAGATATCCGCATTTTTTATTAAAACTTTTGGCTTTGCGTTATCCATACCGAATGGAGATAGTTGATTTATTTCCTCAAGGGCAGTTAAATCAATATCTTCTAGGCTTACTTCCTGGTCCAGATAGGTCACTGGAACAAAGTCCTCGGCCGTTAATAGGGTCTCTGCCAATTGGTTTAAACGGGAACGGAGTTGGTCGACATCATCCAAGCTCAATGTCATTCCCGCTGCCATCGGATGTCCGCCAAAATGAGGGAGAATGTCTCTGCAGGTGGATAGATTCTGAAACATATCAAATCCAGCAATACTGCGTGCAGATCCTTTGGCCAAGCCTTTGTCCTGATCGAAGCTTAAAACAATCGTAGGGCGATAGTATTTTTCCACAAGCCTCGATGCGACAATTCCGATTACACCAGCATTCCAGCCTTCTTTTCCGACTACGAGCACCTTATTGGATTCATCAAAATAGTATTTTTCTACCTCTTCTATGGCTTCATCCGTAATCGTATTCACAATCGACTGGCGTGTTTTATTCAGGGCTTCCATTTCTTCTGCCAATTGGGAAGCTTCAAATGGATCTTGAGTAAGAATCAGGTCAACTGCCAAATCAGCATCTGCTAACCTGCCAACAGCATTGATTCTGGGAGCTATGGTAAAACCAATGGTTTCTTCGTTTATGGACTTGGAGTCTACACCGGCAGTCTTTAACAATGCTTTCAAGCCTACATTAGAAGTGCTCTTTAAATTAGCTAACCCCTTCTTGGCAATCAGGCGGTTTTCGTCCTTTAAAGAAACTAAGTCGGCAATCGTGCCGATTACTGCAATTTCAAACAAATGGTTTGGCACCTTGCCATATAAGGCATGGGCTAATTTAAAGGCAACGCCTACACCTGCCAATTCACGAAACGGATAAATACTTCCCGGGAGCTTAGGGTGAATGATCGCCAAAGCCTCTGGCAAGACAGGACCCGGCTCATGGTGGTCGGTAATAATGAGGTCAAGACCCAGTTCTTTGGCAACAGCAGCCTCATGAACAGCGGCAATTCCTGTATCGACCGTGACAATTAATTTAATGCCCGTTTTGGCTGCATGTCTAAACGCAGCTTCATTTGGACCATATCCCTCAGTAAACCGATTCGGTATATAAAACTGAACGTTGGCACCTAAATCACGAAGGGTAATCATTAACACGGATGTACTACTTACTCCATCTGCGTCATAATCTCCATATATAAGAATGGGCTCCTGTCTGTCAATGGCAAGACGAATCCTGCTTACAGCCGTATCCATCCCTTTTAGTAAATAGGGATCGTGGAATTCATCCTTTCCAAATAAAAAATACCGTGCAGAATCAACGGTATCTAATCCACGATTGATAAGAAGCGATGCAGTTAGAGGTGTAATCTTTAATTCAGTTTCTAGTGATTTCACTAGATCTTGATCAGTTTCCTGAACAACCCATCTTGTTTTCGACTTTAACATAGTTTATGTTCACCTCTTTGGACTTTCTTATTATACAGGAGCGTTACGCTTGTTTCAATAACAAAAGCGGAAGCACCCTTAGGCGCTTCCGCTTCGATTCATTATACTTGCGGTTGATCGCTGTATTTTTTCTTTTCTTTTACTGTTTTAATTGGACCGTTCTTTTTCAATTCGCGGGCTTTCAACACATACCATAGCGGACCGGCGATACAAACAGAGGAATAAACCCCAACCATAAGGCCGACAAACAAGGCAATGGAGAAGTTGCGAATCGATTCACTGCCAAAAATAATTAAAGCAACTGTGGTAATGAGCACCGTCAAAACGGTATTAATCGAGCGAGTCAAAGTTTGACGTATACTTACATTCATAACTTCAGCAATATCCTCAACGGTTTTAAGCCGGCGTTTCTTATGCATATTTTCGCGCATCCGGTCAAAGGTGACAATCGTATCGTTGATGGAATAACCTACAATGGTTAAAACTGCGGCAATAAACGTCAAGTCGACTTCCAGACGGGTCAGACTGAAAAACGCGACCATAAAGAACGCATCATGCAAAAGTGAGACAATCGCGGCAATTGCCATCGAAAACTCGAAACGAATCGTTGTATAAATGACAATTCCGACTGATGCAATCAGCAAGGCAATAATTGCGTTTTTTGCCAGCTCTTTTCCGATCTGAGGTGACACCGTACTAACGTTTGGTTCATGACCAAATTCATTATTCAGTTCCTTTTTAACCTCGGCAATTTTATTTTTGGACAGCACCCCGATCATTCTCGCGGCGGCATGCTTTTTATCACCGGATAATACGATATCATCCGTTTTCACATCTAGTTTTTCTAAAGCGGATTGAACCTGTTCTGTTGTAACGGCTTTGTCGGATATCACTTCAATCCGGGTCCCGCTTGAAAAGTCAATAGACAAGTTCAATTTCATCACAAACAGAATAATTAACCCAGCAACCAGAAGGATACTAGAAATGGTGAAGAATTTCTTTCTGTGCTTAGCAAAATCAAGTTTATCAAAGCGGGTTGGCAGATCTAAAGTATCAACATTATCGGAGAGATCTCGGATATCAGACTTCTTAACACCAAACCAGCCTGGTTTATTTTTCAATACACCGCTGTGAACAAAAAGTCCAAGTAACAGACGAGCTAAGTAAACAGAGGTTAAGAAGCTCATCAAAATGCTGATAATTAACATCGTGGCAAACCCTTTAACCGAGCTGTTTCCATAGAAGAATAAAACAGCTGCCGTTAAAATGGTTGTCAAGTTGGAATCGAGGATGGAGGTAAACGCATTTTTCTCTCCAGCCTGATAGGCCGATTTAAGCGATTTTCCGACCTTCAGTTCTTCTCTGATCCGCTCATAAGTAATGATATTGGCATCGACGGCCATCCCAATCCCAAGGATAATCGCCGCAATTCCCGGCAATGTGAGAACCCCATTCATCCAATCGAAAATAAGTAAAACTAAATAAGTAAAAACGCTTAGGGTAATCGTCGCAATGAAACCTGGGAAACGGTAATAGAAAATCATAAATAAGAAAATAACAATTACTCCGAGAATACCAGCGTAAACTGTGTCATGTAAAGCTTGTTCCCCGAATTTCGCCCCGACAGATGTGGAGTAAACCTCATGTAACTTCACAGGCAATGCGCCGGCATTTAATAGGGATGCCAAATTTTTTGCTTCCTCGGCTTTGAAATTACCGACAATGGAAACGGTATTTGAATTAAAGACTTGATTTACCGTTGGAGAAGATAGATATTTAGGATCCTGTTTAGTTGCCTCCGTTTTAAAAGAATCCTTGCCTTCTTCAAAATCAAGCCAGATGACTAACACGTTATTTGGTGCCATCTTTAAAATATCTTGAGTGACGTTTTTAAATTTATCGGCACTCTTTAATGTTAGGGAAACACTTGGCTTTCCATTTTCGTCAAACGTCTGTTTGGCGCCGCCTTGTTTTAAATCCGCCCCGTCCATCATCAACTTATCGTTGGCATCACGGAAAGTCAGATTTGCCTGGGTGGACAGGATTTCCCGGGCTTCATTTTGGTCTTTAACGCCAGCGAGCTGGACACGGATCCGGTTGTTTCCTTCAATTTGAATAACCGGTTCACTGACACCAAGGACGTTGATACGCCGATCAAGTGCTTCGGCAGTGTCTGCCAAAACATCTTTGTCAATTTTCTGGCCCTTTTTGGCAGGCTGTACTTCGTATAGGACCTCAAATCCACCTTGGAGATCAAGGCCTAGCTTAATATTATTTAAGATATTCTTGGTGGTTGCTCCCATTGAGCTGGCAAATAACACAATCAGCAAAATGAAAGCAACGATTCTACTGCGCTTTACCATTATGTAATGTCCTCCTTAAGAATGCACGTGCATGAGCACGAAACCAAAAGCTCCCTGTCTCAATATAAAATCACTGCTTACATTATGGAATAGTTAAATAGGGCTGTCAATTTCAATATTAGGAAAATTTGCACTGCCAGGCCTTCTAATAAACTTTCATTGGAAAATAAGCTAAATACCTATTAACTGTAGCTTATTTTAATAGTTCTTTTAGCTCATTTTCATCATCAAATGAGAATTCTGATGTTTTAAGAGACTCAATAGCCGCAAAATTCATATAATCGCCTATTTTTATTGTAAGAATATCAGCGATTATTTGGTACAGCTTAAGCTCTTCAGAAACCTTCTTCCACTTTTTCTTAGTCAGGAATTCCCATAGTTCAGTTTCCGAAACTGCATCGTACCCCAAAAAGCGGAATTCTTCTAGCTTACTAACAAGTGCAGGCCGTACTTGGGTGCGATATTGGTCAAAATTTAGGCTATTATCCATCTAAATGCCTCCTTAAGGAGAAACTCCCCCATTATTTAACTATCCAACAACTTGTCATGCTTTGTCCATCATGAAGCATATAGATAATTGTATATGATATCGCCTATTTTGAGAAGGTGGGAAGAAGGTATGTCAAAGTTTTTAAAAGGGACATTTATTTTATTAATTGCCGGCTTAATTACCCGAGTGCTTGGGTTTATCTATCGAATTGTGCTTGCACGGAGCATTGGAGAAGAGGGTGTTGGGCTTTATATGATGGCTTATCCAACCTTTATTCTCGTGGTCACCATTGTCCAGCTTGGGCTGCCAGTAGCGATATCTAAGAATATTGCAGAAGCGGAAGCCCGTGGGGATTATGGCGAAATCAAGAAAATATTGGTTGTCTCGTTAGCAACAACTGTTAGTTTGGCTATTGTCCTTACTCCAGCCTTACTCCTGCTTGCGCCCAGTTTGTCGACTACCCTGTTCACAGATCAAAGGACCGTTTATCCTCTAATGGCGATTGCCCCGGCCATCCCAATTATTGCCGTTTCCTCTGTTATTAGGGGATATTTTCAGGGGCGGCAAAACATGCGTCCTTCCGCAATGTCACAAATATTTGAACAGGTTATCAGGATTACCTTGATTGCGGTCATGACGAAAGCATTTCTGCCCTACGGAGTAGAATATGCTGCAGCCGCAGCTATGGCCGCTTCCGTGCTTGGCGAACTCGTTTCACTGATTTATTTGTTGACCACATTCAAAATAAAGAAACGGTTTAGATTGCGGGCGAATTTTTTTCAGTTTGTTCAAAAAGGTAAGGAAACCTTTGGCAATCTAATGGAAATCGCCTTACCGACCATGGGAAGTCGGATGATTGGCTCTGTTTCCTGGTTTTTTGAACCGATTGTGGTCGCTCACAGCTTAGCCCTTGCTGGGGTTCTTTCGGTGGAAGCGACTAAACAATATGGGGCATTGACCGGTTATGCTATGCCGCTGTTGATGTTGCCATCTTTCATCACATATTCATTAGCCACCTCATTGGTGCCAGCGATTAGCGAAGCTAATTCTCGAAAAAATAGTAAATTGATTGGATATCGAATTCAGCAGGCTTTGCGATTTACATTTTTAACTGGTGGACTGGCTGTAATTGTTTTGTACGTTTTAGCTGACCCACTTATGGAGTTAATGTATGGTTCCAATAAGGGATCATATTTCATCAGGGTCATGGCTCCATTCTTCCTGTTCTATTACTACCAAGGCCCATTGCAGGCGGTACTTCAGGCACTTAATCTTGCCCGGGCAGCCATGATAAACAGCCTGATTGGGGCAGTGGTAAAAACAGCCGTAATCTTTCTTCTTGCTTCGCAGCCTGCCTTTGGCATCACCGGCGCTGCTTTAGCGATTGTGGTTGGATTTGTATTAGTCACTATCCTGCATTTCGCGACCGTGTTAAAAAAGATTGCTTTTCCTTTTGAGATTCGAGACTACTTAAAAGGTTTTCTAGTTATGGGGGCCTCCGGCTGGTTCGGCTACTGGTTGTTTGATCATGTTCTATTAACAGAAGCTTTAGTGATTAGGACTTTGACGGCCATACTAGGTATGGGGCTCTCTTATTTGGTGCTGCTTCTAGTGTTGCGGTTAATTAAACGTGATGAACTTCAAAAGATTCCTTGGATCGGTCATTTTTTTGCTTTGTAGATGCCATGAGGCTTTATATTTTTTTAAAAATAGGCTCTATTAAATTTGGCTGTTGATTTCCGCTCCAGGCGCTCAGCGAACCCGCGGGCGTGCCGGGGAGCCTCCTCGGCGATGAAAGCGCCTGCGGGGTCTCCTCAGCCCCGTCCTCCCGCAGGAGTTGAGCGCCTTCCGCTCCAATCTACAGAGTTAAAAATTATCGTTTAATAGAGCCTAAAAATAAAGGGGATACAACTTCCCCCCTTATTTACCCTGACACTGCTTTGTGGGGCCGTTTGGGCGTTTGGAGACTACACCTTTTACTGTTTGTTACTCATAAAAGATCTAATTTAAGTCTCATCTTTCAAATCAATATAAAATTTCCCGCTTTCAAAGCTGCAAAAAGATATCTTTTTAATATCGCGATACCCTTGCCTCTTCAGCTCCTGGCGCAGCCAAAGGTTCGTCTTATTAATTTTTTTCAAATTTTCCTCATCAATATTACCATCCAATATTAATGGCAACGTGATATCTCCATTCTTTTGGTTTTTTTGGTAACCTGGCTTCTCTATAACAGATAAACTTCCTGATGACTCAAGAATCGCAAATTCGACGTCGGCGATACTGCGGATATTTTTTTCCCTTAGCTGGGTTAATAAATCATCAAAATTATAACGCTGTTTTCTCATGGCTGTTTCGTCAATCTTTCCCCTGTTGATAATCACGCTTGGCTTCCCATCGACAAAGTCCCTGAACCTCTTACTTTTAAGCGAAATAATGGAGGAGGCGACCTGAATAGCCATCAGCATTAACATCGGTATGAGGGTATGGATCATTGAACGGTCCAAATCCTCAATCGCTATAATCGCCATTTCACCAATCATGATAAATACAACCAAGTCTAATATACTTAATTCCCCTATTTCCCTTTTGCCCATTAACCGGAATATCCCAAGAATTAATAAATAAAAAAATACCGTTCGAAAAATGATATTCAAATATTCTTCCACTCGTATACCGCTCCTTTTATTACATTCAGCTTTATTATCAACAACAAGGGCGCAAACCATGAAAGGAAAAATCTCTCAAAATCCATAAGGAGTTTAGCAAAATTTGATTCTACTTTCACATTTAGACGAATACGCTTGTACTAGGTAACAAATGTTGTCTGGAAGACGGGCAGAGGCATGAGACTGCGCCGACTTTTAGGCAGTTGAAGGGGGAGAGAAAAATCGAATCAAAAGGTTTAGGAATGTCGATTCTCTATGGCTTGATTTTCATTTTTGCCTTTGCCATCGTCTGCAGCCTGATATTTTCCTTCATATTAAGGTTTACTTCCTTGCAGGAATCGTCACTTCAATATGTTGTTACAGCTCTATCCTTTATTGGGCTGTTTGGGGGCGGATTTCTGTCCGGCGGCAAGCGAAAAGAAAAAGGCTGGTTGATTGGCGGGTTAACGGGGCTTATGTACTCGCTGATTGTCTTCTTATTTCAATATCTAGGCTACGACCGGCTATTTGATGCGGAACAATTTATCTACCATACTTGTTATATACTCATTAGCATGATGGGTGGAATATTGGGTGTGAATATTTCAGCCGGCCATTCTCGATCGGCATAAAAAAAGAAAGGAAGCCTGAGTTATCGGCTTCCTTTTTTGTACTATTTTTCAAGATTGACTTCTTTTGTTTCTTTTGGAGTTTCTTTTGGAGTTTCTTTTGGAGCTTCCTTACTTGGTTCGGTTACTTCTCGAATCGCGTTACGATCGTATGTAAGCCTGCTGCCGTCTCCGCATTTGATTACGACTTTATTGTCATCGATGGAATCAATGAAGCCGTGCAAACCGCCAATAGTGACAATCTTGTCCCCTTTTTTCAAAGAGCTCTGCATTGTTTGAACAGACTTTTGGCGTTTTTGCTGCGGTCGGATTAACAAGAAATAAAACAACACAAACATTAATATTAATGGAATTAATGAACCTAATCCTGACATCTATCGTTTCCCTCCTTTCAATCCGGTCTTATTTTAGAAATTTCTCGCATTTGGCTTGTTAAAACCATACTGCTCAAAAAATTCTTCTCGGAAATCACCAAGCCGGTCTTCCCTAATGGCTTGTCTGACCTTCTCCATTAATCTTAACAGAAAATAGAGGTTATGGTAAGACGTTAATCGAATTCCAAATGTTTCATTCGTATGAATCAAGTGACGGATGTACGCCCGACTGTAATTTCTGCATGTATAGCAGTCGCACTCGGGGTCAAGCGGCCCAAAGTCACGAGCATATTTAGCATTTTTTACAACCAAACGTCCTTGACTCGTCATCAGGGTGCCATTTCTAGCGATCCGAGTAGGCAGAACACAGTCAAACATGTCAATCCCCCGGATAGCCCCGTCAATCAGCGAATCGGGCGACCCCACTCCCATCAAATAGCGCGGCTTGTTTGTCGGCAATAATGGTGTGGTATATTCAAGCATACGATTCATCACGTCTTTTGGTTCCCCAACCGATAGCCCGCCAACCGCATATCCTGGAAAATCAAGCGATACAAGATCTTGAGCACTTTGCTTTCTGAGTTCCTCGTATTCCCCACCTTGAACGATACCAAATAAGCCCTGGTCATTAGGACGCTGGTGCGCCTTTAAGCAACGCTCAGCCCATCTGGAAGTCCGCTCCACTGATTTTTTCATATAATCGAATGTGGCCGGATATGGCGGGCACTCGTCAAACGCCATCATTATATCCGAACCAAGGGCATTTTGAATTTCCATTGCTTTTTCAGGTGATAAAAATAATTTTTCGCCGCTCAAATGGTTGCGGAAATGAACGCCTTCTTCTTCAATTTTCCGGAATTCACTTAAACTAAACACCTGGAAGCCACCAGAATCAGTTAAGATGGCCCGGTCCCAGTTCATAAATTTATGCAGTCCGCCAGCCTCTTTAATAATGTCGTGGCCGGGACGGAGCCATAAATGATAGGTATTACTTAAAATAATACCAGCACCCATTTCTTTTAATTCTTCGGGCGCCATGGTTTTAACCGTCGCAAGTGTCCCTACTGGCATAAAGGCCGGTGTATCAAAAGAACCATGCGGGGTATGGACCTTTCCAAGCCGCGCACCTGTTTGTTTACATGTTTTAATGAGTTCATAACGAATGGCAGTCAAATTGTTGTCTCCTTCCTAAAACAAAGCCTAAATGATAAACATCGCATCGCCAAAGCTGAAAAAGCGGTATCGTTCTTGTACAGCCGTATTATAAGCATGCAAAATATGTTCCCGGCCTGCTAACGCACTGACAAGCATGATGAGTGTCGATTTAGGCAGATGGAAATTAGTAATCAATCCATCAATGGCTTTAAAGGTATAGCCTGGATAAATAAAAATATTGGTCCAGCCACTGCTGGCTTTAAACTTGCCATCTTGAGCTGTGGCAATTGTTTCTAAGGTACGTGTTGAAGTCGTACCGACGGTTATAATCCGTCCGCCCTTTTCACGTACGTCATTGAGCAGCTGTGCTGTCTCTTCGGTCATCATATAAAACTCTGAATGCATATCATGACCTTCAATATCGTCCACATTTACCGGGCGGAACGTACCAAGGCCAACATGCAGGGTGATAAAAGCAATATGAACGCCCATTTGCTTAATTTCTTCCAATAATTCCTGCGTAAAATGGAGACCTGCCGTCGGAGCAGCCGCAGAACCAGGTTCCCTGGCATAAACGGTTTGATAACGATCCTTGTCCTCGAGCCGTTCTTTGATGTAAGGTGGAAGCGGCATTTCTCCCAGCTGGTCGAGCACTTCGTAAAAGATTCCACTGTAGCTAAACTCCAATACTCTTCCGCCATGTTCTAACGTTTCTGTACATACCGCTTTAAGCAGGCCCTCGCCAAACTCTAATTCCGTTCCTTCTTTAACCCGTTTTGCCGGTTTCACCAGGGTTTCCCACCGGTCGCCTTCGATCTGTTTTAACAACAGCACCTCAATATGTGCACCGGTATCGGTTTTAACACCAAAAAGGCGTGCAGGAAGAACCTTCGTATCGTTAAGTACAAGGCAGTCTCCTTCACGCAAATATCCTGTAATATTTTTAAACACTTCATGTTTAATTTCGCCTGTTTCCTTATTTAACACCATTAACCGGCTGTCTGCGCGGTTTTTCAACGGAACTTGAGCAATTAATTCCTCAGGTAAATTAAAATCAAACATATCTAATTTCATTTTTTAACATCCCTATCTTTAACGAAATCTGCCAATAAAATATAAAATGAGCGATAAGATAATGCTTACCACAATGGATGTGACCACAGGAAAATAAAAGGTGGTACTTCCCTTTTTAATCAGAATATCACCAGGAAGTTTACCGAGGTGCAGCAAAGGCATCAGCAATCCGATAAGAAAAATGATTCCTCCGATGACCATGAGCGCTTTCGATAAACCATTCACGGGGCTGGCACCTCGATCCCAAAATGATGATAGACTGCTGTAGTCACAATTCTTCCTCGAGGGGTTCGCTGAAGGAAACCGATTTGCAGTAAGTAAGGTTCATAGACATCTTCAATCGTTTCCGCCTCTTCCCCAATCGAGGCAGCGATGGTATCCAAACCAACTGGACCACCACGGAACTTTTCTATAATCCCTTTTAGCAATTTATGGTCAATATGGTCAAGTCCGAGCCGATCGACTTGAAGCAGTTCCAGTGCTTCTGTTGCGAGGGTTAGGTCGATTGTACCATTTCCTTTTACTTGGGCAAAGTCTCGAACCCGGCGCAAAAGCCGGTTGGCAATCCTCGGAGTCCCTCGAGCCCTTCTGGCAATTTCTGCTGCAGAAGCGTCGTCAATTTCTGTTTCGAAAAGCTCAGCCGTCCTTTTAACAATGCTTGTTAATTGGTCCTCTTTATAATACTCGAGACGGCTCAAAACTCCAAATCGGTCCCTTAATGGTGCGGAAATTGACCCTGCCCTAGTCGTGGCACCGACAAGGGTAAACGGTGGCAAATCGAGACGGATCGACCGAGCGCTCGGACCTTTACCAATCACAATATCCAGGCAGAAGTCCTCCATCGCTGGATACAGCACCTCTTCAATTGACCTCGGGAGGCGATGGATTTCATCGATAAACAAGACATCTCCCGGTTCAAGCGCCGTAAGAATGGCTGCCAGATCCCCTGGCCGTTCAATGGCCGGTCCTGATGTAGTCCGGATATTAACACCCATTTCATTTGCAATTATTATGGCCAAGGTTGTCTTTCCCAATCCCGGCGGGCCATACAGCAAAACATGATCCAAGGTTTCCTTACGGAGTCTTGCAGCCTGAATAAAGATTTCCAGATTCTTTTTCACTTGAGTTTGGCCAATATATTGTTTTAATGTCTGCGGCCTCAAGCTTTGTTCAAAGCTTACTTCACTCTCATTTGCTTCACTGGATATAATCCGGTCTTCCATTGGTCATCACCTATTTTAAAAGCCGCTGGAGGGCCTTTTTAATATACTGGTCTGTCGACAACTGTTCTTTCTGTAATTCTGGTGAAATCTTTTTGATTTCTTTTTCTGAATAGCCGAGTGCTTTTAATGCAAGGATGGCCTCATCAAACTCTGCATGATGGGCTGCGGCCGCCTCATGCTGGAACTGATCCGCATTGAAAAGATTAGGAAAATAGTCTGGCACAATATCCTGCAGTTTACCTTTTAAGTCCAAAATCATCTGCCGAGCCGTTTTTTTGCCGACGCCCGGGAATTTAATAAGGAAACTTTCATCCTCCTGTTCAATCGCATTGACGACCTGCTGAACTTCCCCGGACGCTAGGATCGCGAGTGCTCCTTTTGGACCAATTCCAGAAACATTTAATAGCTTGGTAAACAGCATTTTTTCTTCTCTGGAAACAAATCCGTATAAAGCCATAAGATCTTCGCGTACATAATGATACGTATAAACTGTTACCATTGTCCCCATTTTACTCGAATAAATAAACGGATTTGGCGTCCCAATTTGATAGCCAATGCCATTGTTTTCGATCACGATATACTCAGGGCCGACAAATTCGACCGTTCCTTTGATAAACTCAAACATCCTCTTCTCTCCTCTAGCAGCTTGCACCTGGATGCTTTATTTCCACACTGTATTTCATTCTATCATACAATTTTGCAGGAGATGAAGAAAATAGCATGAGCAAAAAAAATCAGGCTGATGATATTACTCAGTCTGATGTCTAACAAACTATTGTATTTGTACCGAATATGGCTTAAACGTTTCTAAAACCTCAACATAACGATCTTTCGTCTTTATCGGGATTCCTTGGATTAACTGCTGTTGAGTTTTGCTTTCCAGTTTTTTTATGTCTATTTGAAAAAATGATTGGATGATTTTTGAACGATCTGGCCTTCCGTTATAAATCGTTAAAATTCCATCATCCGTTACCCCAAAAAAGCCATTGGCCTTTAGCAAAGGCGAAATATCATCTACTGTCTTTTGAAAAACAAACGTAGAATCATCAATATCCACCAGCCTCCACTGGTCGTATTTTGACCAAAAGTTTTCCATGGACCAGCATGTCTCGTTAACAACCTCTTGACTGACTTCCCCATCTAGATACATTCGTTCCAAGATTACCTTAAAGTGCAGAGGTTCTGTCTTCTGTAGGTCATCCAATACCGCGGCAGAGCCAGTCATCTTGAATCCAGCAGTAACGCCTATAATGGTGAAGAGAATAATGGAAAAAGCTCGATGCAGCCAAGATATTCTCATCCTATTGAACCTCATGCTTTTTCACCTCTTATAGTAAAATATAACTATTTACAGTCCTAGTTTAGCCTGTTCTACTCTTTTTATCCTTGAAACCAGATGAAAAGGGCAAAGCACCAGCTTTGCCCTTGACTCTATTTTCCATTTGGTTCCGGCTGACGCTGCTGGTTATTGATATTGCGGTCACGCCCCAGCGTGCCATCATCAATGATTACTTGAACTTGTTTGCCGTCAGCGTAAGGTTTTACAGCATTTACTATCGCCCGTTTTGTCTCAGCATCCTTGCTTTTGTCTCGTAATTTTACTGAAACGGTGATGGTATTGCCATATGATACGGACCGGATACTCCGAACATTATCAACGTCAGCGACCTTGTTACGGATGTCGTCAGTGACTTTTTCCTGATAACCAGGGGAGGTGGTGACACCGGCATTCCCGATTCTTTTATTCAAATGGCCATGGTAATTCATATCACTTGTACTGAAGCGATTATCTCGTTGAAAAAAATTTCGGTCTGTCTTCGCAAGAGGTTTTGTCGGATTGTACGGATTTCCATTTTCATCTTTCTTCTGCAGCTTGTTTTGCTTATTAGTCTGGTCCTCATCACCGAAAGAATGATCGAGGATATCCACCATGGGGCCATCATTATCCCTGAGGGCCTCATAATTGTTATTCGGGTGGTTCTCATTTGAATAGTACCCGATTGGCCGGGCACCTTGGTTCACATTGTTTCTGCCGGCTTCATCATTGTTGGCACAGCCGGCGGCCCCAGCGAGCATAAGGACTGAAAAAGGAATCATCCACCGTTTCTTGTTCAAGCGAAAAACCCCCTCTACACATCATGAGCATTTTGATATGCTCATGATTAGGTTGCAGATTTCAAGGGGGTTTCATTCTTCCATAAGTTGTTATCTCGATTCATCCACCACTTGCTTAATTTGCTGGACCATCTTTTTTCTTGCATAAAATTCGCCCACGGATAAGTCAATCACTTGTTTGACCTTTTCTTCATTCATATAAGACCTTTCCCTCATAAGCCGATTCCATTCTCGGAATATGTCAGCCGGATAGGCTAGAGCAGCTAAAAAAGCCTTATTTTGAAGATAAGGTTTCATTTGTTTATGCTGTGAAAGCCGTGACAGAGACCAGTTCATATGATATAGAATCCGATTGGCGTACTGCAAATAGTCAAAACTAGGCGGACCAATGGAGATTAAATCAAAATCAATTAAATACAATTTACCACTATTTGCCCGTAAAAAATTATGATGGGCGACATCTCCATGGAGTATCACTTGTGGTTCCTTGGTTAGCAAACGATAGCTGCTATTCATTTTTTCTAAAGACCAGTCTGCCCAAGCAACCACCTCTGCAAGCAAAGAGTAATCAATAAATCTGCGTACAAACGGTAAATGATTGCCAAAAATCCCCCTGCGATCCATCCATTTACCAAGCAAATCTGCTTGCGGCAGCAGGGTTTGGTAACGCTTGACGAATTTTTTGGTCGTATCATGATAAGTATTTAATAAATCCGATCCTTCCTGGCGATTTTTTTGCGATTGGAACGAAAATGCGGTTTTATTTGGGGGAATATATTCGATACATCCAAAATAATTTCCATCAAAATATAGTGGTTCTCCTGAAGGAGCCCCGAGAAATCGATAGGTTTTCGAGAATCCTTCTTTTCTTAACGTCGCTGTAAAAGCTTCTTGCAGTTTTAGTTTGTTAACAGAATGGTATCCCTTCAGAATCAAGGAATGTTTAGCTGTTTTTACTAAGAATACATTTTTCCTTATCGGGATTCCTTCGACGATCTGCTGGGAAAACTGCGACTGGAAATAAGAGAAGAGACGATCAAGATAATCATCGTCTCCCTTGTTAGTGTTATGAACTGCTCTCATCATGATACTCCGTGAGCCCTTGGCCTACTGGACCCATGCCATATGGATTCATGAATGGGGGCTGTGCGGCACCCATTGGCACGTTGTAAGGAGCGCTGTATATCGGCGGTGTAGGCGGAACAAAGTTTTGTACTGGCGCTCCGCAACCGCAATCGCCCCCAGCTTGTGCTCCTAGCATTCCTGGTTGTGGAGGATCAGTGTATAACATTTGCCCACCATATGCCATTTCCGGTGAATGGATATCTGGGCGAGGGCCCATCATTTGCGGGTATCCATAAGGACCACCCATGCCATAGGGATTTACACCCTCTGGATTTGCAAATGCTGGGTCAGACATGGACGTTGGACTTGAGTAGGTCCCCATTGGTCCGCCTGTTGGCTGTTGTGTAGCAGGAAAACCTCCTGGCATTTGACCACCACCAGTTGTCATTGGATCCATCGGCATTTGGCCTTGACTCATTGGCATCTGGCTGAAGCCCATCGGCATTTGGCCTTGACCCATTGGCATCTGATCGAAACCCATCGGCATTTGGCCTTGACCCATTGGCATCTGA
>NZ_HG942060.1 GCF_000612665.1 Neobacillus dielmonensis
CCATAGCCCATTGGCATTTGACCGTAGCCCATTGGCATCTGACCGTAGCCCATCGGCATTTGGCCTTGACCCATTGGCATCTGACCGTAGCCCATTGGCATCTGGCCATAAACTCCCGGATCCATTTGCATTGGTTGCTGGAATGGACCTGTTTGTGCTCCCATTACAGCTCCACCAGGATTATAGGCTGGAACCGGCGGAATAAAGGATGATTCATCATCAAAGTCGTGCGGCATATAGGTTGGCCCTCCCGCCATCGGCATGGTTACAGGCGGTACGTATCCTGTTGGCATTGCCCCCATTCCGGGTCCTGGCATTCCGGCTACTGGCTGGAATGGCATATACGGTTGAACAGGAAACCCTCCAAAAGGTGGACAAAATCCAGAACCAGGCAAGATTGGTGTAACCGGCACACAATACTCCTGCTGTGGCATAACAATCGGCGCTTCCATTGGTGGTGGCGCTTGGATTGGCATTTCTTTTGGCGGCAGCATTTGGACTGGTGCTTCCTTTGGAGGCACTGGTGTCTTAGGCATGGTGATTGGTTTTTCGATTACTTTTTCCTTCGGTACTTCCGGTTTAACCTCTGGAAGGATATTCACAGGCTTCGGCGGAAGCTGCGGCTGTTCTACTTTCATTTGTTGCATATTCATCATGTAATAATTGTTCACATCTATTTCCGGGATAATTTGCAGGGGCATTTTTGGTGTATAAGGGGCTTTTGGTGCTTCTTTGGCAATTGGCACTTCTTTGACAGGTACCTCTTTGATTGGGACCTCCTTGATTGGAACCTCTTTCTTTGGTACCGGCATCTCTTTGACAGGCTGCTCTTTTAGCGGAACCTCTTTTTTGACTCCTGGATTTGAAACGGGCCCTTCTTTTTTTATCGTTCCACCTGTGGTCGGGACTTTAATTTTCATACCGGGCATAATCATATCAGGATTACTGAGCTGTGTATTTAATTTTTTCAGCTCTTCAAAGTTCACGCCGTACTTCTTGGCGATCTTCCAAAGAGTATCCCCTTTCTGTACGATATGGATTTTCACTCTGACTTCCCTCCTATGCATAAGTCCATATAGTCTATGTGAAAATGGGCAAAGTGCTAATAATCTTCACAAAAACTTATGCGCATTTTAAAAAAAATATGTTTGTACGAGTCAAAAGTGGTTTTCTGTATGGGCTTTGTCGTTTTCCAATTTTATAGTGGTATGTTAAAATTGTTCATTATCCGACTGTTAGGGAGCGTTTATTCGAAATGGAACAAAGAAAAATACTTGGAGAAGAACGAAGAAACTTTATTCTACAATTATTAAAAGACAGCCCGGCACCGATAACGGGAAGCGAGTTGGCCGAAAAAACAAATGTCAGCAGACAGGTTATTGTCGGAGACATTACTCTGTTAAAAGCAAAAAGTGAGCCTATTATTGCGACTAGCCAAGGGTATATTTATTTAAAACAAGCAAGCGGGATAGCTGTCCATGAAAGAACTATTGCTTGTAAACATACACCGGAGGATACAGAAAAGGAACTGCTTTTGTTTGTCGACCATGGAGTCACGGTCAAGGATGTTAAAATTGAGCATGCCGTTTATGGGGACCTAACTGCATCCATTATGGTATCGAACCGCCAGGAAGTCCTGCAGTTCATGGATAAGGTCCGAAAAACGAAGGCAGCGTTTTTATCTGAGTTAACGGGAGGCATTCACCTCCATACGATTTCTGCTGCCAGTGAAGCTGCTCTTGATCAAGTAGAGGATGCTTTACGCAGAGAAGGAATTTTAATGGAATAGCCTACGACCGCTGTAAGTGCGGAAAATAAAGGTCACCGTAGAGAACTTTTCTACGTGACCCATTTTTTTTTTTTTACCTCTATTCGGTAACGTAGGACGTCTCTACGTTACCCTAATCCTGCTCTTTCTCCTGTTCTCGGTCACGTAGGACCTCTCTACGTTACCCAAATCCTTTCTCTCTTCTGTTTTCGGTCACGTAGAGCCTCTCTACGTTACCCAATTTCTTTCTCTCTCCTGTTTTCGGTCACCTAGAAACCCTCTACGTTACCCAATTTCTTTCTCTCTTCTGTATTCTGTCACGTAGAAACCCTCTACGTGACCCAATTTCATTCTTTCTTCTGTTTTCGGTCGCGTAGAACCCCTCTACGTGACCCATTTTCATTCTTTCTTATGTTTTCGGTCGCGTAGAACCCCTCTACGTGACCCATTTTCATTCTTTCTTCTGTTTTCGGTCGCGTAGAACCCCTCTACGTGACCCATTTTCATTCTTTCTTCTGTTTTCGGTCACGTAGAACCCCTCTACGTGACCCATTTTCATTCTTTCTCCTGTTTTCGGTCACGTAGACTAACTGCACCAATTTCCAGACAAAAGCGGATAGATTTAAAAAAATGAACCCAAATAATGGGTCCATGTTTAGTCCAATTTCACATTTAACTTAGGATAACTACCTAACAGGGTTACACCACAGCCCAAGGCCTCGAGCTCGGCAATGGCACCAGGGATTAACACTTCATCCAACTTCATTTCCACATCAATAATAAAGAAATAATTACCGATCCCTGTTTTCATCGGTCTTGATTCAATCTTAGACAGGTTAATTTTCCTCCAGGCAAAAGCGGACAGTACTTGATGCAATGACCCGGCCTGGTCGGATGGAAGAGTCACCATCAGAGTGGTTTTATAATGCGAAGCACCACTCATTAATTGAAAATCAAGATTGTTAACCGACAATACAACAAAACGGGTGTGATTATAGTCAAAATCATGAATATCCCTTTTCACGATCGTCAAACCGTATTCTTGGGCAGCAAGCTCATTGGCAATGGCGGCCGCGTTCAAACCAGGGTTCTCCAATATCAGCTTTGCCGCTGCAGCCGTTGATGATACTGCCTCATTCGGGACACCTTTATAATGCTTATGTAAAAATTTGTGGCACTGGGCAATTGCGTGAGAATGGCTATAGATTTTCGTAACATTCTGCCAATTTAAGGCATTATCAGGGTGAACCATTAGATGCTGTTTAATCGGCAACGTAATTTCCCCAACGATTGGGATTTGAACCTCTTGGGTTAAATAATCAAGCGTAATATTGACGGATCCTTCTAAGGCATTTTCCAATGGGACTACTGCGAAGTCTACCTGCTGCTCGACCACTGCGTCCATACATTCCGGTATTGTTCGAAAGGCCGCTAGCTCACCTTCCGGGAATGCCGTTCTGACAGCAATCTCACAAAAAGTAGCTCTAGGTCCCAAATATCCAATTTTCACGTTTCTCCTACTCCCTTTCTATACTAAAGGAAGTGCCGGACAGGAGCTAACGGTTTCCCGTTACGCCCCTGTTCCCAGCACTTCAACCTTCTCTACAAATTCAAGTTTTTTCAATCTTGCAAGTAGATCATCCATTTCATTGGTCATACCAGAAGTATTTAATGAAAGGGTGACATTTGCCCGCCCTTGCAGCGGAATCGTCTGGTGAATGGTCAAGACATTACAGCCAGAATCCGCTACAACGCTTAGCAATTTTGAAAGGGTACCGGAACGGTCATCTAGATGAAAGAACAAGGAAACCAGCCGTTCTTGTTTAATCGTTGAAAAAGGAAACACTGTATCTTTATACTTATAAAAAGCACTGCGGCTCAAATTGACTTTTTGAACTGCTTCCCCAATCGACTCTGCTTTTCCCCTTTCAAGCATTTCCTTTGCCTGAATGGTTTTTCTCATGGCTTCCGATAATACATCCTCTCGGACTAAATAAAACTTTTTCTCTGAGTGATCCATTCTCTCTTCTACCTCTTTAAGGCCTGTCTTATTCGATAAACTCGAATTCAAACTCCAATAACCTGACAATATCCCCGTCTTTTGCTCCTCTTTCTCTCAAGGCATTATCTACACCCATGCCGCGAAGTTGGCGAGCGAAACGACGAACGGATTCTTCTCTTGAAAAATCAGTCATCTTAAACAAACGTTCCAGTTTGTCTCCAGAAAGCTCAAATACCCCATCCGGACCTCTGGTAATCTTAAACGTATCTGTACCCGCTTCGTGTTTATAGAGAACACGATTGACTCCTGTTTCCTCTTCTTCCTCATGCTGCAATGGAAACTCTGGTGTTTCCTCGAGTTTGTCGGCTACAGTAAACAACAACTCTCTTAGACCTTTTCTGGACACAGCCGAGATTGGAAAAATAGGATAATCCTCTTCCAACTGCTCTTTAAACTTTTTCAGATTTTCCTCTGCTTCCGGCATGTCCATTTTATTAGCGACAATAATTTGCGGACGTTCAGTTAACCGCAGATTATATTCCTTCAGCTCCCGATTGATCGTCTGATAATCTTCAAACGGATCTCTGCCTTCCATGGCCGCCATGTCAATCACATGAACGATGACCCTGGTCCGTTCAATATGGCGGAGAAACTGATGCCCGAGACCGACGCCGGCATGGGCCCCTTCAATTAATCCGGGCAGATCGGCCATAACAAAGCTTCTGCCATCTTCTGTTTCCACCATGCCTAAGTTAGGAACGATCGTAGTAAAATGATATTCCGCAATTTTAGGCTTTGCGGAAGAGACAACCGATAATAGAGTCGATTTTCCCACGCTTGGAAAACCAACAAGCCCTACATCTGCCAAGAGCTTTAGCTCGAGGATGACGTCTCTCTCCTGACCAGGTTCCCCGTTCTCGGCAATTTCAGGTGCCGGATTGGATGGTGTCGCAAATCGGCTGTTTCCACGTCCGCCGCGACCGCCTTTGGCAATCACTGCCCGATGCCCATGCTCGACAAGGTCGGCAATGACCTCATTGGTTTCCGCATCCATGACCACAGTACCCGGAGGCACTTTGACAATCATATCTTTAGCATTTCTGCCGTGCTGGTTCTTGGACATGCCATGCTCGCCGCGGGGCGCTTTAAAATGGTGCTGGTAGCGGAAGTCCATTAGGGTACGCAAACCCTCTTCCACTTGGAATACCACATCGGCGCCTTTTCCGCCATCTCCCCCGGCAGGGCCGCCCTTTGGCACATATTTTTCCCGGCGGTAGGCGACCATTCCATTGCCACCATCTCCGCCTTTTACATAAATTTTCACGCGATCAACAAACATTGTATTCCTCCCGTCGAATTTGTTGAAAATGCTGATTGCGACGAGAATCGCCAGGTTTTTGTGCTTACATGACTGGCATAAAAACCTCTAATGCGAGTTCGTTTTCTGAGAATTCCTTAATGCTGAAATCCATATCGGATTCCTTAGGTGCAGCAAGGAATTTTTCAATCAGTTCACTATTTCTTATTATTCCGCTAAAATCAAAAAAGAAACGAATCCCTTCGGATTGCGGGTCTATGGTTACTGATAAATGGTTTTCCTGATAAACGTCTACTGCTTGGTCCAGGCACGAAAAGAATAAATTAGACCAATCAGCTAAGGCTGAATCGTTTATTTTTCCTGAATCACCGTCTTCAAACACTTCATATTCGAGCAGAAACGACCGGCTCTCCCAGTTCGTTCTTAGCAGTAATGCCGCAAAATGAGGAACTCCCAAATTGGACAGCTTTGTCTCATGCTGTGCTTCGATGACAATTTGATCAATGACCTCTTTTACCCGGTCTATTCGATTTAAATCAAGGTTCCCTTTGATCAGCTGCAGCTTGTTTAACCAATCATGGCGCGAATGCCGCAGCACTTCAATAATATCCCACTGTTTTTCCATACATACGCTCCCAATAAAAAAATTTGGAAAAGTGTTTGCTGATAGTATATCAAAAAAATAAGCAATCGTAAGCTTTTTTTACTGAATAGAAGGTTGGGGACAATCTTTATTGAAGGATGTTCATGATATGGAAGGTATTTCCGCAAGAAGCTAAAAAGAAAACTCTAACCAAACCGGTTAGAGTTTTCTAATGGCTTATGCCTCTTGAGCTACTTCTTGAGCAACAGGGTACACGCTCACTTTTTTGCGGTCACGGCCGAAACGTTCGAATTTCACAACGCCGTCCACTTTCGCAAAAAGAGTGTCGTCACCGCCGCGGCCTACGTTTTCACCTGGATAAATCTTTGTACCGCGTTGACGGTAAAGGATTGAACCACCAGTTACGAATTGGCCATCTGCACGCTTAGCACCAAGGCGCTTCGCGATAGAGTCACGACCGTTCTTTGTAGAACCTACTCCCTTTTTAGATGCAAACAACTGAAGATCTAATTTTAATAACATTTATTCCACCTCCTGCTTTTTGAAGGTAATCTTTATGTGCTTTCCGTACTCTTCTTCGATTGTCTTTAAGGAGATCACCATTCCTTCGAGAAGAAGCTGAACTTTCTCAAATATGTCTTCCGGAAGATCTTCCGGAACAACACAGCGGAGAAAGCCGTCTCCCTGTTCAATCTCAGGTGTCACACCCGTTATGGCATGAACTGCATTAATTGAGCCAACGGAAACAGCGGATGCGCCTGCACAGACGATATCCTTGCCCCGTTCTTCAAAAAAGGCATGACCACTTATAATAAACGAATGAATGAATCCGGAGTCAGTACGATTAATCGTTACATTAATCATCCAATCAACACCTTACGCGTTGATTTTTTCGATCACAACTTTAGTGTAAGGTTGACGATGACCTTGTTTCTTACGGTTGTTTTTCTTTGCTTTGTACTTGAAAACAATGATTTTCTTCGCACGGCCTTGTTTTTCAACTTTAGCTGTAACAGTTGCGCCTTCAACTACAGGGCTGCCTACTTTCACAGTTTCACCGCCAACGAAAAGAACCTTGTCAAAAGTAACTGTTTCACCAGCTTCAACATCTAATTTTTCAATGTAGATAGCTTGGCCTTCTTCAACTTTCAATTGCTTACCGCCAGTTTCGATAATTGCGTACATGAACTGCACCTCCTTATTAACTCAGACTCGCCATCTCAGGTGCCCTGCGAATTCACGCAAGAACTTACTACCTGTTCTGTGCGGTTGTAGCACGGGTGCTACAAACATAACGTTAAAATAGTAACATATCAAATGCAAAAGTGTCAATAGGATTCGACTGCTTTTTGGGCAATCTCGTCACCATCGCCGAATTGCTTTAACACATAATAAGGCTCTACAGAATGCTGGAGAGAAAAATAGAGTTTTAACTGGACCATTTGTTCCAACAGTCCGCGATGCTCCTCTTCCGGACCCAGCAATGCTGTCTTTACGTCTGGTGTTGTTTCAATCCATACTGCTTCATCATCTGACATGCGGTGTTCTAGCAATTCCCGTTCGAGCCGAAATGCCACTGTCTCCGGGCTCAAAATCCGGCCGGTGCCGTCGCAGGTGGGGCATTTGATTTGCAACGCCTCAGATAATGTGACTTTGGTCTTTTTTCGGGTCAGCTGCAATATTCCCAGCGGTGTAAACCCGATGAGTTTGGTCCGTTTGTCATCTCGGTCGATTTCTTGTTTCATGATATCCAAAATGGCTTGCTTATCCTGTTCCCGGCTCATATCAATAAAATCAATTACCACAATTCCGCCAATATCGCGAAGGCGAAGCTGGTGCATGATTTCCTTGGCCGCCAGCAGATTGGTCTTAAAAACCGTATCTCGATAGTCCGCTTTGCCGGAAAACTTGCCTGTATTCACATCGATAATCGTCAACGCTTCGGTTTCATCAAAAATTAAATACGAACCATTATCAAGCCAGACAATCCGTTTTAATGCTTTTTCCAGCTTTTGTTCAACCGTATGGGCGGAAAAGATATTTTCTTTTCCATTATAAAAAGTAACAGCAGCAGTGAGATGTTTTTGTTCCAGCCATTTCTTTATTTCCAGGTCATCGACGACAATTTCACCATTTTTCATCCTTACAGCTTGGTTAGCGACTAGTTCAAGAAATGTGTCTTGCTGATAGAGAATGCCTGGCTTCGTTAAAGAAGCTGCTTTCGTTTGCATTTCGTGGTACTTGTCGCGCAATGAATCAAATTCTTGTTGGATTTCTTCTTCCGTACTGTTGATGCTCGATGTTCGAAAAATAAGCCCCTCTTCCTTCGTCGTTAACCTTGAACCTAGTTTGCGGAACCGGGCTTTTTGCTGTTCGTCGGCTATTTTTTTCGAAACCGATATGTATTGGCCATTAGGCAGGTAGATCAGATTATTTCCTTGGATTTCTATGATTCCCGTTACCCTGGGACCCTTGGTACCGGTTGCGTCCTTATTTACCTGTACCAGCAGCTTTTCTCCTTGATGCGCGAACGACGTAATGTTTTTCTGTTTGTCTGCTGAAAATAAATATGCTGGCAGTTCATTCCGGTGCAGGTAAGCGTTCTTGTCTTCGCCAATATTGACAAAAACAGCATTCATGCCCGGCAATACTTTGGTGATGGTCCCATAATAAATATTGCCGACCAGAGAATGCTGCTCCGGCCGGTCAATCATAATTTTTTCTATGGAATTGTCTCTTAAATAGGCAAATCTTTTTTCTCTCGACTTGTAATTTATAATTAGTGTTTCCAAACCAACGTCCTCACTTTATTAACCATAATGCCCTTATTATATCTCTTTTTAGTACAAAAAAAGAAGGTCGCTGATTTTATCGGTTAACCGTTTTTCCGTAAAGTAGGCGTGGAGAAGCTCATTTTCATCTAATGTGTGTTTCTCCCTGTCGCCAGCCTGTATAATGATCGGATGTTTGCAGCCCCGCTGGAATTTTTCCAAAACATCAATCAACAGGTCCTGTTCATTGGCAAGAATCGGCTTTAGCGCACTTGGTTTTGATTTCTTTCCGTAATAGCGCTCGAGTAAAAACCGCATAAAAATAAACCGGCGCTGTTTCCATTCATAATGGAGCGAGAACAGCAAAAAGGCGATAACCACCCATACATTCAGATGGGTTGGTGCATTTAACAAAACCAAGCCGGAAAAAATCAGCAAGCTTACGAATGAAATCACGAGAGCTTGCCGATGCGCCTCAGGAAACGACTGCTTTAAGGAAAGTGCCAGAAATACCAGTTTTCCTCCGTCGAGCGGCCAGATGGGGAATAGATTAAAGACGAGAATCATCAGGTTATAGTCGATGAACAGCTGGAAAAGATCCTCTGGAAAAAGCTGAATGGCAAACAAACCATATGCCGCTGCCATCATCCAAATATGCTGCATGGGACCAGCTAACACCACGATCGCTTCTTCTTTTAACGGTCGATTTCCGTGTTCATCCATTTCGGCCACCCCGCCAAATGGCAAGAGGGTAATCTTTTTAATTCTCCAAGAAAAAAAAGAAGCCGCCGCTGCATGCCCCATTTCGTGGATAAAAATAATCAATAAGAGTAAACAGACATCCACGAATCGGGCGGTGGCAATGGCGAGAGCAAGAATAATCCATAATAATGGATGAATATGAACAAGTTTGAGTAACCCAATTGTTTTATTCAACTCGTATCACCTTTATTGGATCGATGAACGCATCCCCTTTTTTCACCGCAAAATAGTACTGGCCTTTACTACTGTCATCGCCAGTGGAATCAGATACCGTACCAACAACTGTTTTGTTTTCGATATATTCATAGAGTTTGACTTTGATATCAGCCAAATTGCCATACCATGTTTCGGTTTGGTCCGCATGCTGGATGACGACGGTTTTCCCTAGTCCTTCTTTCACGCCCGCGAAAGTGACAAAGCCATCATTGATGACCTGTACAGGAGATCCTTTGCCTGTTTGGATCATGATTCCCTGTCCATTTTTTTCGAAGTTCTCAAGGATTTTCCCGGTAACAGGGACAGCTCCTTTTTGTACGACCTCTTGTTTATTTTCAATATCTTCTTTATCGTTAAATGGAAGAAGTGCGAGCGGTTTGCCGAAGTTTTCTTCATACCAATTGGAGACGACTGCAAACTTAAAATCCGTTTCCATGGTATTCGCGATAAAGTTTCTTGCCGAATCAAGGCTGGCCGTTTGGTTGCGGAATAAAACACCGGTCCCTAGAAAAAGCAGTATCGAGGCGAGTATCTTAAAAAAGAAGACTTCCTTTTTGAATAACGGGTGCCCGTCATCATCGTTACTGTTTATGGAGGGTGGCGAATAATTCCAATCAAATGAATCATCGTTTCCTAGCTTGACTAAAGGCCGTTCGTCTACTTTTGCTATTGTTCCCTTTTCTCTTTTCCGTCTGGCGATTCGCCGTCGTATTTCATCCGGAGTAGATCGCGCCATACCCATCAACCCTTTTCACACAGTTTGTACAAGTTTATGATGGGGGTGGACAGAGTATGACTTACCTAAAAGAAAAGGTGAATTTCTAAAACTTTTTGGGACATAAAAAAACTGCCCACAGTACTAACTATGGACAGGCAATCTATTTCATCGTACACCAAAAAACTTTTTAAGTTTACTAAACACGTTCTTGTTTTCTTCCTCTAGCGGCTGAAGCGGGATCGATTCTCCGAGAATTCTTCGAGCGATATTCCGATAGGCGATCGATGCCTTGCTGTTAGGATTCAGGGCAATCGGCTCCCCATGGTTGGAAGCACGGATCACTTCTTCATCGTCAGCAACAATCCCAATCAGTTCAATAGATAAATGCTGGGTGATTTCATCAATATCCAGCATATCACCGCTTTTCATCATATGATTCCGAATCCGGTTAACGATTAATTTCGGTGATTCCATATGCTTTTCTTTTTCCAGCAGCCCAATAATTCTATCGGCATCCCGTACAGCTGAGACCTCCGGCGTGGTGACTACAATCGCTTTATCGGCACCGGCTACGGCATTTTTATAGCCTTGCTCAATACCAGCAGGGCAATCGATCACGATATAATCATAATCTTGCTTTAATTCCGTTATGAGTTCCTGCATTTGTTCCGGTTTTACGGCTGATTTATCAACAGTTTGAGCAGCAGGGAGCAAATACAATAACCCATCAAAACGCTTATCTTTTACTAACGCCTGGTGGATTTTGCATCTACCTTCTACCACATCTACTAAATCATAAATAATTCTATTTTCAAGCCCCATTACGACATCCAAGTTTCGAAGACCGATGTCGGTATCTACCAAGCATACTTTCTTTCCTTGGAGGGCTAGTGCAGTGCCAATGTTGGCTGAGGTTGTCGTTTTACCGACGCCGCCCTTACCCGATGTAATTACGATTGCTTCTCCCACTTTAATGTCCCCCTTCTAATCTAGTTAAATTAGGCCTTATTTTGATTAAGGTTTGTATTCTATCAAAAACAATTTGGTGGTTCTCATTTATGTACGCGCATTCCATATCGTGTTTGTCCTCATTCTGCCATGCCTCGGAAATCCGATTAATGCAATCGCTAATGCGCAATTGGGAAGGCTTCAGATTGGAGGCAGCAATAACCGCCTGCTCATTTCCGTTACAGCCGGCATGTGCCATTCCTCTTAATGTCCCCATCACAAAAATATTTCCGCCAGCAATGACGGATCCACCCGGGTTGACATCGCCAATTAAGAGCAAATCCCCGGTTACTTGTAGTACTTGGCCAGAACGTACGATACTTGTAACGGTTACAACCTCTGTTTCTTCCCGTTGCCGCTTGGCCTCGTCTTTAGTTAAAACATTCGATTCAATTCCATCCACAACCAAGTTTTTCTTTTGTCGGATTAATTCTTTCAGTTCTTCCATCTGCTCATCTGTCAAATACCGGTTACCAATATTGACCGTAACAGGTAACAAGTGACGATCGTCTTGCGTTCTGGTATTGGCGGAGAGCTTTTCATCCAGCTCTCGTTTTAGCTCCTGATAGGAACAGTTGTCATCCAGATGCAAGACCAGGCCGCCCTTTGTCCCCTTTATTGTAACATTTTGCCGTTTTTTCATGGAGAATTTTTCACCTCATAAATTAGGAAAACCATCTTGGGATTTTCAAGGTCTATCCATTATTCCCTTATAAACACACACTATCTAAAAATAATTCGACAGGCTGTGTCCATTCTCCTCTTTTTTTCAATTAATCATCATTCATGGCTTCGGAAACCTTCTCAAAATAGCGTTTGAACAGGAATCCAGTTAGTAAAATAAAAATGGCGTTCAATATAAGTGTAGGATAAAACCTAAGATTGATAAAGTCCATAAATTCTAAATCAGTGACATGGATTAAAAAATTCATTTCATAAACGCCTATTTCAAGCAGAGCAACCCCAGCAAGCGAAACGATTGAGGAAACAATGAGGTTGGACTGCATCACTTGCATCACTTTCGTCACGAGGTAGGCGATGAATGGGAAGAGAAACAAGTAAATCCCCAGCACTTCCACATAGACGATATCAAATAGCAGGCCGAAAATGGCTGAGTAGATGATTCCTTTGTTTTTACCAACATAAATTGTAAAAAATAGGAGACCAGCATATAAGAAATGTGGAACTAAAATTTTGCTTTGTCCGAATACCTTCTCGGGCATAAACTGGACAAACAAACTTTCACTAATAAATAGTGCTAAAAACAAAAGAGGAAGAAGGAATTTTCTCACAAGTCCTCCTCCTTCCCATCTGACATATCGCTTGTTTCCGGCTGTGTCATTAATCGTTTGATGACCAGGACGTTTTCAATATCATAGAAATCAGCGCCTGGCTTCACTAGTGCGGTTTGGTTTAATCCGTACTGGTCAGGCTTTACGTCAACGACTTTTCCGATTAGCAATCCTTGTGGAAAAACTCCGCCAAGACCAGAGGTAATAACGGTTTGTCCTTTTTCCACTTTCGCACCAGAAGGGATTCCTTTCACTAACAATACCTTTTGTTTATCGTCGTACCCTTGGACAAACCCAAATACATTGGTATCAGATTGAATCAGGGCAGAAATCCGGTTTTTTGGATCCATGGCACTCAACAACTGGACAGTAGAGCTGAATTGGTTCACACTTTTGACTTTTCCAATTAAGCCATTGGCTGTTACGACCGCCATGTTTTTCTTGATGCCTTTCAAGCTGCCTTTGTCGATAATCAGCATCTCATGCCAGCGGTCCGGAGTTCTCCCAATCACGGTAGCTGGCGATGGGTCCATGTCTCTTAAGGTTTTTGATTCGCCGTTAATGTCCCGTAAATCTTCATTATCTTTCTTTAGTGCCTGAATTTCCGCTTCAAGGCTAGCAATTTTTTCTACCCGTGTTTTTAATTCTTTATTCTCTTTATACGTATTTTGCAAATCCTGGAGATTTTCAAAAAAGCCTGCTAAGCTGTTGGCAGGCTTTGAAACCAGGGATTGAACCCAACCGGTTGTGTCTTTAACGAATTGCTCCGGCCAAGTTAATTTACTTCTCTCCCTTAATGAAAACCCAATCAATGCCACGAGAATAATAATGCTGACGAGCAAAATGATCAGTCGTTTATTCAAAAAAAACTGTGGCATGATGAAACACCTCTATTTTTTAGATGGAACATCACGTTGCATCACCAGTTTCAGCTTCCAGCATGCTAACTTGTAAACTGGAAGCCTGGTGCTTTAACGTGAGTCCTTTGCTTTATTTTTAAACAGATGAATATGATCTAACGCATTGCCTGTCCCAATGGCCACGCAATCTAATGGATTTTCAGCAATTAAAACCGGCATCTTCGTTTCTTCACTAATAACCCTGTCCAAATTGCGAAGCAACGCTCCCCCACCAGTCAAGACGATCCCACGATCCATAATATCAGCAGCTAATTCCGGCGGAGTTTTTTCTAAAGTATTTTTCACCGCTTCGACTATTGCATAAACGGTATCATTTAATGCAGAGGCAATCTCTTTGGCAGTGATTTCAATTGTTTTTGGCAGACCTGTCAATAAATCACGGCCGCGGATTTCCATATTTTCAATGGCTTCCGGTGTGCCGGCAGAACCGATTTCCATTTTCACCATTTCTGCAGTACGGTCACCAATCAACAAGTTGTAGTTTTTGCGGATGTAGGAAATGATGGAGTCGTCCATTTCATCACCGGCAATTCGAATCGATTGGGAGGTAACAATACCCCCAAGGGAGATAATCGCCACTTCAGTCGTACCGCCGCCAATATCCACCACCATGCTGCCAGTCGGCTCCCAGACAGGAAGGTTGGCCCCGATTGCTGCAGCAAACGGCTCTTCAATGGTATAAGCGTCTTTTGCTCCCGCTTGTCTGGTAGCATCGATGACAGCCCTCTCTTCAACAGCGGTAATTCCTGAAGGAACGCATACCATGATATGCGGCTTGCCAGCAAAAACGCCTTTTGTCTTTTGGGCTTGGCGAATTAAATGTTTCATCATCGCTGCAGTTGTTTCAAAATCGGCAATGACACCATCCTTCATCGGGCGTGTAGCGACCACGTTTCCGGGTGTCCGGCCAATCATATTTTTTGCATCATTACCAACGGCAACGATTTGTTTTGTATCAGTCTGCAAAGCCACTACAGATGGCTCGCGTAAGACAATTCCTTTTCCTTTCACATATACAAGGGTATTGGCGGTTCCCAAATCAATCCCTAGGTCTTTTGTTCCAAATCCAAACATCGTGTTGTATCTCCCTTTCTGATACGAAATGCAAAAATTAATGGCAGGTGATTTACTTTCATGATCCTACCAAGGTTCTATTCCTTTTATAGCTGTGTCGACAGCGCTCTTGAAAAATCATAACCAATATTATAGCGCAACGTTAAGCAAAATCATAGTATTATAAATACCCTTTTTCCTTTAAACTCACAAACTTATTTTCCCCGATGATCAGGTGGTCCAATAAGTCGATGCCAATAATCTTTCCGCATTCGACCAACCGTTTTGTTACATCAATGTCTTCTCTGCTTGGCGCGGGGTCGCCGCTAGGATGATTATGAACCGCTATAATGGAAGCAGCGGAGCGCTTTAGTGCCTCGCGATAAACCTCCCTTGGGTGCACAATTGATGCATTGAGACTGCCGATGAAAATGGTTTGTTTATGAATGACCTGATTTTTGGTATTGAGATACAAGCATACAAAATGCTCTTGGGACAAAAAACGCATGTCATTCATCACATAATTGGCACCATCTTCTGGTGAGCGGATGACATAACGGTCAGTAAAACTTAGGTTAGCAATTCGACGGCCAATTTCAACAGCTGCCAAAATTTGAATCGCCTTGGCTGAACCAATTCCTTTTATTTCTGTTATCTCCTCTAATGTAGCGGTTTTTAACTGCCTTAGCCCTTCAAAATGGGTTAACAGGCGGTTAGATAATTGTAAGACTGATTCCTCTTTTGTACCTGTACGAAGTAGAATCGCAATTAATTCATGATTCGATAAGCTTTGCGGGCCATGCTGGATAAATCGTTCTCTTGGCCGTTCATCTTGAGGGAAATCACGGATCATTAACGTATTAGTGGACATTGTTTTCCTCCCTTTGTATGGGAGTCATGCCGAAAGGATTAATACGGCAGTTTAAACTGAAGCCGCTTTAATTCCCGAACCGTCCTGGCAACAGGGAGACCGACAACTGCAAAATAATCGCCGTTGATTTTCTTGACGAGCATGCTTCCCAGACCCTGTATGCCATATGCTCCAGCTTTATCAAGCGGTTCTCCGCTTTTCACATACGACCGTATCTCATCATCCGTTAACTCCCAGAACCATACTTCTGTTTTTTCATAAAAACGAACCGAATTGGCTGGAGATACAATGGAAACACCCGTGTACACTTCATGCTGACTACCTGATAAACCTTTCAGTATCTGAAACGCTTCTGCCTCATCAGCAGGTTTTCCTAAAAATCGGTTATCCGCAACGACAATGGTGTCTGAACCAATCACAAACGCATCAGGGTTTTTTTCGAACACAGCCTGTGCCTTGCGATGGGCCAGCTCCATCACGACCTCATCTGGCGGAAGGTCCGGATTAAAGCTTTCATCCACATTACTACTTGATATTGCGAATGGTATACGGAGATTTTCTAGAAGTTCTTTTCGCCGTGGAGAAGAAGAGGCTAAAATGAGGTTTTGCATTTCATCACCTTACCTTTATTGCTCGCGTATTGGGAGATACATTTAAATGGTATCAGAAAATGGCGAAGCAAACAATTTTTATAGCATTAAATTTTGAAGAAATATGTCAAATTATGCAAAATTATTTTTTGTTGTCACTTTGGGGCAAAAAATAACACCTGCCGCTTTCGGTCAGGCGTTATCTCGAAATAATATATTTCCCGGAAAATAGAGCAGCATGTCCACTGCAGCTATTACATAGAATAGTATATGGACAAAAAGTTTAATAAACTTTCCTGTGCCTCAGTTCGCTTTTTGGTGTCTTTTGATTTTTGATAGGACTGAATGTTGTCGAATGCACTAGATAGTGCTGTTTTTAGTTTTTTGACATTGTCATTTTTTAAGTCAGCTATTTTAAGGGATTGCTCGTCTATCGCTGGTGCTGAATCGTTTGCAACTGCTTGGGATAGTGCTTGATAGATACTAGGAACGGATTCCATGAATTTTTTATCACCGTCAGCGAGATCAGCCACTTTCTTTTCCTTTAGCACGAATGGTTTGGCAAATGCATCTTTCACTCCTGACGCTTTATAGTCAGCGCTGAGCTTTTTGGCACCCTCTATAGAATCTGCAGCTCCAATGAAAATATAATGTTTCCCATCCATTTCAAAGATTTGTGATGGTACTCCCTCTGCTGTTAGTTGATCTGCTGTTTTCTTGGCACCTTCAGTAGTGGTGAAAATCCCTCCCTGGACAAGGTATGTCGTGAATTCTTTTATAGTCGCAGAGGATTGGTTTGTGGTTTCAGTTGTCCCTTTATTCGTTTCCTCTTGTACCAGGCTGGAACTAGCTGCAGGTTCTTCATCTGGTTTCACGCTCACTAAGTTCAACATAAAAAGTCCAATCGTTGTGCCAATGAGGATGGCAAAAAACGCAGTAGTTAAAATCGAACGAATGGGCTTTCCTATCCTATTTTTAGGGTAAAATGGATTGCTTATTTTACTTTTGGTAATAGATGTTGGTTTTGCAAGGATCTCTTCCTTCTCTTTATCGGATGGCTCTGGAATAATCCAGTCGAAGCTTTCTTCAACGGACTCCTGCGCCGCAGCTGTTTCTAGGAAAACTTCCTGATTTGGCTCATTATCACTCGTTTTTATCCCGTTTAATGACGGAATGTTGTTGTCCTCTGTATCTTTATTCTTCGTTGTTTCTTGATAATCTTTTTGTTCTCCGTTTATTTTAACTGTGATTGTATGGCCGTTTTTTCTAGGCTTGTCCACGTCCCGAACTCCTTTCTGCTAGGCAGTAATTTGTTCCATCCTATCATAACGGACAAAAAAAATAACAAGACTTTTGTCGTCTTGTTATCGTAGACTTTCGCCAAATTATTTAATAGAATAATCTCTCTCTTATGGTGTTTTAGTCACAGAAGGAAACTGGAATAATGGATTTTCTTTGCCCGCTGGAGCAGGTGCCTCGATTTTAGGAACATCCACTTCTAGGTCTGCCAACTCAGGCATATAGAACGCAGAAACAGTCAGTGTATAAGATAACTTCTGTACTTCAGTTTCAGAGGTAACGTCAGTAATTTCCTTACCGCCTGAGTAGTTAATCCCCTCCACCACGACAATCCGATTTAAGGATTCCAGCGTATCAACAAATTTCTCAAATTCAGTATAGCTTGGTGACTCAACTGATAATTGAACGGTCACTTTTTTGATGACTGGTGCTGTTGCTGCAGTCTGCTGAGCTGCCTGGTCTCCAGTTGCCGTTTGTTGTGCCGTAGAATCTGCCTGTGTCGTTTTCTGTTGAGTTTGGTCCGTTGTCTGCCCGTCTGTATTTTGCTGGGCATTCGCGTTTTCATCCTTGACCTCTACGGTTCCATCTTGAGCAAAACTCATGGACTGGATTTGACTACTCGCAACAATTTCTGCTTTTTCTAAGTCCAAGACAATTTGTTCTTCTAATGGTTTAATAGGAAGCTTTTTCTGAAGTTCCCGGGTACTCTCAACAACCTTATTGGTGGTATCCTGTTGTTTCTTCGTCACGACTTCCAATAGTTTCTTCTCGGAATCAAGCGATTGCTGTTTGGTTTCCAAATCGGTTTTTAAGGGTGAAAGCATCATAAATTGTGCATAGACGATGAGGAGAACGAGCACTAGAGCGACAATACCTAAAATCATATTGTGCTTTTTAGAGAGGTGAAGCTTCATTGGCCGCTCCCTCCTTCGTCATTGGACTTTTCTGGGTTGGTTTGTTCCTTCACAACCGACTTATTAAGAGTAATCTCAAACTGCCCTGTATAACGCGGCAATATTGAATTATTCACCGTTGCTGCAGGACTAGTTGACGCTGCTGTTGCCGCACTTGGTGTTGTCGTAGTAGTAGTTGCAGCAGGTGTCGTGTTTTGAGCTGGCTGAACAGGTGACCCGGTTACAGGTACTGCTTGATTTACAATAGTGCCTGTTGCAGCACTTGGCTGAGTCGTTGTAGTCGTACTTGTACCTGTTGTTTGACTCGTTGCAGTTGTACCGGTAGTACTTGCAGCCGTTGTATCCTCTTGGGCCGCTGCAGTTAACGAGCTGAGAGTAGCATCCTCAATCCAGTCTGAACCGTGAAGGCTATTTAGAAAGTAGGCTGCTTCTCTGCTGCTATCAAATTGCACCGTCAAAGAGATAGTTCCTGCCTCTGTATAGCCAAATGATTGGATAAAGCCGCGCTCAGGCAATAGTGATGTCAGCTGACGCATAACTGGAATCGTTTGAATCGGGTAGGTATCTGCCCATTCAATCGCACTCTTAAGCTTGCTGGCCGAATCCGTCGAAGCAGTATCTTGGAGCTTTTTCTCCTCAGCCGCGCGAATTTTTTGGGTTGCTGTAATCTCACGGTTGACCGCTGTAATATCGGACTTAACGGAACTGATTTGAAAATAATAGTAAACTCCAGCAAATAAAAAGATGACTAGAAAGCCAATTAAAATGAATAGTAACGATGAATTCCTTTGTTCTTTTTGGGGGAGCAGGTTAATTTCTACTAACATCATTGCACCCCTTTTAACGCGAGACCTAGCGCAAGTAAAAGATTTGCGGGAACTTTTGCCTGCTTATTCTTTTCTTCTAAATCAAAAGAAAGCAATTCAACAGGTATTTCGAATCTTTCTTTGATTTCATCAAAGATGGCCAGAAGCATCGGATGGTCGCCATGTAATAAAAACTTGGTTATTTCCTGCTTTTGACTATTTAATGTATATCGATAAAAGTCTAATAGTTTATTAATTTCTTTAAAAATATCCTCAAACTGGGCTACCAAGTCATTGGTGTCCCCAGTATATTTGCAAACCATTAACCCCAATACGTCGTGGTTGATTTCCCATTGGTCGATATTAAACGGCAGGGGAAATTGACGCATCACGAGCGGAACAGAATTATCGAAAATACTCAAGTTCACACTTGTTAAATCAAATTGGATGGAAAACAGCAGATCATCCTCACTTGCCCGATCTAAATGGTAATAAATCCGATACAGGGACAATGGGGAGATGTCAGCGGCTACAGGATTCAGCTTGATTTTCGATAATAAATTAATATATTCGGTAACGTACTGTTCCGGCGCTGCGAATAACAGCAAGTCTTTGGTTTTACCATTATCGGAAAGCAGGTAATAATCAAAGACAGGTTCTTCAAATGGCAAATGGATACTCGCGCCCATTTCTAAATAAAGATAGCCTTTTATTTCATCGTCTTGCACGTCAGCCGGAATCGAGACTTTACGAATAATTACCAATGGGTCTGGAACAATAAACCGGACCTGTCGTCGATTAATTTTCCATTCATCCATGCATTCTTCGAGAATGCTGGACAATGAATCAGGATCGATGATTTTGCCATCGGTAACGATTCCAGGCGGCAAAAACCGTTCGTTCCAGCGCTGCGGAATAGGGGGCTTCGCTTGTTTTAGTTCCAACAAACGAATCGAGTGGTCATTGATTACCAAATTAATTATTCGATTGTGTGTGGAAAACAGGGAAAACGCCATATAATAAACCCCTTACCAATTCTTAGGAAAGAATTTGTAGATATAAGTTAATCAGTTCGTTGCCATAAAAATAGGCCACGAGAGTTCCGGCTGCAATAAATGGACCGAATGGAATCGGCTGCTGGCGTTTGACAATTTTTAAAAGCATCGCCAAACCACCAATTACGGCGCCAAATAATGTCGATAAAAAGAAGGATAATAACACCAATTTAAATCCAAGGACAAAGCCAATCAGTGCGTATAGTTTGACGTCACCAAAGCCCATGCCGCCCTTGCTTATTATAGCAATAACCAGAAGGAGCAAAAATCCTGTTAGGGCACCCAGCAAGCTATTCCACCATGGGTCTAACGGCCAAATAATTCGTTCCAATAAAAAAAACCCTGCAAACCAAATTAAAATTTTATCAGGGATGATCATATAATGAATATCAGATACGGTGATAATCATAAATAATGAAATTAACGTTAGAGCAACGACTAGTTCTCCAGACCATCCTGTAAAGTATGGTGCAGCTGCAAATAATATTCCTGTCAGCAATTCAAAGGTTGGATAGATAGGGGAAATCCGCGACCCACAGCCGCGGCATTTCCCTTTTTGGATAAAGTATGAGATTACTGGTATTAATTCGATTGGTGTTAGCTGATGTCCGCAACTTGAGCAAGCAGACCTTGGTGTAACAATTGATTTTTTCTCTGGTACTCTTAAACCAACTACATTGTAAAATGATCCAAAGATGATTCCATAAATAAAAATCACAAGATTAATCATCATTATTATCTATTAGCATTATTTACAAGAGTTTGTTCATCAGTACCACCTGAATCAGCAGCAGGATGATCAAATAATTTATATGTGTATTTTCCAGATGCTGTTTTTTCTATTTCTACATAGAAGCCAGTAGCCTTAACATGATCTAAATAATTTTTTAGCATTTGCTCTGTTAAAGTTGCTCTACTAGATGTTGAAGTTGTAGTCCCCCATGGTATAGTATTTTCATTAGCCATGTACATCTTAGCGGCATTAATAATTTGAACTCCTTCTTGGGCCTCCGCTTTATCATGAGATTTATTAATAACATTACCAATTGCTGGGATAGCTATCGCTGCAATAATCCCCAAAATAACAATAACAGCCAATAATTCAATTAGTGTAAAACCTTTCTGTTCCTTCATCTTTTGTTTGATCGCTTGTATCATTTTATCGCCCCTTCTGGTTCTATGAACCTAGTATGATTTCTCTATGAGTATACAATAAATGTAAGTAATAGAAAAGATATTTTTTGTGGTTTTTTGTATATTTTTTAAAGAAATTGTAATCTTTTGCAATTATTTAAAAATTACATCATTTGGTCGTACAACGAGAACATTGGCAACATAATGGCCATGACGATGACGCCTACAATTCCTGATAAAAACACAATCATAATCGGCTCAATTAAGGATTTTAAACGATCCGTTCCTGCTTCGACCTCTTGTTCATAAAAGTCAGCAATCTTTGATAGCATGGCATCCAATGCACCAGTCCCTTCACCGATGATAATCATTTGAGTGACAAGAGGTGGAAAAGCCCAATGGTCTAACATTGGTTCTGTCATCGAGCGACCTTTTTCCAAGGAATCCCTGGACTGCCGAATCACTCTAGAAATGACTTCATTTTCTACAACTTTTTCAACAATCGACATTGCTTGTAGAATTGGTACAGAACTTGAAAACAAAGTACTTAACGTCCGCATCATTCTTGCTAATTGGGCCTTTTGTACCATCTTTCCAAAAATCGGCATTCTTAATGTGGCATAATCCAAATAATACTTTGATTGTCTGTTTCTCTTTACGAAAACAAATCCTATTACAATTGCTACAACTATGATTAGGATAAGCCACCATTTGGATTGCATAAACCCGCTTGCCGCCAGCACAAATTTAGTGATGGCAGGGAGTTCCGCACCTTGTTGTTCGAACATTTCAACAAATGTTGGTACAACAAAAGTTAAAAGAAAGATAACCGCTGCAATAGCAAGAATTCCAATAGCAGCTGGATAAGTCAAAGCAGATTTTACTTTTTCCCTTGTTTGATGCTGCTTCTCAAAATCGTCTGCAAGCCTCTCTAGGGTCGTGTCCATATTACCGCTTACTTCCCCAGCTTTAATCATATTGATAAACATGGAATTAAAGATTTTATCATGTTTTGATACAGCTCCAGAAAATGGATTGCCTTCCCGTAATTCTTGTTCTACGTCTAGCAAGGCTTTTTTCAGTGCCTTACTTTCCGTTTGAGCTGCCAAAACAGCCGTTGCTTCCACAATCGTTACCCCTGCCTTTAAAAGGGTAGCAAATTGTCTTAGATAAATAACAAAATCCTGCATTTTGACTGGATTCCCAATGGTCAATTCCATTGTCATTAAGGTTTCCGGTACTTCGTTTATTTCAACGACTCTAACTCCATCTTCTTTAAGTTTGGTCATAGCTTCCCGTCTTGAGGCAGCGGTAATCGTCCCTTGTGTTTTCCCGCGGCGGTCACGACCGGAATATTTATATCTAGGCATCCATCATCATCTTTTCATGTAAATATTTACTGGCCGCTTCTTTCTGTATCTGATTGCGGTCAAGCAACTCACGAATGCTCATCTCAAGGGTATGCATGCCTTGAGCGCGGGACGTTTGCATCGTGCTTTGAATTTGATGAATTTTTTCATTACGAATTAAGTTGGCGATCGCAGGATTATTGACTAATATCTCCGTTGCCGCTTTTCGCCCTTTACCATCAGTCGTAGGGAATAACCGCTGAGAGATTACTCCGACTAAAACAGAAGCAAGCTGAATCCTGATTTGCGGCTGCTGTTCCGCTGGAAATACGTCAATGATCCGGTTGATCGTGGAAGGCGCACTGGAAGTATGGAGTGTGCCTAATACCAGGTGTCCTGTTTCCGCGGCCGTTATCGCAATACTCATTGTTTCCAGGTCTCGCATCTCCCCTACAAGAATGACATCAGGGTCCTGACGAAGCGCTGCTTTCAATCCACTAGCATAATTATTAGTATCAAACCCAACCTCACGCTGGTCAATTATCGAATTTCCATGTTTATGAAGATATTCAATAGGGTCTTCTAGGGTAATGATATGCTTACGCATCGTCCTGTTCATATAATCAATCATGGCTGCCAAAGTAGTGGACTTACCACTTCCCGTAGGACCAGTCACCAAGATTAAGCCCTGAGGTTTCTCCATAAACTCTGAAACAATCTTAGGCATATCCAATGCTTCAATCGTAGGAGTTTTAGATGCAACAACCCTTAGAGCCAAGGCAACACTTTTCCGTTGATGATATGCGTTTACACGGAAACGTGACACTCCCGGTATTCCATATGAAAAGTCGAGTTCCCCTTTCTCCTTAAATGTATCATACAGGTTTTCTGGAATGATTAACTTTGCAATTTCTTCTGTATCATTAGGCATCAGTATATCTTTTCCATAGCGTTTAATGTCGCCATTGATTCGAAAGATTGGCGGCACCCCAACCGTTAAATGGATATCGGACGCCTTGAATTCTATGGCAGCACGTAAAATATTTTCAACTCTCTCTCTCATGTTTCATTCCCCTATTCAAGAGTGGCTACACGTAATACTTCTTCCGTAGTGGTTAAACCCTGCTTCACTTTTAACAGACCATCATCAATCAAGAAAATGGTTTTATTTTTAATAGCATTTTCCCGTAACTTTGAGACCGAATTATCATTCATGATGATTCTGCGCATATCATCGTTTAGGACCAATACCTCATGTAACGCTATACGCCCTTTGTAACCGGTCATATGGCAGGCGGGACAGCCTTTACCACGGAAAATTCTATCAATCTTCAACCCCCGTCGGGCAAAAATTTCCTTTTCCCTAAGGGACGGTTCATTGTATTCTCCACAGTCTCGGCATACTTTACGGACTAACCGCTGTGCCACAATCCCGCTTAACGAAGAGGCAATCATGAACGGTTCTACTCCCATATCAACCAGCCTATTAACAGTTGCGATAGAATCGTTGGTATGAATGGTACTCAAAACTAAGTGACCCGTTAAGGAAGCACGAATAGCAATTTCCGCGGTTTCTTTATCACGAATCTCCCCGACCATGATTATGTTAGGATCCTGCCGTAGAATCGCGCGAAGACCGGCGGCAAAGGTCATCCCAACGTTTGAGTTTACTTGAATTTGATTGATCCCTTCGAGCTGGTACTCTACCGGGTCTTCAATCGTAATGATATTGACTTTTTCACTGTTCAATTTATTGAGTGCAGCATAAAGAGTTGAGGACTTACCAGAACCAGTCGGCCCGGTGATTAAGACAATCCCTGTAGGCTGCTCGATAAGCTCGCTAAATCTTTTTAAGTTTAGGGCATTAAAACCAATTTTATTTAAATCATTTAAAGCCGCTCCCATGTCCAAAAGCCGCAAAACAATTTTTTCTCCGTATACAGTCGGCAAAGTAGACACCCGAAGGTCGATTGGATGGAAATCAAGATTTATTTTAATCCTGCCGTCTTGAGGAATTCGATGCTCAGTGATATCCATATTGGACATAATTTTTACTCTGGCTGTTAGCACACCCAACATGTTCCTCGGCAGTACTCGTTCTATTCTAAGAACCCCGTCCACCCTGTAGCGGATGACAATCTTCGTTTCTTGCGGGTCAATATGAATATCACTCGCTTTTTGAATCGCCGCATTAACCAGTAGCTGATTAACCAGTCTGACGATTGGGGAATCCTGGTTGGTGACATCCTCATCCCGGTTGCTGTCACCGGCTGGCAATTCATCAAAAAGTTCCTCCAAGCCCACATCATCATCATAATATTTGTTAATAGTACGCAGGATATCTTCTCTTGTAGCAATCGCCGGTTCGATTTGGAATCCGGTTGATAATCGCAAGTCATCAATAATGATAAAGTCCATTGGATTGACCATGGCCACAAAAAGCTTATTACCTTCCCTTTTTAGAGGAACAATCAAGTTTCGCCTTGCCGTTTGCTTTGAAATTAACGAAAACAGACTTTTATCAATCTGATATTGGAATAGATTCACAAATGGGATTCCTAACTGTTTTTGCAGCACTTCGGCTAACTGCTGGTCCGTTATATATCCTCTTTGCAGCAAGGCCTCCCCTATTTTTTCATTAGCATCTTTTTGTTCTAAGGTGTTTTGGAGCTGTTCCGCTGAGATTATTCCTTCGTCGACTAATAGATCGCCTAGCCGTTTTCGTGTCTGCCTCATTTTCGATCCCTGCTTTTATTTTGGTTGTTCATTTGGCTTCCCCCAGATATCGCTTTCTGTAGTCTCTTGTTGTTGTGTTGAGGTGGATCCTGTTGTTTGGGTATTACTTTGAATCGCCTCGTTAATTTTATTGATCAGGGAATTCAGGTAAGCAGTAGCTGTGTCGGTGCTTGAGGCGAATCCATGTACCTCAACTTGATGTACCGGAGCATAATAATCCTCAGATACTAGCTCACTCTTCAATAGCTTTTCCCCTTGATATTCATCTCGGTAAACCTTAGCTACTTGACCGTCCGTTCCTTTTGTTTGGATTTGCGTTTTTCCAGGTGCAACGAGCGGGCTGTACTGCACAATCGTTTTCGGCTTTAATGTTTGTTCGTCCTTTTTCGTTACCTTGTAAGTGTATAGCAGCTGTTGTCCCTTTAAGGTCACTTTCAGCTGATTATTGTCAATTTGCAGTTCCAAATAGTAGGCGCCTTTGTTTGGATTTGTAAAGGCTAAATCTTGTTTGGCAGTTTGGTCTACTCTAGCCTCAAAGCCAACACTTGTGTAGGCTGGGAGACTGGTGCCAATATTTCTTTCATCAATGGTAAAATTGGAAGACAACACGGCTTGATAGATTCCAGTTGCTAACAGATTAAGAGCGTTTGAATCAGTTACCTTATTCTTCTCAGCAAAATCTAATAGAGAAAACTTAGTACCAGCCGGTAAATCGATTTTCGGACTTTGGTCGATAATCGACTGCAATGCCACCGTCACATCATTTGCCGAAACAACCGATTCAGCAATAATCGCATCCTTTTGAACAGCATTTGCTAAAAGATAATCATTAAATAGGTCAAACGAATGGGAACCTGGTTGAAAACTGGAGGCTGCTGTTGTTAGAGCTTGCGCCAGTTTCTTAATGTCTATTTCACTAACATTAAATTCAGGAAATAAAATGCCTAGTTGATCTTTAATCTGTGATTGATCCACTGTAATCGTTGCCGGATTATTTTGGCCATCGATTGCTGAGGCAACGGTTTGGTTTGCATCTAAATCAAATGCATTCATATCAAAGGCTGCTGTTTTTTCTCCATATTGCAATTGAACCGATGTGCCCTTCACCCAGTCTACATATTTCTCTTCCAGCAAGGATACCGCTTCTTCTTTCAGCTTTCCTGATACATCTAAAGAACCAATCGTGGTTCCCTCAGAAAACCGACCATCAGCAGCTGATAACTTTTCAAACGCTTTTGCGCCAAAATGTGAAGAACTAAAAATAAAGGCCGTACTTAAAAATATAACAACAAACAATTTTATCAGTTGCTGATTCTTACCCAATGTCCTGCCCCCTATTAAACACGTTCAGACCTACAAACAAATATTGACCATTGTTCCTACTATTTTTGTAAATTGACTTTTTCTTTTCTCTCTTCAAGAAATGCATCTTCATCTAATTCTAATATTTCATCCTTACCTGCTGCCACTTGTTTCTCGGCAAGGGAAAAATCCAATAGCAGATCATCCAAGACTTCTAAATCTTCAGAGTCTGTATCATGCTCTTTTGATTTCAGAAGATCATTTGTTACTTGTTCCTCAAATTCTGATTCGACCTCTAGCAAACTCTCAATATCTGATAAATAGCCTGTTTCAAAATTGTTGTCTTCCTCCTCTTTTTCTTTTTCTTCCTGTGCAGGAACTTCTGTATTCCTATTAAGAAGGAATGAAATATCATCATCAAGCAATTCGACATCATTTTCAGCTTGCTCATCTGTTCCATTTATAGCTGCTGGTTGTGTTTCATGCAATACTAAATTATCTTCTGTATTTAGGTAAGTAGTTTCAGACAGTGATCCATCGAGATCCTCATTTAAAAATTTGACTGGATTTTCACTAATAGCATTGGTAGAAATTGCTTCCACACCAAATTCGTCGTCATCCATTTCGTCAACGAGAAGGCTAGTTTCTTTAACGAGTAAAGTCTCAAACCTATTGTTAATAAAGTAAGCTGCAAAAAAGCTTAGCGCCACTAGCATTAAGACCGTCAGCCATAGCGAAAAAGAAGATATTGCTGCAACCCCAATTAGTGATAAAAGAAAACTAATGGACACTATTAAAATCTTTCCCTTCAAAGTGTATCCAAGTGGTAAAAAAGACATGATTAGCATAAGAACTGCCACGGACCCAATGACCCAGATAATTGTTTGCATTAATCCACTCTCCTTTTAGGTAGGTTGACCTATCAATTCTACAATTTTTACATTTATTTAATCTTTTTTACGAGAAATACAATTTTATGACAAAATTCGTCTACTAAATATTGTATAATACTATTAAATATTTTAAAAGAACACAGTTAATGTTTTTAATAAAAACTGGGTAAATATTCATACGAAACCAAGGTGATAAAATGATTAAAAGTAACCAAGCTGGTTTGACACTTGTTGAGTTAATAGCTTCTCTAGTAATACTATCCTTAATTTTACTAGCAGCTATTCCAATTATTACTAATAGTTTTCAATATAATTCAGTCTCAAAAAATAAATTGAATGCAACTAACGTGGCGAGATTAACCCAAGAGGAATTTAAAATACAGTCCACTGGTCCTAATTTAAAAAAACAGGATCTGAAGAAACTTATAAATTCTATCACCGATGGGACGCCCAATTATAGCAAAACAGATTATGTAAACCTAAACTTAAAAAGTGACCTTCAAAATACCGAAGATGTAATTAAGATGGAATTAAACAATCCTGATTACGATGTCATCGTCTACTTTTATACCATCCCTGTATCGAAATCATTATATAAATTACACATCCAAGTATTAAAAAATGGAAAACTGCTTTCGGAAACATACACATATACGGATTTGAAGTAAAGGAGGAAAAAAAATGCAGAAGAGCCCTTCTAAAGAGAGTGGGGTCACCTTAATTGAAACTTTAGCTGTATTAACAATACTATCTATTGTCATTGTTTTGTCATATAATATCTTTTTCAGTGGAATAAGCAACTCAAACAAAGCAGAAAGAACTGTTCTTTTGCAACAGGAAATGAACCTCGTCATCCAAAATATTACTGAGTTTCATGAAACACAGGATTCCTATGATATTGCTGTAGATAATACACCATTCGCTTCTAATATTATCTTAAAAGGGAAAAAGGATGGTGTTACTAAAACAACTGAAATCTCAAACCCTAATTTTGAATATGCCTTGTACGATATAAGTGGCACTATAGGAAAAGTTATGGATAACCCCAAGAAGATTACTAATACATCTAGTCAACCTTTATCCATTAAAGTAATTATTCGGAACAAACAACATCCTAGTGAAAAGTACGAAGTATCAACCATTATTTCAAGACTTTAAGGAGCCGATTTGAATGAAATCAATAAAAAGTGAAAAAGGTATGACACTTGTTTTAGTTTTACTCACTATCGTTGTGTTCTCAGTAATTGGGTTGGCAGTCGTTGGATCTTCGATTAATAATATGAAACAAGTTAAAAAGTCTGAAACAGTCATACAAACAACAGATATTGCTGAAATGGGAGTGCAAGATTATCAATCTAGGCTATCCAATTTTTTTACGGAACAAGTTAACATAAAAAAATTAAGATATTATTATATTATCACTGATGATTATAAAGCTAAAAATACTATTACAGATGATATCATTAAAGAATACAGGAGGTTGCTTGTAGCAGATATTATAGACACTTTTAAATCACAAGCTGATTTATATCCTTCATCATCAAATGGTTTCTCCGAAGATGTTCCAGTGGATGATACTACCAACAGTTACTATAAAATTAAGGTGGATAAAACAAACCCTGATATTGTAATAAAATGCACCACATGTGAGGCAAATACAAATGATGGAAAAGTTCAATTAGAAGTTCAGTATGAAAGTTATGGATATTATGATAACAATCAAGAAAAAAATTTAAAGGGAAAATTTGCTTTTTCTTTTACAATTGATAAATCTAAGATAGAAAAAATCATAACGGAATCTAGTGAGTATTCTGGCGATTTTACTCGTTTCATTCCGAGGCCCAATGACCTTGACCCTTGTTCTTCTAATGTTTCTGGAAAAGACTTTGTTGGATTAAACTGTCAATTTGATCAAAAAGTAAATATTGATAAGCCCGTGATTTCGGGCGCTACACTAATATTTGACGGCGGAGTCTCATTCAATAAAATTAATCAAGGGATAATGAATTCTACAACACTCTATATTAACGGAGACACTACTGTGGATAGTCACATTAATGGTATTGATCACTCCTTTATCTACATTAATGGAACTGCTGATTTAGGCATGGTTAACAAGGGGATACACGACTCAGTTATTGTAATAATCGGAACAGCAAACTTTAAAGACCAGATAAAAGGGTTAACAGGGACTACCATATATGTTGTTGGCACCGCAGACTTTTCAACTATTGATTTAAAAAAATCAGACGATACAGCTGTATTTTGTGTAAAAGGAGAAATTATCTCTCCTTCCGGTAAGAAAAGCAAAGATATTCCCAATATATATACTCCAAGCGATCCTGAATTTACAGACAAATGCTATCGAACGATAACAGAAAAGAACCCAGACTTGAATTTCTTATCAGACTTCCTAAATTCAATGAACACCCTTTCCCCAGAGATTATCTATTAATCATCAAAAAAGCTGTCCATCTTTGAATGGACAGCTCAGATTGTAGACAAAAGGCCTTCCGAATGTCCCCATTTGGGTACCTTTTTCTAATTATGACCCTTTTTACCATAGATTTTTATTCCAACCGACCCCTTTGGGGTCAATTTTTATGCCATTTTTGGATTAGCCCAAATCCATGTCGCCATC
>NZ_HG942061.1 GCF_000612665.1 Neobacillus dielmonensis
AAGACTGTCGGCAAACCCAATCTTTTTCGGATTTGTCGACAGTCTGAGCTGTCCATCTTTGAATGGACAGCTTTTTTGTATTCAAAGCGAAATCTTGAAATCGTTATATTAGTTAGAAGAATACTCCGCCACTCGATTCCGCCCAGCTCGCTTTGCTCCAACATACAATGCCCGGTCCGCATGTCTTACCAATGCCAATGCATCCTCGGCATCCTCTGGAGCAGTAGCCACTCCAATCGAAACTGTAATTTTAACCTGTATCTTTTTATTGTCTTGGTCCAAAGCTTGCATAAGAGTAAATGGCCAGTTGGCGATTGATTCCCTGATGTGTTCAGCCACTTGATAAGCGTCTTGCTTCACTACATCCGGCAGCAGCACAACAAATTCTTCTCCGCCATAACGGGCTACAGTGCCTCGATTCGCCACCAGCTTATTTATTCTCCCAGCAATATCGATTAAGATTTCATTGCCGCTTTGATGGCCATAGGTGTCGTTTATGCTTTTGAAGTGATCGATATCGAGAATAATTAAGGAAAGACTTTTCCGTTCAAACCTTGTTAATTTTTCAAACTCTCTGGTTAACAGCCCTTCAAAATAACGGAAATTATACAATTTTGTCAGTGGACAGCGTTCACTTTGGATTTTGGTTCGTTCATAGTGCTTGGCATTTTCGATGGCAACTGCAAAGTAAGAACAAAGAATATCTACCATATTAAGCTGGTATTTTTCATATGCCCGTTTTCGTTTTGATGCCAGTACCAATACCCCAATGATTTTTTTACTTCTAACAATCGGAACGCATAATAGGCTTTCGGCATCATCAGGAATATAACTTTTTGCGAATTTCCGCCATTCTTTCCGCGAACTGTACAGGTAAGCCTTGTTTTCCGCCCATACCATGCCGCTGATTCCTTCGTTTTTCTTTAAAGGAGGAATTTGAGCAGCAACGACTTGTCCCTGTTCAACCATTCGGTCGACAACTAAATCATCTCCCTGAACATCAAGAATATAGGCGTAATCCACAGGAAGCATTTCGCTCAGTCTTTGAATAAACACATTCACGACATCATCCATATTTAGCCGTTCTGCCATCTGGTGACCGATTTCCGCTGCCTTCTGTAAATACTCGTTCATCTTTTGGCTAGAATAATAGAGATTAAAAATAATAGACAAGCTGACAAACGGTATGCCGACGAAAAGAATCGCCAGCAACCCTACCTGGTGATAGAGGATGTATAATACAAAACCAATCGGAAACGTCACGATTGTCGTGACGGTTTCCACGAACAAATCCTTGCTGAAGATCGGTTCTTTGCTTTTGTAAATAAAATACAGGTTAAAAGAAACAATTACCTGATTCAACAAATAGTTTAACACCGCATAAAAAGCAGCCAGCAACAATGCACTAGGGTTAGTCGATAATGAAGGGGCTAATTGTCCTCCGATTAGGTAATAAAAGGATCCGCTGACAAATGATACAAGAAAAAACATAATTAAATTGAGCGGCAGGCGGAACCATTCCCCCTTGCGTAACACTCTTAACCGCACTAGCAAAACAACAACGGAAATCTGGGCAAAAACCATTTCGAAAAACAAGCCGAATTTTAAAAAGACTACCAACGTGACCCACTGAATCAAAAAGATAAACATTTCATTAATCACAATTGGCATCGAGGCGACAATCGAAGTTAACAGCAAAAAAGCCAAAATATCCAGCCATTGTACCGAGGAAGGAGGAGGATAGGATTGATAGGTATACCACATACCAGCCGGAACGAGCAGGAGCCAAACAATAGCAATTCCCCGCTTCATAATAGGGCTTACATCATTCATTCCAATCCCCTCCCCTCTGCAAAAAGGTATTAATTCAAGATAATTTCATTTTAACAAATTTTGCAATTCTTGTCATAGAGATGTCGTAATATTCTTCAAATTTTTACAAATAAATGGTTTTACTTGTGAAATGAAATAAAGTGAGCCGGTTATCACTAAAATCCGCTCCTTAGGAAGCTGTTGAATTTCCTCCAGAAGATAAGACTGCCAGTCTTCGACAGCTACCTTATCGGGTGATTGGCTAATTTCCAGCAATTCTTGCGCTTTTGCAGCCCTTGGGTAGTCAAAACTGACAAACGCCAGATGAGAGGCAATTTTATCAAGCCGAGCAATCATTTTGTTTAGTGGTTTATCCCTCAATGCAGCAAACACTATATCAATCGATTGATGAGGAAATCGCGTAGTCAATTCATTCACTAATGCCGTGATTCCCTCATTATTATGTGCCCCGTCGATAATGATAAGCGGTTGTTGTGACAGCACTTCGAATCTTCCTGGCCAGAAGGCCGTTTTTAATCCTTCTCTGATCGTGCGTTCAGTCAGATTGGACCACCCAGTCTTTTGCAAATAGAGGGCTGCGTAAACAGCAAGGGCTGCATTTTCGGTTTGATGCTGACCGATCATGCTAATTTCCAGCTGTTCGAGCATTTTTCCATCCCAATGCAGCGTAAACATCTCACCCCTAGGCTTTGACTCATGCTGAGTGACCATAAAGTCATCCCCCAAATGATAAAGCGGCGCTTGTTGTTTCATGGCCTGCTCTTTGATGACATGAAAAGCCCCCGGATGTTTCGCCCCAGTAAAGATTGGCGTGGATGGTTTAATGATCCCGGCTTTTTCAAAGGCAATTTCTTCATAGGTATCTCCGAGAATCTTCACGTGGTCCAACCCAATATTGGTAATAATTGAGACAAGCGGGTTAATGATATTGGTCGAATCAAACCGTCCCCCTAAACCCACTTCATACAAGACGATGTCTGTTTGTTGGATATGGGCAAAAAAATAAAAAGACATCGCGGTAATGACTTCAAATTCTGTTGGTCCACCCAGCTCAGTATTTTCTAGTTCATCCGCCAAAGGGCGAATGATATTCGTCAAGTCGAGAATTTCTTGGTCACTAATCGGCTTTCCATTGACACTAATCCGCTCATTAAATTGTTCAATATATGGAGAAGTGAACGTTCCAACTGAATAGCCGCCTGCTTGAAGAATCGACCGCAGGAAGGTAACTGTTGAACCTTTTCCATTGGTACCGCCAATGTGAACTGTCTTCATTTTGGTTTGCGGATTGTCTAGCCGCTCCATCATCCATTCCATTCGCTTGAGCCCAGGCTTTATTCCTAATTTTAATCTTGCGTGAATCCAATTTAAGGCTTCTTGATAGGTAGTAAACATGTATGACACCCCTGTTTGTCCTAAAATAAAGGTAGACGAACCCATTCGGATTCGTCTCCACTTTCTATTTATCCTCTTAATTCTTTAATCCGTTGTTCTACAATACTTCTCTTTTCCAGATAGTCTTTTTCTTTTGCCCGTTCTTCCTCGACAACTGCTTCCGGTGCTTTTTTAATAAAGCCTTCATTGCTTAATTTCTTTTGTACCCGGTCGACTTCTTTAGTTAATTTTTCTACTTCTTTTTCAAGACGGGCAATTTCTTCATCAATGTTAATCAAGCCTTCAAGCGGTAAGATGATTTCCAATCCGGTGATCACGGCAGTCATTGCTTTTTCTGGTACTTCGATTTCTGTTCCCATTATTAGTTCTTCTGGATTACAGAAGCGTTCGATATAGCTGCGGTTCGTTTCAAGAGCTTTAAGGATATTTTCATCTTTCGCTTTTACAAGCATTTTGATTTTCTTGCTTAATGGTGTGTTCACTTCAGCACGGATATTCCGTACAGAACGAATCATTTCGACTAACAGCTTCATCTCTTGGGCTGCTTGGTCATCGGAAAGTTCAGGTTTCACTTCTGGCCATTTGGCAATCGTGATCGATTCCCCTTCATGCGGCAGGTTTTGCCAAATTTCTTCAGTGATAAATGGCATAAATGGATGCAGAAGACGCATGGTTTGGTCTAGAACATAAGCTAAAATTGAACGAGTCGTTTTCTTAGCTGCTTCATCTTCGCCATATAGTGGCAGCTTCGACATTTCGATGTACCAGTCACAGAAGTCATCCCAGATAAAGTTATATAACGCCCGGCCGACTTCACCAAACTCATAACGTTCTGATAGCTTCGTCACATGATCAATTGTTTCATTTAATCGGGTTAAAATCCACTTGTCTGCAACGGATTTTTCACCGCTGAAATCAATCTCTTCGAATTTCAAGCCATTCATATTCATTAACGCGAACCGGGAAGCGTTCCAAATTTTATTGGCAAAGTTCCAGGTTGCTTCTACTTTTTCCGTGCTATAACGTAAATCCTGACCTGGTGAAGAACCAGTGGATAAGAAATATCTTAAGGCATCGGCACCATATTGATCGATAACATCCATTGGATCCACACCGTTGCCTAATGATTTACTCATTTTTCGGCCTTGCTCGTCGCGTACGAGACCATGGATGAGGACATCTTTAAATGGACGAGTACCCGTAAATTCAACGCTTTGGAAAATCATCCGTGATACCCAGAAGAAGATGATATCATAGCCCGTTACGAGCGCGTCAGTTGGGAAATGGCGTTTGAAATCAGCTGCATCTGTATCCGGCCATCCCAAGGTTGAGAACGGCCATAGAGCAGAACTGAACCATGTATCTAGTACATCCTTATCCTGTTCCCAATTCTCCTCATCTGCCGGTGCTTCATGTCCTACATAAACTTCACCAGTTTCCTTGTGGTACCAAGCCGGGATCCTGTGTCCCCACCATAATTGGCGGGAAATACACCAGTCGCGGATATTCTCCATCCAGTGCAGGTAGGTTTTTTCAAAACGGTCTGGAACAAAGTTCACCTTGTCCTCTTGCTTTTGCAATTCCACGGCTGCATCGGCAAGTGGCTGCATTTTTACAAACCATTGAGTCGATAGATAAGGCTCTACGACTGCACCGCTGCGCTCAGAGTGGCCAACAGAATGCATGTGGTCTTCAATTTTAAACAGAACGCCTAGCTCCTGCAGGTCTTTGACAATTTGCTTACGGCATTCGAACCGGTCTAAGCCTTGGTATTTGCCGGCTTTTTCATTCATGATTCCATCCTCGTTCATAACGAGAATTCGCTCTAAATTGTGGCGGTTGCCGAGTTCAAAGTCGTTCGGGTCATGTGCTGGAGTAATTTTTACAGCTCCTGAACCAAATTCCATATCGACATAGTCATCCGCAACAATTGGAATTTCTCGGCCGACGATTGGTAGAATGACCGTTTTACCGATTAAATGCTTGTAACGCTCATCTTCTGGATGGACTGCAACAGCTGAATCGCCCAACATCGTTTCCGGACGGGTTGTGGCTACCTCAATGGAACCCGAGCCATCTGCCAACGGATAATTCATATGATAGAAGGCACCTTGGATATCTTTATAAATAACTTCGATATCGGAAAGAGCTGTTTTTGTTGATGGATCCCAGTTAATAATATATTCTCCGCGATAAATTAGCCCTTTATTATAGAGCTTGACAAACACTTCACGAACGGCTTTCGATAAACCTTCATCCAAAGTGAATCGCTCTCTTGAGTAGTCGAGGCCAAGCCCAAGTTTAGCCCATTGCTGGCGGATATGGGAAGCATATTCCTCTTTCCACCTCCAGGTTTCCTCAACGAATTTTTCGCGGCCTAAATCATAGCGGCTTTTGCCTTCACTGCGCAGCTTTTGCTCGACTTTTGCCTGAGTGGCAATTCCAGCATGGTCCATGCCTGGCAGCCATAAAACATCATAGCCCTGCATCCGCTTCATCCGGGTAATAATATCTTGCAGGGTTGTATCCCACGCATGGCCCAAGTGCAATTTACCTGTTACGTTCGGCGGCGGAATAACGATTGTGTATGGCTGTTTGCTCTCATCATCCTTGGCTTCAAAAAATTTGCCCTTTACCCACCAGTCATAACGCCCTTTTTCAATGGACTGGGGCTCATACTTGGTGGACATTGTTACTTCTTTTGTTTCCATCTATATTTCCTCCTTCTTATAATCCAAAACAAAAAACCCCATTCGTCGTTAAAAGGACGAATGGAGTTGCTTCGCGGTACCACCTTTTTTCCAATCAAACAAGATTGATTGGCGCTTCATCGAATAACGGGTTTCCTCCGTCTTCTGCTACTTACCTTCACAGAAGAAGCTCACGGGCGACCTTCCGATATTCCGCTTAGGAAATCTTACAGCTAGTGATTTCCCTCTCTTGAAGCGGGATGGTATCGTACTCTTCCCAGTCTTTGCTTTTGGTTTTTAAATTTATATTGTTATACTACCCAAAAAAGGGCGGTTACGTCAATCATCATGACCAATTTTTTTAATTTCCATACTATGTTAGACCTAATAAAATGTTACGGCTATCACGCAATTTGGTCTTTTCCCCTATCTAATAACTTTGATTTTTGCAGTGCCACATGTTTTAATAGCTGCTCAGACTTGGCGAGTGTTATACCGAGAATGGCCCAATACAGCGGGGCTACCGGAACGGTGCTAATATTAAAGAACGCCTGAACTAAATAACCAATGACAATAGAAATTAGCCCGTACAAAAACAGCATTTCATTTCCACTTGACATTCGAACGGCCCGGAAGGCCTTCCTTAATATTAAAAATATAAAGAATAGATATGTTAATAACGCCGGTACCCCAAGTGTAACTGCCATTTGTAAATATTCATTATGGGCTTTGTCCACCCTTTGTCCACTCAGGTAGGTCATCAGCTCCTCTTCAGTAGCAGGAAAGATAAACAAAAAAGTATCAGGACCCGAACCAATCCAAAAATATTCTGGAATCAGAGGCAAAGATTTTTCCCAGATAAAATATCGTGAAGAGCCTTCACGACCGGTACTATGCTGAGAAACCACATTAAAGGAATCTGAGACTAATGATTTAATTCGTTCGTTATATCTACCATTTTCGCTCATATTAATGAATAAAAGTAATAATACAAGTGTAATCAATATCGTCGCCCATTTTTTCCATAAAAATTTTATCTTAATTACGGCAAAAAAAGTAAGAAATAATAAACCACAGAAAACACCAAGGTATGCACTTCTAGTATTGGAGAATATAAGAGCTACAAACACAAAACATATTACGGTATAATAAAGAAACATAGTTTTTCTAGTCTCAGCTGTAATGTAGCAAGTTATAGCTGACAAAAAGACTAGAACCGAATAGGAACCAAAAAAATTCGGGTTATCAAAGAACGCATAAGTACCAGTATAATTTCTCATCATACTGTTTCTTGGCAGAAAGTCCAGTTGATAATGCTGCAAGATTCCATAAATCGATACTACTAACGACATAATTGCCAATCCTGATATGGTTTTATTCCATCTTGTTTTTCCCAAGAGTCGATATGAAAATAGAAAGATACTACAATAAGAAAAAAATGTAATTAGACCTTCCTTGCGTGTTATTAATCCATAAATCGCAGTATGCTGGTATTTTGAAAATGCCGTAGATACCTCAATTAAACAAATAAAAACAAATAAAGTATAAACTGTTAAGTTATATTTCTTCGTAGGGAAAAGGGTGCGAAACTTTCGTTTAAATAAAATATACAGCCATGAACCAAAAACAAATAAATATAGGTAATTTGTTTTGGGATCTGTGTAGTACGGGTCAAACCCCCAAGGATAAATGAGAATTGGAAATAGCAGAATAAACCAATACATGTAGGTACTCCCTTTAATTTAGTAATATAGGCACTTGTAAATGATTTCAATTTTTATCAAACCATGGTTTGTCTGCTTTGTAAAGGGAGTATTTTTAATAATAGTGGAGAATTCACACGATTGTCTGAATATATATATGGTAAATGGGCTTGAGGGGAGGTTATTCATTGAGGAACTTCCAGAAATACAAATACCGTCCCTGGTTTAAAACATTTCGCAGGATTAGCGGGCAACTCATTTTGCCATTCATTATTTTTCAATTTTTAAGGACGATTTTTCTGCCAACCGTTTTTGATATCATCTTATTATCGCTATTTATTGGAATTGCCATTTCCATCTATTTTGAAGTGTTATAGGAGCCCATCGGCGCAAACTAACTTTGCTGCTGTTGGGCTCCTTCTTTTGCTTGCTGGGCTGCTGCCTGCTGCTGAGCATCAATCTCACTCATCCGCATCACCACATACTCCGTATTTTTCAACTGCCAATAACGGTGCTGCAGCTGGCGGACAAACTTCAGCTCATTTTTCGGGCGCTGCTTGCGGTAAAACTTTTCCGCGGCTTGTAGGATGGGAATCGGGTAGGCCAAATAGCTGTAAAATAATAGTTTTTCATCAGACTTAAAAGGAAAATATTTATAATAATGATGGACCCAGTCGATCACTTCATCATTGCGCTTGGGGCTCGTGTTAAGCGCTCGTGACATGTACGGCAGCAAATCATGGATGGGCGACCCATAGCGGGCATTTTCAAAATTGATGAAAAATCCATAACCGCGGTCATCATAGAGAAAATGGTCATGAGACAGCTTTCCGTGAACAACGACCATCCGCGCCTTTTCATTATCTTTTGTTTGCTCATACCATTCTTCAAACTTTGACTTAGAAAACCGCAACGCCTGGCTGATTTCGTTGTAGTACAAGCAATAGAGCAATTCGAATGGAGACATGTAGGTCTTTTTTTCACAAACATCAATAAATCCATCGAGGAATTCTTGGTGTTTATCGAGCTGCTGAATCGTCTTTTCGTAATGCTCCGTCCGCTCTTCTTTGCTAATCGTAACTTCCTTGGCAGACAGTGTGTGGAGCCTAGCCAGTTCACGAAACAGCTGGGTTGTTTGGGACTGGCGGTTTTCGGAAAAGTCATTGGCCATCCAGGGCATTAAATAATATAGATCGTTATCATGCAACACCGCGTATCGGCCATCCATGGTCGGATAAATGGGAACAATTCGGTTGTAGCCTTTTTGGTAAAGATAATGGACATGGCGAATGAAGTCGGTACCGGTGGACGGAGATATTTTTTTCAAGGCAAACGTTCCCTTGTTGGAATAAACCTTTTGGATACTGCCATACTCTTCGACAAAGTACGGCTCTATTTGATAATACTGCAAGATTGGAGTGATCCGCTCCAACCGGTTGGATTCACTCATGAAACTCAACTCTCTTCCTTTAAATAGCAGGTAGTTTGGTCTGAAAAAAGAGACTGAGCAGGCCACAACCCGACCCGCTCAATATCGTTACACCATTTACTTTTTAGCTAAGGCAGCCGGTATATATAACACTTGGCCTTCATGGACATCCTGGTTGATCTCAAGCTGGTTCTCACGCATGAAATTATGCACGGAAACATCGTATCTTTCAGCAAGCGATTCAATCGTGTCGCCTTTTTGGACAATGCATACGCGCAGTCTTGCTGTTTGAGGACCTTCATCCTTGCGGGCAAGGAATTCGGTCAGTTTCATCGCTTTCTTCTTTTTGCCAGCTTTTACTTTTTTCTTAGGAGCTCCTTCCGAAGAGGAACTTTCTTCGTGTTCTAAGACTTCTTCTACCTCTACCAAGACCTCAGGCACCACTTCTTCAGCGGTTTCTACCTCAACGTTGACTTCCACTTTATGTTGTTCACTTCTGGCTTCTTGTAAATTCAAGGCAGGCTCGACTGGCTCAGGGTTGTATTCTTGAAATTGCCACGCAGGCTGGTGGTCTTCACTTTCTTCCATTTGCTCCGGTTGGTAGTTAAACGTCGGCAATTTAGGAAATGCCTCTATTTTTGGCTCTTCTTCCTGCTGCTTTCTTGCCTCAATTTCAAATAATACATCGTGCTCATATGGGCTCTGAGCGGCTGGCTCATCGATTTCTATTTCCTCTTCCTCATCGGATGCCTCCGTTCGGTGTACGACCTCAAATTCCGGCTCCTGTTCCTGCTGTGTTTCCGTGTCATAGAGCCCGCTAATCGTCAATTCCGCTGAAAGCTTTAAGCAGCTCCGCTCAGGCAGCGAATAATCAAACGATTCCACTAACACATCAATATCATAAACACTTTGGATGCGGTTATTTGGAATCGTAATGTCTACCGGGAACCGATGTGAAAACTCACATATCCCCTCTTCTTGTTCTGCCACTCGTTCCACAAATTTTTGGGATGGATGTTCCTGTGCCTCACTGCTGCTGTCCTTCACGTTTTTATATTCGCCAGAGAGTTCTAGCGATCCCCGTATAGTCACGTACTGATCATTTTCCTGGATGGTAATGTCTGGGTCTAGGGAAATGGAAATAAGCTCATCGACTTCCTGTCCTTTTCTAAACCACAACGATTCCTCCACGGAAAACCTAAGGTACGATTGATTCTCCTGGGACAAAGCGACTCCTCCTTTCGTTTCCTTCACGCAAAATCACTATGTCACTTACACTTTATGAGCGGATATTTTTATTTATGATAAAAAAGCCCGATTGTGTGGAAAAATTACGGGATTTCTAGGATAAGTTTTGGTAAAGACAGTTTTCTGGCTTTCTAGATGTGGTTGGGTTCGGGCTAAAAGGCTGGGCCTATCAGACATTTCCTCCATATTCTCGATCACTTTTGTCTTATAGAACTGCGGAAATAAAAAACACCCGTCGCATAAAGACGGGTGCTCCTATTATTTAAGCTTGGAAAAAGCAACTTCTGCTGCTTGAATGGTTTTGGCAATATCCTCATCAGAGTGTTCGGTTGACAAGAACAATCCTTCAAATTGGGATGGCGGTAAAAATACGCCTTGGTCTGCCATTTCAGTATAATAATTAGCAAAATAATCAAGATTAGACGTTTTGGCCGTTTCATAGTTAATGACCTCTTCGGCAGTAAAAAAGAAACCAATCATCGAACCGGAACGATTAAACGTAATCGGAACATCATACTTTTCTGCTGCGGCTGTAAAGCCTTTTTCCAGCATATCTGCTTTCCGGATAAACTCCTGATAATGCTCAGGGGTTAACTGACTTAAGGTTTCATATCCGGCAGTCATCGCCAATGGATTTCCGGACAAAGTGCCAGCTTGATAAATCGGACCGCTTGGCGCGATTTTTTCCATGATCTCGGCTTTACCACCGTAAGCTCCGACTGGTAGTCCTCCGCCAATTACTTTTCCTAAGCATGTTAAGTCTGGTGTGATATTAAAATAACCCTGGGCACAGTTGTAGCCAACACGGAAGCCAGTCATGACTTCATCAAAAATAAGCAATGCCCCGTATTGAGTAGTAATCTCACGCAAACCTTCTAAGAAGCCTGGAAGCGGCGGAACTAGACCCATGTTGCCTGCTACAGGTTCCACGATAATACAAGCGATGTCATCACCATATTTTTCAAAAGCGACTTTAACGCCTTCTATATCATTGTACGCAACTGTAATTGTATTTTTGGCAATGCTTTCTGGCACTCCAGGGCTGTCAGGAAGACCGAGTGTGGCCACGCCAGAACCGGCTTTAATTAATAAGGAGTCACCATGGCCATGGTATGAGCCTTCAAATTTTAATATCTTATTGCGGCTGGTATAACCCCGTGCAAGACGGAGCGCACTCATAGTTGCTTCTGTGCCAGAGTTGACCATCCGAATGATTTCAATAGACGGCACCCGTTCTTTAACGAGCTGGGCTAATTGATTTTCTAGCAGAGTTGGCGCGCCAAAACTGGTGCCAAGCTCGGCAGTTTTTTTCAATGCTTCGACAACTTGGTCGTTGGCATGGCCAAGGATTAAAGGTCCCCAGGACAGCACATAGTCAATGTATTCATTAGCATCAATATCATAGATTTTTGAACCTTTACCTCTTTCCATAAAAATCGGATTCATGTTAACCGACTTAAAGGCTCGGACCGGGCTGTTCACTCCACCAGGCATTAAGGTCTTAGCTTCTTTAAATGCTTCAATCGATTTGGTATACGAACGCATCCTGTTCCCTCTTTCCAACCATATTGGGTTATTGGTTTTCTCTTAACCAGCGAACGGCATCTTTGGCATGGTAGGTAACGATTAGATCAGCACCTGCGCGCTTCATGCCAACCAGCATTTCTAGAACGGTGGCTTTTTCGTCAATCCAGCCGTTTTGGGCTGCCGCTTTGATCATCGAGTACTCGCCGCTGACATTATAAATGACTATTGGTAAGTTAAAGGTATTTTTCATATCACGAACGATGTCAAGGTATGGCATACCAGGTTTAACGATTAAGAAGTCTGCTCCTTCTGCCACATCGGATTCTGCTTCTCTGAATGCTTCGATGCGGTTAGCAGGGTCCATTTGATAGGTTTTCCGGTCACCAAACTGCGGTGCGCCTTCTGCTGCTTCACGGAATGGTCCGTAGAATGCGGAAGCATATTTTACGGCATATGACATGATTGGCGTGTCTTGGAAGCCAGCTTCATCTAATCCTTTACGAATCGCCGCTACGAAGCCGTCCATCATGTTCGATGGTGCAATGATATCGGCCCCAGCTTTTGCTTGGCTGACAGCTGTTTGCACAAGTAAATCAAGTGATTCGTCGTTTAGGATTTTATCCCCTTTGACCATTCCACAGTGGCCGTGGCTTGTGTATTCACACAGGCAGGTATCGGCTACAATCAGGATGTCCGGGAACCGCTCTTTAATAAACCGTGTGGCTTCTTGGACGATTCCATGGTCGTGGTAAGCTCCTGTGCCGCATTCGTCTTTTGTTTTCGGAATACCGAATAACAATACGGATTTAATATCGTGCGCAACGATGTCTTCCATTTCTGCTTGCAGGTTGTCCAGTGAAACCTGGAAGACGCCTGGCATAGATGAGACTTCTTTGCGAATGTTTTCTCCTTCGTAAATGAATAGCGGATAAATGAAATCATCTGCGCTCAAATGATTTTCTCTGACAAGTGCTCGCATATTGGCACTTGTCCGTAACCGGCGATGACGTTTAAATTGTAAATCCATGATAAATGACCTCCAAATATGTACTACAAAAATTTTACTTGCCTATAAATCTCTCCAACTTGCGGATAGCCGTTCCTCATTTGCGGATAACGGACTTCTATTTGCGTATAGCATAACCTAACTTGCGGATAACCATTTCTTACTTGCGTATACCTTCATGTTTCTCCAAAAAACCAATCGTGCTCTCCACCATGGCTTTCACCGTATATTCCTCTGGCGAAACATGTACCGGGAGCTGATACTCCAACAACTTTTTCTCCGTTACCGGTCCTATACACCCAATGATACTGCCATTAAGCCGGCTCTCAAGCTGATTCTCCTTCACCACAGCCATAAAATGGTCCACTGTAGACGGGCTCGTAAACAACAAAATATCAAGCTGGTCCTCGGCAAGCATCTTAACTAGTTTTCCGCGGCTCTCTTCCGGCATATAGTTTTCATAAATAATGATTTCCTCTACAGAAGCGCCTGCTTCAGTGAGCGAGTCGGCGATGTATTCTCGAGCAAGATTCCCTTTTGGAATCAACACCCGCTCACCTTGGCCAACTAAGGGGAGAAACTCTTCGACGAACGCTTCCGCCACATATGCTGACGGAACAAACGCTACTTCAATTCCCAGTTTCTCCAATTCCTCAGCCGTCTTCTTGCCAATCACAGCAATCCTAGGAAGCTTTACCCTAGCCGGATCGATAAACGAAAAGAACGTATCCACTGTCACCTTACTAGTAAAGACCAGCCAATCAAACGTTTCCAGCGCCCGCAAGACTTCTTGAAGGCGCTTGTTCATTTCCACCGGACGAAAAGCAATCAGCGGAATTTCCACGGGAATTCCGCCATACTCCTTTACCAGCTGTGAAAAGGACTTAGCTTGACCTTTGCCCCTAGGGACAAGAACTTTTTTATCTAGTAATGGTAACGGGTTACTCACGACCTTCGAGCTCCCGAAGAACCCGGTCAATCAAGTCTTTTGCTCCTTTTTCAGTAAGCAAAGCAGCCGCTTGGACACCTAGTTCCTCTGGATTTTGGCCTCTAAGCTCTTCTTTAAATATCTCCTGGCCCTCTGGAGAAGCAACCAGTACGTTTAAAACTACTTCATCATTATCCTCGACACGAGCAAATCCGGCGATTGGCACCTGGCAGCTGCCCTCCATCTTTTGCAGGAATGCACGCTCAGCACGAACAGCCTTTTCAGTTTTTTGACAGGTGAATTTTTCAAGCAGGTCAAGAAGTTCCCGATCATCTTCGCGGCATTCGATCGATAACGCTCCCTGGCCGACTGCCGGGACACAAACATCGGCATCCAAAAATTCTGTCACCACTTCGCTTGTCCAGCCAAGACGGGACAGTCCAGCTGCCGCTAAAATAATTGCATCATACTCGCCTGTCTCTAATTTGGCTAATCTTGTATCGACATTGCCACGAATCCATTTAATTTCTAAATCTGGCCGTTTTGCAAGAATCTGAGCACTGCGGCGCAGACTGCTTGTACCAATAATCGCACCCGGCTTTAAGTCCATCAGCTTAACATGATCCTTGGAAATCAAAGCATCCCGGTGGTCTTCACGGAAAGGAATACAGCCAATAGTCAGACCCTCAGGTAATACAGCCGGCATATCCTTCATGCTATGAACCGCCATATCAATCTCTTTATTCACCATTGCTTGTTCAATCTCTTTAACAAACAATCCTTTGCCGCCGACCTTTGATAGAGTTACATCAACGATTTTATCACCCTTGGTGACAATCTCTTGCACTTCAAATTCATAGCGAGGGTCGATTTTCTTTAGCTGATCAATGACCCAATTTGTTTGTGTTAATGCCAACTTGCTTCGTCTAGAACCTACAATAATTTTTCGCATGATTGCCTCCTAGTAGTTATGAGTACCAGATATGAAAGGAAGATAATTGACCAAATAAAAAGAAGTTAATTAAAACGATTAAAAAAGATCCCGCATTCCAGAGTGCCAAGTTTTTACCGGAAAAGTTTTTCGCGATGCGTAAATATAAATAAATGCTGTATGCAATCAGTAAGATAAACGAACCGATGATTTTCATATCATACCAAGGCATGCCCGGGAGTTTTAAAAACGCCCATTGCAGCCCAAGAATAAGCGCCAGCAGCAGAAGCGGAACACCAATGACCGCAGATATGTAGGACAATCTCTCCAATTTTTCTAAATCAGCCAGTCTTAGCAGCCGTTTTCCCCACTTCTTTCGTTTTAACAAGTCGTATTGGATCAGATAAAGAACCGAGCAAACAAAAGACAAGGAGAACGCACCATAGGATAGGATGGCCATCGTAATATGAATCAAAAGCAATTCCGAAACAAGCTGCTTGGCCATGACATGGGAATCCGCTTGCATTGGAGCAAATATATGAATCGCCATAACCGTAAAGCCCAGTATATTGGTAAAAAAGACGATAAAATCGACTCTCAATAAGTGATTTATCAAAATTGACAATGTTATTAATATCCAGGCATAAAAATAAAGTCCCTCAAAAATCGTCAGAACGGGGAACCTTCCTGTTTTTATCATATAAAGAATTAAAAAAACAGTTTGTAAAACCCATACAAATGCAATTAACCAGAAGGCAATCCGGTTTGCCTTCCGGTTATGATGAATAAAGTCAAAAAAATACAGCAGTACGCTAATGGCATATAGAACAACCGTTAATTCATGAATCCTTGTCATAAAGACCGTAAACATCACTTTGTCCCCTTATGACAAAAAGGAAGGCTGCACGTCACGAACAGGTTTTGATTTCATTTCGGCGGCTTTCGATTGTTGTTCCTTTGCCTGTTTTTCAATATTAAAGATTTGCATGAATAATTCCATTGCCTGATCCGCATCCGGTCTTGCAGCCAATTCTTTTGCTTGTAAGATTGGATCTTTTAGCATTTGGTTCACGATACTCTTTGTGTGTTTGTTTAACACCTTGATATCGTGTTCGCTTAAATGTGGAAGCTTCCGTTCCAGACTGACCATCGTTTCCGCCTGGATGGCTAATGCTTTATCCCTTAGCGCAGAAATAACTGGGATCACACCCAGCATACCAAGCCAATGATTGAAGTCAACAATTTCTTTTTCTATCATCAACATGATTCTTTCAGCAGCTTTTTTCCGCTCCTGAAGATTGGCCTCGACGATTCCTTCGAGGTCATCGATATCATATAAAAAGATGTTTTCGAGCTCAGCAATCTGCGGATCCAAGTCGCGGGGAACCGCAATATCTACCATAAATAACGGCTTGCCCTTCCGCTGCTTCTCTACCTCCGCCATCATTTCTTTTGTAATGACAAAGTCCTTTGCACCAGTAGAGCTGATTAAGATATCGGCAGATACAAGCGCCTTTTTCAGGTCATCGATCGTTTTGGCATCCCCATTAAATCGGCTAGCTAGAGCCTTTGCTTTCTCGTAAGTCCGGTTAATGACCGTTACTTGCTCCACGCCGTTCCCATGAAGGTTCTGTGCCGCCAATTCGCCCATCTTTCCAGCACCAAAAATCAGTACATGTTTATTGGAAAGCGAACCGAAAATTTTCTTGGCCAATTCGACTGCAGCATAGCTGACAGAAACAGCATTCGCGCCGATTTCAGTTTCAGAATGGCCGCGTTTGGCTAGTGTAATGGCTTGTTTGAATAGATGGTTAAATACCGTTCCGGTTGCTGCTTGTTCTTGGGCTAGTAAAAAGCTGGTACGAACCTGTCCTAAAATTTGTGTCTCTCCGAGCACCATGGAATTAAGTCCACATGTAACAGAAAACAAATGTTCAATCGCCCCATCATCTTCATAGATGAAAAGAAACGGTGAGAATTCTTTTTGCTCGATTCCAAACCATTCGGAAAGGAACTCTTTAATATAGTAGCGGCCCGTATGAAGCTGGTCGACTACTGCATAAATTTCAGTCCGGTTACAGGTTGATAAGATGACATTTTCAAGAATGCTTTTCTTGCTGTTCAGGCGCTTAACAGCCTCCCCAAGATCTGCTTCATTAAATGTCAACTGCTCACGAATTTCTACAGGGGCAGTTTTATAGTTAAGACCAATTACGACAATATGCATTTTAAAAAGGCACCCCCAAAATTATTGCAGTATTAGCTAGAAACATTATATCACTCACATTTTCGGTAAATGCCCGAAAAATGTGAACATAAAGCGAAACTATATGGTAAGATAGATTAGCAATTAAAAGCATTAGGGGCTCGTTGTGAGTCCTGCTAATCAGTCCAAAAGTCTATGTTTTCTTTTATACTTCCTTATGTACAGTACCAAAAAACTAGAAGATATTCAAGTGAACCTTACTGGAAGTGGTGTGTTTGTTATGAAAAATCAACGGATATTCCCTGGAATCATTCTAATCGGATTTGGCGGCTATTTTTTCTTGCAACAAACTGGAATTACTATATTCCCACAATTTTTATCTTGGCCGACCTTATTAATGATTGTCGGAATCGCCTTTTTAGGTCAGGGCTATTCTGCGAAAGAATATGAAGCCATTTTACCTGGTGTCATATTGACGGGTTTCGGTCTGCATTTCCACCTTGCCGGACATGCTTCATTTTGGCCCAATAATACGAGTGGAATGCTGATTTTGCTGATTTCTATAGGACTTTTTCTACGGTTTTTAAAAACAAATTCCGGCTTGTTTCAGGCTGTTGTCTTCTTGCTATTTTCCATTCTTTTATTGTTTAACGACAAAATCATGGGTTATTTCGGGGTGCTGCAAAGCAGCATCAGTTTTATTTGGAAGTTTTGGCCCGCGCTTATCATTGTTGTTGGTGTCTATTTTTTGCTAAAGAAGAAAAAATAACCGTCCTATTCGGGGCTGTCCCATAAGTCCCTAAAATAAAGAAGGTGGAGTCGTTTTTCTCCACCTTCTTTTATGTTATTAGGATTATTTCCTGAAAGTAGCTGGGGAATGCCTGCTACTTTCAGGCTGTTATGGGCCATAGCCATTCCGAACTCGTCGTGTACTTTGTCGAGGCCCTGCAGAGAAAATCTGCGGAACGTTGAATCTTTTTTGTATTTCCTCGTTCGTTATGCAAGTAGGTTCCATATGGAATGAGAAAATCAAATCGTTGTTCCTTCTCGTCACCAACCGTATAAACATAATTTTCTTCACTTCCGTAACCCGCATCAGCTATAACTGTTTGGGGCATCGGTAACGAAGTAGCCGCCCAATTTCTCTAATGCGGGATCATACAACGTGTGTCTGTAGGCCGTTGATGGATGGAGTAAAACAAGATAAATTGATTTTCAGTCCCCATTTGCACATTATACCCTGACTTAAGTTGGCCATTTTCATATGATATTCCTTCATTCTCATATAGGTTGCGTCTTTGTCCGTTTTTGGAATAGCTGTTCCGGTCGGAAGAAATGTCATTTGGGTGTTATAACTTTCTGTAGTAGTCATTTGCTTGCTCATAAAAATCGTCCTTTCTGAAATGTTGGTGTGGTACCTTTCATTTTACAAGAAAGGATAAGACGATTTCTTTTGTGGCTTTTTTAAAAATTTGGTTATTTGGATCCCAAAACTTATGATTGCACCCTGTTGATTGGAGCGGAAGGCGCGAAGACTCCTGCGGGATGTAGAGGTCTCGGGAGACCCCGCAGGCGCAAGCGCCGAGGAGGCTCCCGGAACCTCCCCGCGGAAAGCGAAGCGCCTGGAGCGCAAATCAACAGGCCAAATCGAACCACCCAAAAAATATAAAAAGAGGGCTGTCCCAATTATTTCTGAAATGTTGGTGTGGCACCTTTCATTTTACAAGAAAAGACGGTTTTTTTGGTTTTTTTTAAAATTTGCATTTGGAGCCCAAAACTATAGATTGCACCCTGTTGATTGGAGCGGAAGGCACGAAGACTCCTGCGGGATGTAGAGGTCTCGGGAGAC